>JBEKSY010000015.1:0-72796 GCA_049516595.1 Anaerolineales bacterium
GACTTGCCGGGCAACTTCCGCTTGGCTCAGCCCCTTGCGGAGCAGTCGAGCGGCCTGCATGCGCCGCCGCTCCAGTGCCTCAAAGTCTCGCTTGACTCCTCGTGGGTTTCCCATGCCCCCACGATACCACAAAATCCGAGAAAAGTCATTATATTATACGATTCTCAATAGGCCGCTCCAGGTTCGCCCGGAGCCTACCCCTTCCAGACATTCTCCAAAGGGAACCGGGGCCTAGATCGCGGGCAGCCTAGCCGCCGCCCTCCGGCGCAAGACGAACTTGGTCATCTCAGCTGCCACCGAGGCGGCCAGGAAGAGAGGAGCCATAACCAACCATTCCCGCCATCCCAGTGCCACGGTGCTGAAGATGGGATCGAGGAAGGGCACGTAAATCACGACCATCAGGAGAAGGAAAGAGGAAAGACAAGCATAGTTCATCCAGCGGCTGGAGAAGGGACCCATCGAGAACAGGCTGTACCGTTCACTGCGAGCGGTGTAGGCTCGCAGCAGCTCGGACATGATGAGGGTGGCAAACGTCACGGTCTGGGCGGCTGCCAGATCGCCCGGAAAGCGTCTCAATCCCCACACGAAGGCCAACAACACCGCGCTCGTCATCACCACCGCCTGGACGAGGACTCCCACCTGCATCTCCCCATTAATCACAGGCTCTTTGGGTGGCCGAGGCGGAACCTTCATGACATCTGGATCCCCCTTTTCCAGACCCAAAGCCAACGCCGGAGCCCCGTCGGTTACGAGATTCAGCCAGAGCAGCTGGATTGGGGTCAGAGGCAGCGGCAGGCCAGCCAACATCGAAAGGAAGACGATCAGGATCTCCCCCACATTGCACGAGATCAGGTAGAACACAAACTTGCGAATGTTTGAATAGATGATTCGCCCTTCCTCGATCGCCGCCACGATGCTCGCGTAGTTGTCGTCGGTCAGAACCATGTCCGCCGTTTCCCTGGAGACGTCGGTCCCAGTGATCCCCATGGCGATGCCGATATTCGCCCGCTTGAGAGCCGGGGCGTCGTTCACCCCATCCCCGGTCATCGCCACCACGTGGCCCCGCTCCTTGAGAGCATCCACAATCTTGACCTTGTGCATGGGCGAAACGCGCGCAAAGGCATCTACTTCGTTGGCGATCCCTGCCAGAGCCTGGTCGCTCAAGCCATCCAGCTCAAGGCCTGTGAGCACGCGACCCTTCGGCCTGAGCAGGCCAATCTGCCGGGCCACCGCCAGGGCGGTCTCTTTGGCGTCGCCCGTGATCATGATTGTCTTGAGGCCGGCCTCGCGCGCCACCTGCACGGCCTGAGCCACCTCTTCGCGAGGCGGATCGATCATGCCCAGGAGGCCGAGGAAGATGAGGTTTTTCTCTACCTCGTCGGCCGATGGGGAGGCCGGCAATCCGCTCAGCGGGCGCCAAGCCACTCCAAGGATTCGCAGGGCGTCTCGGGCCATGCGGTCGGCAGCGGCCAGGACCTCCTCGCGCATGGCCGCGTCCAAGATCCGCGTCTCCCCTCCGAGGCAGACTCGGTCACAGCGCTCCAAGACGAGCCCCGGGGCTCCTTTCACAAATACCAGGTAAGGCATGGGATCCGGCAGCTGCCTATGCGGCAGAATCTGCGGGGAGAGGACTTCATGAATCGTAGCCATGCGTTTGCGCTCAGAGTCGAAGGGAATCTCCAAGACCCTGGGCAGCGCCCGCTGCAATTCCCCGCGCTCTAGCCCGGCCTTGGCCGCCGCTACGGCCATCGCGCCCTCCGTGGGGTCGCCCACCATGCGCCAGGTGGTTTGTCCCTGCTCCTCTCCACTCCGCTCCAGCCGCGCATCGTTGCAAAGCTGAGCGCCCAGGAGCATTAGGAGCATCCCCTCTTCCTGCCGGGGATCGAAGCGACGACCAGCCTCGAGGAAGGATCCTTGTGGATCGTAACCGCGCCCGGTGACCTCGAACGTCCGGCCGCTAGCCCAGCCCTTGACCACCGTCATCTCGTTCTGGGTGAGCGTCCCGGTCTTATCCGAACAAATGACCGTTGCCGACCCCAGGGTCTCGACCGCAGGCAACTTGCGCAACAGGACGTGCCTGCGCACCATCCGTTGCATTCCCAAGGCCAGGCAGATCGTGACGACCGCCGGAAGCCCCTCCGGGACAGCGGCAATCGCCAGGCTCACCGCGGTCATGAAGAGGTTCACCAGGTCACGTTCCGCGGATCGAAGGTAGGCGTAGGCGCCCTGCGTGAGAGCAATGCCCCATTGTGTGTCACGGAAGATGCCGACCACAAAGATGATCCCGCAGATCGCCAGGGTGGCTATGCCCAGCGTCTTTCCCAGCTCGTCCAGCTTGATCTGCAGAGGGGTGGGCTCCTCCTCATACGATTGGATCATCTGCGCAATCAGCCCAATCTGCGTGCGCATGCCGGTGCCGGTCACCAGTCCCATTCCGCGACCGTAACTCACCAGCGTACCCATGAAGGCGCTATTGCGGCGGTCCCCCAGCGGAATCTCGCGGTCCAGAACCACCCTTGCATCCTTGGCCGCCGCGACCGACTCCCCGGTGAGCGAGGCTTCCTCAATCCTTAGATTCACGCTCTCCATCAGGCGCATGTCCGCCGGGACGTAGTTGCCCGCCTCCAAGAGAACAATATCCCCGCTCACAAGTTCGCGGGCGGGGACCGCTTGTTGACGGCCATCCCGGATCACCTGGGCATTCGGAACGGCCAGCTTCTGGAGTGCCGCCAGGGCGCGCTCTGCCCTGGATTCTTGCAATACTCCCAGCAGGGCGTTGAGGATCACAATCGCAATGATCGCCAGGGCATCCAGAACCTCTCCCAGGAGAAGGGAAACGACAGCGGCGACCAACAGCAAAATCACCAGGAAATTGTTGAATTGGCCAAGCAACAGACGGATCCAGCCAGCTCTCGGAAGTTCGACCAGTTCATTGGGGCCAAGACGAGCCAAGCGAGCCCTCGCTTCTTCGCCGGTCAGTCCTCGGTGCAGCCGTGTGTCAAGCTGGTCGGCAATTTCCTCCACCGAGGCGGCATGGGGGGCTGCGTGGTCCAAGGGAGCAGGTTGGGTTGCGTTCTCGTTGAGCATCAGAAGAAGGTGAAGGTTGGGGAGCCCACGGTGGTTATTCCTGCGCTTCGCACTGCGGCCCCGGGTTATGCCATCGCATGGGTGAGAATCCCTGCTTCCATGAGAGCCTGACCAACGTTCCCAAAAACCGGGTAACCCAAGCCCTGCAGGACTTTGCTGCGCTGCGGAGTGCTCCCGATCCCCCAGGGGTGGAGGGCGACTTCCGCCCCGTGTCCCCTCAGCAGGTCTACGGCCTGCTCTACTCCGCGCAGGCTGGACGGAGAGTCCTCAAAGACGTGCAGATCAATCTCTCCTTCTTGGAAGGAAGTCAAGGCGCCGGTCAGTCGATCTTCCTCGAAGAGTCGGCAGGCAGACAGCAGGGCGTCCTCGTCCATCGCCCCGAGCGTTCTGGCCATCGCCGCCAGGGCATGGACCGGAGAGGGCTTCAGGTAGGCGTCGGAATAGACGTGGCGTTCGCCGGCCAGCCAGCGAAGCTGGCCGAAGCCAACAACAGGCCAATGGGCCAGCCCGACCCGCTCCAGGGTGACCTCCGCCTCGGGCGCATACTCGCCCCCTACGGCGGATGGCATGACGGGCTTGGTCAGTCGCAGGGTGAAAACGGCGGCACGTGTCTCCCCGTTGCTCGTGCAGCTCACGAGATCCTGGGTCTCCTCGGCCGAGAGAGTGGGACCGTCGCTTTCCCAGAGAAAGGAGGTCGTTTCAAAAGAGGGTTCTTCGGCGTAGGTCAAGCGGAAACCCTCGGATCCCAGGGTGAAGTGTTGGAAGACGCGCATCGTCACGGAGCTACGGAAGTCGCGCGTCTGCCCAAGGAGAATCTCCAGTGCCCTCGCCAGCTCCTGCCTGCGTCCCTCGGCATCTCCGCGTTGCGTCGCGGCGAGAAGGAGAGCGAGCGCCACACGGGGCGGAGGGGTCCCGGGGAGCCTCGCGGCCGAAATCCTCTCGCCCCAGTCGGCATAGTCAGGTTGAGGAAGGACGCCAGCGGCTCGATCGCGAATGGCCGACAGAATGCCCTCCCAAGTTCCGGGCAGGCGCAGCTGAGGATCACGGCGCCACAGATCGGTCACGAGGACCGCCAAGCAAATGGCCGATGAGTCCCACTCGGACGTCAAACCGTTGATCTCCAGAGATTCAATCGCGTCCTCATCCGGGGCCAGATCTCCAAGCCCCATCAGGCGACTAAAGTGATTCACGGTCGCCTGCAGGGCCCGTTGGTAGCCCCCGAGAGTAATCAAAACCCCGTCGAGATCGAAAAGGAGAATTCTACGCGCCAGTGGCATCAGGTAGGGTGGGTCGCTCGAATGGCTCAGCCTCTCTCGGGCCGACGAACGCAATCGATTATAAACAGTGTTGTCGATTCTGTTCCCGAAAGCCGCCCAGGAGGGTGTCCCTATTCCCTTCCGGATCCACCTTCGAGGTGGCCTCTTCCACACGCACCAGTTGCGGACGCACAAGGTTAGCGGGTGGAGCACCTCTACAAGTTGTTTCCCCGGAATGAAGAGGTCGCAAGGTGAACCGATCGGGGTCCGGCCCTAGCCTGCAGTCAATCACCTGCACCGGGTGAGCGGGTTAGACCCCAGGCATCATGGGCGAAGCCCTGGCCAAGCCAGGGCTTCGCGGTGACTCTTTTCTCAGAAGTTGTAACTCAATTCGCGAATGCGCCCTCTTCTGGCGGCCTCCTACCGATGTCTCGCTGGAATTCCGGGTCTCTGCGGCTCGGTCCCCCAGCCGAAGAGCCGGTTCAGCGAGCGCCTCCGCTGGCTTGCACCAGGCTCCGTGGCTCCTGTAATCGCAAGCTCAAGAAGATGCTAGCGGCCATGAGCACGATCAGGGCGATCAGAGAGGGGGTCATCGCGCCGGTGGTTGGAGTCCGGAAGCTGTCCATTGCGAAAATAAAAGCGATGCCCGAGATCTGCCCCATCAAGATCAGCATGCCGTAGGAGGTCCCCTCCGGGGCGGGCAGCGTGACCTCGGCCCCGTACTGGAATCCAATCGGGGCCGCGCTGAGCAAGAAAAATCCCAAGAACAGGGCCGACGCGATCAGGAGAGCGTAGCTCCCAAAGAAGGTGAGACCGGCCAGGCCCAGGGTCCCGCCGATCAGGGCGACCACGATGAAGGGAACCCTCCTGTGGTAGTGATCCGAAAGAGAGGGCAGGATCACTGCGCCGACGATGCCTCCCACGACCATCAAGGCCCCGATGATCCCGGCTTGGGTCGCGTCAAGGCCCCGAGGTTTGACAATATCCTCAATCCAGGTAGAAACCGCATTGAACAAACCCAAAGCCACGAAGAAGATGACCATCATCACCTGGAAGTCCGGGTTGGTCACCATTTGGCGAAGCCCGTCAAACATGAGAGAACGAGCCTCCTGCTCGGGAGGACAAGGCGGCGTCGCCGGCCGTTCTCGCACCAGGGCAAAGAACAGGACACCGGAAATCACGGAGATGATGCCGTAGGTGAGCAGCATTCCCGCGATTCCTGAGCGAAGCGCCAACAAGGGCGTGACGACCATCCCAACGACAATACCGAGGAACAACGCCAGGGAGGTGAACCCCACGATCGTCGCCCGATCGCTCACGGGAAACCAGCGTGCGACCACTTTGGTCTGGGCATTAAGGACAAAGGGCTGGCCGATAGCAATCCCGATCTGGGCGACCAACACCCAGGTGTAGGAAGGCGCAACCAGACCCCGGAGCAGGCCAAAGATGGCTGTGAAGGCGGCGCCGATCCCCACGCCGACACGAATCCCGTAGGTGTCAATGGCCCAGGAGGCAGGGATCGACATGATGATGAAGACAATCATGAAGCTCATGGAGAGAAGGCCGATGCTCAGGTCGGAGACGCCGTAGAATTTCCCCGCGTCAACGGTTATGGATGCAAAGGTAATCCACAGCATCTGAGTGACGGCGACCACCGCCGCAAAGGCCACAAGCACAACCCAACGGTAGCCGTAGACCGTGAAAGTGTTCTTTTCCATGGCACCCTACCTCCTCGAAGAGGGTTGCCTTCCTGGAATGGTGTCGCGCTAGCCGAGTTTCCACTCCGAACGCATGTGCAACGAACGCCACCTTGTCTCCTGTTACAACACCAATCGCGCGACTTAGGGTTCTCCGCTCGACACCCTCCTCTCCGCCAGGCGGACGCACAAGCATCCCCTGGGCAAGCTTCGCGCTCGCAGTCCCTGCGGCCCGGGTGCCTTTCATCTGGAAGTCAGCTATCTTTCCATCCGGGCATTTCGGTCTATTCCCTCGTCATCCCCGGGCTCTCGTCTGAGGAGACTCACTCATCCCCTCCAAGAAGCTCAGCGGGGTAACCCATCACCCGGGATTCCAAACCAGGGGTGGATCTCGTAGATCAAGCGGCCGGCCTTGACCGCCGGGTCTTCCTCCAGCAGTTGCCGAACCTCATCCTCGTCCGTGGCCGCGAAGATCCCTATGCCCCGCAAGCTCCCTTCGTCCGTCACGGGCCCGTTGAGGAGCAGCTTTCCCTCCGCCCGCAACCAGAACAGGTGGCGCAGGTGCTCCATTTGCAGCCGATCGGCCTCGGCGGGCGGCAGATCTCTGTGTGGCCCGGTTTTGTAGAGGAAGGCGGTGTATTGCCTTCCCGATGCGACCTTCTTCCGAATGGTCTCATCCGTGATCTCTGCTCGTGACCTCATTCGAGCGGCTCCTTGCTGAGAAGTGGACCGACTTTCAATATCACGGCAATCCTGTCCCCGAGTCACCCAACAGATACAAATAACCCGTCCTGGCATGCGAGAGCGGCTCTACAAAACGGCAGGTTGAGCCACGGCGGATTGGCAGATCCGGAGGGCATTGATCGGTGGTGGCACGTTCGTCTTTCCATTATTATTAGACCATAGTGGGCCGGGGGCCTGGGCACGAGCGGGTTGTGCCTGAGATTGCCTGGAGGGCAGGTCCCACTGGGCCATGGGGCGGCGAAAGGGAGCGGAAATCTCACCCGAACCCAGCAGACGCCTCTGCGGCGCGGATGGGTCAGAGCACTCGGGGCAGGGCCCATCCGACGGACATCCAGGCGCTGCCACCAGCCCATCGGGGACACACTTCTTTGCAAGATAGACGGAGACCAATCGATGACCATTCCAGATATCCCCACCGTAGCCGAGGTAAGTGGAAAGTCCAGGAGTGGGATTAACTACCACATCTTGGGGACTGTGCAGCAGACATTGGCCGTGGATTTGCAGCCCGGCCAGCAGGTCTACACCGATGCAGGTGCCATGTCTTGGATGACCGCCTCGGCCAGCATGAACACCAGTTCAGGGGGAGGACTGGGCGGGATGCTCAAGCGGGCCGCGTCCGGGGCGACTGCCTTCATCATCAATTTCGCGGCCTCGGGCGAACCCGGCCAAGCCGCATTCAGCACCGATTTCCCCGGCAAGATCCTGCCGGTGGAACTGGACGCCGGGCAGTCCATTGTGATGCACAAGCACGCGTTTCTGTGCGCGGAGAAGAGTGTCACTCTGGACGTTTTCTTCACCCGGAAGCTGGGGGCGGGTTTCTTTGGTGGAGAGGGTTTCATCCTTCAGAAGCTGACCGGACCCGGGATCGCATTCGGCGAGCTGGATGGGGACGCCGTTGAGTACCATCTGAAATCGGGCGAGGTCATGAAAGTCGAACCCGGCCACGTGGCCATGTTTGAAGCGACGGTGGCTTTCGATATCGAGATGATCAAGGGAATGACCAACATTCTGCTCGGAGGAGAGGGGGTATTCCTGGCCACGCTGAAGGGCCCTGGGCGGATCTGGCTCCACTCGATGACGGTGAGCAAGATGGCTCACCGCCTGGTGGAGTATCTGCCGGCCAAGTCGAGTGGATGAAGGCATCCCTCAACTCGGACCCTCCTCCAAGGTAGCGGAGCCTCCACATAGAGAAATGCGTGGGTATGACTCGCGCGCGGCGAAAACAGGCTGCCCCGCCTCAGCAGATCGACGAGGACGCGCTCCGAGACTGGAGCGCGTCCTCGTATCCCGTTTGTGACCGTCTCATCCTCAGGCTTTCGTTGGAATTGGTGTCGTTGCTGACTCACCGGGAAAGGAACCACCGCCAACGTACCTGCATGGCCTGTGAATAGTATTGGTCACTTCCGAACGCCACAATAGCTCTTGTATTGGACACACTCTTTCCAGGCCGGACCATAACACATACCGGAACCGAGAGCCCTGCACGCAGCCTGACCGGCTTTGCCTCCGGGCGCAAGAACACAGCCGATTTGTGCTGCCGCAAGGCAGGAAGTGGATTCGCGACCGGGGTGGTAGACGGTCTTGGCCCCAACCCACCAACAATTGCCGCTGGGTCGCATGCGTGGGCGCCAGGATTCACACTTTCTATGGCTCTATGCTGGCTCTGGTCGTGTGAGGCGCAGTTTGCCTGGCTAGAACTCCGCGCTATCATCGATTGAGCGTGGCAGGCTCGATGGTTATTCGGGCGTTTCTCATGCGCTTGTAAGGGTCGAGGAATGAAGGGAATTCGGGTAACGAAACCTAATGACTGATGAGTTGAGTGAACCCATGAGCCTGGAAAAGGCGTGCAATCAAAGCACTTCAACGGATCCCAAATCGACGCTGATTCAAACCGAATGCGCCAGGACCGGCTTGCTCCATGCTCCATATACCCCAAGCTCCATCGGCAGCCTAGTTGAGAGCACAGCACAAGCGCCGAACGCCTTGGAGCCAAACGTACACCACGTCGCAGTGCTCATTTCGCTACAATTGGGCGGTTCCTTTCCTGAAAATTCCCTCGGGTTTCTCGGCGTTCACTTGCCCGTCCACCTTGCCCCATCTTCCAGGCTTGCAGAAGGTCATATCTTCCCTGGCGACTTCCTCCGAAGAAGAATCCGACTCGGCTGAGTAGCGCTGCAACTCTTGCCGAAAGGGGTATCGGGGATTGAACTCGTAGAGTAGAGTTCTGCCGACCTGTTTGGTTGTCAATACCCCGCCCGCTTCGAGTTTCACGAGCTGCTTCGGGATGGAATCGGGATCTGACTTGAAGAACCTTGCGATCTCGCGCGTGTAACCCTGCCCCCTCGTAAGAATGTAGACAAGGACCCTTTCAGCGCTTGTTGATCCAAGTATCGGTTCGAGCACTATGAGTAGCCTTTCATCTGCCAGACTGACTCCGGCACGTGTGAGAAGATGGCTCACATATGTCAGAGAATATCTGAGATTATGAACACGTCTAATGGGGTTGGCAAGGGTGCGAAGCGGATGTCAACCGGCCTCGAGCTAGGCCGCGCGCCTCGCCGGGCTGATTCATGTATAGCCAATTTCAGACCGGGTAGGCCCCTGACCTTGGCAGACCTTACCCGCCCCCTCAGACTCCATGCCCCGAGGGGGCTATTCTTGGATCTACAACCACAACATCCATATAACGAATACTGACAACTTCTATGGAACTACGCCACAATTCTGTAACGATCACCGTCACCTAGCAACCCGTCTCCATGGAGGCAATACGCCGACTGAGTATCAGGTCCCTTGGGTGAGCCATGAGGGAGCATTGATGGAGGCCAACGACTGGTGGCGGAAATAGGTGTTATACAGTTCGGCATACAGCCCGCCCTGGGCCATGAGCATTTCGTGGGTCCCCATCGCCACGATTCGCCCCCGATCCATCACCACAATGCGGTCCGCGTGTCTAACCGTCGAGAGACGGTGGGCGATCACAATCGAGGTCCGGTGGCGCATCACCCTGCTCAACCCTTCTTGAATCTGCGACTCGGTGAATGGATCGACGCTCGCGGTGGCTTCGTCCAGGATTAGAATCGCCGGATTCTTGAGAAGCACGCGCGCCAGCGCCACCAGCTGCCTCTGCCCCATCGAAAGGTTCGAACCCCGCTCGCCCACATCGGTGTCCAGACCCTGCGGCAGGTCTTCAATCCAGTCCCCTGTGCTGATGTGCATCGCTGCCTGGATCACCTCGTCCCGAGTCACCTGGGGCTTTCCATAGCGGATGTTTTCCTGCACTGTGCCTGAGAAAAGGAACGGGTCCTGCGGAACCAAGCCTACGTGGGAGCGGTATTGGTCAAGATCCAGCCGGCGGATATCGCGGCCATCGATCAGGAGCTGCCCCGACTGAAATTCATAGAAGCGCAGGATCAGGTTGGCCACGCTGCTCTTTCCTGCCCCCGTATGGCCTACGAGGGCGATAGTCTCTTGCGGCCGAATCTCGAGGGAGTAGTCCGGGAGGACAATCTCCCTTCCGGTGTAGGTGAAGCCAAGATGACGGAACTCGATCCTCCCTTCGACCCGGTCTACGGGTTCCGAGGCGACCTGGCTCACCTTGGGTTCCGTGTCGATCAACGCGAAGACACGCTCCGAGGCCGACAGCCCGTCCTGAAACTGGCTCCAGAAGGAAGCAATGCTCATCATCGGGAAAAGATAGAAACCCACCGCTTGCATGAAGAGATACCAATCCCCCGGCGTGACTGCGCCGGTACGGACGGAAAGACCGCCCGCATAGACCAGCAGAGCAATCCCCAAGCCGGAGGTCAATCCCATGATCGGGAAGATCGTGTCGAGCGTGATGCCTCTCCGCACGCCCACCTGATACGCCTGGCGGTTGTTGGTCTCGAAGGTGTTGTAGATAGCGCGCTCCTGGCGGTAAGCCTTGGCGACCATGATCCCGCTCACGGATTCCTGAATCTGGGCATTGATCTTGGCCGTCACGCGCCGCGCGTGCTGGGTTACCTGCCGCGCGATCCGTCGGAATCCCAAGGCAATCGCCGCCGCGATTGGTGCCATGGCGACCAGCAGGAGAGCGAGCTTCCAGCTAACATGGAGGAGCCAAACGGTCAGCAATGCAACCAGGAGCACCTGGCTGATGAGACTCACCACCAGCGAGACCACATCAGAGAAGTCCTGGGTGTCCGAGGTGACGCGGCTGACAATCTTCCCGGAGGCATGCTCTTCGAAGAAGGACAGATCATGCCGGATTGTAGCGTTGAAGACGTCTTCCCGCAGCCTGAGGACGACGTTTCCGACGACGCGCGCCGAGACCCATTGCTGGATGAAATTCATGACCCAGCCCAAAAGGCCCAGCCCCAGGACGGCCCCGGCCAAGAGAAGCATCTCGCGGGTGCTGGGATTCCGTGCCACCACGTCAAGGGTCTGGGAAATGACAATCGGGCCGCCGGAGCCCGCGATGGAGTTGAGCGCGATCACGAGCGCAATGATGGCCACCTGGAGGGTATAGGGCTGGAAGTAGGCGATGATCCGAGCCAGCAGATCCCGATCTCGGTAATTGCGGTCGTAGGGCTCAGATTCCAGTCCGTCGAGAATAAAACCCATCGTTTCGTTCCCCTCAAGCGATCTGTCAGAACCTACTCATACCGGGAGAAGATCTTGCGATAATCGACGCTGCGCGCCATTAGGTCCTCATGCGTCCCCAGGTCGGCCAACTGGCCCCGGCGCAGGACCAGGATCCGGTCCGCCCACCGTATCTGACTTAGCCGGTGAGTAATCAGGAAGGTCGTTCGCTCCTGGCTGATCCGGCGCATGGCCCGCTGGATCAGGTCCTCCGTGGCGCTGTCGATCGCGCTGGTGCTGTCGTCGAGAATCAGGATCCGAGGATCCGTGAGAAAGGCTCGCGCGATCGCCAGGCGCTGACGCTGTCCCCCCGAGAGGGTCACGCCGCGCTCGCCAATGACCGTGTCGTAACCGTCTGCGAAGCTCATGATGAACTCATGCGCCTGAGCCTCTCTGGCCGCACGCTCGATTTCCTCCCGCGTCGCCTGCGCTCTACCGAAAGCGATGTTCTCAGCGATGGTGCGTGAGAAAAGGAAGATGTCCTGCTCGATCGTGGAAATCTGCGAGCGCAGAGATTCCAGGGTCCACTCGCGCACGTCCACGCCGTCGACACAAACGCTACCTCCAGCGACGTCGAAGATGCGGTTGATCAGCCGCGTGAGGGTCGTCTTGCCCGATCCTGTCTGGCCGACAATGGCGATGGTCTCTCCCGCGTGCGCGGAGAAGCTCACCCCTCTCAGGACCGGCTGGCCGTCGTAGCCGAAAGACACCCGACGAAACTCGACCTCGCCGCGCATGGGCGCCGAGTGGCCTTGCTCGTTCCGATCCAGGTCAGATTTGGCATTGATCATCTCGAGGATCCGCTTCGCGCTGGCGATCCCCAGCTGAACCAGGTCGAAGGAGAAGAGGGAAATCGAAGTCGGGAAGCGCAACCCGCCCATCAAACCCACGAAGGACACGACCTCCCCCAGAGTGATCAGGCCTGACCGCCAGACCAGCAAGGCATGGAAGAAGCCGGCCGCCCAGCAGATGCTGAAGGCGAGCATGGGGAAGTAAGTTGCCTCCACTTCCCCTTGCTTGACATAGTAGTCACGGAAGATGCGAGCGTTGTGGGTGAACTTGTTCCCCTCGAAGTGCTCCTGGACATTGGCCTTGACGACCTCGATGCCAGCGATGGCCTCCGCCAAGCCCGCGTTCACCACCCCAAACTGTTCGCGCATCCCAACCGTGACAGGGCTCAGGCGTCGGTTGTAGTCAACCAGGGTTACTACCAGAAGCACTACGAAGATCAAGGGCAGCAGGAGCAGACGCGGATTAATCGTGCCGATCAGGAGGACGGGGATGATGACGTTCATGATCGTGTCGGTGATCAGCATCATCCCCGGGCTAAACATTAGATTGAGGGTGTGCACATCATTGGTGGCGCGAGCCATGATGTCGCCGATCCGCTGGCGCCCGTGGAAGGTCTGGCTTTTGCCCAGGAGGCTAACGTACAGCTCGTGCCGCGCGTCACGTTCGATGCGCTGCGCCAGAAACTCACCGGAGTAGTTGCGCACCAGGCCGGTCAGCCCCTGCGAGGCAGCGGCGCCCAGAACGGCCAGCGCTGCCAGGATCAACTGCAGGTGAGTCCAATTCGTGCGGGTGATCAGGTCGAAGGCCCGGCCAATGAGGATCTGCACGTAGCTGAAGGCGGTGTTGTTTCCAATGGCAGCCAG
Organism: Anaerolineales bacterium; assembly: GCA_049516595.1. Taxonomy (GTDB): domain Bacteria; phylum Chloroflexota; class Anaerolineae; order Anaerolineales; family RBG-16-64-43; genus JBEKHT01. The sequence goes on from JBEKSY010000015.1 coordinate 13,063, forward strand.
GATCATCAGCAGGGGAAAAATCGGATAGCGGATCGCATGAGATGCAATCCAACGCACCGGTCCCGTCCGGTCATAACGAAACTCCCCCTCAAGGGAAAACTCGGACTTTTCCATGGAAGAGACGACCTGTGGGCAATGTCGCATTATACATGGCGCCTCCCTCCCCGCACAGGGTGAACCCACGAGGGGCTGAGTGGACCTCCCGTACGGACCGGGCGGAGCCTACCTGGAATGGACCGGGCCGCAACTCTGTGATGAAGGAGAGGCCAAGCCGCTCATCCCTTCAGAGTTTTGACAAGCCAGCGAAAACAGGTAGAATGTGTGAACTCGTTGCCGAAGTGGCGGAAATGGCAGACGCGCTGCGTTCAGGGCGCAGTGGCCGCAAGGCCGTCGGGGTTCAACTCCCCGCTTCGGCACTGACCGGACAAGTAGGTCCCTTTTCGTTTGTCCGTAGGCTCTCCCAAAGAATCAACGGCCAGCCCCCGGGGGCTGGACAATGTCTTCTGGCATGAAATCTTTCCAAAGCAGGCATCTGCCCGCTGAGTCAGCGCAGGGAGAGCCGCAAACCCCCGGAGCTACCCTTCGTTTCGAGGGCTGGCGCGCCCCTCCCTGCCCGCGGCCCGCCGCATCAGCGCTGAACTCGCCCCGAGGCCTCGCCTCGCATCAGCCTTTTCACCTCCTCCACCGAGATCCGATTGAAATCGCCCAGGATGGAGTGCTTCAAACAGGAGGACGCGCTGGCGAAATCAAGCGCCGCCTGATCACTCATCCCGGTTTGGTATCCATAGATTAGGCCTGCTGCGAAGGCGTCGCCGGACCCCACCCGGTCGACGATATCCGAGATTGCGTAGCGGGTGCTCAAGAGGAATTGGCTCCGGTTGTGGAGGCAACCTGACCAACCATTGCTGCTCGCGCTGTGGCTTTCGCGCAAGGTGATGGCTTGGCGCGTGAGGTTGGGAAAGCTCTCCAGGACTCTCTCGCATAAGCTTTGGTAGGCCGCGCGGTCAATTTCCCCTTGCTCGATGGCGCTGTCCGAAGCTCCCCCCTTCAGGGCGAGGCCGAGGGCTTTCTGGCAATCTTCCTCATTCGCCAAGCCCAGATCAACATAGCGGACGATCTCCCTCATGACCTCGGGAGCCTGTTTCCCGTACTTCCACAGGTTCTTGCGATAGTTGTAGTCGCAGGACACGGTCAGCCCCCGTTGCTTCGCAGAGCGGACGGCTGCCAGCGACATCTCGGCGGTGTTTGCGCTCAGAGCCGGTGTGATCCCCGTTAGGTGGAACCACGAGGCGCCATCAAAAATGCGGTCCCACTCGAGGATCTCCGGGGAACTATCCATCAGCGAGGAGTGCGCCCGGTCGTAGATCACCTGGGAGGGGCGCTGATCCGCTCCTGCCTCAAGATAATAGATCCCCATTCGATCGCCGCGGCGAACGACGAGGGAAGTGTCGACCCCCATGCCTCTCAGAAACGTGAGGCAGGCATCTGCAATTGGGTTGGCGGGCAGTACGGTAACATACGCCACTTCCAAACCAAAGCACGCAAGCGAGACGGCCACATTGGCCTCGCCACCCCCAAAAGTGGCCTCAAAGCTCGGCGTTTGGAGTAGCCGCTCAAAGCCGGGGGACTTAAGCCGCAGCATGATCTCGCCGAAGGCAACCACCCGTCCGGTCATGCAATTCCTCCTCGGTTCTCTCGGTGCGATAGAAGAACTCTCACTCAGGTTGGGAAGTTCTTTGCTGCCCAGCAGGCCCGGGGCAACCTGCTCCTTGAGCCAACCCGAACCAAAAACGAGGGAAACGAGCATCGCGAATCATGTCTTCCAGTTCAGGATTCCCCGGAGGCCATGAACCTCGCTGTTCTCACGACCCATCAAGGAGGCTCACGCGCAGCAGATTCTTCATTGCCTCGCTTGGCCTTGGTTGGGATCCAATCTCGCCCGCAGGCCCATGCCTTCAGGCCGGGCTGGCACAACCTTCGGCGTAAGGAAGGTCACCAGGATACCGTGTCTTGTCCTTCCCCAGATTGGTATTCTATCCCAAGTGTCCAACCACCCGGCGATACATCATCGTCTCCGTTCTCCACCGTCCCTTCCTAGCGGGGTTGGCCTCCGAGAGGCTGAGCTGCCCCGCAGGGTCTGGGGCGATGTTAGAATGCGCAGGATGTCCAGCAGTCGCCGGGGAGAATCCCACCCCACGAAAGCGGAAATTGCATACCGATCCGAAGGGCAATCGGGGACCTCCCGAGCCTCATAGAGGGCTAGCGAAATCTCCGCGAATGAAAAGACGATACCGCAGTTCCGTGGTTGGAGTGTTTTCGGCCCTGCTCGGCGCGGGCGTGGTAGCCCTCCTGGCCCCCTGGTTCTATCTGCGGGTCAGAACCCAAGCGCGAATCTACCGCCTCGGGGAGACCATACCCTCGGCGCCCGTCGCGATCGTATTTGGGGCCGGGCTGCGACGGGATGGGACTCCCACTCAACTCCTTGCCGACCGGGTCGCCACAGCGGTCGATCTGTACCAGGAGGGCTTGGTCAGGAAAATCCTCCTCAGCGGCGACAATCGCACTCCGAGCCATAACGAGCCCGAGTCAATGCGGCAGTACGCCCTCCACCTCGGTGTCCCCAGCGACGATCTGGTCCTCGACTTCGCGGGCAGCCGCTCTTACGACACGTGCTACCGGGCCCGTTACGTCTTCGGAGTACAGCAGGCGATCCTCGTCACGCAGGACTTTCACCTGCCCCGCGTGATCTATACTTGCGAAGGGATGGGGATTCGGGCCTTGGGGGTTTCGGCCGATCGACGCCAATACCGGGCCCTTTCTTATCTGTTCTGGTCGGCGCGTGAGGTCCCCGCCTCGGCCGTGGCAGTTCTGGATGTGAATGTGTTCCGGCCTCAACCGGTCCTCGGCCCCTTCCAGCCCATTTTCCCGAGCCCGACCCAACTCTCATTGGGAGGACAAGCGTGACGCGAGAGGAAGCCCTAACCCTGGTTCGCGAGTTCGTCCAGAACGAGAACCTGGTCCGGCACATGCTGGCCGTGGAGGCGGCGATGCGCTTCTACGCCCGCCGGTGCGGGGAAGATGAGGAGCTATGGGGAGTGGTGGGACTCTTACATGACTTCGATTGGGAGATCCACCCAAACCTTGACCGCCACCCCCAGGACGGGGTTCCCATTCTGCGCGAAAGGGGGGTTCCCGAGACCATCATTCACTCAATCCAAAGCCATGCAGAGCACACCGGCGTGCCGCGCACAACACGTTTGGAACACACCCTGTTCGCGTGCGACGAGGTGACCGGGCTGGTCACCGCGGTAGCCCTCGTGCGGCCCTCTCGTTCCCTCTCCGACCTCACCGTTTCCTCGGTAAGAAAGAAATGGAAGGACCGCGCCTTCGCGGCAGGAGTCAATCGCTCCGACATTGAACGCGGCGCCCAAGAAATCGAGGTTGAACTGTGGGAGCATGTCGGGAACGTGATTGAGGCTATGCGTACCATTGCCTCGGAACTCGGGCTGGCGGGCTCAGTTTGAGCCTGCGTCCACCAGTCACGTCCTCCCGAGCGACGCGGCTCGCGTTCCCTCGTTTCTGCGGGCGAGCTTGAGCAATTGGGTACCTCGCTGGCAAGCGATCGAAGGGACCGATGCGGGAGTTCGGGAGGCAACCTCTCCAAGCCGTGTCCCCGAAACCCTCGCGCGCCCAGCTACTCAGAAGACGGTCACGGAAATGGGCGCGCCGTGGTCCGCCCTTCTGGGTCCATTCCATCTCCGTTGGCATTGGACCGCCCTCGGCACTCTCTCAGGGTGCACACTGTTCCCCAGCTTCCTATACAATCACGGGGGTCCGGAAAAGGTAGGCTGACAAGACGTCCCGCGCCTCCTGCGGAGGGAAAACCACATGGCCATCTTGCTCCTGATCTCGGCCGTATTTGCTGTTATCGACTGGGTCGCGGTTGCCCGGGGCATGAACCGGCTCGAATACGTCGCCAAACCGGGCACGATTCTGTTTCTGCTCGCTTGGCTTCTGGCACGCGTCGGGCTCACGCCCTCCTTGGTTTGGTTCGAGTTTGCTCTGGTCTTCTCTCTCACAGGCGACATCTTGCTGATGCTCCCACACGAACGGTTCATGGGTGGCCTGATTTCCTTCCTGGTCGCGCATCTGTTCTACATTATTGGCTTCAACCAGGAGCCCTTTCCAGTCAACCTGCTCATTTTTCCCTTGGTCATCGTAGTGTTCCTCGCCGCCGCCTGGCTGTTCGTGCGGGTTCGGGCGGGCCTCATTCGATCAGGCAGTCGGGGCCTCGTGACGCCGGTGTTCGCCTACAGCCTGGTGATCGCCGTGATGCTCCTGTCGGCCCTCGTCACGCTCAGCCGGATCGAGTGGCGGATTCTGCCCGCCTTGGTTGCGAGTGCGGGAGCGGCCTTGTTTTTTGCCTCGGACGGGCAACTTGCCTGGAATCGATTCGTCGGACCACTTCGCAATGCCAGGCTGCGAGTCATCCTCACCTACCACCTGGCCCAGTTCGGGATCATACTGGCCGCCTGCTGGCATTTCCTCGGCGCCCCACTCTGAGCAGTAACTGGACCGGCAACCGGGTTAGAATGGCGAGCATGGGTGAGCAGCCCACCAGAGTGGACCCGGAACGGCAGCGCTCTGCTCGGGAGTACGCCCGAATCCAGAGACGCTTCAGTTTCCTCGAATCTGGTTTGGGGTTGCTCTACCTCGTCCTCTGGGTCGTGAGCGGCCTCAGCCTGCGCACCCGCGAGCGGCTCTCCATGCTGCTCTCTGCCTCCCGCCTCATTCCAGGCTGGACCCTTACCGAGTGGCCGACGGTGGCCCTGCTCGTCCTGCTAGAGGCGGCCGTGATCGCCGCTCCCTGGTGGCTGGTCATACTGCCTTTGGACTTCTATGGCGGCTTCCAACTTCCCCACCGGTTTCAGATCTCCACCCAGACCTTTCCGGGCTGGATCACGGACCAACTGAAGGGGCTCGGGCTCTCCCTCCTGTTCGGGGTTCCGCTTCTCCTGGTCCTAAATCTCTTCCTGCGGACCTTCCCTGACGTGTGGTGGCTTTGGGCCGGTCTCGGCTACATCTTGCTCACTCTGGGTCTGACCCTCCTCGCCCCCATCCTGCTCCTGCCGATCTTCTATCGCGTCCGACCGCTGGGGGAGGAATGGAAGGATCTGAGCGATCGCCTGTTGCATCTGGCTAACTCTGCCGGGAAGCGGGTTCGCGCAGTTTACGTCTTCGACTTGAGTCGCCGCACCAAGGCCGCCAATGCCGCTCTCACCGGCTTGGCTGGCACGCGCCGGATTCTGCTCAGCGATACCCTTCTCGCAACCTTCACGCCGGACGAGATCGAAACCGTCCTGGCCCACGAGTTGGGCCATCAAGTTCATAACGACATCCCCCTTCAGATTCTCAGCCAGAGCGTGGTCATTCTCGGATCGTTCTATGTGGGCCATCTGGCCCTGAGTTGGAGCGCCCAAGCCTTTGGTTACCAGGCCGTATGGGACCCTGCGGCGTTGCCAGCGCTGGCGATTAGTCTTGTTGTGATTGGCCTGCTGCTTCTTCCTCTGCTCAACAGCCTCTCCCGATGGCGGGAGGGCATGGCGGACAGCTATGCCCTGGAGGCAACGGACAAGCCGGCGGCCTTCGCGAGTGCAATGAGCCGGCTGGCGAATCAGAATCTGGCGGAGGTGGATCCTGCCCCCTGGGTAGTCGCTATCTTCCACGGTCATCCGCCCCTGGCCGCGAGATTGGAAAAGGCCAGGCGCTACGCCGGTCGAGGAGGCTGCCATCAGATCCTGCCGCCGCAGGCCTCGGCGGGGCTACGGCTCTTCAATGAAAGAAGGTTCTTCGAGGCCCACGAGGAGCTCGAACTGGCTTGGCGGGCGGAACCCACGCCAGCAAGGAATCTCTACCACGGCATCCTGCAACTCGGGCTGGCTTGGTACCAGGTATCGCGCCTCAATTATCGCGGGGCGGTGAACATGCTTGACCGAGCCGAGTTCTGGCTGACGGCACTGCCGGCCGCCTGCCAGGGGATCGATGTCGATCTGATCCGTGCCCAAGTGCGCAAGCTGCGATCGGAGGTGGAGAACCTAGGGCCGAGTCGAATTGGCCAGGTGAACCCGAACCTCTTCTCCCCAATCCCAATCCCGAAGGAGGCCAATCCGGAGGGAGAAGCCGGAGCTGCCACGCCCATCGGACCCGACGACCCCATCCTAGCCAGTGAAGGAGGAAAAGGTGATTGAAGGCAAAGTGGCCGTGGTCACGGGAGGCGGTCGTGGGATCGGCCGCGCGATCGCGCTTCGGCTGGCCGGAGAGGGGGTGCACATTGCCGTCAACTTCTTCCGCAACCGAGCCGCGGCGGAGGAGACAGCGGCGGAGATCCAGGCCCTGGGCCGTCGGGCCGAAGTGATCCGAGCCGATGTGGGGCAGATGGACGGGATTGAAAAGCTCTTCCTAGAGGTTATCGACTCGTTCGGCGGCCTCGACATTCTTGTTTGCAATGCGGCCTCGGGCTACAACCGCCCTGTGCTCCAGCAGAGGGTCAAGGGCTGGGACTGGACGATGAATATAAATGCACGCTCGGTGCTCTTTTGTGCACAACGGGCCGCTCCTTTGATGAAAGCACGCGGGGGCGGAAGCATTGTGAGCATCTCCTCCCCGGGCTCTGGCCGGGTGATGCCCGAATACGTGCTGGTGGGCTCTTCCAAGGCTGCGGTTGAGGCGATCACCCGCTACCTGGCCGTTGAACTCGCGCCCTTGGGTATCGTTGTCAACGCCGTGTCGCCGGGGATCGTCGACACCGATGCGCTGAGCCACTTCGAGGTGCTCCACGGGTTGGACTGGCGGGTCGAAGCCAGGAAGCAGGTTCCCGCAGGGCGTCTGGTGACTGCCGAGGACGTTGCGGGCGTCGTGGCGTTCCTCTGTTCGCCCGCTGCGCAGATGATCCGGGGGCAGACCATCCTTGTGGACGGGGGCCATACTCTTCCCCTAGGAGGGTTGACGCCTGTCTCGTAGGGGAGGCCTCTTGGCGGGGTTTTGTCCCGCGAGGGGATCCGAGGCCAATGGCCCCGTCAGGTATTTGCGAGGTCCGAGTGAACCAAGCTCAAGAACAGCGCGCCGACGACTACATTCTCAGCCATTGCGAAGAGGCCGTGGCCGAACTGTCTCGACTCTGCGCACAGCCGAGCATCTCGGCTCAGGGGGTGGGGATTCGCGAATGCGCAGAGCTGGTGGCGGGGATGCTCCGCAAACGAGAGTTCTCCGTCGAAGTCGACCAGACCGCCGGGAATCCCATCATCTACGCCGAAGCCAAAGGACGTTCAGCGCAAACCCTGCTCATGTATAACCACTACGACGTGCAGCCCCCTGAGCCGCTGGAGCAATGGATCAGTCCGCCGTTCGCGCCGTCTCTGCGGGAGGGGAAGTTGTATGCGCGCGGAGCCAGTGACGACAAGGGCCACATCATCTGCCGCCTTGCGGCGATTGATGCGGTGCGCTTCGCCCTGGGTGAGCTGCCCTGCACCCTCAAGTTCGTGATTGAAGGAGAAGAGGAGGTCAGCAGCCCCCACCTCCCGGATTTCGTTCGCGGGAATCCCGATCGGCTCCGAGCCGATGCCTGTCTGTGGGAATTCGGAGGGGTTGATTTCGACGGGGTGCCACTTCAAGAGCTGGGCATGCGCGGGATCTGCTACGTGGAACTCATCGTAGAAACCGGGACTTCTGATGCTCACTCAGGTCTCGGAGGCTCGATTTTCCCCAATGCCGCTTGGCGGCTGGCTTGGGCGCTGGCTGCACTCAAGGGGCCTGATGAACATATCCGTATCCCCGGTTTCTACGATGAAGTCCTTCCTCCCTCCCCGCGGGATCTGGAACTGCTGTCCAAGATCCCGGACCCGTCACAAACCTTCCGCCAGACTTACGGCCTGAGAGGTTTCCTCAAGGACTTGACCGGGGGTCTCCAACTGCAGCGCGAGGCCGTCTTTGCCCCAACCTGCACGATCTGTGGGCTGACCTCCGGCTACCAGGGGCCTGGCTCAAAAACGGTGCTCCCCGCCCGGGCGAGTGCCAAAGTCGATTTCCGACTGGTACCCAACCAGCGGCCGGAGGACATCCTTCAGAAGCTGCGCCGACACCTTGCTACCGAGGGTTTTGCCGACGTCGAAGTCAACTACCTGGGTAGCGAGCCTCCTGGGCGCACGGATCCCGATCACCCCTTCGTCCGTTTGGTGGCCGAGGCCGCTCGGGATGTCTACGGGGTCCCTCAACGCGTGCTGCCCATGATCGGGGGGTCGGGGCCGAATCATGTGTTCCTCGACGTACTCAAGGTTCCGATCGCCACGGTGGGCGTGGGTTACCCGGGTGGTCGAGGGCACGCGCCCAATGAGCATGTGGTTATCAAAAACTTGGTCAATGGAATTCGTCACACGGCCAGAGTCATCATGCGACTGACCGAACTTTAGGTCCTCGCCTTTTCACTAACGCGGCCGTCAACCAAGACCGAGGCCCTTCTTCGTCTGGCGAGAGCCTCGACCTCCGAAAGCGAGCCCTTCCGACATGGTCGACTACTTGCACTCCCCGCTTACCGTGGTGCTGCCGACATACAACGAGGCGGACAACCTGCCGGAGGTCGTCAGAATCTTACGAAACCTCCGCCTCTCCGACCTTCACCTCATCATCGTTGACGACGGCTCGCCGGACGGCACGGGCCAAGTCGCGGACTCCCTCGTCAGGGAGATGCCCGGACGGTTCAAGGTCGTCCATCGCACCGGCAAGCTCGGACTGGGCACCGCGTACCTAGCGGGATTCCATCTGGCGCTGCAGGAGCGCACTCCCGCCGTTGTCCAGATGGATGCGGATCTCTCGCATTCGCCCGGTGATCTCCCGCGTCTTCTCGAACGCCTCGCAGAATGCGATGTTGCCGTCGGCTCGAGGTATGTTCCCGGGGGGAGGCTCGATCTCCGCTGGGGACGGGGTCGGCGCCTGCTCTCCTGGTGGGGGAATTTCTACTCGCGTTCCGTCCTTGGCCTAGGGCTTCACGATGTCACGGCAGGCTTTAAGGCCTGGAGGCGAGAAACCCTCTTGGGAATTGGCTTGGGGCGCATCCACTCGAACGGCTACATTTTTCAGGTGGAGATGGCCTATGTCGCCCAAAAGCTGGGGTATCGGGCTTGCGAGGTGCCGATCTACTTCGAAGACCGCACGGTCGGCCGCTCCAAGATGGACACGCAAGTGAAGCTCGAGGCAGCCTGGCGCGTCTGGCAGGTCCGGTGGCTTCATCGCCGCCTGACGCCAGAGGACCGCTCGCGAGAATCTGAAACGCGGATGCCCGTCTGAGGCAGGGAAGGGCACCCTGGGGCGGAGGGAGCCAGGCTCCTCTAGGCAGATCGATTCGCCCAGCTCTCCTCGGTCAAGAGCCGGGGCAGGGCGGCGCCCAGGTTTTTCCATTCCTCCAGGCTCAGGGTTTCCGCCCGGCGGGCGGGATCGACGCCCATCAATCTTAACCATTCTCGGACCCTTCGGTCCTCGACAGCCAAGCCCGCGCTGAGCGAATTGTGAAGTTGTTTGCGACGCTGCGAAAAGCCTGCCCTGGCCACACGAAAAAAGGCCCTGTTCCCGGAAGGTTCCAGCCCGGCATCAGGATCCAGGTCGACGCGCACCACTGCCGAGTCAACTTTGGGCGCGGGGAAAAAACACTCCGCCGGAATCCGGAAGGCAATCCGGGGCTGCCCGTAGTATTGGACGCTGAGCGAGAGCAAGCTCATTTGGCCCGGACTGGCGCAGATGCGCTCGGCCACCTCCTCCTGAACAGTCAAGATCATCCGCTCAGGCCGGCGAGGCGCCTCGAGTAGATGGCGGATCGCGGCCGAAGTGATGTAATACGGCAGATTGGCGATGACCAGGTAGGGCGCCGCCGCAAACGGCGCGGTTAGGGCAGCAGGATCCAGCTCCAGAATGTCCCCCTCGACCAGGAGGACATTCTTGTCGGGTTCCACCACCCCGCGTAGTACCGCAAGAAGCGCGGCATCAATCTCAACCGCAATGACCTGACCCGCTTGGCGAGCCAAGTGCCGGGTCAGGCTCCCCAGGCCAGCGCCAATCTCAAGCACCACGTCCCCTAACTGAACGTCCGCAGAATCAACAATTCGCGCCAGCATCTTTTCGTCAATCAGGAAGTTCTGTCCCAGCGACCTGCGGGCCGGGATCCCTGCCTGCCGAAGCAGATGGACCACGTCAAGCGGCGTAAGGTCAGGAGTTGAAGAGGTCATCGCAAGGGGAGGCGAGCCACAAAGCGAATGGCAGCCTCGCTCGGCACGGGGGTCAGGAAATACAGGACCGTTGAACCCGGCGCGTGTCCGCCGTGATTGAGGAAGGTCTGATAGTCCGGATAGGCCACATCCACCCAGTAGTCGCTGCGAACGTTGATGCCATTGTCCTGGACGCTAGCCTGGCCGTAACCGTTTACATAGACCGGCCAGCCCTCCATCTCCATATACCATGAATAGGCCACGGCGATCATCCCCAGGCCGACCTGCCTGCCGCTCGCGGTCTTTGAATAGCACTGTCCTGGAACTCCCGCCGAACCGCATGGCCAATAGGCCGTGGCATAGACCGGTATGGAGTACCAATACTGAACCGGACCATCCGGGGTGTTGGCGGTCTGGATCACAACCTTGATCCCGTAGCCAACGATTTGATCCGTGGGCTGGACGATCACGGACTGGTCCTCCGCCGTGCGCTTCACCTCGACCCCGTCCTCATAGCGGACGCGAATGAGGCTCTCCTTCACCCCGTACTTTCCCGCAGAAATGAGCTGCTTTTGCCCCAATTCAAGGTCGGCGAGATACTCGGCGTTGGTTCCATACGGCAGAGAGGACTGATCGCGCAGCACCGCCTCGCGTACGCGCACGATGCGGATCGTGCCATCGGCAGGCAGGGGTTGGTCCTCGGCCGGTACGGTGTAGTCCTCACCGGAGAGAGCCAAACCGCTTTGCGCTAGCGCTTCACCGACCGTGTCGGCAGCGGAGCGTATCGTCACTTCTTTTCCGTCCGCCCGGACCTGGAGCGGACGAGAGGACTTGAGCGTGACGCGGATCGGCCCTTGACCGTTTCCCGGGCTTAGCGGAGTGTCTGCCGACGGGTCCAGGGAATCTCCTTCGTACAAGGGTATCCCAAGCTGGAAGAGAGCTTCGCCCACCGTCGGACCGGCTGCTTGCAGACTCTCGATCTTCCCGTCATGGATCAAGACGAATGGGGTACCTGCCGTGACCCGAATCACTGCGGGCACTTGCCGGAGCGGCAAAGAGGCGTCCACCGCCGAACCATCGGCCAGAACCACTTCTCCCGGAAAGACAGGGATCCCCATGGAAAGCAGGAGATTTGCAGGAATGAGCAGATCGCTCTGGTGCACGAGGACTTTTGTCGACCGAGAATTCGTCTCCAGCCGGATCCATTTCCCACGATCAACGCGAACCGACATGCCGGCCGTCACGGGGGAAGACAGATCGGGTTGAACTCGGTCATCAGGACCGAGGACGACCCCGGCATCGCGCAGCACCAGCGCGACCGAGTGTGCGTGCGTCAGCACGCTCAGGGAGTGACCGTCCGCGACGACGGCCACATTGCGCCGGGTGGCGAGAAAAATCCCTGCGCCGACCAGTGCTATTGCGACTCCAGACACAACTGGAACCGTATTTGCCCGCCTGAGACTGGGAATCTTCAAGGTCATTGGAGTGAACAGCCCGGTCAGGTTTCCCGGCGGCACCCGGATGGTCCCTCTTACCGTTGCTCCCTTTCGGTCCTGGCGGGGTTCAAGGGCTTCCGCCGCGCCGGACCCGGCCGGGCTAGCTTGCCATGGTAATTCAAGGGGGGAGGGCTGTCAACGCACGGCTTTGCACGCACGGCTTTGCAGTCACGCCGAGAAAGCCCATTGCTGCTTGGCTGGTTTCCCCCTCTCGAGTCGGACCCGAAGGAGATTGGTGTGGATCACCATGGGCGAGCCTCGAAGTCTGAAGAGGTGCACGGTGAGGCGCCGTGAAAGGGGGAGCAATCCCCAACATCCTGAGGACGCCCCCGTTCAGGGATCCTGGCACTCGCAGAGGAAGGGCTTTCCCCGTCGGGAGAAATGCAAAGGGCCGTCAATTCGGACGGCCCTTTGCAGCGCTGCGGCATCCTTATCCTTGGGGGAGTGATGCCGCAGCGCTCGGACTACATGAGGTTTTCATCTTCGGCACCACCTCCTCCCTTTCTTAGGATAGCGAGGGAAAGAGGCTGTTTCTCTTACTTAGGGGGTAGTATGACACAGAGGCTTCATGTTGTCAACCGGCTCATCTCCCCGAGCGAGCCATCCCGGGAACCCTTCTTCCCCGCTTTGTTCTTGCCTACCCCGGTCCGCCCCGGTTGGACGTCGATGCCGAGGACTTGCAAGGAAAGGGCCCTCCAGGGCCCAAGTCCACGCTGTATAATCCCTTGGATCGAGGATCCGGCACCTGGCGACATCCCGACGGCCACGCGAACCAGGAATCACACGCTCCCAGCGCTTTGGCCTTGATAGCTCTCGTTGCCTTCCGCCTGTTCCGAGACGGGCTTCCGGCGCCGGATGTTTCAGCGCATACGTTTCTTGCCAGTTCAACGGTCGTCTGATCGCCTGTTTTACCAGCGGCTACGACCGGGAGAACAGCGCCGGATTGCCAGGGCAGGATCTGAAGCCAGGTCGCGTTTCGTCCCGGTTTCCTGCTCTCCCAGTGAGCGGCGGGGAGGAGAAGTGCAAGCTGCAGGTTTTCGGGGTGAATCCCAACAGCTCTGGGTTGATCCCGGGGCTTCCAGTGCGAACACGAGCCCTCGCCGCCACCCATCCGCCAAGGTCAAAGGCCTGGGATGGGGTGACGAGCCGGGTGGGCAAGCCGGAACCGGGGGGGGGTGTTTCCTTGATCAGCCAGGGTTGAGCGCGTGCTGCGAGGCCCTGCGGTTGCCCTCTTAATGCGGAATGCCCAGAGACGAGAAGGCTGACCCGTTCGCCCTGCGAATTGCGCTCCTGTATGCCTTCGTGAGCGCGGTCTGGATTCTTGTTTCGGACCAGGTTCTTCTGGCTCTGATACATGATCCTCAGCAGATCGCGCTGGCGGAGACCTACAAGGGCTGGGGATTCGTCCTGGTCACGGCCGTTCTTTTGTACGTTCTGCAACGACACCAGTTCGGACGAGCCGCCAAAGTCCAAGCGGAACGCGGCCGCGAGGCGGCCCGGCTTGCTGATATCCTCCAAATTGTCGCCCAGGCAATTATCGCGGTCGATCGAAACGAGCGGATCTTGGTATTCAACAAGGCGGCGGAGGAGACCTTTGGCTATCGCAGTGAGGAAATCCTCGGCCGCCAGCTTGACCTGCTGTTGCCTGCCCCATACCCTCGCGTCTTACGCACCCTCATTGCCTCGCTGGCCGACGGATCGAGGCCTCCTCCCCCCTCATTGAAGGGTCAGGAGATCTTCGCACGTCGCCGGGACGGCCAGTCGTTTGAGGCAGAGGCTTCCATCTCCAAGCTCGAACAGGGGGGGTTGACCCTTTTCGCCATCGCGCTATCCGACGTTTCCGAGCGCAAACGAGCCGAGCAGGCTCTGCGCTTGTCCGAGGGGCAATATCGCGGCTTCCTCGAGCATGTTCCCCTCGGTGTCTACCGAAGCAATCCGCAGGGTCAACTTCTTGTAGCCAATTCTGCATTGGCCCAGATGCTTGGTTTCGAAACGGAGGATGACCTCCTGGCCCTCAACATTGGGCGAGATCTTTATGCCGACCCTCAGGAGCGAGAGCGTTTGTTGGAGCTGCTCGATGCGGAAGGCGAGCTGCGCGGGGCCGAGCTCCGCCTGCGAAGAAGGGATGGAGAAGAAATCGTCGTGGTAGAGCACTCTCGAGCGGTCCACGACGAAGAGGGCCGCATTCTGTACCACGAGGGGACTCTTACCGACATCACCGACCGAATCCGCGCTGAAGAGCGGTTGCGCTTCCTGAGCACGCATGATCCCTTGACTGGCCTTTACAACCGTTCCTACTATGAGGAAGAACTCGTTCGACTGGGACGGGGGCGTGCCTATCCCGTGGGTGTCATCGTTGCTGATTTGGACGGGCTAAAAGACGTCAACGACACACGTGGGCACGAGGCCGGAGACGGTCTGCTCCGCGATGCCGCCGAGATCTTGCGGGCTGCCTTCCGCGCCGAAGACGTCGTGGCCCGCATTGGCGGGGATGAGTTCGCCATCCTTCTGCCCAGCTCGGCGATTGCCGATGTACACCAAGCCATCCAGAGGGTCCGCGCTAAGGTCGCCGAGAGGAATCAGAATCAAGCGAGAGTGGTGCTCGGCATTTCGCTGGGATGCGGGGTGGCGCGCTCGGAGGAAGAACTGGGCAGCGCCCTGCGCGAGGCGGACGCCAGCATGTATCAGGAAAAAGTTTCTCAAAGAGAGCTGAAAAGATAGGGGGACTTCACGAACGGGTTGGGGCGGTGGCAGCACCCTTGGGGCCCTCTGCTTTGGTAATGGTCGCAGAAGGGGCCCGCGCTGTGGAGGATGATTGACGGACGCGCCGCTGGGTCTACCCCGGGACACGACCTCATTATGCCGGCAAATCCTGGATAGGGCCGGTAAGATCATCCAGGTCGATGAGGCTTGGCGTTGGGCGCTTGGATTCAGCCAGGACGAGGTTCAGGGTCGCTCGTTCGCGACCTTACTAACCGAGCGGTCGGCGAAAGAATTCTCGACCGCATTGGGCGAATGGATGCGGACGGGAAAGCCACGAGAGCTGAAGGTTCAAGTGGTCCGCAAGGACGGACAGGTGCAGAGCTTCAACCTTCAAGCGGAAATCAGCCCCTCGCAGGAGGGGAGAATCTCCTGCATCCTCGGCGGGGTGGCCGAAGCGCTTCCCGCCCACGAGCTGACTGTGCCCCCCGCCTCTCTCACGGACCAACTCATTGAAACAGCAACTGTCGCATTGGTTGGGCTGGACCGGGACGGCCAGGTGCGCCTTTTCAATCGGGCTGCTCAGGCGATTAGCGGATACTCTCTGGAGGAAATCCGGCAGAAAGGATGGTTCGAACTGGTTGCGACGGAAGCCAAGCGCGCAGAAGCCCGCGCCATTTTCGAACGGTGGAAGCAGCACCGCGAGCTGGCGCCATCCTGCGAGTATCCCATCCTCACCCGAACTGGTCAGGTCAGGTACATGTCCTGGCGGAATAGCGAGCTCCATGACCCTACGGGTCAGCCCATACTGGTCTACGCTGGGATGGACATTAGCGAGCATACCGCTACAGAACAACAATTGGTCGAAAACACCCAGGCCCTTGCGGCCCTCATCCAGGCTTCCCCTCTTCCCATCATCGCTATCGACAGAGAGGGTCACGTCCGGATCTGGAACCCCGCCGCCGAGCAGACCTTTGGCTGGGGCCGCGACGAGGTCCTGGGGCAGGCATTGCCGACGGTTCCCCCAGAAGAGGAAGCTGAGTATCGGCAGCTGCGAGAGCGCGTCTTTCAGGGAGGGCAAATCGGAGGTACGGAGATCCGTCGCGTCCGCAAAGATGGTGGGCCGATCGATCTGAATATTTTCACCTCCCCTCTGTATGATGCCGAGGGCAAGGTGAGCGGAGCGATGGCCGTCTACATGGAGGCCACCGACCAGAGGCAGATTCAGCAAGAGCTTCAACTGCGGCTCGCTGAGCTTGAGGCGGTCAACCGGATATCAACTACGCTGCGCTCCGCCTCAACCATAGGGGAAATGGTTCCGATTCTGCTGGACGAAATACTAGCCGTTCTCAGTATTCAGACTGGGGCCATATACCTGAGGGATTATCTGGACGGAGGGATCCGGGAGGTGACGGTACGTGGGTGGCTTGCCAAAGCGGCCTCGAAGTACCGCGAGGGCGAGCGAAGCCTTGCCGGACACGTGCTCTCCAGCGGGACCGCGTATCTGATTGAGGACTTCTCCGCGGACCCCTGGACCCCCGAAGAGATGAAGGCGACCCTTCCCCACGGTTGGGCTGGGGCGGCGGTTCCGATTCGTTCGGCTCAGGAGGTGGTCGGGATTATCTTGATCGCGGTGGAACGACCGCGCTCGGTTGAGAAGGCCGAGCTCAATTTGCTCGGGACGATTGCAGAAATCGCTGGCAACGCCATACATCGCATGCGCCTGCACGCGGACATGGAGGCCAACCTCGACCGCCTGACCGCCCTTCACTCCATCGAACTGGCCATCAGCGCCAGCACGGATCTGCGCGTGACCCTGGAGATTCTCCTGGACAAGGTGACCGGCTTGCTCCAGGTCAGCGCCGCTGATGTCCTCCTGCTCAAATCGCACAGTCAAACCTTGGAATATGCCGCCGGTCGAGGCTTTCGAGGCGGCGCCACAACCAAGGCTCGCTGGCGACTTGGAGAAGGACTGGCGGGTCGGGCGGCTCTGGAACGCCGCGTGCTGACCGTCCTGGATCTGCCCTCCGATTCGAAGGTTTCTTTCAGCGAGGTTCGCCCACCCCGCTCCCGCTTCCTCGAAGGCGAAGGGTTTATCTCCCAGGTCGTCGCCCCCTTGATCGCCAAAGGGGAGGTCAAGGGGGTGCTGGAGATTTTTCACCGTGCCCCTCTCAACCCCAGCCCGGAATGGCTGGAGTTCCTGCAGACCCTGGCGGGCCAAGCCGCCATCGCGATCGAAAACGCTTCCCTGCTGGACGACCTGCAGCGCTCCAATTTGGAACTCATGCTCGCATATGACGCGACCCTGGAAGGATGGTCGCGGGCCCTGGACCTGCGAGACCGCGAGACGGAAGGTCATACCCAGCGGGTAGCCGAGCTGGCCCTCCGCCTAGCTCGCACGATGGGTTTTCCCGCCGAGAGGCTGGAGCATGTCCGGCGAGGCGCGCTCCTGCACGACATCGGAAAAATGGGGATCCCTGATGGAATTCTCCTGAAACCCGGGCCGCTTACGGAAGAGGAATGGCAGGTGATGCGGATGCATCCGGTGTACGCACGAGACCTTCTCTATCCCATCACTTACCTGCGTCAGGCCATCGATATTCCCTTCTGCCACCATGAGAAGTGGGACGGGACCGGCTATCCGCGCGGTCTGAAAGGAGAGGAAATCCCGCTCCCGGCCAGGATCTTCGCCGTGGTCGACGTCTGGGATGCCCTTCTCTCGGACCGGCCCTACCGGGCAGCCTGGTCCAAAGAGAAGGCTCTGGCCCACCTGCAGGAGCAGTCCGGAAAGCATTTCGATCCCAAGGTGGTGGACGTGTTCTTGAGCTTCGAACTCTAGGCGGACGGCGAGAGGCAGGCCACTTGTGTCGAGCCAGGACCACCCCTATAATCATCCGAAGCATCTCAAATTGCCTGACAGTTCCATTCCCCAGGGGCCCGGAGGCAGGCTCCAACCGGAACAGCTTGAACTTAGCCCGGAGAGGAGGTGAGCGAGGATGACCATGAGCGCGGAGGAGTTCTATGCTCGACTCCAGTCAGAGGAAGAGACTGGATTGATCGCCGACCTGCGGCCACTTACGGAGATTCGGGAGCCCGAGCAGGTAGTGAAGGCAACGAGGAGTCCACAAGGGTACTGGTTCGGGTGGAACTAGGGAGGCATGTCGGTTTGAAACATATCGCATCAAGAGCCTAGCCGGCAAGCCTCGTTAGTGGTAGAAACGATCGTAGCGTGTTCTTGCACACGCTACGATCGTCGCGGACTGGGATAGATCTCCCCCGATCAGAAGCGAGGACTTGGCATCATTCCCGCTCAGGTGTCACGAGTTCACCAGGCAAGATCTGATTTCTCTCGAATGCGAACGAACCCAATGGAATCACTGTTTGAGCGCGAGAAGGCAAGGTTGCTCTCCCATCCAAGCGTCACTAGGTGGGCAGACCTAGAGGGTTGCCTTCGCACAGTGCTCGCCTCTCCTCGTCATGACTGGGAATTACCATCTCTCGCCTGCAAGGCGGTGGGGGGCGACCCGCAGGCGGTGGGGCCGGCAGCCGCCGCGTTGATCTGCGAGCAACTATCAATCACGCTGGTTGACGACGTCCTTGACGAGGATCCCAGAGGCCTTCACAATACGATCGGATCAGGGCGGGTAGCAAACATCTCCTTGGCGCTGGTCGGCCTTGCGTTCGAACTTGTCAAAGATCTGCAAGTCGAGCCCTGGCGCAAACTGGCCATCATCATGTCCCTGGCGAGCATGGAGCTTGAAACGGCGTACGGCCAGCACTTAGATGTTACCGAGCCTAGGACGGAAGAGAGCTATTGGAAGATCCTGCAAAGAAAGAGCACCCCTTATTATGCTGTAGCCTTGTCCGTCGGCGCCCTGGCTGGCGGGGCAAGCCTGGAGATCTCACAGAAGGTGAGCGAAATAGGAGGCCTGATCGGGGAGATCACGCAGATCTATGACGACCTCACCGATGCTCTTCAAACCCCGGCCAATCCGGACTGGAACCGCCCAGGAGCAAACCTGGCGATCCTCTACGCGATCAGCGCTCCTCATCCCGACCAGGAAGCGTTCAAAGGAGACCTTGCGACCATCGCCGACGACAAAACTCTTCGCCACGCTCAGGGTCTGCTAATTCGCTCGGGCGCCGTCAGCTACTGCGCGTATCATGTCGCTCAAAGGGTCCGGGCCGCTAGGGCGCTCGTCCACCGGACCGGGTTCGCTGACCCTGATCCTCTTCTGACCTTGCTCTCCAGCCAGGCTGCTCCCCTATCGCGACTCTTGAGTGAGCTAGGGGTCTCCAGACCCCTGGACCTCCTGACAGAGGAACATGAAGTCTAGAATTGTGCGGAATGGGCCGGTGGGGCTGGCCGGAGCTCTCTTGCTTTCCTTCGCTGCCCTCGCCTTTTCCGCGTTCTATGCGTTGCAGGCGGCCTTTCTCCTTCCCTACCCCGGGTTGAGTTTCGGGCCGGACTGGATCATCGTAGGAATTACGCCCTGCGAGGTCCAGGAAAGTTGGTGCCACCACAACCAAGGTCTGCTGCAGGTCGGAGACCGCCTGACGAGAGTGGGGGACCTGACCTACGAGCAGTTCCGGACGGCTCGCACCCAAGTCCCCTTCGCGGGGAACCTGCCTGGGGATCTTGTTCCTGTTCAATACCTGCGCCAGGGAGTCCAAGGTGAAGCCCTTTGGCAAATGCAAGGGGCTACGCTGGCCTTGACCCTGAGTCGGCTAGCGGGCATCCTTCTCTTCCTCCCGTTCTGGGCAGTCGGGACTATTGTCTTACTGCTTGCACGGCCAAGGGACAACAGGGCGATCCTGCTCACCTTGCAGAACTTTGTCACCGCCGCATGGGTGTCTGCTGGAGCCGTCTCATTCCTGCAAGGAGCCTTTTCTTCCCAAGTCCTGCACTCGCTCTCTTGGGTGCTAGCTCCCCTTTACTTGCATCTGCATTTGGCGGTGCCAAACTCGCTCTTCCCGCGTCTCCGGAAGGGCCTGCTCCCAGCCCTCTATGGAGCATCGGCCGTCCTGGCGTCCCTGGAGCTACCGCGCTTCCTCCCCGATCAGGTCTACCTTGTCCCGATTCTCGTTCTCATCGCCGGGTCCCTGTCGATTCTCTTCTACCGCTTGCTGCGAGGAGACCTCGCGGACCGGCCGGCGGTGCGGCTGATGCTCGCCGCCATTGCACTCGCCTTTGGGCCGGGGCTTATTCTGGTCCTCATTCCCAATCTCCTCGGGGAGCCGACCTACCAGAGCGTTGGCCCGAACATTTCCGTCTTTGCTTTGCCGCTCTTGCCGGGGCTCTACGCCTTTGCGATCTACCGCAAGCGCCTCGGCAACCTGGAGCTTCGTGCCAACCGTGTTCTTACCTTCTACAGCTTCGCCCTCTTGTATGCCACGGCCTTCGTGCTCACCTACATGCTCGGCTCCCGGCTGATTCATCTTCCCAGCCCGGCCTTGGCCTTCAGCCTGGTCATCTCCCTCGTCTTTGTTGTGGCTGCGCAGCCTGTCTACATCGCCTTTCGAAAGTTGGCGGAAAGGTTGCTCTACGGAGCCCATTTCCAACCCGCGGAAATCGTTCGCGTGTTCGCCAACCGGCTGCCCACAGCAACCTCCAAGGAAGCCGTCGCTCACCTGCTCGAAAGTGATGTGACGAGCAGTCTCCTCATCCGACAGTCGGCGCTGGTTCTGCTCCGCAACGAACGGGCGGAAATCATCTACCAAACGGGGATCGAGATTGAGGCCTCCAGCCTGGGAGAGGATCAGATCCGCGGACTGACCGCCTCGGCCGGAAAGTACCATGTGCCCGAAGAGACTGAAGGCCCCTTTGGGTGGGTTCGCCTAGCCATCCCGGTTGAGACCGGAGGCGAGATCATCGGCCTGTGGCTCTTGGGCCGCCGCGACCCGGACGACTTTTACCCGCAGAGGGACATCCGCCTGCTATTCACACTCGCGAGCGAACTGACTATTTCGCTTGAATCTCTCCGCCTGGTCGACGAAAGCAAACGCCGGGCGAATGAGTTCGAGGCGCTCTACCAAACAGCACGAGACCTGACGACCAAGGAGGACCTCAACTCCCTCCTGCGCACGGTAGTGGAAAGGGCCATCGCGCTGGTGGACGCCCAAACAGGCGGGATCTTCCTCCCCCAGGGGGAAGGGAGAAAACTCAAATTGGCGATCGCGGTCGGATCCGCGGCTGAAGAGCAACTCGCGGCCATGGAAGGCGATGGATTCGACCCGGAAGCCCTGGAATTGAGGGCGCCGGTCTTGGTGAATGACTTCGATCGCGGCCCCAATCGAAACTTCATCGCGAGAACACATGGCGTTCGAGCCTACGTTCGCTGCCCGATTCTTCAAGAAGAGGAACTTGCAGGATTGCTGGTGGTTGCCATGACCGCTGGAGCCGCGGACCAATTCACCCACGCGGATGTGCGGCTGCTCAGCCTCTTCGCCTCTCTGGCCAGCAACATGATCCGCACGGCGCTACTCTATGATGAGACCCGGCAGCGAGCGGAACAACTCAAGCTTCTTTACGACGCCGGGCTGGGGCTCAACAGCCTGCTGGACCCCAAGGAACAGCTCAAGTTGCTCTTCCAGAGCGCCCTGCAGGCTCTGCAGGCAGACGAGGCCGAGTTCTTCCGCCACGACGCGGCCTCCGGCGAGCTGAAAGGGGAGATGGTGCTCGGGATCGATCCGGCCCATTCCTCGGAGTGGAAAGAACTCAGTTTCCCTGAGGGTGCCAGTGCTGGGCCGGCAGGTTGGGTGGCCGCCCGGCGCGAGGCCATCAACCTCCCCGACGCGCCCACTTTCCCCGGATGGGTGACGGTCGACCCCCGGGTTCATTCTGGGATCTGGGCGCCGATCGAGAGAGAAGGGAGGCTGCTCGGGGTATTCGGCGTGACCAGCACCCGGGGTTCGGCGTTTTCCAACCAGGACGTCGACCTGCTTCTCCTCTTCGCCAATCAGGCGGCCGTGGCCATGGAAAACGCCCGCCTGTTCACCGAAACCGAGCTTCGCTTGCGGCGCATGTCTTCCTCAAGAAGCATCGACACCGCCATCACGGGCAGCCTGGATCTGCGAGTGACCCTCAACGTCCTCCTGGATCAAGTCACAACCCAACTGGGAATGGACGCGGCAGACGTCTTGCTCTTCAATCCGCATACCCAGCTCCTGGAGTTCGCCGCCGGACGAGGCTTCCGGTCTCGAGCCCTTCAGAACACCCGTCTCCAAGTAGGAAAGGGTCTGGCTGGGCGAGCGGCGCTCGAGCGCGAAATTGTTCACATCTCCGACCTGATCGGGCAACCCGGAGAGCTGTCGAAATCGCCTCTTCTGGGAAGAGAGGACTTCGTCGAGTACTACGGCGTCCCCTTGATTGCCAAGGCTCAAATCAAGGGCGTCCTGGAGGTATTCAATCGCAGGCACTTGGAACCCGATCCGGAGTGGATGGAGTTCCTCGAGACCATTGCGGGTCAGGCGGCCATTGCGGTCGATAATGCCAGCCTGTTCGACAGCCTGCAACGCACCAATCTGGATCTGACCCTCGCCTATGACTCGACCCTGGAGGCACTGGCCCGAGCCCTGGACCTGCGTAACCACGAACCCGAGGGGCATACCCTACGGGTGACCGAACTGACCCTCCAAATCTCACGGGTCCTGGGCATCGGGGAAGCCGACCTGGTTCATCTGCGACGGGGCGCCCTGCTGCACGATGTGGGAGATCTGGGCGTCCCCGAGGCGGTGCTCCTAAAGGCCGGACCCCTCAACGACCGCGAGTGGAACCTGATTCGACGACACCCTGTTCTGGCCTTCGAGCTCCTTTCCCCCATTGAGTTCCTGCGCCCCGCCCTCGACATCCCCTATTGCCACCATGAGAAATGGGATGGGACGGGGTACCCGCGGGGCCTGGCTGGCGAGCAAATCCCCACCGGGGCCCGCATCTTCGCCGTCGTGGACGTCTGGGACGCGCTGACCTCGGATCGTCCCTTCCGTGAAGCGTGGTCCCTAGACCGCACCCGGAAATATGTCTGGGACAAGGCCGGGACTCACTTCGACCGATCGATTGTCGAGATCTTCCTCGAGTCAGTTTCTTAGACCTGGGGTTCAATTCCGCGGCGGCATCGACGGCCGACCATTAGATCGCCTACCGGGGTTGGCAATTTGCTGCGACAAATCTATTTTGGCCTTCGCTACTTAGGAAGCCCGCCCTGGGATACCGGAGTCCCGCCCCCTGAGGTGGTTCAGTTCGCCGACGACCATCCCCCCGCCCACGCGCTCGACATTGGCTGCGGTACCGGGGCAACTTCGGTATTCCTGGCCCAGCGGGGCTGGACCGTGACCGGGGTCGACTTCGTCGCCCTGGCCATCTGGAAGGCCAGGCGGCGGGCGCGCCATCTTGCCTTGGGGCCGACCTTTCGCGTTGGGAGAGTTCCCGAGCTGAACGGGGTCTCCGGTCCATTTGACCTGGCTGTCGATGTCGGATGTTTTCACACCCTGCCGGAGGGCGACCGCAAGAGGTATGTCGACCGTGTCCAGACCCTCCTCAAGTCCGGCAGCCATATGCTCCTTTTCGCCTTCGACCATGACTCGCTGCCCGGGGTGCCAATCGATGAAGTCCGCCGGCTTTTCTCGAGCGGATTCGAGGAGCGACAAATCAAAGTCGACGCGGACGGCAGCGCGGCCTGGTACACTTATAGACGCCGGTAGGCAAAGATCATAAAGCGATGGGCAGTGTGCTGTTGCTTTTCCTGGATGGTGTGGGGCTGGGTGCCCCGGATCCGACTCGTAATCCACTGGTCGCGGCCGAGCTACCGACTCTCAAGCGCTTGATGGGGGGCCAGGACCTCACCCGGGAGGCGAGGGCGGTCGAAGGGGAGGAGGCAACTTTCTTCCCCTGCGATGCCAACCTCGGAGTGGAAGGAAAACCGCAGTCGGCGAGCGGTCAGGCCTCTCTGCTGACAGGAGTTAACGTCCCCTCGCACCTGGGGTTCCACTACGGACCAAAACCAAACCGATCCATCCGGGCCCTGCTGAAGGACCGGAACCTCCTGACCACACTGAGTCGGCGCGGCCAGCGCCACTCCCTGCTCAATGCCTATCCCCCGGCCTATTTCGAGGGGGTCCGGTCGGGCCACCGGTTGCATTCTGCGATCCCTCTCGCCGTGGAACTGGCGGGGGGTGAACTGGCCAACGAGGAGGTGCTCCGCCGGGGAAGCGCGTTGTCCGCCGATTTCACCGGGGACGGGTGGAGGCGCAGGCTGGGCTATTCCGACACCCCGCTCCTGACGCCGCGAGAAGCCGGCCAGCGGATGGCGGAACTGGCGCGTCGGGTCGATTTCGCGATTTTTGACCATTGGCCAACGGACTATGCAGGTCACAAAGGGAGAATGGAGCCGGCCGTGGAGCTCCTTCGCATCCTGGACAAAGTCCTAGAGGCCCTGGCCCAGGCGGCTCGCAATGACAGCCTGCTCGTGGTCGTGACTTCAGACCACGGAAACCTGGAGGACCTCTCAGAACGCGGGCACACTCGCAATCCGGTTCCCGCTCTCCTGATTGGGCCGCGGCCGCTGCGAAAGCCTTTTGTGCAGAGAATGCAGGACCTGACCGGATTTGCTCCGGCCCTTCTCGAAGCCCTGGACTGAAGAATAGAATCGGGAATCAGGAGGCCTTGCGAATGTGGCTCAGGGCCTCCAGGGCGGCGGCCTGGGCGGCCGCCTGTTTGCTGGGTCCAATTCCCGCCCCCGAGAGTTCATCGCCGAGATACACCTCGACGGTAAACTCGCGTTCGTGATCGGGTCCCCGTTCCTCAGCGGTCACGTATCGTGGCGTCAGGGATCGTTCCGCCTGCGCCCACTCCTGGAGCAGGCTCTTGGCGTCGACCTCGCCTTGTTCTTCAAGAATCCGCTCGGCGGCCTCCTCAAAGAGGGGTTCAACAAACCGGCGAGCGGCTTCCGCACCCTGGTCCAGGTATAACGCGCCAATCAGGGCCTCGAACGCCCCGCAGAGATTGGCCGGACGATCTCTGCCCCCCGTTTCCTCTTCCCCTCGGCCGAGCCTCAGGAGCGAGCCGATATCCAGCTTCCGTGCAAAACCGGCCAGGGTCTCCGTGCGCACCAGCGCAGAGCGCAGGCGTGTCAGACGTCCCTCGGGCGAGTCGGGAAACCGATGATAGACCCAGGCCCCGCTCACAAAATCCAGGACCGCGTCTCCCAGGAATTCCAGCCTTTCGTTGTCCTCCCATTTCCCAGGATGCTCATTGGCAAAAGAGCGGTGGGTGAGGGCGCGGATCGCCAGGCTGGGATCTTGAAACTCGAGGCCCATTCGCTCGCGCAAAAATTCCGACCCGGGTTGAGAAGTCGCTTCGCGGCTCAAGGTTCCCGCCCTCCGAGAAATCCCCCGGCCCCGACGGCTAAGCTTGGAACTCGCGTATGGCCAGGACGGCGTTGTGCCCGCCGAAACCAAAGGAATTCGACAGCGCCAGGCGCACCCTCTTCTCACGGGCCTGGTTCGGTACGTAGTCGAGATCGCACTCGGGATCCGGAGTTACGTAGTGAACGGTCGCTGGGATCATTCCGTCGCGGATCGCCAGGACGCAGAAGATCGCCTCCAGAGCTCCCGTAGCCCCCATCATGTGACCGGTCATGGCCTTGGTGGAAGAGACGGGAACCCGATAAGCCGCCGGGCCCATGGCGGCCTTGATGGCGCGGGTTTCCGAGAGATCATTGAGGGGCGTGGCCGTTCCATGAGCGTTGATGTAGTCCACTTCGTCCGGTCTGGCATGCGCCGCTTCCAAGGCGCGCCGGATGGCCAAGGCTCCCCCGGCACCATCTTCGGCCGGTGCCGTCACATGAAAGGCGTCGGCACTGGCCGCGTAGCCCGCCAGTTCGGCAAGGATTTCCGCTCCCCGCCGTTTGGCGTGGGATAGGCCTTCCAAGACCAGCACGGCAGCCCCTTCCCCCATGACCAGCCCATCGCGATCCTTGTCGAACGGCTGGGGCGTCAGCGAGTAATTGTCATTTCTCCTCGACATGGCGCCCAGCCGGTCAAAGGCGGCTACCCCCAGCTGGCAAATGGTGGCCTCGCTGGCTCCCGCCAGGACGGCATCCAGATCCCCATTGCGCACGAGCTGCCACGCCGCCCCAATTCCATCCGCTCCCGAGGCGCAGGCGGAGGACACGGAGAAGCAGGGGCCCTTGGCCCCAAACTCGATGGCCACGATGCCCGAGGCACCGTTCGGCATGTACATGGGGATGAGAAACGGGCTCAGGTGCCGCGGCCCTTGATCCCGCAGGGCGTCCATCCCCGACTGGAGAGTCGCCAGTCC
This sequence comes from Anaerolineales bacterium, assembly GCA_049516595.1. Taxonomy (GTDB): domain Bacteria; phylum Chloroflexota; class Anaerolineae; order Anaerolineales; family RBG-16-64-43; genus JBEKHT01. Next base: position 38,826 of record JBEKSY010000015.1, read on the forward strand.
TCCGGTGGCCGAGGAGATGATCACTCCCACGCGATCCGGGGCCCGGTCAATCTCCAGACCAGATTGGCCCAAGGCCTGCTGGGCGGCCGCCAAGCCCATCTGCTCAAATCGATCACGCCGGCGAGCTTCACGAGGCTCCATGTATCGGGTGGGGTCGAACCCCCGAACCTCGCAGGCGATGCGCACCAGGAGACCCGAGGCATCGAACTGGGTGATTGGTCCTACCGCCGAGACCCCCTTGAGCGCATTCCGCCAGCTCTCCTCGGCATCGAGCCCCAGTGCGTTGATCGTTCCCAATCCGGTGATCACAACCCGTTCCATGCACGACCCTGTCCCTTGAGGCGACTAAAGGGCGAAGCGCCCCGATTCCTTCAAACCACTGCCGGTCAAGATGGCCACCATCGCACCGCGAATACCCTCAGGGCGGACTTGGCTCTGTCCGCCTAGTATCCTCCGAATCGCTGGGTAGACAACCGCGGAGGTCGTTTCCACATACACTCCCTGACGGAGCAACTCGTGCTGTCCTTCCAGGGCCTCGCGCTCCTCCACCGTTATGACGTCCCCCTTACTCTCCGCCAAGGCCCGAATCACGCCTCTCACTCGGAGGGGGCTGGCCACACGGATTCCTTCGGCGATGCCCGGCTGGGGAGGACTGGGAGATCGGGGGGGCGCGCAGGGCTGCCACGCCTCCCAAATCGGAGCGCACGAGCTGACCTGCACCGCCACCAGCCTCGGCAGCTGGCTGATGATTCCGCCCTTCAGCAACGAGTGGAATCCCAGGTAGAGACCAGTGATCAGGGATCCCTGCCCAGTGGGCGCGACAACGAGGCCGACACCTTGATCCAACTCGGAGACCAGCTCGAAAGCTATGGTTGCAATCCCGCCGAGTCCGTGAGGCAGGTAGGCATGGCTTCCATAGGCGATCCCGGACCGCGCCTCCCGGAGCGCCGCCTCGCTGGCGGCGGCACGACCCCCGGCGATTTCCCGAACCTCGGCGCCATACGCCGCAATCTGGGCCCGCTTGGGCCCCGAAGCCCCTTGAGGAACATAGACGCGGGCGCGAATCCCGGCCCGTGCGCAATAGGCGGCAAACGACGCCCCGGCGTTGCCCGAGGAATCCTCAACAGCCTCCGAGACACCTCGGTGCTTAAGTGCGCTGACCAAAACCGTTGTAGCACGATCTTTGAAGGAGCCCGTGGGGTTGAGCAGCTCGGCCTTCCCCCAGATCGGCCTCCCCTGCACTTCGAACGACACCAGGGGGGTCGCTCCCTCTCCCAGGCTGATCTCCTCGGCCCGCTCTTCCAGCGGAAGCCAAGCCCGATATCTCCAGAGGTCTTGCCGACCCGGCTCGACACGAGTGGAATCAAAGGGCGGCAATCCCGGCAGGTCAAACACTCCGCCGCATGTTCCGCAACGCCAAGCAAAGCCGTCCTCGGGATACTTGCGATGGCAGGCCGAGCACTCGATGGCAGGAGTCATTACCCCATGAGTTCCAGGCCCATGTCAGTCTCGGCCGGACCCTGCCGGTCACGGGCGGTGGGACGGTAGTGGCCCTCCACCCAGGCCTCCCCCGTCGGGCCGACCTCTCTCTTCCAGACCGGCACAATCTCCTTGAGCCGATCGATGCCGTAGCGTGCCGCTTCAAAAACCCCCGAACCTCGATGAGCCGCGCTGCAGGCGACCACAACCGTCGGAGTGCCGGCCTTCAGGCGGCCAATCCGCTGGATCAGGGCAATTCCCTCCACAGCAGGCCAGCGCGAGCGGATCTCCAAGGCAAGCTGTCGGAGTTTGGCCTCCGCCATGGGCAGGTACGCCTGGTACTCCAGGTACTCGGTCGTCGCGGGATTCCCGCCCTCATTGTGCGATCGGACCAGTCCAGTGAAGAAGCAAGTGGCCCCAGTGGTGGGAAGCGCGATCTGACGGATCAGGTCATCCAGATCGAGAGCCTCGTCCGTCACGCGGATCAGGGTGGGCTGGCGCTCACTGCCCCCGCTCACGGGCGGGAAGACGGCCACCTCATCACCCTCTTGCAGGTCATCCTCAGCGAAGGCAAACTCCCGATTCCTGGCAAAGACCGCCGTGTCTAGCAGGTTGCGCAGAGCTGGATGACGGCTCGCCAGGAGTGCTTTAAGATCAGCGATCGTTGCCGCCTTGCCAAGCTCGACCTCAAGAGCACTCGCCCCGATTCGATCTCGTAGGGTTGCGAAGAAAAGGACGCGGATGCGAAGCCCCGCCCGCCCCGTCCCCTCGTCCATCGCCTCAAATTCCGCCTCGTGGCTACTCATTGATCACGTCACCGGAAAGACCGCCATGCTTCTCCACAAGCCGGATATTCTCAATCTGCATGGTTTTTTCGGCCGCTTTGACCATGTCATACACGGTCAGCGCGGCGACCGAAACCGCGGTGAGCGCCTCCATCTCCACCCCCGTCCTCGCGGTGCTCTTCACAGTCGCGGTGATCAAGATGCCCGGGAGCTGATCCGAGAGTTCCAAGCGGACGTCGATGACGTCCAGAGGCAAAGGATGACATAGAGGAATTAGGTCCGCCGTTCGTTTGGCCGCCTGAATGCCCGCCACCTGAGCCACGGTGAGCACATCTCCCTTGCGGAGTTCGTTCTTCCGGATCAGGGCCAGTGTCTCGACCCGCATGCGGACTTGCCCACGCGCGATGGCCATCCGCTCGGTCGCCGGCTTTCCGCCGACATCGACCATGTGCGCTTTGCCCGCAGAGTCGAGGTGCGTGAGCGAAGGATTGCTCATATTGCGATTATACCAGTCGACATTGAATCATCTTTGGCCAATCGACCCGTTCGTACGAAGGCGCCCCTATTAGCCTTCGGCCGGCCCGCCCTCCGGAATTAAAGAAGCTCCGGAGGCTGCCTCCGAGATCATGGTATGGGCCTCGAGACCCGTCGCACGATGGTAAGCCTCAGAAAGCTGGTGAGGGAATTGTTCTAGTCTTTTCCGATCGACCAGGTTGACAGTGCAGCCCCCGAATCCGGCCCCGGTCAGCCGCGCTCCATAGCAGCCTTCTATGCTGCGGGCACAGGAAACCATCGCGTCCAGTTCTGGCCCGCTCACCCCGTACAACTCTCGCAAGCTTTCATGGCTCGCATTAATGAGTCCACCCACAACGTCCAGATCCCCGTCTTGCAAAGCCTGAGCCGCTCTCCGGGTCCGCTGGCATTCGTAGATCACGTGGCGCGCTCTGGCTTGGACCTCCGGCGGCAACAAGTGCGAGTGCTTTTCAAAATCATCAACGCTGACATCTCGAAGCGCACGGATCCCCGGCAGGCTCTCCGAAAGCAGTACCACTGCCCTCTCGCACTGGTCTCGCCTTTCGTTGTACGCCGAGGCGCCCAGGTTTCTGCGTACCCCCGTATCGGCGATCACTATCCCCAACGAGGGGGGAATGGCGACTGGCTCCCAGCCGAGGGTGCGGCAATCCAGCAGAACGGCGAATCCAGTCCTCCCGTGCAACGAGGCGAACTGATCCATGAGGCCGCAGTGCACCCCGACGTATTCGTTTTCGGCTTGCTGGCAAAGCTGGGCCAGCTTCATTCGCTCCAGGCTCCACCCCCCAAGCGACTCCCAGGCAATGGCAAAGCTGACCTCCAGCGCCGCCGAGGAGCTCAAGCCCGCCCCCACAGGAACGGAGGAGGACACAACCCCTTGCAGCCCGCGCACACTCAGGCCGGCCTGCCGGAGCGCCCAGGCGACGCCCGCGGGATAGCGCGCCCAGGCAGGCAAGGTTCGGGAGGCCTCAGGCACCGGGAGCTCCCCTGCGCGCAGGGCGAGGCGCTCTCCCAGATCCAGGGCAAGGACCTGCAACCCATCGGTCGGGAGAGGCGAAAAGGCCAGAAAGGCTTCCCGGTCGATGGCGGCCGGAAGAACCCAACCGTCGTTGTAGTCGACATGCTCGCCAATCAGGTTCACGCGCCCCGGAGCGCGTGCGATCGCCAGAGGGGACCGGCCGTACTCCTTGCGGAACGCTTCAGTCACCCGGGCAACCAGGGGATCGGCTGCGTTCACTCCTCCTCCAGATCGACCAGAATCCCCTGCTCCATCAAGGCCGCCCGCAGCTGCGGGACGTGGTCCCGCCGCAACACCCAGGTTCGAGGGCCAATCGCCTCTCCCAAGGATTCCTTCACCGAAGGGAGGTTCCAAACGTCCGAACTTGCGTCCAGCCCGCTCAGATCAAGCACGGACAGTGAGCGGATCGAGGCCTCCGGTCCGCTCTGACCCCAGCGCCTGATCGCCTCTACAAGTTGCGGGGGAACCTGGCCCTCTCCCAGCCGATGGAGCAGGGCGATCACCTGCGCCGGTTCAACTCCTTGCCCGCGGGCGCGCTGCAGGGCATTCGGCGTGATGCGGTAGACATAGTCCTGTCCCCGGCGGGTGACCCAGGAGGCGCAGCGGGACAATTGGTATCTCCTCAGGGCCGATCCAGCCCCCGGGAAAATGATCGTTCCTTCCGAGCGAATTCTCAGCCGGGGCTCTCTCCTGTTCCTCTTCGCTCTTGGACCGTCGATCACCGGTCCCGCCTCATGCTGCCAGAGCGCTTGCGCGGCCGGTGCCAGACGAAACGCCCGCGGGCTTTCCTCGGGCAGGAGGTCTACGGCTCCCAGCCAGTGGAGCGGCCCTTGCAGATAGAAGCGAATCAGGGCGCCCTCCACCTGCGGCCAGTTATCCGCTCCGGCCAGCGGCCGGCCGGTGGTCTCATCCAGCAGGTACCAGCTCGAGAAGGCGGCCAGCGGCCGCTGGAAGTCAGGCAGCTGCCTCTGGATCCCTTCGACCAGCGAGTCGATCAGAAGCCACTCTCCCTGCGGGAGATCCTGGAGCACGGCGACGAAGTTGAGGCGTGTCTGCAGGGGGTTGTTGGGCCAGGCCTTCGCGCCCAGGACGATTCCCGCCACGTGGGCCAGGTCGTTCCAGGAGCGCGAATCTCTCCAGCCCACGACCATCCTTTCCAGCGCGAATTGCGATTCCAACTCAAGGAATTCCCGCGCGCCGGCCGAGGCGGGCTGCAAGGGATCGCCCTCGACCCATCCCTGTTCGACCAGGATGGCTAGGACGAGATTCACCGCTTCGGGAATCTGAAGATGCCGGTCGAGGACATGCCGTTTGGGCCACCCGGAGGGCTCTTCAGGCGCTTTGGGTGGGTAGTTCCTGAGAAAGGCGAGCAGAGTACACGCGTCCAGTGCCGAGCCGAGACCGGTCCAGCGCACCGGTTCTCCGCGGCGCGGGATGTAGGTCTGGATCGGAAGGCCGGATTGGGTTTGCGCCGCCGGAAAGGGGATGATCCGCAGGAGATCGTCTGGAATGAAGACAAACTCCTCCGGGCCGTTCGAGGAATCCCAGAAGGTCCGCCCCAGCCAGCCCTGATACCAGAGTCGTTCAGCACTCGAAATGGGACTGAGCCAGGGCTGGTCGCGTTCACGGCGGGCCACCCCCATCTCCCGGATCTCTCCGAATTCGACAGAAAAGCGCGCCAGCGGCATCCGGCCGCCCAGCGCTCGAATTCGATCGATCCCTGCCCGGTCCTCCTTGGAGAGCCCCTGATACATGGCCTCCACCCGATCGGGCTCCAGCATGGCCTGCACCAGGTCCGCCAGGTCATCGCGGGAGGCGACCAGCTGGGGGAGCCCCCAGGCACGGCCGAGGATGCGCCAATATCCGCTGTCCTGGCCCTCCAAGGTGTGGATCAGGTCCATGGGACGAACCGATAACAGGCTGGGCGGAAGGGCGGTTCCTAAAGAACCAATCGCAATCCCGCGGGCACAAGGCCGACCTCGAGACCGCGCACGTCGGCTTCGTACGTCGCGTACGTTTCCCCATCCACGTGAATCGGCAGGGCCCGATCGGCTTTGAGCCTCAGGTGCCGCAATCGGCCGATCGTCACCGCCTTGAACCGGCCGTGAGTGCCGCGCATGACCTCCGGGATCAAGCGGAACATCATCAACCGGGACACCTTTGCCACGGTCGCAAAGTCGAGCACGCCGTCGTCGAATCTCGCGGCAGGAGTCGTGATGAAGCCCCCGCCCTCGCGCGTTCCGTTGCCGACGGTGAACATGAGCAATTCCTTCTGAAAGGTCTGGTCATCCAGCTGAATCTCCATCCGCGGGGCGTCATAGTTCTGGATGATCACCCGGATCACCGCCAGCAGGTACATCAGGAACCCACGGACCCAGGCCACATTGCGACTCTGCAGGTTGACCGCCGCGTCAAAACCGATTCCAACGACGTTGACCCAGTACTCCAGTCGGCCCTGGTCATCGCGGATGAAACCCACGTCAAAGGGCATCGCCCGATTCGACGAGAAAATGCTCTGCAGGGCTTGCAAGGGGTTCGAGAGGACGCCGATGCCCCCCGCAAAGTCGTTGCCGGAGCCAATCGGCACGATCCCCAACCTAGGACGCCTTTCTGCGTCCAGGCGCATCAGGCCGTTCACTACCTCGTGAACCGTCCCGTCCCCTCCGACGGCCACCACGGGGTCAAAGCCCTCCCGCCCGGCTTGCTCAGCAATCTGAATCGCATGCCCGCGGTAGTCGGTGGCGATCCAGTCCGCGCCACCCAGCTCGTCCGTCAGATGCCCGAGGTCACTCTCAATCCGGGCGGCGCCGCCTCGATCGGCCTGCGGGTTGAAGATCATCTTTACCTTCGGCATGGTTTCCCTTCCCTTGAGGAGCGAGGCTGGGAATCGGGTGTCCGCAGATTACCGCGGACACGCGATATCACCGGCCTTCGCGCGCTCCTCAACGGGCACGCGAGTGGTTGGCTGCGGAGGCTGGGGCTTGGGCCAGCACCCCCGCCTTCCGGCAGGTCGCCCCAGGTTGTCTCTTCAAGTGACGAGGCTTTGCCCCTGGTGAGGGTCGCTTGGTTGGCCGGGATTATAGCCTTGATTCCAACCCGGAGGCGGGTCGATCCGTTCGAAGACGCTGGCGAGGAAATCCAGGTCCTCGCCCGGCTGTCCGGCGGGGTTGGAAGCCGCTGGGATGAGGGAACCACTCTTCTCGCGGAATTCTCACCCGCCCAGGAAGGCGTGGGGCCGGTACCCCAAATGATTAGCGCAAGCGAGCGCTTTGCGCGCGCCAACTTCGGGTGCTCCAGGTTGGCCCTGATCGGGCGCCGGGATCACCATCGGTTTTGGGCTTCGTGGGAAAGGCCGCCAGCTACCCGGATCCGGGCGACTCACGCGGCTCCCTGATCCCTTTGAAAAAGGCAAACGTGGCGGCCGCGGCCAGCGCGTAGACGATGGCCGTGGTGATGAACAGGGGCGTGAAACCCCAACGGTCCTGTACGAACCCGGAGACAAACGGGCCGAAGGAAAAGCCGATCTGCCAGGTCAGGAAAAGGACGCTGCTTACCAGCCCTTTGGCGCTCTCGGGCGCCTGCTCCATGGCGAATGCCGAATAGAGCGGGGTGGCCATATTCATGAGCATCCCGCGAACCACGAAGGCGCAACCTGCCAGGAGAAGGCCGGGCCAAAACCCCAACAGCAACAGGAAGACGACGGAGACCGCCTGCACGGCCACAACGGCCCGCACCTTCCCTCCCAGGTTCTCCGAAAGGCGCGGGCCGGCGATCGTTCCGGCTGCGGTCATAAGGGCCGAGAGGCTGAAGAGCACCCCGAGCCACGAATTCGAGATGGCGAACTTGGTCCGGAAAAAAACGTTCATATACGGGATCAGAATGGCCGCCCCGATACCAATCAGAAAGTTGGGGAGAGCCAGCCGGCGCACCATGGGCGTCCGCAGGGCCTGCAGAGCGTTGCCAAACACGTTCGAACCAGGGTCCTCCGTGGCGGGGGGGCGATTCTCACGGATGAACAACAAGGGCAGGATCGAGAATGATCCTGCCGCGAGGCTGGCCAGCAGGACGGCCCGATAAGCGAGGGCACCTTCCGCACTGACCCGCAGGGCAGAGGCGAACCAGCCCGGCAATTGGCCGGCCAGGAGACTTCCCCCGGCACCGGCCAACGTCGAGAGCCCGAAATTAAGGGAGAAGAGATAGGTCCTTTCCTCGTTCCCGGAAATGGCCCGCATGAGAGGCGTCGTGCTCAGGTAGTACAGCGTGTATCCAATGCCGTAGACCGATATCGCCAAGAGCAGGACCGGGGCCGAGGGGGTGACGACAACCACGGTGAAGGTGATGAAATAGACGAACATGCCGAGCAGCATGGCGCGCTTGAACCCGATGCGATCCGCCAGGACCCCTAAGGGAAGCCCCAGCAGGAGACCCAGGAGGTATTGCATGCCGTTCACGAGGCCGAGGAATTGGCGGTTGTAGCCCTGGGCGAGGATGTAGAGGTTGAAAAAGAGCTGCGTTCCTGCGAACGCAAGCCCGTCGATGAGAGTCGACAGAAGGAACATCCTCGCGTTCCGCGAGAACTTGACCCCCCGGGGCAAGTATCCTCGAATCAGCTGCATGGTCCCTGTCGTGATCTGCATGAATCTCAACCTGCTCGGGGGGCCAACGACAAGTCGCCGGGCCGCACCAGCGCGCCTGGAGATCGGCGCCTACCGGCCTAGCATGCGGCTCAATTGATCCAACACCTCTTCCGTGGTCGTGAACAAAACCGTCCGAATCCCCTGTGCGCAGGCGGATTGGAGGTTGGCTGGCGTGTCATCCACCAGGACGGTCTCCTCGGGTCGGGCGTCGAGTCGATCCAACGCGAACCGGAAAAACCTCGGGTCGGGCTTCATGAGACCCTCTTCCGCAGAGATGAAGATAGCCTCAAAGGCGCCCGAGGCCACCAGAGGCCCAAAAGTCTCTCGCGCATCTGACCAAGCATTACTTAGCACGGCGGTCCGCCATTGCGGACGGAGACCCTTGACGAATCCAATCAGAGCCTGGTCCCAGCGATCGCCAGCCCAGAATTCGCGCTGGACCTCCTCAAGCGACCCAGGTCCAAGAGCCAACCGCTGCCCGACAAACTCCCAGATCTCTTGCGGAGTGGCCTTGCCCACGGATGCCGCCAGCGAGACGGAGCTGTTGAAAACCAAATCCGCGAGAGCACCCGCCGGGAGGCCCAAGCGCTGTTCCAACGCCCGGCGAGGCACGGGGTCCTCGGTCCGCAGCAGAACTCCGCCAACGTCAAAAACGACCGCACGAATGGGCATGTATCCATCCGTTCGCAATCGACCTGAGACCTGGAGGAACAAAACGGCCGTGAGCCCCCCAACCCACGACCGCCCAACCCGTCGCCATCGCCTTTCAGCCTCCGCCGGGCTTACGTGATGATTCATCCCCGCAACCCGCGAATCATCGAACTCCCCGCGCGGACGGCGTCTCCAACCCGAGATCAGGCTCGGCCAACCAGCATACCATAGGATGAAATGACGTTCCCCTCCCCCGGCCCCCTCCCCGGGGCCGGGTCCGCTCGGCGCAAGGGGAATACTGGGCCGCCCACCTCAGTCCGGGCCGTTGCGGACCTTCTCCATCAATAGCCCTGCGACCCCGCGCGAGTAGTACCCTTCCAGGGTCTCCCGCCTATGGTACCCGGCGCTCTCATAGAGAGCAATGGCCGGCAGATTGTCCAACCGCACCGTCAGCCGAACAAGTGGAGCATCCAGCCGCGCCTCGCATTCGGCCAGCAGGCGGCGACCCACGCCGCGCCGTCGGTAAGAGGGATGCACGGCCAAGGTGGCAATCATGCCCTTTCGCCGCCTCCAGCGTGTGTCCCCGGCAACGAACCCGATCAACTGCGGGCCGTCGAGCGCGCCTAAACGGACCACGCTGGGCCACAGGAGGACGCTGGCGACATCGACCCACGGCCAAGCATCTTCCTGAAAGCAGATCTGTTCCAGCCGAAGAACCCCTCGGATCATGCGGATCGTGGCAGGTTGGACTTGGAGATCCGGCCAGCGAGCTGACCCGCTCACGGGCCCGCTGGGTCCTGGGCCACCCTCCTGGTGGACTTCCGTCACGTGTACATTCACTCCCCGTGCCCAAGCGGGGGCGTATTCTTATGGCACACTCTCAGTCCGCCCACGTCAGCTGGCCAGCCGGTATCGGACTACTTGGCGTTTCCGCGGATGAAATCCTGAACCAGGCTGGTGAATTCGAGCGGGAAGACAATCTTGGTCGCCGCGCCGCTCCCCAAGGCCTTGAGCGTCTCGAAGTATTGCAGGGTCATCGTCTTTTGATCGATGCCCTTGGCAATCGAGTAGATCTTGTCCAGGGCCGAGGAAAAACCCTCGGCTCGCAGAAGGAGTGCCTGGCGTTCACCCTCCGCGCGGAGGATGTTCGCCTGTCTGTCTCCATCGGCCTGGAGGATGGCGGACTGCTTCTGGCCTTCGGCGATGTTAATCGCGGCATCGCGGGCACCCGTCGACTCAGTGACGGTCGCCCGGCGAATGCGCTCGGCAGACATCTGCCGGTTCATGGCATCCTGGACCTCGCGCGGCGCGACGATTTCTCGGATCTCGACGTTCGTGACCTTCACCCCCCAACGCTCCGTCACCTCGTCCAGCTTCTCCCGCAGAGCGATATTGATCTGCTCGCGCTGAGAGAGCACATCGTCCAGAGGGATACTGCCAATCACCGCGCGCAGGGTGGTGGTGGCCATGCCCTGCGCCGCTACCTCAAAGGTGCCGACCTGCAACACGCTCTGAGTCGCCTCCAGAACCTTGTAGTACCAGAGGAAATCAATCGCGATGGGAGCGTTGTCCTTTGTAATGCAGCTCTGGTGGGGGATTTCGCGGACCTGCTCCCGCAAGTCGACCCGCCGGGCCTGGTCTACGAAGGGGATCAGCAGAACCAGCCCAGGCCCTTTCTGGCCCAGACAGCGTCCCAGGCGGAACATCACCAGCCGCTCATACTCAGCAACGATGCGGACGGCATTGGTCACGATCACAATCAAGCCGACAACCACAATGACACCAAGGCAGAGCGTCAACACGGTAAACTGCGACATGAATTCCTCCTTTGCAAACCCGAAACAGCGGCTGCCTTCGATTCTACTGATCCAATCCGCCTACTCAAGCCTCCTGTCTGCCCCGCCTCCCTCCTTGGAACAACGCCATCAGAAACCGCCTCCGATAGCCAGATGTGCCCTCCCGCTGCGCGGGAACCAACGCCCCCTGGGACCCCCCGGCCCCGAAATCAGTGCTGCGCACCGCCCCTTTCCTCCGCCTCGACGGCTCGGACCAGCAGGGTGAACCCCTCTCGGGCCACGACCTCAACCTTTGTGCCTGCTGTCAGATGTGCCTCCGAACGGGCGCTCCACTGCTCACTGGCCACCTGCACCGAGCCATGCCCATCCACGTCCGTGACCGTCAGGCCTTGCTGGCCAATCAGACGAGCCAAATCCAGGTCGGGCGGCTTGCGATGGACCAGCATGGTCCTCTGAACAACAAACCAGAAGAAGCCAAGCGAAACGGCCGAGCCCCCGGCGGCCAGCGGCCAGGAGACCCCTGTAATCGCATTTTGCGGGCCGCGGAACAGAAGCACCGATCCAAGCGAAAACAAGATTACCGCTCCGAGCAGTAAGAGGCCGCGCAGGGGATGCCACAGCTCGGCTACAAAGGCCACCGCCCCCAGCCCCAGCAACATGAGCGCCCACAGGTTGAGCGGCAACGTGAGGGAGGCCACGGCGGCTACCAGCAAACAGAACACCGAGATCAACTCCAGCAGCCCCGTACCGGGAATCGTCATGGCAAACGCGCCCGTCCAGATCCCCACCATCAGAATGACGAAGACCACATCGCGGTTCTGCAGCAATTCGAAGAGCGGCAAAGGCATGAGCCCTCCCAGTTCATCCGGTTCCATGCCGGCCTCAGGCACCCGCCCAGAGGCCGTTCCCCTGGAACCCCACAGCAGGCCGCGGACCAAGCTCAGCTCAGCCCGACACCTCCGCCGCTTCCCCGGCCAGGGCGCGACGCAGAGAGGTCTGCAGTTCAAGCACGCGAGACACCAGACGATTCGGCGGGACCAGCTCGGTCAGCCCCGTCGTTCGAAGTCGAAGTTCCACCCCGCCCTGGGCCAGCGCACGCTTCGCCACGGTCAACCGGATTGGCACCCCAATCAGGTCGGCATCCGTGAATTTGACCCCGGGGCTGTCCGCACGATCATCATACAAGACTTCGACCGAGCTCGCTCGCAGGTCCTCATACAATGCCTCGGCCACCTCACTGGGTTTTCCCGAGGCATCCTGCAGCAGCACGAGATGAACTGTAAAGGGGGCCACAGTGATGGGCCAGCAAAGACCCAGCGAGTCGTGATGCTCCTCCGCAATGCACGCCAGTAGACGACCCACGCCAATACCATAGGATCCCATGAGAAGCGGTCGAAGGCTCCCCTGGGAGTCCAGGAAGGTGCATCCCAGCCGCGCACTGGTGCGGGAGCCGAGCTTGGACATGTTGCCAACCTTGACACCTCGCTGGGCGGATAGAGGAGCTCCGCACTTGGGACAAGGGCTGCCGTGCTCCGCGGCGGCGATGTCGGCAACCACGTCCGCCCGGTAGTCCCGACCCAGATTGACATTGAGGAAGTGAAACCCCTCCTCGTTGGCTCCCGCCACCAAGTTTGGGGATTCGGCCGCGATCTCATCGACCACAATCAGTGCCTGGGTCACCCCAATAGCAGAGGCATACCCCGGTACCGCGCCAACAGCGCGGATTTCCTCGACCGTGGCGGGCCGCACCTCTCGAGCTCGGATGGCATTGGCAAGCTTGGTTTCGCTAAGGTTCATATCTCCGCGGACGATCACAAAGACGAAGCGCTCCTCGGGTTCCCCCTGGGCCCCCGTAGCGATCAGGAAAATCGCCTTGGCGGTCCGGGAGGGAGGAATCTCAAGCAGGGCGGCCAACTCTTCAATGGTGCTCGCCTCCGGGGTAGCCACCTTGGCCAGGGGCTTGGGAAGCTCGGAGAGGGCCGGGAGCCTGCCAACGCGCGCAACCTGTCGATTGGCCGAATAACCGCATTCTCCGCAGCGCAAGATCGTATCATCTCCGATCGATGCCAGGTAGATGAACTCATGGGCCAGATTCTCTCCCATCAGGCCCACATCGGCTTGAACGGCAACGGCAGGCAACCCGCAACGCCGGAAGATATGGGAGTAGGCCTGCATGTGCGCCCGGTATTGACGGTTTAGGCCGTCGTCATCAGCGTCCAGACTGTAGCTGTCAAGCGTGGTGAATTCACGAGCACGAATGAGGCCGGCCCGAGGGCGAGGGTCATCGCGCCACTGGGTTTGAATGTGATAGAGCAGCTGCGGGAGCTGGCGGTACGAGCGGAGCTCCCGTCGCGCCAGGTCCGCCACGACCTCCTCATGGGACATGGCCAGCACCAGGTCATGACCACTTTTGTCTTTGAGACGGCCCATTTCCGGGCCAATATCGTACCAGTGGCCGGTTTCCTTCCACAGATCGGCCGGATGGACGACGGGCATCAGGATCTCTTGACCCCCGATGGCATCCATCTCCTCACGCATCAGTCGCTCGATCTTGTCGAGCGAGCGCTTGGCTAGGTGCAGGTAGGTGAAGATGCCCGCTCCGAGCGGACGGAGGAAGCCGGCCCGGACAAGGAGACGCTGGCTGTCGACTTCGCTGTCTGCGGGGGGATCCCGCAGGGTCTGAGTCAATAGGCGGCTGACTTTCACAGATCCGGCCACCGCGACCGCTCAAGAAAGTCCGGGGCTCCAAGGCGCATTCCGTTCCCGACCCCCTTCCCCGGCTACCCCCCCTGGCGGCACACCCGGGCTCCTGGCACATCGCGTTTCGGTTGAAGAAGCCTTTTAGATTCCCAGTAAGCGATTATAACTGGCCTTCGCCTGGCGGAGGTTCTTGGCAATTGAGATCTGCCATGCAAGAGGAATTGCTCAGGGCAACTCCCGGTGGTATTATGGGCGCGTGAGACTCCCCATCGCCCTCGCTCAGATATCCACTTCCCTCGGTAACGTTGCCGGGAATCTCAAGAAGCACATCGAGCTCGCCAGGAAAGCGCGTCGACAGGGAGCTGAGCTCATTCTCTTTCCTGAGCTCTCTTTGACCGGCTACGTCCTGCAAGATCTCGCCTCAACGGTCGCCTGCCGTCCGCAGGCAGACGACCCCGTCTTCTCCGATCTCCTGCGCGAGAGCATGAAAATCGACATGGTGGTCGGGTTCGTCGAGGAGGACTGCAGAAATCGATTCTTCATCTCGGGCGCCTACCTTTCGAGGGGACAGGTCCTTCACGTGCACCGAAAGGTCTATCTGCCCACCTACGGCCTGTTCGATGAGGGACGCTTTTTCGCCTGGGGAGACCAGATCCGGGCCTTTGACACGCGCTTTGGGCGGATGGGCATATTGATCTGCGAGGACTTCTGGCACGCCTCGCCTCCTTACCTTCTCTGGCTGGACGGCGCCGACGTCCTGCTGTTCATGTCGTCCTCCCCGGGTCGCGGCCTGCACCAGAAGGGGGTCCTGGAAAGTGCCTGGTGGGTGGAGCAGGTCAACCAATCCTACGCCAGTCTTTTCACCTCCTTTGTGGCCCACATCAACAAGGTGGGCTTCGAAGATGGCCTAAACTTCTGGGGTGGCTCCACGGTGTTTGACCCGAATGGGCACCGGCTGGTTCGCGCTCCATTCCACGAGGAGTCCCTGACCCTGGCGGATTTGGACCTCAATCAACTTCATCGCACGCGAGCGAGGCTGCCCCTTCTTCGTGATGAGCGCACGGGGCTCGTAATGCGCGAATTGCAGCGTGTTCTGGCGCAAAGCGGACGGACAAACAACATTCGGTAAACCCCCCGACTCCTCGTGCCAGCAGGACCCATCGCTTTCTGGCTCGCCCGTGGGAGATGACCATGCGCGACTACCTTCCTCTCCTCCAAATCGATACAGATCTTGTGCGCAAGATCCTGGTCTCCTTTCTGCGGCAGGAGATCGAGCGCACCGGCCTGGATGGGGCGGTCGTGGGAGCGTCTGGCGGGGTCGACTCCTCCCTTTCCTGCTTTCTTTGCGCTCAGGCCCTTGGGCCCGAGAAGGTCCTGGCCGTCCTGATGCCCTACCGCACGTCCTCTCCGGATTCCCTGGCAGATGCTCAAGAGGTCGTGCGGCTCACGGGCGTGAACAGCCTGACGGTTGAGATCACCTCCATGGTGGACCCTTTCTTGGAACAGTTCCCGGAGGCGGATCAGCGCAGGCGGGGGAACGTCATGGCGCGCGCGCGCATGATCGTCCTCTACGATCAGTCGGCTGCCCACGGCCGGATTGTGGTTGGGACCGGCAACAAGACGGAAATCCTGCTGGGCTACACCACGCTTTATGGGGACGCGGCCTGTGGGCTGAACCCGATCGGCGATCTGTACAAGAATCAGGTGCGGCAATTGGCGCGTGCGCTGGGTGTTCCAGATCGCATCCTCACGAAGGCTCCGACCGCTGATCTGTGGCGCGGTCAGACCGACGAGGGTGAGCTGGGCTTTGCCTATGATGATGTCGACCAACTGCTCTACTTACTGGTGGACGAACGCTACAGCCCCTCGGAGTGTGTGGAGGCCGGGTTCGATCGCGGGTTTGTAGACACGGTTGTCGAGCGCATTCGGCAAAGCCAGTTCAAGCGGGTACCGGCTCCCATCGCCAAGCTCAGCGACCGAACGATCGGATACGACTTCCTCTATTTGCGTGACTGGGGCACATGAGAGAGAAATCCTTCGTCGCTCTCCGGTATCGCGACTTCCGCCTGCTTTGGTTTGGACAACTGATCTCCGTCGCCGGATCGCAGATGCAATCCGCCGCTATCCTGTGGCAGATCTACGCAATTACCCACAGCCCTCTCGATTTGGGGCTGATTGGTCTCACTCGCCTGCTGCCGATGATCGGGTTCGGCCTGATTAGCGGTCTGATGGCGGATGCCATGGACCGGCGCCGGCTGATGCTCGTCACCCAGTGTGGAATGGCCGTGGCGGCGTCGATCCTGGCCGGGCTGACCTTTCACGGCCTGCAAAGCGTTTGGCCGATCTATCTCCTGGCCACCCTCAGTGCCGCCTTCGGCACATTTGACACACCGGCCCGACAATCCCTCATCCCGAATCTGGTCTCTCGAGAGCACCTCACCAACGCCTACAGCCTGAATGCCACCATGTTCCAGTTGGGCGCCGTCGTCGGCCCTTCACTCGCCGGCGTCGCCATCGCTTCGGCGGGTGTGGGCTGGGTATACCTAATCAACGCGCTCTCTTTTCTGGCCGTGATTGGCGCGCTCGTGGCAATGCATCCGGTGGCCCAAGGCCGGATCTCCCGGCAAGTCATCAGCTTTGCAGGCGCCCTGGAGGGGCTCCGATTTGTGATGGGCGCGCCCCTCATCCGCTCGACGATGCTCCTGGACTTTTTTGTCACCTTCTTTGCCTCGGCCACTACCCTGCTTCCGGTGTTCGCTCAAACGATTCTGCACGTGGGACCGCAGGGGTACGGCCTGCTATATGCGGCTCCCTCCCTGGGGGCCGTGATCGCGGCCCTGGCAGTTTCTCTGCATGGGACCATTCGCCGCCAAGGACCAGTTCTGCTGACGTCGGTTGCCGTCTACGGGGCGGCCACGGTGCTGTTCGGGCTCTCCCCCTGGTTCGGGCTGACTTTCTGCGCGCTGGCCATCGGCGGGATGGCCGACACCGTCAGTATGGTCATCCGCGGGACCCTGCGGCAGCTGCAGACGCCCGATGAGCTGCGCGGGCGGATGACAAGTTGGAATATGATCTTCTTCAATGGCGGGCCGCAACTGGGAGAACTGGAGGCCGGCCTGGTGGCGCACTGGCTCGGCGCAGTGATCTCGGTGGTCATGGGCGGGGTGGGCTCCCTCGCCGCGACCAGCTGGGTCGCGGCGAGTACTCCTGAAATACGCCGCTATCGCGGGGAAGAACCTCCCGCAGGTCAAGAGGACCTTTCCCACCCACAGGTCCGGATCCAATCCCCGGCGCCCTAGGATGAGGGTTGGGGAGCCTGGCGGCGGGAAAGGCTACGGTCCCAGAAGAGAAGGCCTAGGAGAAAGGAAGGGGAGCATGAGGCGGGCGGTCAGCATCAGTATCGGATCCTCGAAACGGGACAAGGCTGTCGAAATCAACCTTCTCGGGGAGCAGGTTCGCATTGAGCGGATTGGCACGGACGGGGACATGCAGAAGGCCGCGGAGATGTTCCGAGACCTGGACGGCAAAGTGGACGCCTTTGGAGTCGGAGGCGCAGATCTTGGCCTGATGGTCGACCGGAAATGGTATCCACTGTATTCGGTGCAACCGATGATTCGGTATATCCGGAAAACTCCGGTGGTGGATGGCGCCGGGTTGAAGAACACACTTGAGGGGCGTGTCGCCCAGTTCATGGAAGGGCGAATTGGAGCGCAGATCCAACCCAAGCGCTGCCTCATGACTGGAGGGGGAGACCGCTGGGGGATGACCACCTCCTTCGTTCAGGCCGGGTATGAGTGTGTCTTCGGGGACCTCATGTTCGCCCTGGGGATCCCCATCCCTCTCCGCACGACCTCCCAGCTGAAGCGACTGGCGAGCCTCCTGATGCCCGTGGCGGGCCGCCTGCCGTTCAAGTGGGTCTACCCGACCGGAGAGGAACAGGAGAAGCGGGTCCCGAAGTTCACCCAGTGGTATGACTGGGCTGGCGTGATCGCAGGCGACTGCCACTACATCAAGCGGCACATGCCGGACCAGCTGGTGGGTAAGGTGATTTGCACCAACACCACCACGCCGCAGGACGTGGAGCTGTTCCGCAAGGCCCGGGTGCGCTACCTGGTGACCACCACGCCCGTGTTCGACGGCCGTTCCTTTGGGACGAACATGATGGAAGCGGCCCTGGTCGCCGCATCCGGCAAGGGGCGTGTGCTCACCGAACAAGAGTTGGAAACCATGCTCACGGAGTTGAAGCTGGAACCGCAAATCCAGGAGTTGGGGAACTGAGAGGTTCCCTTGGGGCCATTTCGGAGGAGATATGTCTGAGGTACTGGATGCCGTGGTCACGGCGGGGGGGATCCCCCTGCCGGGCGAACCGCTCTATCCCCTGACCCAGGGCCAGCCCAAGGCCCTCCTGCGTATCGCGGGAAAGCCCATGGTCCAGTGGGTCTTGGAAGCCTTGGAAGGGTCGTCGCGAGTCGGGGAGATCGTCGTTGTCGGCCTCGAGAAGGGCAGCCTCCCTCCGATTTCCAAGATCGCCTCGTTCCTGCCCAATCAGCAAGGGCTGCTGGAGAACGTGCTGAGCTCCATCCGCGAGGTGCTGCGCCTCCACCCACGCTCCCGCCACACCCTGCTCGTGAGCTCCGACATTCCGACCATTGCGTCCCCGATGGTGGACTGGATCGTCGACACCGCCATGCGGACCGACGACGACCTTTACTATTCGGTCGTCGAGGACCGAGTCATGGAACGCCGGTTCCCCGGCTCCCGGCGGAGCTACACCCGACTGCAAGAGGTGCGGGTTTGCGGTGGTGATGTGAGCGTGGTGCGCACCTCGACCGCCACCGAGAATGAGGAACTCTGGAAGCGGCTGATCGCGGCCCGCAAGAGCTCCCTGCATCAGGCCGCGTTGCTCGGCTATGACCTGCTACTCCTGCTGATCCTGCGCCGGCTGACGGTGGCCCGGGCCGAGGCCATGGTGAGCCAGCGCCTAGGAGTGAAGGGTCGAGTGCTCCTGTGTCCTTACGCGGAGATCGGAATGGATGTCGACAAACCCGTCCAGTATGAGCTGGTGCGGCGGGATCTGGAGGCCAAGGCCGGCTGACTTGGCCGGATCTGCGATGCAATCCCTCCTGTTGCTGGACGACCGCCTTACTTCCCGTCTGCGGGTCGCGGAGACCCCGGGCTTCCTTCGGACTGTCTCCATCTTGCTTGCCCATTCGGGCGATAGCTGGTTCTGGGCGGCTGGCCTAGTGACGACCGCCTGGCTGGAAGCCGGGCTGTGGCGCTGGCGCTCGCTCGTCATGCTTCTGGGCATTGCGGGCACCGCCCTGGTCGTGATGGCCATCAAGATCCTGGTCCGCCGGAGGAGGCCAGCGGGAGAATGGGGCTGGCTCTATCGAAGCAGCGATCCGAATTCGTTTCCCTCCGGTCACGCGGCCCGCATGATGATGCTGTTTGTAGTCTGCTGTCTCGTGGGTCCGGCCTGGTTGGCCGGGTTGCTCCTGGTCTGGGCTCCGCTGGTCTCGCTTTCTCGAGTGGCAATGGGCGTTCACTATCTCTCTGATGTGTTGGGTGGGATGGTCTTGGGCCTGCTAATGGGAGCCATTGTGGCCGCCGTGCTCTAGCGCCCGGCCTCGCTGCCCTCTTAGTGCGTTTCCCTTCGATGATCGAGATGGATGAGAAGTCCCTGAAGGCCCTTGACCTCTCCAGCATTCTAGAGCGCCTGGCCGGACGGACCTCCTTTTCGGGCGGAAGGGACCTCGCTCTTCAGCTCACCCCCTCCAGCGATCCCCAGGAAGTCTCCCGTCGACTGCAGGAAACCAGTGAGGCAAGACGGCTGCTCTCGACCCAGGAGGGGATCTCCCTCGGCGGGGCTCGGGAGATCCGCCCGTTGGTCGAGGCCGCCAGCAAGGGGGCCCGGCTCTCACCCAGCGATCTCCTGCAGATCCGCGCAACTCTTTCAGCCGCACGGTCCTTGAACCGCATCTTGACCCGGGCCCGGCAAGAGGCCCCCCACTTAGCAGAGATCGGCTGCAGGCTGCACGACAGCCCGCTGGTTGCCTCAGGGATCGATCGGGCCCTGGACGAAGAAGGGGAGGTCCTCGACCAAGCTTCGCAGCGCCTGGCCGGCCTGCGCAGCGAACTTCGCCGGACGCATGAACGTTTGATGGGCAGGTTGCAACGCCTGCTGGGGGAGCACGCGGCTCATCTCCAGGAAAGCCTGATCACCCAACGAGAAGGACGCTATGTGGTCCCTCTTCGTTCCGAGTTCAAGGGCAAGCTGCGAGGCATCGTGCACGACCAGTCTGCCTCGGGGGCCACGCTCTTCATCGAACCCCTGGCAACGGTGGAAATGAACAACCAGTTGCGCGAGCTCCAGCTACTCGAGCAGGAGGAGCTGGAACGAATCCTCTCCGAACTTTCGCAACTGGTGGCCCGCCATGGGCAGGAGATCCGCGAGAGCGGAGAGGCTCTAGCCCAGGTTGACCTGATCCTGGCCAAGGCCGACCTGGCGGAGGCGATGAGGGCCTGCGAGCCCGTCCTGGTGGGTTGGAATCCCGGAACCGGGGAGGGCGCACGGGCTGAGGCCCCTGCCCCCGGTCGATCCCCTCTGGTCCTGCTCGGGGCGCGGCACCCCCTGCTAGATCCCCGCACCGTGGTTCCAATTGATCTTGTCCTTCGACCGGGAGTGTCAGCACTGGTAATCACAGGTCCGAACACCGGCGGCAAGACCGTGGCCCTGAAGACCGCCGGCCTGCTCGCGGCCATGGCGCAATGCGGACTTCACATCCCGGCGGAGCCCGGGTCCCAGCTGGCGATCTTCGACTCCCTCCTGGCTGACATCGGTGACGAGCAGTCCATCCAGCAGTCGCTTTCGACCTTTTCGGCGCACATCCAGCAGATTGTCCGCATTCTCCAGCTGGCCACCTCGCTTTCCCTCGTTATTCTGGATGAGCTCGGTGCCGGCACCGATCCACAAGAGGGCTCGGCTCTGGCCCGCGCCATCCTCAGCGAGTTGATCCAGAGGAGGATCCCCACCCTGGTGGCGACCCACTACCCAGAGCTCAAAGCTTTCGCCTACAGCGTGGAGGGCGTCGAGAACGCAAGCGTCGAGTTCGATCCGAATACCTTCCTTCCCACCTACCACCTCGCCCTCGGCCTGCCGGGCAAGTCCAATGCGCTCTCGATTGCCGGGCGGCTCGGGCTCAGCGCGCAGATCCTTCAGGAGGCCAGGGAAATGGTGTCCTCCTCCGATCTGCAGGTCGAGCAGCTGCTGGAGGAAATCCAGCGCGAGCGGGATGCCCTGCGGGCCGAAAGGAAACAGGCCTCTGCGGCGCGCAGAGAGGTCAGCCAGAAGGAGCAGGACCTGGCCAAGCGACTGGGCCGGATCGAGGGCGAACGCGAGAGGCTGCTCGAGGAAGCTCGCAGGCAAGCGGCCCGGGAGCTCGACGAGGTCCGCTCCGAATTGCGCGAGGTCCGCCGCAAGCTGCAGAGTCTTTCTTCCCCAGAAAAGGTCGCCCTCCTGACCCCCTCCCAGGACAAGCTCGAGCAACTTGAAAAGGGCTTGGAAGAAGCGGCCCCGCCCAGCCGACTGCCTGGGGTCGGAGGGAGGCCCCGCTCACTCCAGGTCGGGGATCGCGTGCGACTCCGCCGGCTGGGAATGGTGGGCCAGCTCGTAGCTCAGTCCGGGGATCAGGTAGAGATACAGGCTGGCGCGCTCCTCATTCGGGCTGAACTTCGCGATCTGGAGCTTCACGAGAACACCGGGCGGGAGACCGAGCCATCCGCCGGATCCCCGCCGGAGCCTTCCCTAGAGCTCCCGAGCTTTCCTTCCCCGGGGATCGAACTGGACCTGCGCGGAAAAACGGTCGACGAGGCCTTGCTGGAAGTCGAGCGCTATCTGGACGCGGCTTTTGTAGCCAAACTTCCGTGGGTGCGAATCATCCACGGCAAGGGGTCGGGCCGCCTGCGCGCAGCCGTTCGCGACCTGCTCGGGCACCACCCGCTCGTGGCCTCCACGGACTCCGCCGCCGAAAGCGAAGGCGGGGAAGGCGTCACCCTGGTGAAGCTACAAGCCTAGAGGCCGTCTACGGGAGAGCCGTTCTGGACCCCGTGATATACTCGCGCGCAAATCCGGTTGACACAGGAGAACGACATGCACGAAATCGAGATTGTCTATTGTGCGGTTTGACACTACACGGAACGCGCTGTCAGTCTGACAGCCGAACTGCTTGGCAAGCACGAGTCCCAGGTTTCCGGTATCCGCCTGGTCCCCTCGGACGGAGGTCGCTTTGAAGTGAGCTTGGACTCCCGGCTCCTTTACTCCAAACTGGCGACCCATCGCCACCCGGAACCTGGCGAGATTGCAAGGCTGGTAGCCAAGGAACTGGGCGAATCCCAGCCCCCTGGGAATTGACCCTATCCAAGAAGGGCAACTGATGGTCGGGAAGGGACGCGTTTTCTCGGGCGCCCGCCCAACCGGGCGCCAGCATCTGGGCAACTACCTGGGAGCCATCCAGAACTATGTGGCTCTTCAGGCGGACTATGACTGCGTCTATTGCATCGTTGACCTGCATGCCCTGACCACCCTCGAGGAGTTTGGGGAGCTGCGCGACAACACGGCCCAGATGGCGCTGGATTGGCTGGCGGCCGGAATTGATCCTGAAAAATCAATCGTCTTTGTGCAAAGCCGTGTCCCCCAGGTCACCGAACTGCATACCATCCTTTCTATGTTCGTCCCTCTGGGCAAGCTGACGGACCTTCCGACCTTCAAGGAAAAGGCTCGCTTGCAGCCCCATAACATCAACTACGGTCTGGTTGGGTACCCGGTGCTGATGGCGGCGGATATTGCTCTCTACAAGGCGGACACGGTCCCAGTCGGAATCGATCAGGAAAGTCACATCGAATTCACCCGCGAGGTGGTCCGGGCCTTCAACTTCCGGGTGGGCCGCCCGGTCTTGATCGAGCCCCAAATGAAGACGACAGTGTTCCCGAAGGTCCTGGGCACTGACGGACAGCAGAAAATGAGCAAGAGTCTGAACAACCACATCGAGCTGGCGCTCACCCCAGAGGAGACCATGCAACGGGTGATGACCATGGTGACCGACCCCCAGCGGACCCATCGTCACATCCCGGGCCGTCCGGAAGTCTGCAACGTCTTCACCCTGCATCACACCTTCACGCCAGCAGCCGAGGTCGACCAAATCGAGCGCGACTGCCGCTCCGCGGTCCTGGGATGCGTGGATTGCAAACGCAGGCTGGCGGAGGGGATCAACTCCGAACTGGCCCCCTTCCGCGATCGACGTGAGGCTCTCGCGCGAGATCCCTCGCGCGTTTGGGACGTCCTGGCCGATGGGGCCAGACGCGCCTCGCAGATTGCCACCCGCACGATTGCGGAAGTCCGCGACGCCATCGGACTGCCCTAGGTGCGACCGTTCTGCATCCCCCGCCCAGGGTTTCCAGAAACGGAACTGAGATGCGAGCGATCCTCCAAAGGGTCTCTCGAGCCAAAGTCACGGTAGCCGGCCAGGTCGTGGCCGAGATCGGCTCGGGCTATGTCATTCTCTTGGGAATTGGGCAAACCGACGCCATGGAGGAGGCCGACAAACTGGCCGAAAAGTGCGCGGAACTGCGCCTGTTCTCGGATGATCAAGGCAAGACCAACTTGTCGATTCGCGACGTCCGCGGCGAGGCCTTGGTCATCTCGCAGTTCACGTTGTTGGCCGATACCCGCCGAGGGCGGCGACCCTCCTTCGTGGAGGCCGCCTCCCCGGCAGCGGCTAGACCGTTGTTCGAGCACTTCGCCAAACGGATGAACGAGCTGGGGGTGCCCGCCCGCAGCGGGGTGTTCGGCGCTCACATGCTGGTCGATATTCAAAACGACGGGCCGTTCACGCTGATCCTCGATCAGCTGCCCGCAGAGTAAGCCGGCGGGTCCGGCCCGGCTGAGTCTCCTAACTCTGCCGAGGCGCTCGGAATCCAAGGCGCCGCAGCAGGCCCTCTCTTTCCCGCCAGTTCGGGTAGACCTTAACTCTCATGGAAAGGAACAGGTTGCGGCCCAACGCCGACTCGATTTCGCGGCGAGCTTGAATGCCAATCTGCTTCAGCCTCTGCCCTCCCTTGCCGATCAGGATCGGCTTGTGGCTCTCCTTCTCCACGATCAAGGTCGCGGCCACGAAAGTCTTGCCCTGCGGGCGCTCACGGAACTGATCGACACGCACCGCCAAGCCGTGCGGGACCTCCTCCCGCAGGTAACAGAGAGCCGCCTCCCGAATCAACTCACTGACGATCTCTCGTTCACTTGTTTCCGTGACCTGATCCTCCGGGTAGAGGGCCTGCCCGAGGGGCAGCCGACCGAGAGTAGCCGCGAGCAACTCGGGTACACCCTTGCCCGAGGTGGCGCAGATCTCCAGCACCGGCGCCTCCGCTAGGACGCGGCGGGCCTCCCCCGCCAATCTTTCACGATTCGCCGGAGGAGCGAGGTCCGTTTTGTTGAGAACCACCAGGACCTTCTCGCGAACCCCTGGCGCTCCAAGCCGCTCCGCCACAAGCCGGTCGTCTGCCTGCGCAGGGCGGCTGGCATCCAGGATCCACAAGATCACATCCGCGTCTTCCAGGGCCTGCTGGGCAGTGCGCGCCATGAACTCGCCGAGCCGGTCGCGAGGGAAATGAAACCCGGGGGTGTCGACCAAGACGGCCTGGGCACTGGGCAGGGTAAGGATTCCGATCTGACGGACACGAGTCGTCTGAGGCCGGGGAGAGACCGCGGCCAGCTTCTGCCCCACCAGAGAGTTGAGCAGGGTCGACTTGCCCACATTCGGACGGCCGAGAAGGGCCACCACCCCGGATCGGTAAGTGCTTGTCTGCTCTGCCATTCGTCTGCCATTGTAATCGCCGGAGCTGGACTATCCCGATCCTCGGCCCTTCCTCCCAAACAGTGCGCACCCGGCAGGGCGACCTGCGGGGTGCGCACGAGGAGCCCAGACCAGCGTGCCCTACGGCTTCTTGAAGTACCCCATCAATTTCATGGAGAGACCCAGATCGCCGGCCAGCTTGAGCTTCCCCTGTGCAAAGGCGGCCATCCCGTCGAGAGTCCCCGTCACAATCGAGTTGAAGTCCTCCATCGTGGAGGTCAACGTGAGCTTTGGGGTAGGCACGGTCCCCGGAGCGACCGTGCACTTGCCATTGCCCAAAGTCATCACC
Source organism: Anaerolineales bacterium (assembly GCA_049516595.1). Taxonomy (GTDB): domain Bacteria; phylum Chloroflexota; class Anaerolineae; order Anaerolineales; family RBG-16-64-43; genus JBEKHT01. The sequence goes on from JBEKSY010000015.1 coordinate 63,619, forward strand.
CAGTCACCGCCTCCCTCACCGGTCAGGTGAAACTGGATCACGGCGCTCACGCCCGCCGCCTTCTCGGGAAGGAAGTTGGCAGCCATTCCCTCCAAGATCTGTTTGGACGATAGACCGGCCATGCATGCCTCCTTAGGCTGGGCCCGAATTCCGCTATGAACTGAGGTTCTCGAAAACTCCCGCTGCTCCCATGCCGCCACCGATGCACATCGTGACCAGGCCATACCGGGCGCGCCGCCGTTTCATCTCATATAGGATTTGGGTGGCCAGCTTCGCACCCGTGCAACCCAGAGGATGCCCCAGGGCGATGGCACCCCCGTTGACGTTCACCTTTTCCGGGTCGAGCTCCAAAGTACGGATGACGGCAAGGCTCTGGGCCGCAAAAGCCTCATTCAGCTCGATCAGGTCGATATCCTCGGCCCTGAGCCCGGCGCGCTCCAGGGCCCTCGGAACCGCAGCGATCGGACCCACGCCCATGATCTCGGGAGGCACCCCCCGGACCGCAAAGGCCACGTAGCGGCCCAGCGGCTTGAGGCCGAGCGTATCGGCGCGCTTTGCCTCCATGAGCACGAGAGCCGCCGCCCCATCCGATGTCTGCGAAGAATTCCCTGCGGTCACCGTCCCGCCTTGCAGGAACGCCGCCTTGAGGCGCGAGAGGGCCTCGAGGTTGGTATCCCGGCGGGGCCCTTCGTCCATCTCAAACCGGAACTTGCGCACCGCGAGCCGATCTTCCTCGTCCAGTGCGGCAACCTCGACCTCCAGAGGGAAGATTCCCTCCGCGAATCTTCCCGCTGCCTGAGCCGCCACGGCTTTCTCGTGACTTCTCAAGGAGAATTGGTCTTGATCCTCGCGGCTTACTTTGTACTCCTTAGCCACGCGTTCAGCCGTCAGGCCCATATTGAGATAGACCCCCGGCCAATCCAGGGCAAATTGAGGATTGGGACTGAACTTGTTTCCCGTCATGGGGACCATGCTCATGGACTCCGTGCCCCCCACGACGACGACCTCCGACTGGCCCGAAAGAATCTCCTGGGCCCCCATCGCGAGCGTTTGCAGCCCCGAGGAGCAAAATCGGTTAACCGTAGCCCCGGGAACCTCGACCGGCAGCCCCGCCCTCAAGGCGGAGATCCGCCCGACGTTCAACCCTTGCTCACCCTCGGGGAAAGCACAGCCGATCAGCACATCGTCGATCAGCTGGGGGTCAAAGGAGCCAGCCCGTCGGTAAGCCTCACGTATCGCCGCCGCTGCCATCTCATCCGGGCGGACGGTGCGCAGCGACCCGCGGGGCGCTCTGCCCACCGCGGTTCGGGCCGCCGAGACGATGACCACCTCGCGCGCCGAGGGAACCCGCGAGGTGAGTGGGCGAGACGGCCGCCTGGCTCGGCCGGGCCCAGGCCGACCCTGGCTGCTCCTTCCTGTGCGAGTTTTCGATGCCTGGACTTTCGTCGCTGGCATGGATCACCTCCTACCTCTTCCTGGCCCTGTCCGCTGGGGACAGCGCTCGCCTTTCAATTGCGTAGCGGTTTCCCGGTCTGGAGCATGTGCCAGATCCTCTCCTGGGTGCGGACCTCTCCGCACAGCGACAGGAAGGCCTCACACTCCAAGTCCAAGAAGTACTGTTCGTCCACCCAATCCGGGGCCGTAAGATCCCCGCCGCAAAGAACCCGCGCCAGGTGTGTCCCGACCACAACGTCGTATTCCGTGACCGCCGCGCTTTCCCGATACATGTACAGGCCCACGCGTATGGCGGACATGGCATCCCGGCCCGCGGCATACACTTTGAATGGGATGGGCGGACGGTACCCGGCTTGAGCCAGGTGAAGGGCCTCCTCCTTCGCCTCCGCGAGCAGATGGGCTCGATTCATCACCAGGCGGTTCTCGGGGGAAAGGAAGCCGAGCCTGCGCGCCTCCTCTGCGGAGGTGGAGACTCGGGCCTGACCCACGGTTTCAAAGATCCTCTGCAGGGCCGGCAGGGGGTCCGCACCCCGGTTCTGCACTACGGGGCTTACCAGGCGCCGGACCATCTCCTTGCTGCCCCCTCCCGCCGGGATCAGCCCGACCCCGACCTCGACCAATCCCAAGTACCCTTCGGCGGCCACCACCGCATGGGGCGAGGCCATGGTGATCTCGCAGCCACCGCCCAGCGCCATGCCTGCCGGGGCCGCAATGACGGGGCGGCTGGCATAGCGAATGCGCATGTTGATTTGCTGAAACTGGCGGATGCCTTGCTCCAGCAGGTCCCAGGCTTTGTTCTGCGCAGCCACCCCCACATAAGCCAGGTTGGCTCCGACACAGAAGTTGTCCGCCTCATTGCCGATCACGAGGCCTTCGAACTCCCCCGCCTCCAGTCGGTCCAGGGAACGAGAAAGCATTTCCCAGATGTCTGTGTCCAGGGCATTCATCTTGGTGTGGAATTCGACGCACGCCACGCCCTGCCCCAGATCGACCAGCGAAGCGCCATCATTCTGCGCCAGAACCCCACCCGATTCGGATTTCCTCACGCTCAGTGCGATCTCGGAGCGATTGCCCGCGATGTCCCGGTATCCTTTGCGGACCGGTTCGTACACGCCGACCCGACGCACGCCTGCGCGGGCGTAGAAGGTCTCATTCCCCGAGGCGAGCATTTCCTTAACCCAGGGAGCGGGGGGCGTGCCTGCGGCCTCCATTTGCTTGACAGTCTGGCGCACCCCCAGTGCGTCCCAGGTCTCGAAAGGTCCCTGATCGTGGGTGAACCCCCAGCGCATGGCCTGATCCACGGCCAGTGGCGAGTCGGCAATTTCCGGGAGGCGATGGGAGGCGTAGGCCAAGCCGTAGCAGGTAGAAGCTCGCAGCAGGTCGGCCGCGCGGTCTTCACCGGCCAGCAAGACCTTCAGTCGCTCGGCGAGCGGCTCAATGTCTTTGGCACGCCCGACGGAGTCAAACCGCGGTTTGGCCGGCGGCTCGTACTCGAAGGTCTTCAGGTTCAGGGACCAGAATTCTCGGACCCCGTCCTTGCGGACCTCCTTGTAGAAGCCCTGCCCGCTCTTGCCGCCGAGCCAGTTGTTGTCCACCATCCTCTTCAGCAGAGTCAGGACGGGCTGGGAGATCAGAAGTTCGCGCGATTCGTCGTCGGGCACGACCGGGTACAAATTGCGGATGACGTGGTAGAGCACATCGATTCCCACCAAGTCAAAGAGACGGAAGGTGGCGGTCCTGGGATGCCCGATCAAGGGTCCGGTGAGGGCATCCACCTCGTCCACGCTGTACCCGTTGCGCAGGGCGTAGTCGATAACAAACAGCCCCTCCATGGTCCCTACCCGGTTGGCGATGAAGTTGGGGGTGTCCTTGCAGACGACGACCCCTTTTCCCAAGCGCTTCTCGCCAATCCTGCTCATGAAGTCCACCACCTCGGGCGAGGTGTCGGAGGTGGGGATCAGCTCCAGCAGACGCAGATAGCGTGGTGGGTTGAAGAAGTGAGTACCCAGGAAATGGCGACGGAACTCCGCTGTTCGGCCGTCCGCAATACTCGCCACCGGGATCCCGGAGGTATTCGTGCTGACGATCGCGCCTTCCGCCTGCACTTTCTCCAGCCGGGCCATGAGGTCACGCTTGTTCTCCAGGTTTTCGATGATGGCTTCCAGGATCCAGTCTACTTCCTTGAGCTTCTCAAGATCGTCCTCTAGGTTTCCAATCGTGATGCGGGCCGCGAGTTCCGGTACAAAGAAATCGGCGGGCCTGGACTTGAGGGATCGGTCCAAGCCCAACCGCGGGAACCGGTTGCGGACCTCTTTGTCCGAAAGGGCAAGTCCCTTCTTCTTCTCTTCGGCGGTGAGCTGGGGCGGAACGATGTCCAGCAGCAGGACCGAGATCCCGGCGTTGGCCAGATGGGCCGCCAGGGCGGCGCCCATCGTGCCCGCTCCGATCACCGCAGCGCGTCGCATGGTGTAGGTCATCGTGGCCTCCTTTCAGAGGTTGGTCGCACTCGCCGGGAAGGCCTAGCGAAGCTCCCGGCTGCCATAGCCCAGGATTCTTCGGGCCACAACCAGCCGGTTGATCTGGCCCGTGCCCTCAAAGATGTCGTTGATCTTCGCGTCGCGGAACCACTTCTCCAGGAGCTGTTTGCGCGAGTATCCAATCGGCCCCATGAGCTCAACCGCGCGCTGGGTGATCTTGGTGACTGCGTCCCCGGCTTTGACTTTGGCCATCGAGGACTCGAGGGAATTGGGCGTGCGCTGATCTGCCATCCACACAGCTTTGACTACCAGAAGCCAAGCGCCGCGCAACATCACCTCCATATCGATCACCTCGCGCTCGATCTGGGTCAGCTTCTGGCGAGGGACGTTGTAGCGGATCTGAATCCCTTCTTGTTTCAGGAGGTCCTTCACTAGTTCCACCGTGGCACGAGCCACGCCCATGGCCGAGGCAGCGACCAGTGGCCGCGTTGCGTCAAAGGTTGCCATCGCCCCCTTGAAGCCGCCGGCGGTGGAAGGCCCCTTTACCACCTCGGGGCTGCCGAGAATGTTCTCCAAGGGCACCTTGCAGTCTTGAAAGACGATGGAGGCGGTATCGGAAGCGCGGATGCCCATCTTGTGTTCCAGCTTGGTAACCGACATCCCCGGGGTTCCCGCTTCAACCACGAAGGGGCGCATCCCCGCCCGGCCCGCGGCAGGATCAATCGTCGCCCAGACGACCACAAAACCCGGGGTGTCTACCAGCGATTTGTGCCCCGCGGTGACAAAGATCTTCTCTCCGTTGAGGACCCAGGAGCCATCCTGGCGTACGGCGGTCGTGCGTATCGAGGCCGTGTCCGAACCCGCCTGCGGCTCGGTCATCGCCATGCAGGCCAAGATCGGCTTTTCCTCCGCGAATCGCTTCAGAAACTTCTCCTTCTGCTCGGGAGTGCCCGTGGCCTCCACAGCGGCCGCTCCCAGGCCGCCTCCGGGAGTGCACAGGTACAGTCCAGCATCTCCCCACGAGAGGGTCTCAATCAGGTGGGCCAGGATCTGGTACCCCAGCCGGGGTCCTTCGTGCCTCCCCTCCCGTGGCGCCAACGATCCGGCCTGCGTCGCGCGCATGGCCATCTGCATGAAGTTGATGTAGTCCCAGGGAATCTCGTGCTCGTGCTCGTCGAACTGTCGCGAGACGGGACGCATCATATTCTCGGCTACGGTCTGCAACATGACCCGTTGCTTCCTAATCGGTTCAGGCATCGAGAAGTCGATCATGGGCTCTTCTCCTTTTCAGACCCCCCCGACCCGCAGCGCGGCTCGGGTCGACGGATTGCTTTCGGCTAAACCATCGCCAGTCCCGTGAAGGTCGGAAAGCCACGGCCATTGCGCATCCACATCTCGACCGGATGCTCACGGATGTAGCCGTGTCCCCCCAGGATTTGGACGGCGCGGTCGGTCACCGACATGACCGTGTCATCCGCCGCCGTCTTGGCCAGGGTGACGGCTCGGGTGGCTTCCTGCCCCTGATCCAGCGTCCAAGCCGCCTCCCAAACGAGAAGGCGCGCGGCCTCGATCTCTGTGGCCATCTCGGCCAGCATGAAGGCAATCACCTGCTTCTGGGCAATCGGCACCCCGAACTGGACGCGCTCCTTGGCATAGTTCATGGCGTACTCGTAGGCTGCTCTGGCGACTCCAATCGCCATGGCGGCCAGGGCCACATGGGTCGAGTGGAGGAGCAGGCCGGGATCGTGCCCTTCCCTCCCGCCCAGGCGGGCCTCTGCGGGCAGGCGGCAGTTGTCCAGCTTGATCTCGAAGGTCGGAAGGGCGCGGATTCCCAAGTTGCCTTCGCGCTCAAGAACGGTTAGGCCCTGGGTTTGGCGAGGCAGGAGGAACGCCTGGGTCTTCCCTTCGAGTGAGGCAAACACCAGGAAACTCTCGGCCTGGTGCGCGAAAGGCACGAAACACTTGTGCCCGTCCAGTACAAAGCCGCCGTTCTCCAGCCTGGCTGTGGAGCGTAGCTCCCCGGGGTCGAAGTCAAAGCGGGGTTCCACCCAAGCCAACGAGACCGGCCGGTATCCCCCTCCTACCAGAGGGGGGAGATACTTCTTCTTCTGCTCCTCGGTCCCCGCGAGCAACAGCGGAAAGGCGAGCACTCCCGGCCCCAGGATGGTCAGGGCACCCGCCAAATCTCCCCAGGCCAACTCCTCCGCCGCAAGAGCTCCCGTTACCGTGGAGTGGTCCCCGAATCCCCCAAAAGCCTCGGGGACCGAGGCCTGGACGACCCCCAGTTCCCACCCTTTGGAAATCAAGGCCTCAGGGAACCCGCCACTCTCGTCGGCCTCGTGGGCTGCCTCACGCAGATCCTTTGCGGCGTACTTGTGAACCGCGTCCACCAGCATCTTTTGCTCTTCGGTCGGTTCGAATGAGTACATCGTGCCTCCTCTCTCTACGCTCGACCCTGTTCTCCTCGGGCCCCGCGCAGTTCGCGCACCCCGTGGGACCTCAGGCCCCGCCACGTCCGGCCAGGAACGCGCCGATAGCGAATGGGCGGATCACCACCCGAGGCAAGCGCGGCGGCCTCCGTGAATTCCAGGAAGCCTCGTTGTTCCAGGTACTCGATGTGCGCACCCGCTTCTTCCAGAGCCAGGAGCACGTGGTAACCCTGGACTCTGCCAAACAGCAATTGCGAGACCTCGGCGATGGTTCGCGGTTCCTCCAGGAGATCTAGGACGCGAGCCAGCCGATCGGCGTGCAGTCGAAGAATCTCCTCCACCCGACCGCGCAGGTCGTTTATCGGGCCCTCATGACCTCCCAGGGCGAGGGTAACCGACGGAGGGTTTTCCCGGAGCTCGGCGAGCGAATCAAGGTAGTGAGAAAGCCCCGTGAAGGGCATGAGCTCTTCGGGAGACTGATGGGGCGAGGTGTCGGGCAAGACCATGTCCGAGGTGAGAAGGATTCTGCCAACCCGGATCACGACCAGCCCCGGGCAGTGGCCGGGCAGGTGGGTGATCTCCAGGGGCCCGATGCACGCTCGAGCTCCCTCCAGCACCTGCTCGACCGGCACGGATCTGGAGAGACTCTTGGCGAACGAATAAAGATCCATCATCGGCCCGAGGGAGGCCTCCGCCACCCCGGCTCCCTGGAGAAAGTGCCGCAGTCTGGCCGCCGTCCATGCCAGGCGCTCCTCATAGCCGGTCAGAACGCGCATGTCCAGCTCATGCACAGCCAGGGGTGCCGAACTCCGCCCGCGCAGCCAGGCCACCCCTCCGAAGTGGTCGATGTGGCCATGCGTCACCACGATCCAGGACAAGGATTCAGGCAAGGGGGGCTCCCGGTGTTCTTGGGAAATGGCCTGCAGGCCCTCCAGAAGGTCGCTGTTGCTTTGCTCCAATCCTGAGCCCGTATCGACCAGGATCAGCTGGTCTGGCGCGCGAACCACATGGATCATGGCTTCCAGCCCGGGGAAGGCCCGGACTGGAAAGCGATAAATGCGCATCCCGGCGCCCGCCTGAAAGCACTCAATGGGAGGCATGATTGGAACGCAGCCCGCGCAGGAACAGTGCGGAGAAGAACTCCGCCAGGGCAGCAGCCGACATGGTCCCACCCGGCTGGTACCAGGTCACCATCCAGTTTTGGACACCCAGGATTGCCAGCGCCACCAGCTTCTCGTCCGTCTTCTGAAAGGCCCCCTTGCGGATCCCCTCACGAATCAGATCGCGCCAGAGACCCTCGAAGCGATCTCGGCGGGCAACGTGCCGGTTGCGATATCGCGGGGACAGGTTGCGGTATTCCAGGAGAAAAACCGCCGCCAGGTCGCTGTGGACCGCAATGTTGTCCGCGTACGCCCTCATCGCGGCCTGCAACTTATCCTCCGGAGAAAGGGCCGAGTGGAGGACTTCTTCCATGCTCTCGATCAGGAGATCCAGAGCGCGATCGAGGAGGGTGACGAGGATCTCTTCCTTGCTACGCACGTGGTGGTAGAGGCTGCCCTTCTGCAGGTGCACCGCGTCGGCGATGTCCTGCATCGAAGTGGCCTGGTAGCCTTTCTCGCGGAAGATCTGGGCCGCCGCCGCCAGGATCTGTTCCCGCTGCAACCGGCCTCCCTACCGACCGTTTGGTTGGTGCCTGGAGTGTAGCACTCAGCCCAACCCGAGTCAAGCCTCCCAAGAGTGCGTGCTAGAGTCCAATGAATTTGTCACCCTCTAACTGGTCAATGAAAATGTCACCCTATGGACACCGAGGTGACTTTGACCAGCAAGGAACAGAAGCGACTGAAGGTCTTGAATCAGGTTCAAGTTGGGCGAATCACCGGGCAAGAGGCGGCCGTCCTGCTGGGGGTTTCTCTGCGGCAGGAGAGGCGGCTGATGGCCAGCTACCGGCGATTCGGGGCGGCTGCGCTGGCGCATGGCAACCGGGGACGTCCCTCCAAGCGGCGCGTGCCCAAGGCGGTGCGGGCCAAGCTCCTGGCTCTGGCCAAGGGGGAGTTCCGGGACTTCAACGACCAGCACTTCACCGAGATTCTCGGCGAGGAGCATGGCATCCGTCTCTCCCGGTCGACGGTTCGCCGGATCCGCCGAGAGGCGGGCTTGGCCAGCCCGCGCAAGCGACGTGGTAGCCGTCGCCACCAGAGGCGGGAGCGCTACCCGCAGGCGGGGATGCTGCTGCAGGTGGATGGCAGTCACCACGACTGGCTGGAGGGCCGCGGACCCGAGCTGGTCCTGTTGGCGGCGATCGACGACGCCACGTCCCAGATCACTTATGCCTCGTTCCGTGAGCAGGAGGATGCGGCCGGATACTTCCTGATGCTGCAGGAGATCTGCCGGACCCACGGTCTGCCCCTGGCGCTCTATGCTGACCGCCACACGATCTTCCAGAGCCCTAAGGAGCCCAGCTTGGCCGAGCAACTGGCTGGGAACCCCGCCCGCAGCCAATTTGGGCGTCTAGTGGATGAACTGGGCATCCGTCTCATCCCGGCCCATAGCCCGCAAGCCAAGGGGCGAGTGGAACGGCTTTTCGGCACGCTTCAGGACCGCCTGGTCAAAGCCCTGCGCCGAGCCAAGGCCCGCTCCCTGTCCGAAGCCAACCAAGTCCTGGAGACTTTCCTACCTGCCTTCAACGCTCGCTTTGGAAAGCCGCCAGCCTACCCAGGGTCAGCCTATCTTCCCTGGCCAGCTCGCACTCGGCCCGAGGATCTCTTTTGCTTCAAGTTCGAGCGCGTGGTGACCCAGGACAACACGGTTTCCTTCTCG
>JBEKSY010000016.1:0-66110 GCA_049516595.1 Anaerolineales bacterium
GAGGCGGCCATAGGACAGGCCGTCGATGTCTCATGGTCGAGGAGGCAGAACCTCGTAGTCACACCTGGACTCTCATAACTCCTGGTACAAGAATCGGGGGCACGTCATGAGAAGTGCGCTGAGAGTTACAGAGAGTTCGCCACCAATGCGGCTGTGCTATCGTACGCTGAGTCGGCCCACACGCTCCGCTTTTGGAATAGCACCGCCGTCTACATGTGGGCCTGGAAGATGACGTACTAGCGCGAACAAGGACCTCACCGCGGGGCCGGCACAAATCAACTTGCGTTCCAGCTTGGCTCGATGAGCTGGCAGCTGGTGTGGCGCTACATCAATTCCGCGCCATCGGCGTGAAGCAGAATCCAACCTAACCCTTCCATCGAGCGGACATCCGCCGGCAAGCCGGGGTCTGCCGCTCATCTCAACCGTTAGACCTTGCGAAAAGAGAAAAGGAACAGAGCAATAATCTAGCCGTATTTATGTTTTCTCGCGAGTCGGCTGAATGGTGGCAAACCGAAGGGTCACAGAAGAACTGGCCAAGACCCGGAGGCGAGAGAAGTTTCCGAGTACGACTTCAAAGGACTTTTCCGGACCCGTATTGCAAGGCTCCCGGCTTTTCTTGGAACCGCTGGTGATTTGAGGATTTGGCAAAGGAAGACAACATGACAAAGAATAGAATGATTATTGGTGCACACACGATAATCTACAGCAGAAAACCCGACGCGGACCGCGCGTTTCTTCGCGACATCTTGGGGCTTCCACATGTCGACGTCGGCGAAGGTTGGCTCATCTTCGGTTTGCCCCCCGCAGAGGTAGCGATTCATCCGTTCACGAAGAACAACATACACGAGTTCTATTTCATGTGTACCGACATCCATGAATTCGTAGCGGCAATGAGGCAGCAAGGCGTTTCTTGCGGTCCTATCCAAAGCATGGATTGGGGTGAACTTACTCAGGTTAAGCTCCCCGGCGGTGGGAAACTGGGGTTCTACCAGCCCCTGCACGCACGACCGAAGACCACTCCGCAAAGCACACCAGTAAGTTCTCGCCGCCGCACAACGCGAAAGGCAGCCTGACCCCTCGTTGCAACTGACTCGCTCGGTTGGCCCAGCAGTAGATCGAAAAGAGAGGAGAAAACAGACCGTCTAACAAAGCGCCGGCGCACGACAAGTCCCGCCCGGCTCCTGTGGCTTAGCTCGTCGTGGGATCTTCGGTGCCCAGCCCGGTGGTTGTTTGCCTCCAGGAATCAATTGCGTCGCTTGCGGCTCAGCGCGGGTGTTAGTTGGCCAACTATTCGGTATCGAGGATGCATTCTACATCGTCGGATCAGATTTCCATGCGTCTTGGCTTCTGGGGCTCCATGGTCGTTGCCGCGCTCGGCCTGCAGATCCACAGCTACCACCGCCAGATCGATGCGCTCTGCCAAGCAAAGTATCCGGACCGCCAACGACTGCGCAGCATCCACGGCGTTGGTCCCATCACTGCCCTGGCATTCGTCTTGACCCTTGAGAACCCGAGGCGCTTCGAGAAGAGCCGCGAATTCGGGCCAGCACTTGGTCTTGTGCCTCGACGAGATCAGTCTGACGGGCAGGACCCTCTACTCCACATCGCCAAAACCGGCAACACCTATCTTCGTCGCCTCTTGGTGGGCTGCGCCCAATACATCCTTGGGCCCTTTGGTCCTGACTGCGATCTCCGCCGCTTGGGCCTCCAGCTCGCCGACCGGATGAAGGAATGCCAAGTAGAGATCTGTCGTGGCTGTTACCCAGAAGCTCGCCGTCGTGATTCACCGGATCCAAAAGATTGGCGATGACTGCAATCCCAGGCATTCGCTGCAGGCAGTCGGTAACCGGGTTCCGATAGCCCAGCCGGCCTGATCTGATCGCACCTGGATTGCGCCCGACTCCCCAGCCTACGCCCCCTTCGGGCGACTGCGGCTAACCACTTGGCCGGCGAGACCCGGACACCGACAGCGAGATGCAGCCGGTGGCCGCTAGGACAGGCCCCCCCGGAGCGAACTCCAACAGGCACCGGGCTTGCAGTTTGAGCCTTTACTGAGTGATGATGGGAGTGAGACGAAAGAGCTACGACTGGAGCACGAGGGAGACAGTGTCGACAAGCCAACTCTTGACAAACAAGGCCTTCTCATGGAAGTGGTTAGGCGCCGCCAAAGAAGCCGGCCCGTTTGGGCATGAGATTAAGGCTTGATATTGAAGTGCAACTCGCGCGCCTCGAAACGGTGATCCAATTGAGCCTGATCGAGCGCAACAAGAATGTAGAGGATGTTCAATGCTTCCAGGGGCGTCTTCACGTACTGTGGTCGCCGACAGCGGTTGTGAAGTTCCTTTGCCGTGAGCCCCATCTCGCCAGCGAACTTGGCGCGCACATACTTCAACGCCTCAGCCTCGACGATATTGAAGTTACCGGAATCGGCCTTTGTCCTAGAGAATGAGAGGACGACGAAGTGGTGAGATCCCTCAAATACATGATAGGTCTGCCTCAGACCGACGGCCTCTCCCCTGTATTGCAGGTTGCTGAGAAGTCCACTCACGGTCATTCTGCCCCCTCACCTGCCCAGAGGACGAGCTTCTGCAGCGCCTAACTAGGTATTATACAGACATCCTTCGAGTTCTCGCTTTGTCTCGCCCCGCTTCTTCCACTCACTGGCAGGGCTTTTGTTACGGGGAGCCATCTCAGTGTATTCTCCCGCCCAATGGGTGCTAGACAGCCCAGAGTCCGTGTCCCATCGCCTGCCCAGATTCCTTTCCGTCTGGCTACTCCTCTGCCCATTAGTGCACGCGCGTCCATCGTCTCGCGCGCCTCAAGGAGCACCATCTCTTGCACCACTACTCTCCACCATACAACTGCACCACGCTGGGCTTACGTCACAATGCGAATCAACTCCTCGCGCGGACCTCAAGCGGGGCATGTCTGTCCGTATCAGCAATGGCGAGCTTCCTGCATCAACGCCGACGAGTCACCTCCGGCCTCCCCACAACTGCCACCTGAGGTTGACACCATGGCTCACCAACAATGGGCATGGGTTCGAGGCCACTGTTTCGTGTCAGCAAGAGTGGGACAAGAGGAGGGTCGGAGTGAAGACACACTGCTCCGACTTAATGGAACATGCTCCGACCGGGAGCGGAGTCTGCAGACACTGCAGGCACCGCGTTTGTAGCGTCCGCTGCTTGATCTCTTCCCGCCGTGTCTGCTCCTCCTCCGCTCTGCCGAAGCATACGTCTGCGGGAGTCAGATTCGCAACTAACTCATGATACCGCTTGTGGTTGTGGGCTGCCCGGGAGTCAGTCCAGGGTAGGTGACAAAATGAGCGATCTCCCTCTCCAACGCCCACGGGGCGAAGCAAATCACCAGGTGAACCAGGTTCTTCAGCGCTTAGCACTTCGCTCATCGAGTTAGGCCACGAGCGATTCAGTAACCTTTTCAATGGCTCTTGACAAGTGAGAGTCGCTCGCGTGCGCTCCACTCAAGATCGGTCCATGGAATCCGGCGGGCGCGGCCGAACTCGAACACGACAATGGGGTTGTTCTGGCAATGAGTTCGCTGTAGGGTGCCAGATCCTCGTGATTGACTCATGACCCGGAGGCCGGTGGTTCCCCGGACTGGCCCCTGGGCAGGCGAGTCCACTCCCCGCTACCTAAGTGAAGAACCGAGGCCATTTGAGCCTCGGTTCATCTCTGTTGGACTCGTATCCTGCCGGTCCCAGGATCCAGTCCTTGAGGCGCCATCCTCTCCCACCACAGGACACCGGGTTCGTGCCCATCGCACTTCAAGCGGCTCCTCCAATGCCGACATGTTGGAATGGGGTTTTCGGCAAGCACAGGCAACTATGCCATGATAGACACCATCTCTAGAACTTGTTCTCCCAACCCTGCATTGCCATCTATTTGAACTTGCCGCGTGGCATCCTCCCGGCTGACACCCTTGGTAAACAGCCGCCATGCCAGATTCTGATCGATCTGCACACAGCAGGCCGCTAGAGGGTCACGACCTGCAAATAGTTTCCAGTGAAAGCCCTCTCTGACTAAAGACCATTCTCCGCCGGCTTCTCCAGTAATCTGAACCGAAACACTTGTGCCATTCTTGGCCTTCAGGTTGCGAAATGTGCGCGGTAGACCCCGCATAAACGTGTCGAGCACTGGAGATAGCCAGGCGCGCGCCATCAGCAAGGGTTGATTAACTGCTTCACGTATGTGCTGTTGGTGCAGCCATTTTTCGGTGTATTCACGCGCAATGTCAAACCAATTGGGTGGTAAGCTGTCGCTTGCCCAGGCCACCGTGATTCCGGCCAACTCATCTTGGGCAAGACTTCTAAAATGATCGTAAAGGTGACGATCGGTAAGATCGAGAAATTCGATCACGATTTCAGGGCTAATCCGTTGGGCTGCTTGAACCCATATTTCGTTGTCGTGATTGATCAGGCTCACTAGTTCGTCATAATTCCGGACAGGATTCTCGGGGGGAGCGGATGTCTGAGCGCGGTTCCATAGTCGACCGAGATTGCCGCCGAGCAAGTGCGCCGCCACGTCCTTCACGGACCAAGGTGAGCAAATGGTAGGTCGCGCCCAGTCGGTCGGCTGAAGCGATTTGAGAACCGCAAGTAACTCGCGGCTCAACGGTGGAAAGAGCTCCACAACATATATCGGCTCAACTGGTTTCATGGCTCATCAACTCACCACAAGTCCCGAACATTGCCTAACATTCTTCACAATTGCCACCCCACCATGCATTATACGGACTTCTTTCGATTCCTCGCGGTGTCCCGGCCCGCTTGTCCCAGTCCCTAACTGGGCCCTCTGGTACGGCGAGGGTCTCGGTGTATTCCCTCCCAGGGCGGGGGTGATATGCAGCTTGGAGTCCATGTAACATCGCCGACCATGGTCCCGCGGTCCAATTCATGCCCCGTTGCCTCCCTTGAATTGGCTAGTCGCCGTCCCGTGCCTGTCCTGGCTACTTCTCTGACACAAAAGGAAACGCGGCGGTCGCGCCGCACAAGCCTGTCTTGCACCAAACCTGCAGCTCAAGCGGTCAGACAAACTCCCCCCCCAAGGCTCACCACAGGCTCGCAACGGGAGTGGCAAGTGCCCCCAACCCCATTATCCGGTTGTCGAAGGGGCCACCTGGACCCGCCAGTTCTCCGGCATCCTGGGAACTTCCACCCGCACCTCGACCATCACGGAGGTAGGCACCTGCTCATTCCTGGTGGAAGTGAAACGGTCCTTCCCACCCTCCACGACTATTGAAACTCGGGCCGGCAGCCCAGATGGGCTATCGGTGGGGGAGACCAACGGCGGGACCTTCGCGGCAATTCTCCAGACCACCAAGGGAACCCTGAGGGTTGCTAGCACCTCGGTGAATGGTCTGACGTTACCCCCCGACCTCAAAGCCCTGCGACCCGTTATCCGATGATGTGGTCGACCTGGCTCTTCGAGCAGGCCAAGTACTCCGGCGGGTACAACCCGGCGAGCGACAGATCCTCCACCGCCTTGGCCTCGTCATGGCGGTGCCGTCCTTCCAGCGCGACGGCTCAGAAGAACTGATCTAGGGGACCCAGGGTCTCCAGCGGTATCTCCCTCAATTGTCGGTCCACGTCAGGATGGCAGCGCAGGTACTGGGTCAGGCCCCTATCCATCATCTGCCAGAGATCCTCGCGTGGCAGGTCCGGGCGGAGAAAGACGCCAATTCCATCCCGAAAAGGAGAGGTGGCCTCTTGGGATCGACTCTTGCAGTCGGCCTCGAGGATCGTCCTGTCCAGCTTGCCGTGGCAAGATGAGCACCCGCCCATCGGAAGAAGCTGAGTTCGCATTCCGAACCTCAATTGGGGCGTGACGGCCGCGCCGAACGCATGCGCGCCCCAGCCTGAGGGCCCAGGTCTGTGCGGCACAGTGGAGGCCCGCAGGATTCCCCCCAACCCTCGCCCACCCTTCATGCTGATTTGGATCACTCGAGCGGCAGCGCCTCCAGCCAATAGGGGTGCCGCGTGCGCGGCCGAAAACCAGCCCGCCCTGATTCTGGGGCCATCTTCAGGTTGATAAGAGATGTCTTGAACCGGCGGGTCCTGGCCCAGAGCGAATGGGGGAGGCCGGACAATAATGGGGTCCCTTTCTCAGGATGCCTGACGATCCGCGATCCTCACCGTGCCCGCGCCTCCATCCACCGTGATGATCTGCCCAGTGCGGATCCGGCTGGTCGCCACGGCCGTTCCGAGGACTGCTGGAATCCCGTATTCCCGGGCAACAATGGAACTGTGGCTGAGAGGTCCGCCGACATCCGTGACAACGGCGGCCGCCATGGCAAACAGCGGCGTCCAGGCGGGCGTGGTGATTGCAGCCACCAATATGTTCCCCGGTCTCATCCGGTCAAAATCCTCCGGCCCCCGTATCACGCAAGCTGCGGCCGTGACCACGCCCATGCTGGCCCCCGTGCCTTTGAGGGTGTCACCCGACTGATCTCCGGAGTGCGCCGGCAACAATCCCTCGAGGTTGATCCCCAACCATTTCGTCCTGGGCGGGAGCTCGGTAGGAGGCACGAGGCGCTTCTCAGCCCGCCAGACGGCTTTGCGCTCCGGAATGAGACCACTGAACGTAGCCACCGGCTCGCCTCGATCGAGCGCCTTGGCGGCCTGCTCGACCTCGGCCTGATACAGCCAAAACACGTCATCAGCGTCTTCGATTCCACCCTGTTGGACCAGGCGGCGCCCCAATTTCAGGAGCATCTGGCGCAGGAATGGATAGCCTCTGCCCATGTCCGCGATGCCTTCTTCGCGGAGGGGGATACACTTCTGCGCCCAGGTAACAAGGCTGCGGAAGAGTATCAGCCGAAAGCCCTTCAACCTCTGTGCCATCTCGTGGGTGGCCCGCTCGCGCCGCTCGGCGAGGGCCCGTTGGCGGGAATAGGGACTGCCGATTTGTCCGGACAAGAACAGTCTGCATGTTTCGACAAGAGGCGCGGGATCGTCGGCCGGCACCGGCTTGGCAAAGTCGAGATCGTAAAGGATGTGCCCGTAGCGCTGCAGGTGAGTTCGCCAGCGGCCCCGCCATTCCTTCCATTCACCGGCCTCGACAGCGTCTGGCGCTTGTTCGCCTTGCAGCTGGGTCGCAGCCTGCCGGGCCGGGGTGTGCGAAAGATATGCGACCAGGCTGGGGCGCGCCCGGCACGCCTCGGCCAGGTCGTAGAGCGACTTCTCTGCCAGGATCGGGGTGCTGTCAAACCCCAGCAGATAGGTCAGGGCCGGGGGATCATCCGGGCGTTTCATTAATCGGTCATAGACCCTCGAAAAAAGAGCCTCGCTCAACACGGCATTTCCGATCACCCCGGATTGGATGATAGTGTAGAGGTTCACGGCGGCAGCCAAAATCTCCCGAGCCGCAGCCAGGATCTCCCCAGCGGTCAGATCGGCCAGCGGCTTTGCCTGCCAGCGGTCCAGGACTTGCAGATAGGGCAATAGGCCATCCTGCTGCCAGCGCTTCTCCGCCTCCCGGAAGAGGCGGATCGCGGGGAAAACGCCCCGGATCAATGCCAGCATCTGCCGGCCAGAAGGTATTGCGGAATAGGCATATCCGTTCACGGTCACGATCATCCCGCCCGGCCAGAAATCGCGGCCCGCGACCGTTTCGAAAAACCGCCGGGTGAGGGCATCCACGACATCTCGGCCGAGCGTGCCGAACAGAGGCGTCATCGGATCGGGCAGGAATTCCAGGATGCTTCCCCGAATGTACTTTTCCTTTGGGTTTGGGATCTTCCATTCCGTCGGCAAAAGCGCTTCGGGCTCCGGCAGCGCGGTGATGGGACGCGCTTGCAAGATCGCGAACTTGCCTTCGGCAAGGGCCCATTCGATGTCCATGGGCAGGGCATAGAGCTCTTCAATTTGCACGCCCATCTGCACCAGCTCGGCGGCGGCCTCGTCGTTGAGAACAGGTGCCCGGCGTTTTGCGTCGGGCACAGGCCGTTCTTCGGTGCCGCCTTCGTAGCGGACAGTCATCACCTGCTTGTTCGCCGTCTCTCGCGTGACCACTCGACGGGTTGACTTATCCACCACGAGCGTATCCGGAGTCACGGTCCCACCCACGATGGCTTCGCCCAACCCCCAGGCCGCGGAGATCACGGCCTGATCCCGCCGGCCACTAACCGGATTGGCGCTGAAAAGAATGCCGGAGGCTTCCGCAAGGACCAGCCGCTGGACCACGACAGCCAGGCTCAATGCGTTCTGGTCGATACCGTGCTGCTGCCGGTAGCCAATAGCACGGGCAGTCCACAAGGAGGCCCAACAGCGTTTGACGGAGGCCAGTACCGCCTCGATTCCGCGGATATTGAGATACGTATCCTGCTGGCCGGCAAAAGACAGGCCAGGCAAGTCTTCCGCGGTGGCGGAGGACCGCACCGCGACGGCCGACTCCGCCCCTCCGAGACCGGCACAAGCCTGAGTGATCGCCTCTGCGATCTCTCCGGGTATCTGGCCTTCCAGAAAGCGTTTCGATATGGCCTCGGAAGCGGTTTCCAGGGTCGCAGGAAGGGCGGCGTCTGCTTTTTCCAGTCCGGCCTGGATCGCAGGCTGAAGGTTGTTGGCCGTGACAAACTGCCGATATGCCTCCGTGATGATGTGGAATCCACCGGGCACGGGCAGGCCTGCGGCCGATAGCCTGGCCAGGGAGGCTCCCTTTCCGCCCGCGGCTTCCAAGGTGGCACGAGAATCGGCGAGCGGCAGGGTGTAGGGAACGCAGGTTGGGGCGATTCTTTCCATGGGAGCTCCTTCCAAGCGATTGTGCATGCCCCCTTGAAAAACCCGCCGATCCAGCCATGCCAGCCTCACGACGATCACGAGCCACTGGATGAGGTCCCTGGATGGCTGTTTGGATAGTGTACAGCCGGATCGGCCTGCCGCCCCTGACTCACCTTTCCTGGCCAAGAACTCCATCAGTCCGACAATGGACTTGGGTCGGACGTGCAACATACTCTCTGGATGGATTTTGAGAGTCCATCCAGGGATCAATCCGCATGTCTTCCTTTGTCAAGCCGTTTCTCCGACGCATCCGCTCCCTAGTTTCCTCTCAGCAACAGGCTTTCCTCCACCTCACCCAACCCTTTCGCCATTCGGTCCTTCTCACGATAGCGGCCGGCCTCGCGCGCAGCCAAGCCGAACTCATCGCCGAGAATGCCCTGCTTCGCTAGCAACTGATCCTTCTCCATCCCCAGGCCAACAAGCCGCGGTTCACCCAAACCGATCGCCCTTGGCTCGTCCTCCACGCCAGCCGAGTCCAGCATTGGAAGGAAAGCCTACCTATCCTCAAGCCCGATACTCTTCTCCGTTGGCATCGCCATGGCTTCCAACTGGTCTGAAAGTTCAAATCGCGGGACCGGGGCGGGCGCCCCAAGGGAGCTCACGAAACCATCACTTTGTGACTCCCGGTCAGCCGAGCCCTGGAGCTACCCTCTCTGAACCCCTCGCCCAGATCGTTCCCCTCCACGATCGTCCCCGAAAAGACGGCCTGCTCAACAAAGGAGTTCGTTCCGATCTTGTCGTTCCGCTTTGCACCTCTTGGAAGATCGATGACATCTCTTGGATAGTGCGCGCCAACGTAGATCCGTGTGAAACCCACGAGAGCGGCGACTGCATACAAGGCAGCAGTTTCTATCATTCCAAACGGGAAGTGGTGGATGAACAGCGACACCACGAAGAATATCTGGGTGGTATGACCACTGGGGAAGGAATCACCTTATTCCCGCCAGCCGACGACGCGTGTCTTGTCAAGAGTAAGAAATGGACGGTCCCGAACAGATAACGCCTTGACAATTTCCACCAATAACCAAAGCGTGAGGGTGCCAAAGATGATCTCTATAGCCAGACGGCGATAGTTCAGCATAAAAAGAAGGAATGCAACGATCAATGCATCCAGCCTGTTGCCAAGCTGTGTTGCCAGCCACGTACAACGATCCAGCCACATGGGATAAACCCGCATGTTGAAGAGCACAAAAACCCGGGTGTCCAGGCGCTGACCGGATGACCCAATCAAGGATGAAGTCACCAGCGCAAACAGGGAAAGCAAAGCGACCCGTCCTCGTTCGGCGCTCAACGCCGTCCATAGTGACGCGCGTGCCCCGCCCGGCAGCCGGATGAGGAACAGTACCAGTCCTGTCACCAGGAGCAATAGGAAAGCGGGCCGTCGTTGATGGGCAGACCTAAAAGAAGTCCGGGTTGGCGCTGGGGGTAGGGGATTTGGTTCCGGAACCTTATTAATGGTTGGGCGGGGACAGTGCTTGACCCCTTCTAATTGGACTTGACCTAAGCAGCAGCATTCTCCACCCGAGAGTAGAAATACTTCTTGCCCAACTCAGTGGCCAAGACGTAGAGCGTGGTCAGCCCGAGTATTGTCAGCATGAGGGGAGCGGGCAAGGGGACAAAACCAAACACCGAGATGAACGGCAGGTACGGCAGGACGAGGGTAATTCCAATGAAGACTAATGTGCTCGCCAGCAGGAGTGTGCCTGGGCGGCTGCGGAAGAAGAGATGGCGCGTCCGCACCACCAGGGCGATGACCAACTCTGTTATCAGGGACTCGATGAACCAGCCGGTTCGAAACACCTCCGGCGCAGCGCGGAACACAAACAGCAACATCCCGAAGGTCAGGAAGTCGAAGATCGAACTAACCAGACCGAAGAGCACCATGTAGTTGCGGATGAACTTGGTGTTCCAGCGGTGCGGCTTCCCCGCCATTTCTGGGTCCACATTGTCGCGCGCGATGGTTATGGCGGGAATGTCGGAAAGGAAATTCTCGAGCAGGATTTGCGGAGCGAGCATGGGTAGAAATGACAGGAGCATCGATGCCCCGGCCATGCTGAACATGTTGCCGAAGTTAGCGCTGATGGTCGTGAGGATGTACTTGATCGTGTTGGCGAACGTCACGCGGCCTTCATCAATCCCCTCCCGCAAGATGGCCAAATCCTTCTTAAGCAGCACAAAGTCAGCGGCCTCTTTGGCCACATCCACTGCCGTATCCACAGAGAGGCCCACGTCCGCGGCGTGCAGGGCCGGCGCGTCGTTGATGCCATCGCCCATATAGCCAACCACATGCCGGGTCTTCTGCAGCGCCAGGATGATGCGCTCCTTCTGATTGGGATCCACTTCCGCGAAGAGGGTGGTGCGTTCGGCAAGGTGCCAGAGCGCCTCGTCATGCAGGTCGTTCAGCTGACTTCCGGTCAGCACGCCTTGAAGAGGCAGGTTCACCGCCTCCGCGACGTGGCGGGCCACTTTCTGGTTGTCGCCGGTAATAATCTTAAGCTGCACCCCGCGCTTAGCCAGATCAACAATGACTTGCTGCACATCGGCCTTCGGTGGATCGAAGAAGAGCAGGAAACCGGCGAAGGTGAGCGCGTTTTCATCGGTGTGCGAATAGGCTTCAGGCCGCGCGTCTGCCGTCTTCGTCGCCAGGCCGAGTACGCGGAAGCCCTTTTCGCTCCATTCGCTGTAGCGTTTATCAATCTCTGCCCGCGCTGTAGCGTCTAACGGATGGACTCCATCCCCAACCTGTAGGCCGGTGCAAATGCTGAGAATGTTATCCAGTGCGCCCTTGGTGATGAAGGTACGTTGGCCCTGGGCATTGGCAGCGACCACACTCAGGCGCTTGCGCACGAAGTCATAGGGGATTTCATCCACTTTTTTCTCGGCGCTGATGTCCAGCCCAGCCTTCTGTGCGGCAGCTTGAATCGCATCATCCAGCGGGTTGCTCAGCCCCGTCTGGTAGTGCGCGTTGAGATAGGCGTAGCGTAGAACGGCCTCGGATGGTTGGCCTTGCGTATCGACCGCGCCGTCGAGACGGACGACACCTTCCGTAAGTGTGCCGGTCTTGTCGGTGCACAGTACGTCCATGCTGCCGAAGTTCTCGATCGAGGTCAGGCGGCGCACGATCACGCCGCGCTTGGCCATCTGCTGTGCGCCGTAGGCGAGTGTGACACTGATAATGGCGGGCAAGAGCTCGGGCGTAAGGCCGACCGCCAACGCCAGCGCAAAGAGAAGCGAGTCTAACAGTGGTTTGTGGAGGAAGATGTTGACCGCCAAAACGACGACCACCATCACCAGCATGACCTGCGTGAGAAGGTTACCGAACTGGCGGATGCCGCGTTCGAACTCGGTCTCCGGCGGGCGCAGTCTCAGGTTTTCTGCCACCTGGCCGAACACCGTGGCCTTTCCCGTCTGCACAATCAGCACCTGTGCGGTTCCGCTACCGGCGCTGGTGCCCATGAAGACGCAGTTGGTACGCTGCGCCAGGCTGGCATTTGCAGGGAAAGTCGCCGGCTTCTTCTCTACCGGGAAGGTTTCGCCGGTAAGCACGGCCTGGTTGACAAAGAAGTCATTTGCTTCCAGCACGATGCCATCGGCCGGGATCAGACTGCCCGCGGAGAGCGCCACCACATCGCCTGGCACCACTTGTTCGGAGGGAAGCATCTGCGGCTGGCCACCACGCAGCACGCTGGATTTGATAGTGACTTGTGAACGCAGTTTCTCAACGGCGTTGCTGGCAGTGTATTCCTGCACAAAGCCAAGGATGGTGCTACCAAGCACTATGGCAAGCACAATGCTGGCATCTACCCACTCCCCCACGATGCCGGAGACAATTGCGGCAAAGATGAGGATGAGAACGAGCAGGCTTCTGAATTGGCTCAGGAACAAGTGCAACGCGGTTGCTTGTTGCTGTGCTCCAATTGTGTTCAGCCCATATTCCTTTAGACGTTGCACAGCCTCTGCCGGCTGAAGACCGTTGCTGGAGGTGTGCAGCGCAGAGAAGAGTTGCTCGGGCGCGAGGCTCCAATAAGCCGCTGGAGTTGCCTGGGCAACAGGCTGCCCCGCTTTGGGTAGTGTGATGGTAGAAGGATTAGGGAGGGGTTTCATTCAACTTCTCCGCACCTAGGATTGTCGTCATATCGCCCAAGCATCCGATATTTCATGGGCAAGGAACACCCTATCTTGGCTCGTTCACGAGCATTTGTGGATCAGCGCCCAATCTGAGATTATAAATCTTGCGCCACTTACTGTTCATGCACCAACGCCGTACGAAACTGGAAGCAGCAATTGGCTTCGCCAGAATCCCTCTAGTGAGCGCGACCTTCTCGTCGCCGGGCTCAATCGGCTCCCGGGGCTGAGCTGCCAGCTCCTGCCGGGCGCGTTCTATGCCTTCCCCAACATATGGCGCACCGGGTTGAGTTCGGACGAGCTTGCGATACGGATGCTGGACGGGGCGTGGCCCTGTTGCCAGGCTCAGCGTTTGGGCAACACGGAGAGGGGTACTTGCACCTGACCTTTGCCAACTTGCTTGAGAATATCGAGCTCGCCTTGCGCCGAATGGAGGCCGTGCTGCGGGGACTGTAGGCATGGAGCAGGGATCAGTGAACGTGGCCTCTCCGCTCATGCGACTCGATGCCGGGTCCTCTCTTTCACAGGAATGCCTAGGGTTCTACACCACTACGTTCGACCACCAAAAACAATCGCAATAAACTGCAATGTGCGGGAACAGCGATCAATCCGCGGTCATGGCTGGAAATCTCCCGTTCGGAGCCAATGTTTCTGCTGTTATGAATCCCAATACCTGGGTTCCGGCCAGCCTTCCCCGGGAACGAAGTCTGAACATTCCACAGGAAAAATCAGCCCACCGCGATGGGGTTGTGACCAGGCGAATTCGATCTCGCGATCACAGCTTGCGCAATTCACGTAGAACTCGTCACTTTCCGGGTCGCTCTCCTTTTCGAATACTTCATACTCTTCCGGTTCAGAAGCAGAGTCATCTTCCTCAAACTCGCCGAAGTCCCCCCTCGTAACTTCATCGTCTGGCTTCTCCTCCACCCTTTCTCTAAATTCGTAATGCCAGTGATGATCCGCTTCAAGCGGTCCCCATTCCTGCCAGCTCTCACTTTCAGGACCGGCCAGGATGTTCCAAACGTGAGTAACGGTAATACCCATGACCGCCGCACGTTTTGCAGGTGAACTCCCAAGGTCGGTGATCGTTCATGTCTGTATTCCTTCTAGCAATCATCACAACCAGGTTGCATTCATCCATGGGAAGTTCCGGGGCAAATTCGCAAGGTATTTCATCCTGCCTGGTTTTGGCTTTTTCATCAGTCCAAGGCAGGTTGCCCTACCCGCCCCAACGATCAGGACCAGCGCCTGTTCACCGGGAAGGGCGACAGAGACTCGATCTGGTGCTTATCGAGCTTCAGGAACACAGTATCCTCGCGAGTGTCACCCATCGCCGAAAGGGGGATGATCACATCTTTTTTCCCCACAGATGTCCCTCTCGCATCACCGAATGGGTAATGTGGCCGTTCTCCGGGTTGACCACGAATTCGTCGACGTGGCCAACATGGCCATCCGTCGCCTCTACGCGTGTACCACGGCGCACATCCAGCTCCCCCCGCGGGATTTGTTGATGCTCGACGGGCACTTGCACGGTTCTTTCAGGAGTAACGTGGGTAAGTAGTAGTATGCTCCCATTCCGTAGATTCCAGCACCATACCTAAGATCCCTGTTGGGCATCTTCTCATCGATAAACGTCGTTTCTATGAACGGATCCATCTTCTCCAGCTCTGCCTTGCTGCAGCGCAGTCGAATCGTATCGGCCATAGTTTCGGCCACAAAACCAACCGGTACAATGTACTCTGTGTTGGGAGACGAATCCTCTTTCACTACCAAATGGGTCACCTGGTCGATAACCGGGTTCATGAGCGCATACACCGAGCGCCCTCAGACACCGTCCGTACACTCTACTTGAACTTTTAGGGGAATTCCCGTCTTCCACCTCCATAAGAAACTATCCGGATTTCAACATTCCGTCATCCGGTTGATTCGGGCTGGAACGATGCAGGCTATGAATCCATACACCAGTTGGGGGGTGGGCCATCGGTTGCCGTCACGCGGATTCGTTCCTAATTCGCGCAGTTAGAGAGCCAGCGCCGCAGGCTGGCGGCAGCAAAACGGATGGGGATTTACTTGGCGCCTCCACACTGCCTCAACCCTACGTCCCCCCGGGTTCTGCGGATGCCCGGAATTGATTCCCTTCCTGATCCTGCCTAAAGATGGGCTGCAGCCAACTTCGGCCATCCTGGGCGATCAGCACATCCGCAGCTTCCGGACCCCAGGTGCCTGACTGATAGTTGGGGAAGCCTACCGGCTTGAGATCGGCCCAGGCATTCAAGATCGGTGTCAGGACTGACCACGATGCCTCAACCTGATCGGCACGCATGAAGAGGGTTGCATCTCCTGACATCACATCGGCCAGCAAGGTTTCATAAGCCTGAGGTGATCTTGACCTAAAGGTCTCTTGATAGGAAAAGTGCATGTCCACGGGACTCAGAAGCAGGGTTGAACCGGGCTGCTTGGCCTGAAAACGCAATACAATCCCTTCTTGGGGCTGAATATGAATGATCAAGCGGTTGGGTTGCCAGGCGAGAGCCGCCGCCTTTGGAAAGGATTGGTGTGGCACAGGCCGAAACTGGATCGTCACTTCGGAAGCCTTCGTCTTCAGCCGCTTGCCGGTCCGCAAGTAGAAAGGGACATCCTGCCAGCGCCAATTGTCGACAGACAACTTAATCGCCACGAATGTTTCGGCAGATGAATCGGTCGCCACGCCCGGCTCGCTGCGATAGGCCGGGACTTCTTGGCCTTCCATCAGACCCACCCCATATTGGCCGCGCACGGCGACCTCCTGAACCTGCTCTTTGGAGATCGGACGGATGGCCCTCAACACGTCCACTTTCTTGTTGCGGATTTCATCCGCATCAAAGGAGACCATGGGTTCCATGGCAATCAGGCTCAGGATTTGCATCAAGTGGTTCTGGATCATGTCGCGTAAGGCCCCCGCGTGCTCGTAATATGCTCCTCTGTGCTCCACGCCCACTTGTTCGGCAACGGTAATCTGCACATGGTCGATGTAGCGGCGGTTCCAGATCGGTTCGAACAGCGCATTGGCAAAGCGAAAGGCGAGAATGTTCTGAACGGTTTCCTTGCCCAGGTAATGGTCGATCCGGTAGATCTGCGCTTCGTCAAAAACCGCCGTAAGCACGGCATTCAGAGCAACCGCGGAAACCAGGTCGTGTCCAAAAGGTTTTTCCACGACGATCCGGACGTGCTGCCTGTCCTGAGCCAGCCGGGCTTCCCCAATCCCATGGACAATGGTTTCGACGATGGCGGGCGGTGTGGCCAGGTAGAAAACATGGTTGGCCGGAATCTTCCATTCTTTTTCCTGAGCCTTAAGTTGCTCGCTCAACGCTGCGTAGGTAGCCGGGTCGGAAAAATCGCCAGAGACGTACGTCAGGTTACCGGCAAACCTGTTCCAGATGCTCTTGTCAATCTCTCCACATTCGCAGAAGCCATCCACGCCATCTCTCACCCGTAAGCGGAATTGATCCGGGCTTCCATTCTTGAGATCCAGCCCAATCACGGCGAAACGTTCGGGCAACTGCTGGTTAAGCATCAGATTGAAGAGGGCTGGGGCCAGCTTGCGCCATGTCAGATCGCCCATGCCCCCGAATATGACCAGAATGGTTGGTTCTATTTGAAGTGCCATCACAAGTACGCTTTCATGTGGATAATCCTATTCCCAGTGAGTATGGAAAACGCCTTTGGCATCCTCGCGCTCGTAAGTATGGGCACCAAAATCATCCCGTTGGGCTTGAATCAGGGAGGCCGGCAGCCAGGCACTGCGGTAGCCGTCAAGATAGGCCAGGGAGGCCATCAAGCAAGGAGCTGGGAGGCCAAGTCTTGCAGCGAGGCCTACAACCGCCCGTAGATCTTCCTGCTTTGCCATAACCTCCTGACCCAGGTAACTATCGGTTAGCAGGTTGGGCAAATCAGGGTTCGCATGAAATGCAGCCCGGATCTCCTCGAGTACCGCGGCGCGGATAATACAGCCACCGCGCCAGATGCAGGCCACATCTTCCAAATCTATGTTGTAGTCATGAACTTTAGAGGCAATGCGGAGCTGAGCCAACCCCTGGGCATAGGCGATTATCATGGAGGCATAGATTGCGCCTTTGAGTTGAGTCAGAAGTGCATCTTGATCACCTTCAAAATGAGGAATTTGGACTCTGAGTGTCCTGCTGGCCGCCTCTCGTTCACTCTTCAAGGCAGATAGATTGCGTGCGGCCACGGCCGCATCAATCACCGGTGTCGGGACCTGGATATCCATCGCATCTTGTGAAGTCCACATCCCGGTTCCTTTTTGCTCGGCTTCATCCAGGATCAGGTCGACCAACCTTTTTCCGGTTCGTTCATCAACCTTGCGGAAGATGTGAGACGTTATTTCTATCAGGTAAGCATTGAGTTCTGCGTCATTCCAGTTACCATAAACAACAGATAACTCCTCATCGGACAGCCCTAAGCCCCGCTTCATCAGGTCGTAAGACTCGGCGATCAACTCCATCAGCCCGTATTCGATCCCATTATGGACCATTTTGACATAGTGACCTGCCGAACCTGGCCCCAGATATGCGACACAGGGGACTCCTTCTACGTGTGCCGCGACCGCCTCAAAGATGGGTCGGACGCGCTCGTAGGCTTCTTTCGGGCCGCCAGGCATTAAGCTGGGGCCATGCCGGGCGCCATCCTCGCCGCCGGAGACCCCGACCCCCATATAGAGAAAGCCTTTATCCGCCAGGGACTTTGCTCGCAGATCCGTATCTATGAAATGCGAGTTGCCAGCATCAATAATAAGATCGCCTGTTTCCAAGTAAGGCATCAATTCATGGATCACATTGTCCACGGCTGGCCCAGCAGGCACCAACATCATGATGACCCGCGGTGTAGAAAGTACGCTGACAAATCCCTCCAGGCTCTGCGCGGCGTTTATGGCACGGCTTCCCGCTTCTGTTTGTAGTTCCTGAACTTTCGACAAATCCTTATCGTAGCCGCTCACTGAATATCCATGATCCGCGATATTTAGCACCAGATTGCGCCCCATCACCCCTAGACCGACCATTCCGATTTCGTATTTTCGTTCTGCCATCTCTTGGTCTCCTGCGGATATTTCGGCCGGGTTAGCCATGGTTGAATCGTTTGCCAGGTACTCAAATCCTGAGCGAAAGGCCCAGTGCCTCAAGAGCTTTCTGGGTGGTTTCGTAACCCTTGTGGAGGATGCCCCGGATCTCCAGGCTTTGAGCCACCTCGACAAACATGGGCCGATCATCGATGTAGATTACTTGTTTTGGACTTACTTGAGCGATATCTAGTGCAATTCGGTAGATATCTGCATCCGGCTTGCGGTAGTGGACAAAGCAGGATGAGACAAAGAAGTCTATGAATGTGCCCAGTTTGAATTGTTGGACGCGATAGACCGAAAGCTCGCGCCCTTCATTGTTGACGGCTGCGACCTGAAGGCCGTGTTGAGTCTTGAGTCCGCGCATCAGTTCAATCATCTCTGGAAAAGGCTGGGACTGGGCATACATGAACGCCTTGAACTCTTCCCGTGAGAACGAACGCTGTTGATAGAAAACGACCCGGTTCAAATACTCGTCCAGGCTGAGCTTGCCTTCTTCATAAGTATCAAAGGTCAGGTTATGGCGCTCATTGATCTCGTCATAGTCCAGGCCAAATTTGTCAGCCGCGCGCGTTCGAGCATTGCGATCCCAGCCATTGGTAAGCAAGACACCGCCTATATCCAGGAACAAAGTCGTGATAGAGGAAGAAGGACTCATGGCATCACCTCCTCAGACTGCATGGCAGACTGCAGGGCTTCATTCAAGACTGCCAGCCCTCGGTGCGTGTCGGAGCCAAGGTGGACACGCCCCACCCGCCGTCCGTGCTTCTGCAACGCTTCCAGATCACCCAGGACCTGGGCGCGCTTGAAGATGCCAAAGGTATAGGGGGCCCCAGGGATCGGGACATCTTCAACATCATCCGTCGTCAGTTGCAGGAACAAGCCTGTGTTCGGGCCGCCCTTATGGAACTGACCCGTGGAATGCAGGAAGCGGGGACCATATCCGAGGGTTGTTGTCAAATGCAGACGATCTTGCAGGAGGATGCGGATATCCCGTAATGTCCGCTGATTGGCCGCGTTCTCAGCAAGATAGGCCATCAGAGCCACATAATCCCTCGAGCGGGCTCGAGCCAGGAACCGTTTTAGCGTCTCAGGTACCGTTGTGGCTTTTTCATCGATATAGAGTTTCAATGGAGCTTTGATCAGGGACGGTTTTTCTTCAGGCAACTTGCCTCGATCGCGTACAACCGCCAGGAGGCGGTTCGTATTGTCCTTGCTTTCCTGGACGTTGGGTTGGTTGAATGCATTGATGCCCAGGATCGCGCCTGCGGTGGCGGCGGCAATCTCCCAGCGGAAAAACTCCTGTCCCAGGTCCAGAAGATCATCTAAATAGATGGTAATCACAGGTTGGCCGGCATCACGCAGAGAGGACACGCCGCGCTCCAGGATTTCATCCGTCGTGTCTTTCATGCGGATGTAGACGAAGACCCGGTCCTCTCCATAGACCGTTGGCTCACCAATCGGCTCATCGGCCACCGGTAGCAGCCCGGTGCCTTCCTTCCCGGTGCTTTCTGCCAGGAGCTGTTCCAACCAGATCCCCAGGGAAGAGATCGTATCTGGAACAAGGAAGGTGACCTTATACCGTTTGTCATTCTTAGCTAGCTCGCCCAGCGCCGCGCCGAGTACCAGTCCGGGGTTTTCCCGGGCGGGGACACATGAGGCGCAGGCGTGTACCATGCGCAGGGCACGCGTCAGGAGTTCATTCACATCGACACCCATCAGGGCAGCCGGAACCAGGCCGAAATAAGAAAGGGCAGAGTAGCGCCCGCCGATATCTGCATAGTTAAGGAAGGTTTTCCGGTAGGCCCGCTCCTGTGCCATCTTCACCAGCGGTGTGCCAGGGTCCGTGATGACACAGAAATTCTCGCCAGCCCGCTTGCCTTTCATCTCCCCGACCTTCTGATAGAAGTATTCTGCAAAAGCAAGCGGTTCAGCCGTGGTACCCGATTTACTGGCAATAATGAAGAGCGTGTTTTCGATTGGGAGCGCATGTTCGATCTTCAGGATGGTGGCGGGGTCGGTGGAATCCAGAACCGTCAGGGGCAAAGCTTGCGGGTCCCGGGTAAATGTGCGTTCGAAGACCAGGGGCGTCAGACTGCTGCCGCCCATACCCATCAGCAGGACGTGAAGAAAGCCGGCCTCCCGGACCTCGGCCTTGAAGTAGTTAAGCTCTCTCTGGTTTTCCAGCATCTTTTCGGCAACATGCAGCCAACCTAAGGCATTGCGGATCTCAACCTGATCCTTTGAACCACTTTTCCAGAGGCTTGGATCCTTCCGCCACAAACGGGTGCTGAAATGCGTCGCTTCGAGGTCGGCTATCCGCTCTTGAACGGCCTTTTGATAATTGCCTAAAACGAAAGTCTGTCGGTCTACCGGTTCTTGAAATGAAGCAGCTTGTTTCTCCTGCAACGCAGCCATCAATTGCTCGAATGCCTGGCTGAATGCCGTAACCCCCTCGTCTTCGAGTTCTTGCGTCGATGCATCCAGGTCCACTCCGGCCTGGCGTAATGCCTCCAGTATGCGGTAGGCCTCCTGCCTACCTTCTTCCAACTGTGAGGCCGGTTTGCCGTGCTCGCGATAAGCATTGAGGGTTTCAAGTGGGATGGTATTGATTGTCTCGCGGCCGATCAACGTTTCGACATACTTTACATCGCTGTATTCCGGGTTCTTGGTGCTGGTGCTCGCCCACAGCAGACGTTGGGAATGAGCACCCTGGTGGGATAATCTTCGGAATCGCTCACTGCCAAAAATTTCCTGGTAGATCTGGTAGGCCAATTTCGCACTGGCAATCGCGACCTGTCCGTGCAGGCCGGCCACGATCTCCGCGACAGGTCCACCCTCCAGTCGTAGTTTCTCCAGCATGGGGTCGATCAGGGCGTCAATCCGGCTCAGGAAGAAACTCGCTACCGAAGCGATACGGGTCAGGGGTTTGTCATGAGCTTCCAGAGTTTCCAGCCCTACCAGGTAGGCTTCTGCGACCTCCCTGTAACGCGGCAACCCGAAGAGCAGCGTGATGTTGACATTGATCCCTTCCCCGATCAATTGTTGGATAACAGGCAGTCCCTCCCGGGTTCCCGGGACCTTGATCAGCAGATTGGGCCGGTTCACCGCAGTCCAGAGATGGCGGGCTTCGGCAATCGTGCCGGCTCTATCATGAGCCAGCTTGGGAGAAACCTCCAAGCTCACAAACCCGTCCCGGCCTTCTAGCCGGTCATAAATGGGACGGAAGAGATCGGCGGCACGTTGGATATCTTCTATTGTGAGCGCTTCGTATATTTCTTCGATGCTTTTGCCCTCCAGGGTCATGGAGCGAATGGCGCTGTCGTAATCGTGACTGCCCGCAATGGCCTTCTCAAAGATGGATGGATTCGAGGTCAGCCCGCTGACCCCATCCTGATTGATCAGTCCCTGGATTTCTCCGTTATCCAGAGCATGGCGCCTGAGAAAGTCGAGCCAGACACTCTGCCCAAAGGTCTCTAGACCCAATAAGGGATTCTTGTCCACTCTCATCACTCCTTACATTCTATTGCAGCCACCTTTGCCAGACGCCGTTCAAACCGCTCAGCCCGCGCGTAGTGAGCTGCCAGATAAATTTGAACGATCTCCCAGGCCAGCGCGAAAGCGACCACACGCCCGCCCAGGCAAAGCAGGTTCATGTCATCATCCTCGACACCCTGATGGGCGGAGAAACTCTCATGGATAAGGGCCGACCTGACCCCGGTCACTTTGTTAGCTGCGAAACTGGCACCCACACCGCTGCCACATATCGCGATGCCCCGCTCCACTTTCCCTTGTGCGACCGCTCGGGCCAGAGGAATGACAAAGTCCGGGTAATCATCCCCGGGATCCAGACGATGAGCGCCGAAATCCTGCACCGCGTGCCCGGAATCGCGCAGCGCCTTCAGAATGGGTTCCTTCAAGACAAAGCCGCCATGGTCCGTTGCCAATCCAATCTGCATTTCCAGCCTCTTCCTAAAACCATCAGGCTTTCTTCTGTCGCTTTACCACGGCAAGAGCCTGCCGGATCACGTTTTCGATACTAAAGCCGTACTTGTTCATCACCGCGCTTCCGGGAGCCGAAGCCCCAAAGCGACCCACTCCGATCACCGCGATGCCCGGGCCCACGTAAGGCCGCCAGCCCAGAGGAGCCCCAGCTTCGATTGCCAGCATGGGCACTTCCGACGGCAGGACCGCATCTCGATATACGCCTGGCTGGGCGTCGAATAGATTCCAACTGGGCAGGCTGACAACCCGCGCTCTGACACCTTGCGTTTCCAGTTCTTCGCGCGCCGCCAGTGCCAGTTGGACCTCGGAACCGGTGGCGATCAAAATGATGTCGGGAGGCGCGTTTCCAGTTGCATGCGCAAGCACATACCCGCCGGAGCGAACGCCGAGCGGCAGCTGCGGATACTTCTGCAGATCGAGGATCGGGAGATTCTGGCGGGTGAGGACCAGGGCGACCGGTCCGTCTGTATGTTCCATGGCGATCCGCCAGGCTGCGGCAGTCTCGTTCGCGTCGGCCGGGCGGATCACGGTGAAGCCAGGGATCGAACGCAGCCCCAGCAGCTGTTCGACCGGTTGATGCGTTGGGCCGTCTTCTCCCAGGGCGATGCTGTCATGCGTAAAGACGTAGATCACGTGCAGCCCCATCAAGGCGGCCAAGCGGATCGAAGGGCGCATGTAATCGGAGAAGATCAAGAAGGTAGCTCCAAAGGGAATCATTCCTCCATGAGCAGCCATCCCGTTCAGAATCGCTCCCATGCCGTGTTCCCGCACGCCAAAATGGAGGTTGACGCCGGAGTACTGCCAGCCGCCTCCCGCAGACCCCTGAGCATCATGGATCGTCTCCTGGGGGCTTTCGAAGTCGCCTCTCCCGGCCAGGGCGGTGTATGTGGAGGGGTCCAGGTCCGCCGACCCGCCCACATAAGCCGGCAGTCTGGGCGCGATTGCATTCATTACTTTCCCCGAGGCGACGCGCGTGGCCATGCCCTTCGCATCGGGAGGAAACGACGGAATATCCCTATCCCAGCCTTCTGGGACCTTCCCCTGCACCACCTGCTGCAGCTCCTGCGCCAATTCTGGAAAAGACTGTTCGTAGGCGGAGAATCGTTGCTCCCATTCCGTTTCGACTTGCCTGCCGCGTTCGACGGCCTGGCGGAAATGGGCCAGGGCTGCCTCCGGGATGTAGAAGGCCGGCTCGAGCGGCCAGCCAAGGTTCTGCTTGGTCAGACGCACCTCTTCCTCGCCCAGGGGGGAACCGTGAGCTTCAAAAGTGTCCTGTTTATGTGGCGAACCATAACCCAGGTGGGTGTGTACCAGGATGATGGACGGGCGCTGCTGGTCTTCTTGCGCATTCCTCAGTGCGCGTTCGACCGTCTCCAGGTCATTCCCATCCTCCACGGATTGAGTGTGCCACCCATAAGCGGCAAAGCGCTTCTTAACGTCTTCCGTAAGAGTGAGATCCGTTGCAGCCGATAAGGTCACGTGGTTGTCATCGTACAGGGCGATGAGCTTACCGAGCCGTAAATGGCCAGCCAGGGAGGCGGCCTCCGCAGCCACCCCTTCCATCAAGTCGCCATCGCTGGCCAGGACATAGGTAGTGTGATCGATGATCTTATGCCCGGGCCGGTTATAACGGGCTGAGAAAAAGGCTTCCGCCATCGCCATCCCCACCCCATTCCCAAACCCCTGGCCGAGTGGCCCGGTAGTCACTTCGACCCCGGGTGTGAGGCCGCGTTCAGGATGTCCGGGGGCTATGCTTCCCCACTGGCGGAATTGTTTGATCTGATCGAGAGAAAGATCATAACCCGTAAGATATAGCAAACTATATAGCAGCATCGACCCATGTCCTGCCGATAAGACAAACCGATCGCGGTCGAACCATTTGGGGTTGGAGGGATTGTGCTTGAGGAAGCGCGTCCACAAAACGTATGCAAAAGGGGCTGCACCCATCGGCAGGCCGGGGTGACCGCTGTTGGCTTTCTGTATCGCGTCGACCGATAGAAAACGGATCGTGTTGATGGAGAGATGGTCTAATTCGCTCGGTGATAAGCTTTTCAAAATATCATTGCTCATTCTTGCTCTCTTTCGGTGGGCCGTCGGCAACTATGGCGTGGACGCCATGGCGGCGGTGACGATAGCCCGTGCTTCCTCCTGGATCCGGTCCAGATGATCGGCTCTGTGGAAGCTTTCCGCATAAATCTTAGGTATTCTTCTTTCTTTGATAGGACGCAAGCTTCGTGAGTTGCGGGATACTTGTTGTCATGCTCGTGTCCTTTCCAGCGCGGCATTGTATTCGCCACGGCGCGCAGCCCGGTTGCACCTGGCTCGATGATACAGAGCTTGCTGTGCCGCCAACACGTGGGCCTCCTCGCCTTGCCAAATCTCCAAAGCCGGTTGCTGGATGGCGCGAGCAAACGAAAACGCCAACGCCCAAGGCAGTCGCGACTTGAATCTGGCATTCATGGCATTCAAACGGGCCGAAGCCAGTTCGACGGGTTGGCCGCCCGACAAGAACGCAATCCCCGGAACGGCAGCGGGGACGGCTCGCAAGAGACACCTCACCGTGGCGTCGGCCACCTCGTCTACCGCTTCTTGCTCGGGGCAGGTCAACCCCGGAAGCACCATGTTGGGCTTCAGGATCATACCCTCCAGCCTCACCCGCTGTGTGTGTAGCTGGTTGAAAACCGTTCGCAGGACTTCCTCCGTTACCTCGCTGCACCGCTCCAGGGTATGCTCGCCGTCCATGAGCACTTCCGGCTCGACGACGGGGACCAGTCCGGCTTCCTGGCACAACGCGGCATAGCGAGCCAACGCCTGCGCGTTGGCCTCCATGCAACCCCGGCTGGGAATGCCGTCGCCGACAGCAATCACCGCGCGCCACTTGGCAAAACGGGCGCCCATTTGAGAGTATTCAGCCAGACGGTCCCGCAATCCGTCCAGACCTTCGGTTATCTTCTCTCCCGGATGACCTGCCATGTCCTTGGCACCGGTGTCGACTTTGATGCCGGGAATGATGCCCGCCTCGGTGAGGGCTTTAGCAAAGGGAGTGCCATCTTTCTTCTGCTGGCGGATCGTCTCGTCGTAGAGGATCGCGCCGCTAATGCACTCACCGAGACCGGGCGTGGTCACAATCAACTCCCGATAGGCGCGCCGGGCCTCCTCGGTCTGGGGAATCCCCAACCGGGCAAATCGTTTGTTACAGGTTGGATTGCTTTCATCCATCGCCAGCAGGCCCTTGTCGCCGGCGACCAACGCCCTCGCGGTGTCTATAAGCTTTTGAGCATTCATTTGGGGTTGCCCCACGTCCAGTTGCGTATTTCCGGCATGTCTTCGCCGTGTTTGTCGATGTAGGCCTTGTGGTCCAGCAGCTTGTCGCGAAGATACTGTTTGGCGTAGGCGGCGCGCGAACCCAGACTTGGCACCCGATCGATCACGTCGCCGACCAGGTGGAAACGGTCCAGCTTATTCAACACGGCCATGTCGAAGGGTGTCGTCGTGGTGCCCTCTTCCTTGTAGCCGCGGACGTGGATGTTGTCGTGGTTGGTGCGGCGGTAGGTCAGCTCGTGGATCAACCTCGGGTAGGCATGGAAGGCGAAGATGACCGGCTTGTCCTTGGTGAAGAGCTGATCGAAATCCATGTCGCTCAACCCGTGAGGGTGCTCGCGTTGCGGCTGGAGTGTCATCAGATCCACCACGTTGATGACCCGGATCTTCAGATCCGGAAAGTGCTGTCGCAGGATCTCGACCGCAGCCAGCGTCTCCAGCGTGGGTACGTCACCGCAGCAAGCCATGACCACATCGGGGTCGCCGCCTTCGTCGTTGCTGGCCCATTCCCAGATACCCAGCCCGGCCGTGCAGTGCTTGATGGCCGTATCCATGTCCAGCCATTGCAGTTCCGGCTGTTTGCCTGCGACAATGACATTGACATAATTGCGGCTTCGCAAACAATGGTCGGTGACCGACAGCAGGGTGTTGGCGTCTGGCGGCAGATACACGCGGATGATGCCTGCCTTCTTGTTCATCACGTGGTCAATGAAACCCGGGTCCTGGTGGCTGAATCCATTGTGATCCTGGCGCCATACGTGTGACGAGAGCAGGTAGTTCAGGGAAGCAATCGGCCGCCGCCACGGAACGTGGCTCGCCACCTCGAGCCACTTGGCGTGCTGGTTGAACATCGAATCGATGATGTGGATGAACGCTTCGTAGCACGAGAAAAAGCCGTGGCGGCCGGTCAGCAGGTAACCTTCGAGCCAACCCTCGCACTGGTGCTCGCTCAACATCTCCATCACCCGGCCATCGGGCCCAACGTGGTCGTCGGTGGGAATGATACCCGCAGTCGAGCAGCGGTTCGTCACCTCGAACACGGCGTTCCAACGGTTCGATGCGGTTTCGTCCGGGCTGAAGACGCGGAAGTTGCGTGTGTCGGCGTTGACTTGGAGCACGTCGCGGATGAACTGACCCTGGATGCGCGTGCCTTCGGCTTCCACGACGCCGGGCTCCGCAACCTTTACCGCGTAGTCGCAGAAGTCCGGCATTTTCAATTCCTTGAGAAGAAGGCCTCCATTGGCATGCGGGTTCGCTCCCATTCGCCGCTCGCCCTTGGGCGCCAGCTCAGCCAGTTCCGGAATGAGCCTGCCCTTCGGGTCGAACAATTCTTCGGGCTGGTAACTCTTCAGCCACGCCTCAAGCATTTTCAGATGTTCGGGCTTGGTCGCGAACTCTTCCAACGGCACTTGATGTGCGCGAAATGTCCCTTCGACCGGTTCGCCGTCGACCACCTTCGGGCCAGTCCAGCCCTTCGGCGAGCGCAGGATGATCATTGGCCAGCGCGGGCGCGCGTTGAACCCGTTGGCGCGGGCGTCGTGTTGGATCCGTTGAATCTCGGTGACTACGGTGTCGAGTGTGGCGGCCATGAGCTGGTGCATCTCCTGCGGGTCGTCGCCCTCGACGAAATACGGGGAGTAACCGTAGCCGCGGAAGAGCGCTTCCAGCTCGTCGTGCGGAATGCGGGCCAGCACAGTGGGGCCGGAGATTTTGTAGCCGTTCAAGTGCAGGATGGGCAGCACGGCTCCGTCATGGACGGGATTAAGGAATTTGTTCGAGTGCCAACTGGTGGCCAGCGGACCGGTTTCCGCCTCGCCGTCGCCCACGACACAGGCAACCAGCAAGTCGGGATTGTCGAACGCGGCACCGTAGGCATGCACCAGGGAATAGCCGAGTTCGCCGCCTTCGTTGATGGAACCGGGCGTCTCCGGCGCCACGTGACTGGGGATGCCACCGGGAAACGAGAACTGGGTGAAGAGCTTTTTCATACCCTGTTCGTCCTGGGAGATGTTCGGGTACAACTCGCTGTAGGTGCCCTCCAGATACGTGTTGGCTACTATTCCCGGTGCGCCGTGACCGGGGCCGGTGACATTGATCATGTTCAGGTCAAAGTTCTTGATAATCCGGTTAAGGTGGACATAGATGAAGTTCAAGCCCGGCGTGGTACCCCAGTGGCCCATCAGTCGCGGCTTCACATGTTCCAGCCTGAGCGGCTCCTTGAGAAGCGGATTGTCGTAAAGATAAATCTGGCCGACCGACAGATAGTTCGCGGCACGCCAGTAGGCGTTCATCTTCCGCAGAAGATCGGGCGGCAGCGGTTTGTCCGTGAGGTTAGTCTTTTCCGCTTTCATCATGATTCTCCTTTCCTATCGTCAGACCCAATAGGCGGCAGACCGTCTTTGCGATCATCCATTCCTCGTCCGTGTGCATGACGCGGACCGTGACCCGGCTGGCCTGCGCGGAAATCACCGCGGCGCTGGCCACGTTTCGTTTTTCTTCGAGCTCGATTCCAAGAAATCCCAGCCCGTCGCAGACCTGGGCCCGGACTACGGGTGCGTTCTCCCCGATGCCGCCCGCGAATACCAGCGTGTCCAATCCACCGAGCGCCGCCGCGAATGCGCCGATCCATTTTTTCACTTGGTAGCAAAACAGCGCAACCGCCTCGGCTGCCCGCACGTCTTCCGTTTCGCGCTCGAGCAAGTCGTGCATGTCGGAACTGGTTTCAGAAACACCGAGCAGCCCGGACTGGAAATTGACCATTTCATTGAATTTTTTCCCGGTGATTCTTTCCGTTCGCGCCAGATACCAAACCAAGCCGGGATCGAGATCGCCGGAGCGGGTGCTCATCGGCACCCCTCCGGTCGGCGTGAGACCCATGCTGGTATCCACAGACTTGCCCTCGTAGACCGCCGCCAAGCTCGCGCCGTTGCCCAGGTGAGCGAGAATGATGCGACCTTGCGCCGCTTGCGGTCCAGCCACGCGCGCCAGTTCCTCCATCAGAAACGCATACGACAATCCGTGAAACCCGTACCGGCGCACGCCCTGCGCCTCATAGCGGCGCGGGATGGGCAACAACTGTGCTACGCGCGGCAGGTCGTGGTGAAAGGCCGTATCGAAACAAGCCACTTGCACCAGATCGGGAAACCGGCGGAAGAATGCCTCGGTTAGCAGGATCTCTTCCGGCAGATGTTCGGAATCGAAAGGCTGAAGCTGGTGTAACTCCTCGACCATTTCCGGTGTGATTCGTTGTGGCTCGCTGTACTTCGGTCCGCCATGCACCACGCGATGCCCCACCGCAGTCAACTCTCCACGCCGGATTCGTTCCTCGATCCAATCCATCAGCACCCCAACGGCTGCCGTGTGGTTCGCCGCAGTCACAGACCGGGTGAAGTTGTCGGCCTCCTTCAAGCCTTTCACCACAAACGTAGCTTCCGGCAGTCCAATCCGCTCAATGCTGCCTGCCAGAATCCGCCGCAACATGAGATCGGCCTCGAACAGCGCGAACTTGATGCTCGACGATCCGCCATTGATGGTCAGGACACTCGCTTTAGCTGATTTTGCGGAGGATACCTGCATCATTCTGCAACCTCCAGAAAGGGTGCACGGAGCGAGGCTTTCAAAATCGAATCACCGCTGCCAAAGGATTCGAGTGGCCTCCAAGGGGACGGCAACGCCGTCGTGCTGCGGTATGACTCGCGCCGTATAGTCCGTGGCTGGGCGTGTCGCGGGAACCTGTGCGCTGTAGAGGTAGCCCTTTGCATCGGTCAATGGCTGACCGGGCATCATCTGCTGCCGTTCCGGCTCGCCGCCCTCCACTCCGTCGGCGTAAAGTTCTACCCGCACACTACTTGGGTCAAGGCTGCCAAGATAGACTTCAACTTCGAATACGTGTCTCCCAGCGTCACTCCCAACCTTCACTTCGCCGAAGTGTAGCATAGCCCATTTCTGTTCCAGACTGTGCTGCCAATTGACCACCTGCGCGCCCACGGCACCTTTATCGACAGCGCGCTCACGGTAGGCGGCAGCCGCCGGGAGGTAATGTCCTTCGGTGTACTCACGTACGGCGCGGTTGGCAGAAAACTGCGTTGTTAACCGCGCCATGCTTTCACGCATACGCGCCACCCAGGCCGTGGGAATGCCCTGCTGGTTGCGGGCATAAAACTCGGGGATTACCTCGCGTTCCAGCAGATCGTAGAGCGCCGCGGCTTCGGCCGCATCCCAGGCTGGATCGTCGCCATGTTCCTGGCCATCCCCCAACGCCCACCCGACTTCAGGCGTGTAGGCTTCCGCCCACCAGCCATCCAACTCCGAAAGATTGAGGCCGCCATTGACCAGCACTTTCATGCCGCTCGTTCCACAGGCCTCCCAGGGTCGCCGCGGCGTGTTGATCCAGACATCTACCCCCTGCACCAATTGCTCGGTCAAAAGCATGTCGTAGTCAGCGAGGAAGATCGCATGGGGGCGCACCTCGGGGCGCCGAACAAAATGAATCCATTCCCGAATCAAGGCCTGGCCCACCTGGTCCGCCGGATGGGCCTTACCGGCAACAAAGAGTTGCACCGGCCGCTGAGGATTGGCCAAGAGGCGTAGCAGCCTCTCCGGGTCGTGCAGCAGCAGGTTCGGTCTCTTGTACGTCGCAAAGCGGCGGGCGAAGCCCAGCGTCAGCGCGTTTGGATCAAACAGATGCATGGCCTCTTCGACCGCCTCGGGTGACGCACCTGAGACGGTCAGCTGCAGTGACAACTGCTCGCGAGCGTATTTGATGAGAGACTTGCTGGCGGCGGCGCGAAATTGCCAGAGCCTGGCATCGGACAGGCGGCGAATGTCCTCACACAGAGTTTCCGTTGTCCGCAGCCAGCGGTCTTTCCCACAGGCCTCCGCCCAAAGATCATCGGCTGCCTCCGAGTCCCAGCTCGCCATGTGAACTCCGTTGGTCACGTGTCCGACCGGCACCTCGTCTTGCGGCCAGTGCGGAAAGAGAGGCTCAAACAGCTGCCGGCTCACCCTCCCATGCAAGCGACTTACGCCATTGACCGCCCCGCTCCCGCGGATCGCCAGATAGGCCATGTTGAAACTTTCCGACGGGTCGTCCGGTTTCTGCCGGCCCAGGGCCAGCAAGTCGTCGAGTGTGATGCCGAGCTTCTGTTCGGCGTAGCCACCGAGGTATTGCTTGATGAGGGCAGGATCGAAGCGGTCAAAACCGGCGGCTACTGCCGTATGGGTGGTGAAGAGGTTTCCCGCTCGCGTGACGGCCAGCGCCACTTCGAAGGGCTGCCCCGTCTCTTCCATGAAGCTCAGGGCGCGTTCCAACACGGCGAAGGCCGCATGCCCTTCATTCAGGTGACAGACTTCCGGCTGGATGCCGAGCGCGCGAAGCAGCCGCCATCCGCCGATCCCCAGGAGCAGTTCTTGCTTGAGGCGCAGTTCTGGCCCGCCACCATAGAGTTCGCTGGTAATCCCACGATGAGCAGGAAAGTTCGCCGCGTCATTGCTGTCCAGCAGGTAGAGTTTTACTTTGCCAACCTGGACCTGCCAGGCGCGCAGCCAGACGGAGTAACCGGGTAAGGCGATCTCCAACCGCAACCACTCCCCGTTCGAGTGGCGCACCGGCGTGATCGGCAGTTGTCCCGGATCGTTATACGGAAAGAGGGCTTGCTGCGCGCCGTCCCCGTCGATCACCTGCCGAAAATAGCCTTGCTGGTAGAGAAGTCCCACGCCGATCACCGGCACGCCTAGATCGCTGGCGGCTTTGAGCTGATCGCCGGCTACGTTGCCAAGCCCGCCCGAATAGATGGGGAGAGCTTCGCTCAGCATGAATTCCATGCTGAAATAGGCGACACAGGTCAGGGGAGCCTGCGAATGATTGTGCTGAAACCACGCGGGCGCCGCGGCCGCTTCCCGCTTGGCTTGTACAAGCTCGCCGACGCGCTTGCGGAAAATGGGATCGGCAGACACGCGCTCGATCTGGTCCCGCGAGACCGTCTGTAACACAACCCAGGGGTTGTGGGTGAGGTCCCACAGGGCGGGATCAAGCTGCCGCCACACTTCGTCGGCGGCATGGTTCCACGACCAGCGCATGTCCAGGGCCAGCTCGGCAAGGGAATCGAATCCCTCGACTTCCATAGGTAGGAGACTGTAGATTGGGTGGCTGGCACGGGTTTGTTTACTCATTGAATCTCCTTCAATTCTGTCTCGGACAGAATCCCCGGCTGCTACGGCGCCGACTTCAGCGTATCGCTGACGATGGTCTGCGCTTCCTCCTGGATGCGGTGCAAATGATCCGCTCCCCGGAAGCTTTCCGCATAGATCTTGTAGATGTCTTCAGTCCCTGACGGACGCGCCGCGAACCATCCACTCTCTGCCACCACCTTCAGCCCTCCGATGGGTGCGCCGTTACCCGGCGCGGTGGTCAGGGTGGCCTGGATTCTTTCGCCCGCTAGGTCCTTGGTCCGGACCTGCTGCGGCGAGAGTTTCGCCAGGATTGCCTTTTGTTCCGGAGTGGCCGGGGCGTCTATCCGCTCGTAAACCGGCTCGCCGAACTCGCGGGTGAGTTCTTGGTAGATTTCGCCAGGATCTCGCTCCATCCGGGCCATGATCTCCGCCGCGAGCAAAGCCGGGACGATCCCGTCTTTGTCCGTCGTCCAGACGTTGCCATCCCGACGCACAAACGACGCGCCCGCACTCTCTTCCCCGCCGAAGCCAAGCGAGCCGTCGAGCAAGCCTTCCACGAACCACTTGAAGCCAACCGGCACCTCGTAGAGCTTCCGCCCCAGCTTGGCGGAGACGAGATCAATTATCCGGCTGCTCACCACCGTCTTGCCAACCGCCGTTTCCGTGCGCCACTTCGGTCGGTGTTGGAAGAGATAGAAGATGGCGACCGCAAGGTAGTGGTTGGGCGGCAGCAGTCCTGCGCTCCGGGTGACAATCCCGTGCCGGTCGTGGTCAGTGTCGCAGGCGAAGGCGATCTCGAAGCGATCCTTCAGATCGATCAGTCTCTGCATCGCATAAGGCGATGAGGGGTCCATGCGGATCTGGCCGTCCCAATCCACCGTCATGAAACGGAAGGTGGGATCGACGGCCTGGTTGACGACCGTCAGGTTCAACCCGTAGCGTTCGGCGATCGGTCCCCAATAGTGGACTCCTGCGCCGCCGAGGGGATCGACCCCCAGGCCGATCTTTGCCGCGCGGATCACGTCCATATCCAGAACATTGGCGAGATCAGCGATGTAGGCATTGAGGTAATCGTAGCGGTGTGTTGTGGATGCGCGCAGGGCTTCCTGCAAAGAGATCCTCTTCACACCCTTCAGCCCGCTCTCCAGAAACTCATTTGCCTTGGCTTCGATCCAGCCGGTGATGACGCCTTCCGCCGGACCCCCCTTCGGGGGGTTGTACTTGAAGCCGCCATCAGAGGGCGGATTATGGGAAGGCGTGATCACGATTCCATCGGCGAGTCCGGTCTTGCGCCCGCGGTTGTGGGTGAGGATCGCGAGGGAAATGGCAGGTGTCGGGGTGTATTCGTCCCCTTCTGCGATCATCACTTCGACATCATTGGCGGCCAGCACTTCCAGTGCGCTGGCCAGCGCCGGCACCGAGAGCGCATGCGTATCCATGCCGAGGAACAGAGGGCCATCGATTTTCCGCTGTTTTCGGTACAAGCAAATGGCCTGACTGATGGCAAGGATGTGCCATTCGTTGAAAGATTTCGCGAACGCTGAACCGCGATGCCCGGAGGTGCCGAAGGCAACTCGCTGGTCCGGGACTGAGGGATCAGGCGTGTCGGCATAATAGGCTGTGACGAGATTGGGCACATTGACCAGCGAGGCTGGGTCGGCAGGCTTTCCTGCAAGAGGGCTGACTTTCATCGGTTCCTCCGCCGTCATGGTGTTTCCCCTTGGTAAATGCTCGTTACGTGAGAGCCTGATGGGGTTCAAAATGCAATCGCAGACCAGCTTCGTTCCATGAATCATGGTAATGATTGGCAAAGCAAGTCCACCCGTTTCTCCCGCGGTATCTTCGAGAACGAATGGAGCCGGCCGCGACTCGCAATCCTTCAAGCAGACAGGCAGGCGGCTCGCCCTTGCTGATGAGCACATCGGTTTCAGGGGAGAGCACGGCCCGCTGACATGGATTCAGATGGCTGAAGAAGACAACGAAGATAAACTACATCCGCTGCTCGTACTCTAATACAGAAACTTCCCGGCCGCATCCATCCGCCGGGGAGTGTTTACCTCCACCAGTTGGGGGATGGGGAGGAATCCGGCGACAGGCCTGATGCCGTGAGCAATGAGCCAGTTGAATTTGCCGGCACGGGCCATCGTCGTTGAATCGGGGGCACACGATTTCTGTCCTGGCGCGGGGAGGGAGCAAACCCGGACGGCGCACGGTGTCAGGGCATCGCAGATCCGCCCGAGGTTCATGTTGGGGGTAGCAGCGGTCGTTCACAGCGGAAAACAATCCTCAGGGATGGGAAATCGACCTCCTGACCTATCCTCATGTACCGAATCTTCGATAGAACCAGGTCTTCACCACCTGGGTCAGCATTACGTAACACACCAGCAGTCCCGCCAGAACCAGCCAGTAGAGGCGCGGCAGGGCCACAAATCCGAGCGTTTCTGCCAGGGGTGAAACCGTCAGCCAGGCGCCCGCTGAAACAATGATTACGGAAGTGAGTATCAGCGGCCAGCTGGCCCGGCTCTGGATGAACGGGATCTTGTTCGTGCGGATGATGTGGATGATCAGGGTCTGGGTGAAGAGCGACTCCACAAACCAGCCAGTATGGAAGAGCTCAGGATTATTCCAGCAATTGAACACGTACAGCATAATGAAGAATGTGGCGTAATCGAAGATCGAACTGATCGGGCCAATGAATAGGATGAAGCGCTGGATCTCTCCGATCGTCCACTTGCGCGGCTTCGTCAGCCAGTCGGCATCCACCCCGTCGGTGGGAATGGTGGTTTGTGAGAAGTCGTAGAGCAGGTTGTTCGTCAGCACCTGGATCGGCAGCATCGGCAGGAAAGGCAGGAACGCGCTGGCCCCCACCACGCTGAACATGTTTCCGAAGTTGGAACTGGCCGCCATTTTGATGTACTTGATGATGTTGCCAAACACGCGGCGGCCTTCCAGCACGCCCTGCTCCAGCACCAGCAGGCTGTTCTCCATCAGGATGATATCGGATGACTCCTTGGCGATGTCCACGGCGCTGTCCACGGAGATGCCCACATCGGCGGCTTTCAGGGCCGGTGCGTCGTTGATGCCGTCGCCCATGAAGGCGACGACATGGCCCTTGCTCTGTA
The DNA here is from genome assembly GCA_049516595.1 of Anaerolineales bacterium. GTDB lineage: Bacteria > Chloroflexota > Anaerolineae > Anaerolineales > RBG-16-64-43 > JBEKHT01. The sequence goes on from JBEKSY010000016.1 coordinate 34,652, forward strand.
AGGCGTGGATGAGGTGTTCCTTTTGGGCCGGGGCCAGCTTGGCGAAAATGCTGGTCACATTGGCAGCTTCAGCCAGTTCTGTTTCGCTCATTGTTTCGATTTGTGAACCGAGCAGGATTTTGTCCACCGGCATGCCCACCTGTTTGCAGATGTAGGCGGTGATGATTTCATTATCGCCAGTTAGGATTTTGACGTCCACGTTCAGCGCGTTCAGACGTTTCAGGGCCTCCGTCGCGGTCTCTTTGGGCGGGTCCAGGAAAGCCAGGTAGCCAAGCAGGGTCATGTCGGATTCATCCTGCATCTCATAGTGCGGCTCATCATCCTCGCCGGGCATGACTTTGTAGGCTACGGCAACGACGCGGAAGCCCTGGGCGTTCAAATCCTGCACAAGAAGTTTGCGGTGGGCGTCGTGCTCCGGCGTTACATCCAGCACCTCGCCCTCGACTTCCACGCGCGTCGAAAGGCGCATGATCTCCTCCACCGCGCCCTTGCAGATCAGGATGTGCTGGTTCTGGTTATTCTCCACAATGACCGACATGCGCCGCCGCTGAAAATCGAAGGGGATTTCGTCTATTTTGCGGTAGTCCGTTTTGACCTTAAGGTCCTCCTCAAGGTGACCGTGCTCGAGGATGGCCTCATCCATCAGGTTTTTCAGGCCGGTCTGGTAGTAGCTGTTCATATACCCGTAGTGCAGGACGCGCTCGCTCTCGTGGCCGTGAACGTCCAGATGTTTTTCCAGCACGATCTTACCCTGGGTAAGGGTGCCGGTCTTGTCGGTGCACAGCACGTCTGCCGCGCCGAAGTTCTGGATGGCGTTCAGGCGTTTGACGATTACTTTCTTGCGCGCCATCGCCAGGGCGCCCTGCGACAAGTTGACGGTCACGATCATGGGCAGCATCTCGGGTGTCAGCCCGACGGCCACTGCCATCGCAAACAGGAAGGCTTCCAGCCAGTGGTGCTTGGTCAACCCATTAATCAGGAAGACGGCTGGCACCATCACGGCAATGAAACGGATCATCAGCCAGGTGAACTTATTGACCCCCTTGTCGAAGCTGGTCAGCTGGCGCTGCCCGACGATGCTGGTGGCCAGCGCGCCAAAATAGGTGCGGTCCCCGGTATGGATGACGACCGCCGTCGCGGTGCCGCTTTCTACATTCGAGCCCAGGAAGCAGATATTCGGCAGATCGAGCGGATTACGAGTGTCTCCGGACGCCGGAGCCGCTTTTTTCTCCACTGGCAGGGATTCGCCGGTCAGGGCTGCCTGGTTCAAAAACAGGTCCTTGGCGGAAAGCACCCGGACGTCGGCTGGAACCATGTCCCCGGCGGCTAGACGGACGATGTCCCCCGGCACCAATCGCTTGAGCGCCACTTCGGATTCCTTGCCATCCCGCACCAAGGTGGCGGTGGTGTTCACCATGGCTTTGAGCTTTTCTGCGGCAGTGTCGGCGCGCATCTCCTGGAAGAAGCGCAGCACCACGCCCAATATCACCATCACGAAAATGACGGCTGTCGCCCGCAGGTCGCCGGTTAGATACGAAAGTACGCCCAGCGCCGTCAACAGGATTACCAGTGGATTCCTGAGGTTATCCAGCAGGCGTAGCCATGGGGGTTGGCGCTTTTCGCGCGCGATCTCGTTCAATCCATAGCGTTTGACACGCGCCTCGGCTTCTGCCGCGCTCAGGCCGCTCAACTGCGACTCAAGATCCTTGAGGACCGCGTTGCCATCCGTGCGCGCCTTTTCGATGAGTTGATCAGAGACTGCGGCCTGGTTTCCGCCAGCAGGATTCCCCGCAGCTTTTGACGGACTCTTCAGCAAACCCACCTATTCCTCCGTTGTGAACACAGGACGGCATGACATGCCCCCCGATTTTTATACCAGGAGTCACGAGAGTCCAGGTGTGACTACGCGGTTCTGCCTCCTCGACCAAGGGACATCGACGGTGAGTCCTCCGACTAGGTTGTACTGTTTCGTAATAGTGTATACAGCAAGAGAGGCCTATGTGACGCATTCTTCCCATTGCCCAAAACAGACGGGGAGGCGCGTCCATGACCCTCAAAGAGAGTGTACCCTGGCCCGACCACCAGGGCGGGCAAGATTCGAGGCTGCGCGTGCTCGTCCGGGCGCAGTAGATTGGGAATGTCGCCAAGGCATGCCGGGAATTCGGGATCTCGCGCAAGTCTCTTCCACCGCTGGCGCGAGCGCTGCATGGCCTGCGGCGCGGCTGGGCTGCATCCTGGCTGGCAGCGAGCTCGGCGGGGCCGTCGGCCGACGCTCAGGGTGGAGGCCGAGCGTGCGATCCTGGCTCTGGCGCTGGCGTGGCCACGTCCTGGCCGAAAACCCCATCCGCCCGACAGCAAACCTCGATCGGACCTGTAATGTGCTCAATTGGCGGGTTTTGATTGTCCGGCGAGGGCTTATTCTGCATGTCTTCCTCAGTCGACTGGTCTATCCAACGCATACGCTCCGCATTGTTGTCGTTGGAACACGCTGTCCTCCAGCTCTCCCGGCCTTCTCGATATTCTATCCTTCTCGGCTTTGCCCTCGATTTCACTCGCAGCAATGCCCAACTCGTTGCCGAGAACGCCCTCCTCCGCCAGCAACTCATTATCCTCCACCGCCGAGTTAGAAAGCCATGGTTCACCCCAACCGACCGCCTTTGGCTCGTCCTCCTCGCCAGCCGGGTCCGGAGTTGGAAGGAAGCCCTCCTCATCCTCAAGCCCGAACGCTCCTGCGCTGGCATCGCCAAGGCTTCCGGCCCTTCTGGAAGTTCAAGTCCCGCAACGGGGTTGGGCGCCCCAGGGTAGCCTCCGAGACTATCGCTTTGATCCAGCAGATGGCCAGGGAGAATAGCCTGTGGGGCGCGGAACGCATCCGTGGCGAACTCATGAAACTCGGCATCCGGGTCGCAAGCCCCCGGATCGGCAGGCCAGGGAGCGACGATCCAGAAGTACATCCGTCTGCCACGCTCCCTCCCCGCCCCAGGTCAGAATGGATCAACTTTCGTCAAGAATCACGCCCAACTGGTGTGGGCCTGCGACTTCCTTCCCGTCATCGACCTGTTCTTCCGGCAAATCTACGAATTCCTCATCATCGAACTCGCCTCACGACGGATCGTTCACTTTGGGGTCACCTCCCACCGAATCGACGCCTGGCTAGAACAAGGACTTCGGGAAGCCACGCCCTATGGCCAGGCGCCACGTTCTCTGATTCGCGGTCAGGACAGGAGGTTTGGCCAAGCCTTCGCACGTGTTGCGAAGGAAAGCTCAATTGAAATCCTGAAGACACCCTACCGCGCTCTGAAAGCCAACGCGGTCTGCGAACGGTTCCTGGGAAGTGTGAGGAGAGAATACCTCGATCAATTGGTGATTGTTGCAGAAAGACATCTGCATCACGTCATCCAGGAATACGTCTGTTTCTTTAACTGCGCCCGGTCGCACCAGGGGATTGAGCAGGGAACTCCGGGCAGGATCGCATCCGAGCCAGCGAGGCAGGAAGGAGGGAAAATACTCGCACTTGCTGTCCTCAACGGATTACACAACGAATACCGGCGCGCAGTACGAGTCGGGAATTCCCCGAACAAGTTCGCACGAGGTTGTTGGCGACCACAAACGTCCCCATCGAGCCGCGCCTCCGGGAGAGCGGCCCCCCTCCCCAGAAAGCTTGACACGCGGGAGAGTTGGGCGTAGAATTATCGTAGCCAATTCGGCTACAGAGCGAGGTCTCTCCCATGGAGTTCGTCCCCTATCGTCTCCTGCGTAACCAACCTGGCGAGCTGCGCAAGCGCCTCACCCAGGAGGGCCAGCTTGTCATCACCCTCGAGGGCAAGCCCCTCGCCCTGATGGTTAGCGTCGACCCGGGGCGCCTTGATGAGTTGGTGCAGCTCGTCTCCCGACTGCGCGCTCAATTAGCTGTCTCTGAGATGCGTGAGCAAGCTCGCCGCCGGGGCATCGACCGGCTGAAGCCGCAAGAGCTCCAGGCGGAAATCCGGACTGTCCGGAGAACTCGTCGCGCCTAGATGTGCATTGTCCTCGATACCAACGTACTGGTCTCAGGCCTGATCAATCCCAGCGGTGCCCCCGGCCGAGTGTTGGATCTTGTTATGGCCGGATCCGTCCAACTCCTCTGCGATGATCGCATCCTTGCTGAGTACGCTGAAGTGCTCGCTCGGCCGAAGTTCGGATTCTCCGCCAGGCAGGTGCGAGCCCTGCTTAACTACTTGAGGATTTCCGACGAATCGGTCCTCGCCAGACCGCTTGAGCTGCCCCGTACTGCCCGGGTGCCAGACAAAAACGATTTGCCTTTTGCAGAGGTTGCCGCAGCGGGACGAGCCGACGCCTTGGTCACGGGGAACCCCGGCCATTTCTCCTTCCTCAAACGCATGGGAATGGAGGCCTTGTCGCCTGCAACATTCCTGGGCCGCTGGCGGGACAACTCGTGGGGGAGGCCTATGAGGAGTGTCTGACGTGACCCCTGTGTGCAAGTCGGGGCGGCCCAGCTACAACCTCCCAGAATCCATGCGCAGCTAGCACTTCCCTCCGGAGCGTCTCCCATCGTGTCACGCCCCCCAAGGATGTCTCCGCAAAGGCACAGATCCAAATCGCACATCTAGACCCTTCAAGCACAATCAGAGGATCCCTACATTGCGCCCTCTCGACCTTCGCTTGAGTATCGCAAAGTAGCTATCGAGTCCCTGCTCCAAGTGAATATGCATGCGTACTCCCACACCCATCTTCTCGCAGAGGTGCACCAGTTCCTTGGCACACTCTGGATCCGCAGAATGAGGTGGAAATGCCGCCTTGACATCCGGTCTCCACAAGAGGTAGCCTCTCAATCGAACCCAGCAACGAACCTCGTCAGGCCTGGCAGCACCACAAGAAGAGAGGCACCCTCAAGCAGGCCGAACTGATATTTGAGGTTGCCTTTGCTGGACGAGAGCTCATAAGCCGGAGAGGTCCCAGGCTCCCCCTGGCGCAGATCGCCAGCCCACCCTGGGCGCAGAGGACGGGCGAGTCCTGGCGATGCCTGATAACCCCCCTACCCGACGACCGTCCGCACCGCGGCTAGCCGCATCCAGGCGACCCCGCCCCGTGTTCACTCGCGGCCAGGCGAGTAGATTGGGATCATAGACTGGTGCCGTCGGAAAAAAGTGCGCGGAAAAGAGGCTCACTCAACGACCAAGGCACTTTCACTCTTGCCGCACTCGCCGTGTTTTTGCTTGCTCTAGTTTTGGGAACAACTCTGGCCGTACCACTCGCCTGCGGATCTTCCTTTGGCCATAGCGATGGGGGCGTGATGGGCGTTGGCATGGGGGGCACGCTTCTGGCGGTGTTGTTCTTTGTGCTCCTGGTTGGTGGCGTCGCCTGGCTTGTGCAGGCACTGCGGCGCGGGAACCGGACTTTCTCAGTCGCCCTCCGAAACGCCGCTCGACATACTCAAGCGAAGCTACGCCAGGGGTGAAATCGGCAAGGAACAAGACGAGGCAATGAAGCACGATTTGCGCTTCTGGAAAGCTGCCTCCTGGCAAGTGACAACGCCATCTGCGCAACCGGCCTCAATCCGCACTGGACTCCTTCGCCTGATGCCCTATTGGTTCCACTCTTGCTGGCACGATTCAGCCTGGGGATCGCTTTGTCCACTCGAGCGGAAACTGGGCGGATGGGTCGTCAGCCCAGCACACTTTGAAAGGCTTGGGTCAATGCCCGGGAGGGCGATCCGGTGCAGCCCTGGCACTCGAGGCAAACTATGACCGATCGAAAGTCCGTCCAGAACCTCCGATTCGGGAATGCGCCTTTTTCGAAAACCAGCGATGGACACGGGTATTAGTAGGGACCTGAACATCCGCGAAGGAGTTCGGATCGAGATCTTCACCATCGTCTGGATGGTGATGGAAGGGGCCGTCTCAATTGGTGCGGGGCTGGCCGCTGGCAGTGTCCTTCTCACCGCATTCGGCGTCGATAGCCTCATTGAATTGGCTAGCGGAGCCATACTCCTATGGAGGCTCCTGGTAGAAGCCAGAGGCGGCAGTCGGCGGTGGGTCGAGCGAGCCGAGCATGCCGCCATCTGGGTTGTCGGGATTGCACTTGCTCTTCTCAGTATCTACGTTTTCCTTACTGCCCTCTATGGCCTGTTTCGTCAGCAAGGCCCAGAGAGTTCGCCAGTTGGAATAGCTGTCACTTTGGCGGCAATAATCGTTATGCCGTATCTTACAGTCACTAAGCGGCGCATCGCGGCGCGCATTCAGAGTGAGGCTCTGAAGGGCGATGCGGCAAGTAGTCTGACCTGCGCCTATATGGCAGGTACGGTGCTGTTCGGTCTCTTACTCAACGCCTTCCTTCATTGGTGGTGGGCGGAGCACATCGCTGCCCTTGTGTTCTTGTTCTGGCTGGTTCGAGAGACCCGTGAAGTCTTGGAAGAGGCCGGAACGCACAGGTCTGACAACCTGGCTGGACAGTAGCCGGAATCTGGAGGCAAGGCTTTCCCGCACTCGTTGGCGGAACTTCACAATTTGCCCAACCAGGGATATGGAGAGAACGGGGATGTTCCCGTTTCTTCTCGAGGGCTTACCAATGGAACCACTATTCGACACGATCAGACTGCGCTCAAGAGAAACAACAGCCTGGTAGAACCATGGAAGGGCCAACTGGATTGCGAGAGCGGGCCGCTCTGTATGAGGTTCCCCAAACATTAGCAAAGGAGGATTCGCCGGATACCCAGGCCTGGCCGACCTGAGCCAGCACGGCTGGAAGTTCGTCCGGAGGGACTGGTACAGACTCCCCCACAGAAAGCGGGGAAGCTCAGACGGCGCAACAGGTCGCCGCGGGTGGCGGGGCTGGATTAGCCCGTCCCCCGGCCAACTGCGGAGGAAAACCAGCGGCCGCCGGGCTTATGAGCCCTCGTTCGAAAGCGCCAGCCTCACATGGTCATTCCATCCTACTGAGGGTGGCCCCCTCTTCGCGCAGCTCAATTGGGCCTGGCGAGGCTCGCGATCGAGAGCAACTGCGAGCTTCTCTCCCGCCTTGTCCTGCCTCAGGCTTGATTGTGGACATCCCACACCAGGAGACTCCAGCCGCCTTAGGGAGAGCGGCGTCAGTCCTGCGGAGCCTACAGGCGGAAGGAGCTGCAGTTCCGGAAGATCTCTTGCACCTCAGGGGAGACCCAGGCCTTGACCGAACGGTGGCGATCGCAGTACAACCAAGTGCGGCCAAGCCGCTCCCCAAGGCAACGGCCATCACCATCCAGGTTCCGTTCCTGATCATCCCGACGACCTGCACAACCCGTCCCTGAGGGAAACAGGCCATGGTACTGAAAGCGCACGCAGCTAACATGGCGCATTTGACAAGAAGAGAGAGGAGAAGGATGTGATGGAATCAGCGGATCGGCAGCAGTTCATCAAGGGCCTGCAACGCGCGTGGCAGCAAGAGCAGGCCGGGGTGCGCACGTATCGCGCTCTGGCCCAACACGAACCGAATGAGGCTCGCCGCCAGGTTTTGTTGAAACTGGCCGATGTTGAACGTCAGCATGGCGAACGATGGGCGGCACGCTTGCGCGAGCTGGGCGCACCGCTGCCGCCCGATCGCGACTCCTTGCGAGATCAGGTGTGGCGCTGGACCCTTGTGCAGAGTGGCACAGATAACGCTCTAAAGCGCATCGAGAGTAACGAGGACGCAGACGCCTCGATGTATGCGTCCCTCGCGCAATTGGCTCCAACCGAAGCCGACCACGAGGCGATTCAATCCGTGCAGCATGACGAACAAGGCCATAGCCGCGTAGCACGTCAGGCCAGCCATCCCACCTCGGAACCGATCGGCGCGCAAGCCAGACTGGATGTGATTCTCCATCGTGAGAGCTGGCACAGGCAGGGCGGCGGCTGGATCGGGCAGGCCATTTATGGAGCCAATGACGGCCTCGGCTCGGTCTTTGGGATCGTGTCGGGAGTGTCTGGCGCGACGGCGGGAGGCCCAGCTGTGCTGATCGCGGGCCTGGCGGGCATGTTGGCCTCAGCCCTATCCATGGGGTCAGGCGCATACCTCGCCACAAAAGCGGAGCGCGAGGTGCACGAGGCAGAAATCGGGCGCGAGCGCAAAGAACTGGAGCTGCATCCCGAAGAGGAAGAGGAAGAATTGGCCTTGTTTTATCAGCTCAAGGGCGTGCCCGAAGCCGAAGCGCAGACTCTGGCCGCGCACCTGGTGGCGCAACCCGAGTCGGCCCTCAAAACGCTGGCCAGCGAAGAACTCGGCCTGTCGGAGCTATCGTTCCCCAATCCATGGACAGCGGCGTTGTCGGCCTCGCTCTCCACGGCTCTTGGTGCGATCATCCCCATCATCCCGTTCTTCTTCATAAGGGGCTACCCCGCCATCCTGGCCTCGTTCGCGATCAGCACACTGGCTCACTTTTTGATCGGCGCAGCCAAGACGGTCGTGACCGGGTTGAGCCCGTGGCGCAGCGGTGCGGAAATGACCATCGTCGGCTTGGGCGAAGCGCTGATCACGTACGGGGTGGGTCTCGTTCTTGCGCCGCTGGTGGGCTAAGCGCTTAGCCGGAAACTCGGTCGATCGGCGAAAAGGAGGACATCGACGAATCGGCAGCAAGGGCAGGCCCGAGGCAGGCGCCTGGCTCCCATCTATGGGTGCGGTGCGCGATCGACAGGCCCGCGGGTGGGACCCGGATCTGTCCATGTTGACGAATTGGCAACTGCTCCGACGTCATTGCGAGGAGCGTCTCGTACGGCGCGCATGGGCATCGGCGGCATTGGAGACAGCGGCCCAGAAGGCTCTCGCAATGTCCCGAGGCGCGTAACTACGGGTCAAGCACGCACGTTGAGGCAAGGCACAGGATGGCTCTGGGGTTGAGGTTCTCGTTCAGCCACTTGGCCGTTTGCGCTGTGCCCAAAATGAAAAAGAGCTGCTCTCAAGGCATCCAAGAGCCTGAGTTAGGCTGGCCTCCCGCTGGCGGAGGCGGATGCCGAGGAACTATCAGGGCGCCGGACTTTCGGCCATTAATTCCCGTGCAGATGAGTTGAGGTTTCGCGGGATTCAGGACTGGGGCGAGGTGTCCGCGCCTTGGCGCGCCCCGGACGTCTCCTGGTACCTACCAATTGTGCTGGACGTCTGTTCCAAACGGAGCCTGCCATGTACAAGAACATCCTTGTTCCGCTAGATGGTTCGAAGCGAGCAGAGCTGATCCTGCCACACGTCGAACAGCTGGCCCGCCTCTTTCAGGCCAAAGTCGTCTTCTTGCAGGTTGTTGAGCCTGTCTATGTCGACACGGAACTGCCTGAGACCGCCATGGGTTTGAGTCAGGAACTCACGCGGCAAAAAGCAGACGAGGCCGCATCGTACTTAGCCGGTCGTCAGGGAGAATTCCGCGAGAAGGGCATCGAGGCTGTGACCCGTGTCGAGCTTGGGCCCGTCGTTGGGACAATCATCCGGGTCGCCGAGCGCGAAGGCTCCGAGTTGATTGCGATGACCAGTCATGGCCGGGGCGGCCTGGCGCGCGTGTTCTACGGCGGCGTGACAGCCGGCATTCTGCAGCGCGTGGACCGACCCTTGCTGATCATCCGATCCGCAGGGAACGAATAGTCCGTGAAATGCCCCTCCGGCATCCCAAGGCAACGGGGTCGCTTTCGACAGCAGGGACCAAATTGCGGACAAAATGGCCCGACCTACCTGCGTTCGTCCTGGGCCGTGGGAATGACCTCACGAGAATACGTGGGTTTTTTGTACATAGTGGTATCCTGAACGAAGAAGGGGCAGGGATCAAGTCCCTTTCGTCCCAGAGCACGCCCAGGGCTTTGGCTGATTGAGGGAGCACCTGCCATGAAAAGACAGCTTGGCGGCGTCCTACGTCTGACCCGGTTCCAGGAATACACAAGTTTTGTCACCGTGACGACCCTGCTGGGCGCGGCAGTCGGGCATGGCTCGTTTGGCTGGCCACTGATCAGGGTCCTGGCCGCCAACTGGTTGGCCGTGGGCTTTGCCTTCATGATCAACGATGTGGAGGACGCCCCCGACGACGCTCTGAGCCCGGCCAAGGCCGGACGGAATCCAGTCTCGGCTGGCGATCTCTCGGCGCGCTTGGGCCGAGCCGCTTCCATCATCGAAGCTGCCGTTGCTGCCGCCCTGTATTCACGGCTGGGGCTATGGCCATTCGCCATCGGGGCGACCTGCCTGGCAATTGGCTATCTGTACTCGTGGCGGCGCGTCCGGTTCAAAACGGTTCCGGTCGCCGATCTGGTTTCGCACGCGCTCCTATTGGCGGGCTTACAGTTTCTCGCGGCGTACTTCACCTTCGGCCGCAGCCCAGCTTGGCAGTGGGTTTTCCCTTTCACGTTCGTTGTCGCCATCAGCCTGTACGGACAGTTGTTCAACGAGCTGCGCGATTTTGATGGCGATCTTAAAGCGGGCGTCACTCACACGGCCAGCTGGCTCGGACCGCGGGTGGCCCACCTCTTGATGATGACCTGGCTTGGAATCGGGATCGCCTCCGCCATCGTTACCGTGTTTGTCATTCGGCTGATCCCGGACTGGGTGCTGCTCGTCATGCTGGCGCTGACTGGGGTCCTGTTGTTGCGACCGCTACTCAAAGTCCGTCGCTCGTGGTCGGCCGTGGAATTGCAGCAGCCGTTTCAAAAACCGGTCGAGGTCGCTGCCGCCGTTTCCTTGGCCGCCTGGTTCGGGGGATCCTGGGTGCTTTCCACGCTGAATTGGGAGATCATGCTGACGGTTCAGCGCTGGACGATCTTCCTCTCTCGAATTGGGAAGGGACTCTAGACCGCCGACACATTCCTGGCGGGTGCCCGGCAATCAGATTGAGGCAGCCCCGCATCCTAGGCATTCGCGCTTTCTGACCGCTGCTTTGTCGGTAGCGGGCCAAGGCGCGTGCCTCGCTTGGCTGTCCCAGCCCGTAGACGAACGAGCTGGGGGCCATCAGCCGGACGACTCTGACCCTCAAACGCGAAGCCGCAGACGATTCGGATCTGCGGCCTTTTCATTCCCAAGGGAACGCATCCTTCCAGTGTCCGTGGCCAAGGGTAGAAGCAGCCCTTGACTGAACCAGCGTACGCAATGCAGCAAGTCGGGTTTGTCCTCGACTTGCCGCTAGACTGGACTCCTACCAGTTGGAGCGCTGAATACACAACCAGGAAATACCGCGGTCCAATTGCCTCGCGCTGGGGTAATGGGTTAACATTCCGCGCTGCGAATCATCAACCAGAGCGGGATTCATAGAATCACCCGTTAGGCGTCTTGAAGTAGCTGGAGCGATGGTTGGGGGTTCCGCAACGGCGCTGTCCGTAGGAAGAGATTGGTCTTCGACGCGGAGAACCTACGCAGACAACACCATTCTCTCCAAAAAGACCAAGACCCACGCGGATCAAACGCAGGGTGACTTGAACCTTCCCGAATCAGCCCTAGTCATCACTTTACAGGGCCGACCCTCATAATTGCAGGTCCAGAGGAGATGGAATGTGAAGAAAGTGACTCGAAGGAGAGAAGTGGCAACAGCCGCAGCAATTGCAGTAGCCACAACGGCGGCAGTAGCACTGGCCAAGTGAGTAGGATCGGATACTGTGGCGGCATTCATAGCAGGAGCCGGATTTGCGACCACCGTGGGATATGTTGCATTCACAAACATAGCGATACACCAAGCAAGAAGTGGGTAGCAAGGGAAACGGCAGCTACCGCACCAGTTTCATTGCCCATTTTTGACAAGGCAATCGTCTCCCCATACCCCATTCCGTCCGCAAGCCGATGATTAGAATGTCTGCACAGTCAATCTCATGCAGAACCCCCCTCTCAAGGCGAATTGCGGCGGGCTCCAACCCTCTACTAAGGCAGGAAAGGAGGCCACCAGCGGTGACCCCTCGCCAAGTCATTGGCGAACTCGCTCCCGCGGCCTTCGACGATCTAATCACCCAAGTCCTGAAACAGCGTACGCAAACGACCAATTCCACTTCGCTCTTGAATTGGCGCTGAGCTAGACCAATATCCCCATCTCCAGCAGCTGTCAGCGCGTCACGGACGCAACCCAAAAAGGATGGTACGACGAGTTTCACACGAGCAAATTCATTTCGATTCAAGAAGGACCAATTATTCGCCTAATTGCGCTTCGGCAGAAAGTGCATTCAGCTTGAATTGAAGGTTGGCGAAGGCACGGTCGAAGATGCGGACTTCAAAGACTGGCAGCACGGTAATCGCCATGGGGTTATACGTATCTCTACCTATCCAAAGGGATTCCCGAGAAAGTGACGCAGTGGATCGAAAGAGCAAGGGCCGTAACCAGCGAAGTAGGAGGCGAAGAGGACGACGACCATGAAGGGCAGCAGTAGTGCCTGCGAGGGCGAAGGCGGGGGCTAACCATCGGCTGCAGCCGACGCGCCTCGGTCAGCAATGGCCGAGGCGTTTCATTTGTCATGGGCCGCAATAGGGTGTACTACTGCTGGCACTCGTAGGCCTGTTCTATCCCACGGGGGGATCGATGAAACTCCGCAAGCTGCTGCCCTTCCTGCTGGCGGTCGCGCTCATTGCTTGCGTCCCGAATCAAGCCCCAACAGCCAATCCACCGGTCATACAGCACACCACCGACACTGCTGCGCCGCCTACCAATACATCGCCTTCGCCCACTAACACGGCTGAGCGTGCCACCAATGCGCCGCCAACCGGGACTCCGACTGCTCTGGTCGTTTCTACAATCCCCGGCCCTACGTGGGTCCATCAGACTAAGACTTCCGGCTGTGCGGCTTCAGGCGCATTGCCTGATCCGGCCTGCACGCCCGGCGACATCCTCCCAGATGTAACCAAGGACCAGGTCTGTACGCCCGGCTATAGCTCAAGTGTCCGAAATGTGCCCGCCAGTGAGAAAGACCAGGTCTACGGCGAATACGGCATCGTCAGCCCCGCGTCAGGGCAGTATGAAGTCGATCATTTTGTATCACTGGAGCTGGGCGGCTCCAATGACATTTCCAACCTTTGGCCGGAGGCCGCCGACCCCAAGCCGGGATTCCACGAGAAGGATCAGGTTGAGAATTACCTGCACGACCAGGTGTGCTATGGCACCATGACGCTGACCCAAGCGCAAGAGGAAATAGCAACTAACTGGCTGGCCGTGTACGAGACTCTGCCGGGTGCCATCAACCCGCCGCAACAATCTACTCCCGCGCCATCCAATACTCAGGCGGCACTGCCAACCCAACCTCAGGTAGTCCCAACACAGGTGCCGCAGTCGACCGCGCCACAACCCCAGCCCACGGCCGCCGCGTCTGGCTTTACACTCAACCAGCTCACCTCACCTGTTGCGCGGGGCGGGAACGCCTCGGCCAGAATCCAGACAGCAGCAGGCGCAGCTTGTTCTATCGGCTATGTTACGCCGTCAGGGAACCAAAGCACGGCACAGGGATTAGTCTCTGAAACCGCCAATGGGAACGGCGTGTGCGCCTGGACTTGGAAGATAGGCCCAAGCACTAAGCAACGCACGGGAACCGTCACGATTACGGCGAATGGCGCGACGCAGAGTTTTCCGATTGTGGTCGAGTGAGAGCTGTGCTTGGTCTTGGGGATCAATCGGTAGCCGTAGGCCCCTTGCTCCGTCCTGAAACAGCGTACGCAATGCAGCAAGTCGGGTTTGCCCTCGACTTGGAACTAGACTAGACTTCTACCAGCTGGACCGCTGAATACACAATCGGGAAATATCACAGTCTAACTGCCTCGCGCGCGGGTAATGGGTCGACATTCCGCGCCGCGAATCATCAACCGGAGGGGGATCCGTAGAATAAATGGTTAGACGGCCCTGGCCAGCAGCCGCCTTTATTGCACGAGGCCCGAACAGCCGCCGACCGACTTGTCGCCCACGTAGGCCGCCTCCCAAATCCCTCCCATGAGTGACTCTCACCGCCGCCGAAGACAACTCTTTGGCCATGTCGGCGCCCTGGCATTCTTCCTGTTCCTAACTCTAGTCGTCACTTGGCCTCTAATCATCCATTTGAGGGATAGATTGCCGGGTTGGTACATAGCCGACAACTATGAATACCTGTGGAAGATATGGTGGTTCAAGCACGCCTTGGTGGATCTCCACACGAGCCCGCTTGTTGCCCCCACGATCCTTTACCCTAACGGCTTTCCGCTTGCTTATGCTGAAATCACACCCCTCCACACCCTGATCGGACTCCCTCTCACGGTAATGTTCGGCGAGGTGGCAACCTACAATCTGTTTGCCTTGGCCTCATTTGTCCTTGCTGCATCGGCCGTATACCTACTCGTATTCAGATGGACCCGCAACAGCTGGGCAGGAGTGCTTGCTGGCGTCCTATTCATCCTCAACCCATACCACATCGTCCGGTACGGCGGAATCCTTCCTTTGATGTCAATCGAAGGTCTTCCCATTTTCCTGTTGGCCGTGGAGGGCTGGGTCTCTTCGCGAAAACTGGTATGGATTGCCCTCGCCGGCCTGGGTTACCTCCTGGCCGCATGGGCATCAATCTATTACGCCTTTGGTCTTCTAATACTCGGACCCCTGTACCTGTTTGTCCGCCTCGCCACTGTTCCGCCCCATGTCATCGACCGAAGGACAGTCGGCCACATGGCGATCCTTCTTCTCCTGGTTCTCGCCATTACGACTCCCCTGGCGTTGCCCTACATCACCCTGCGAGCTTCAGTCAACTTGACAATCCCACTTCAGGACACAGACTACTGGTCTGCCAGCCCAACGGACTACATCCTGCCTCCTGGGCTAAACCCGCTCTGGGGAACCTGGGTAATGAAGAACGCCCTCGGCGTTCCCGCAGAGTATCCCCAAATCGCACTCGAATTTGTCTTGGCCGGCGGTTATGTTGCCCTCCTATTTGCGGCCTACGGCGCCTTCAAGAGTCAAGGTAGGGAGAAAAGGGCTGTGGTCGCGATGACCGCAGCTGCTTTCATCTTGAGCCTTGGGACCACGCTGCACGTCGCCCGACATCCTGTCGTACTCCCTGCCCCGTCGGCAGTCGTAGATGGATTCAATCATCTCATGGAAAGCATCGGCGCTTGGCTTCCTGCCCACGAGTCCTACGCCCCCCTAGCGGCAAGAGGCCTCACCGTACCGCTTCCTGCCCTTTTCCTCCGTTGGGTGATCCCACCCCTGACGGGCATGCGGGCCTGGAATCGTTTTGCTGCCTTCACCAGCCTCGGCCTTTCCCTCCTCGCAGGCCTAGGATTCGCACTGTGGATCAGTGCGGAAGTCAAGCCGAGGAATTCCCACCTCAAGACTGGATTGGCCACACTTGCCGTCATCGCGCTCGCGTTGTTCGAGCTCTGGCCAGGGCCGATACCACTTCAACCGATTGGCCCCCGCCCAGTCGACCTTTGGCTCGCTGCTCAGCCCGAACAGGGCAGCCTAATGGAACTTCCCTTGACAAGTGCTCTTAGTGCTCCCCAGATGCTCTACACCCGATACCATGGAAAGCCTATCTCATTCGCTTATGGAACCTTCCTCCCCTACTGGTATCGCCAGCAATACCCTGAGCTAGAACGATGTCCCGAGTCGGAATGCCTGGCAAGGCTGAGGAGTTGGGGAGTGAGCTTCATTCTCTTGAACCTGAGCGATCCCTCAGGAGGCCCCTCTCTTGAATCACAATTGGATCTTTCGCCAAGCCTTGAGCGCGTTACGACGGTCGGCGATTATGTGGTCTATCGCTTGCTGTACTGAATGCCCGACATGCCACTATCCCCTCCACCTTTGTATTTCGCAACCGCAGCGCCTATCGCAAGGTGAGGAACACGTCCAAAAAGCCCCGCCCCCAGGCCGACTGGGTCGCCATCCCTATGAAGCCCATCATCGACCGCGAGACATTCGACGCGGCGAGGGCTGAGATGGCCATCAACACCGAACGCTCCGCCCGCAACAACTGCCGCAATCCCTACCTACTCCGCTTTCTCGTGGTCTTCGGCCTCTGTGGTTGCCACATCACCGGGATCTCCCACACCCCTTACACCTACTACCGCTGCACCAGCAAACGCACCGGCAGCAAGAAAGCGATCCCGCATGACGACACCGTCTCCGTCCGCCATAGCAAGCCGGACGATCTCGTCTGGAATGCCCTGGTGGACCTGCTGGACGACCCCGCCCGGCTCGAGGAGCACATCGCCAGGCTCGATGCAGAGGAGGCCAGGATCCTCGACGCCTACCGTGAGAACGTGATCGACCTATCTCAGCTCAAGTCGCAGATGGAGAAGCTATCGGCCAAACGAGCGCACCTCAACGCCCTTCGAGAAACCCTTGGACGCCCCACAGAACCTCTCCAGCGCCCCCAAGTCACTCGAGACATGCTGGGAAAGACCTGAGCGCCCGATATCGCCGCGCCATGGCCGGTGCAGACTTCACCTCTCGTCGGCAGATTGTCGAGTCACTCATCAGCCAGGTGACTCTCTATCCTGGCAAGGCCGTTGTCTCTGGTGTCATCCCCATCGACAACGGCGCATTGCGTCCGCTGTTCCCTGACGCGGCTGATAGCGGCAACGAAGTGCAGTTCGATATCACGGACTGCTCCTGCCCTGACCTGATTCAATCACCCGATCCGAAGGATTGTTGCGAAAATTGAGGAGGTAATCTATCTGCTCATATGATCGTGGAGGACCCAGATGGCGGTCCCTCCTTGGCGATCCAAAACCAAGACCTCCATCCCGGCCTCTCCCACTGCAATCCAGAGGACCACAGCCTTGCCTGGCTCGTGATGGGCATCACACCAGGGCGAGGTAATGAGCAGTCTGCCGGGTGTAGAATCCCGGCCTCATCCGAAGTTCAAGTCCGGGGAACGGGAGAAAAGGTTGTTCGACAAGCATAGTCGTTCCCGCCGAGAATTCCTGCGAGGGCTCGCAGGGGCAGCTGCCGCTGGCCTCCTGGCGCAAGCCTGCCGCGCTCTGGGCGTCCAGCCGATTGCCTCTTCCGCCAAGCGCTCCGCCACTCCCTCTATTCCGCTCACAGAATCGGCGACCCCATCCGCCTCTCCGCTCCCCACGCCAAGCGCCACACCCATCCCCTCTCCTACACCCGCCTCGATGATCGGCCGCGTGGCGCTGGTCGAGACCGAGGATCGGGCGGAGGGGGTCCGCCGCGCGCTCGAGCTCCTCGGCCTCAACCCGGTCCAGGGTAAGCAGGTGCTGATCAAACCGAACTACAACACGGCCGACCCCGCGCCCGCCTCGACGCACCCGGATGTCCTGCGTTCATTGGTCGAATGGCTCCGCGATTCGAGCGCGGGGTCGATCTCGATTGGAGATCGCAGCGGAATGGCGGTCACCCGCCAGGCAATGCAGACGGCGCAAGCGTTCTCCATCGCCCGGCAGTACGGGCTGAGCACGGTCGTGTTCGACGAACTGGAGGCGGGCGGCTGGGTGCGGCAGATGCCGCCAGAAAGTCATTGGAGACAGGGGTTCTACTTTGCCCGCCCGGCCTTGGAGGCCGAGGCCGTTGTCCTGGCCTGCTGCTTGAAGACCCATCGCTTCGGAGGACACTTCAGCCTCTCGCTCAAGGATGCGGTCGGCATGGTCGCCAAAGCCGTGCCCGGCGATGGCCACAACTACATGACCGAGTTGCACAACTCCCCCAATCAGCGCAGCATGATCGCCGAGGTCAACACAGCCTACACACCGGCGCTGATCGTGATCGATGGGGTGGATGCTTTCGTGCAGGGCGGCCCGGAGGCGGGCACCAAGGTCCATTCGAAGGTAGTTCTGGCCGGGGCGGATCGCGTGGCGCTTGACGCGGTAGGAGTCGCCCTGCTGCGATACTACGGGACGACCGCCGAAGTGAGCGGCGGACCGGTCTTCGGCCAGGAACAGATTGCCCGGGCCATCGAGCTCGGGCTAGGGGTGAACAGCCCTCGGGGAATTCAGTTCATAACCGGCGACGCGCAGAGCGAAGACTACGCCACTGCCCTGCGGCCCATCCTGGACACCTGACCGGCAAGCCAGGTGCCGAGCTCGTCCCCGTGCCTGCTGTGTGTGAGTGGCAAACTCCTCGGCTCGGCAGGAATGGCCTCAGGAATCAGTCTCTTTGGGAATGGAGAGCTGTGGTAGCCGAAAACTCCGTCCAGGCTTGCTCGGGGAATTCCTGCCTCATGCCGCGCATCGGTAATCGTGGTGCAATCCAATGAGTTATCCGTGCCGGTCATCCGCTTGCACCTTCTAGGTCCGTTCCGAGTCGAGGGAGGCTCGGGCCCAATCCACCTTTCGCGCCGCAAGGCCGCGTCGCTTCTCGCCTACCTCGTTCTGCACCCCGAGCCCCACCTGCGAGAAGAACTCGCCACGCTCTTTTGGGGGGATTTTCCCGATGCCCAGGCGCGTCATTCACTGCGCACATCCCTTGCTGACCTTCGCCGCGAGCTTAGCGTCGATCTCATCCTCCTCGACCGCGAAACGGTCCAATTCAACCCGAACCATCCTTTGTGGGTGGATTCCCTCGAGTTCAAGAGTCACCTGTCGACACCCGACGACTTGGAGATTGCCGTGTCACTCTACCAGGGGGATCTGCTGGCTGATTCCTTTGAAGATTGGATCACCCCCGAGCGTGAACACTATCGCGGCCTTTTTCTCGAAGCGCTGTCGCGGCTGACTCAGGACATGCGAGCGAGCAGCGAATATGAGCGCGCCATCGGATATGCGCAGAAGATTCTGGCCTGCGACCCGGCCAACGAGCGAGCCCATCAGCACTTGATGTTCTGCTATTTGGCGACCGGCTATCGCAACGCGGCTCTCAAGCAGTTTGAGAAATGCGAGCAGGTCTTGCGTGACGAATTCGCGCTAGAGCCTAAGCCAGAAACCATTGCGCTCTTCCAATGGATCAAGCAAGCCTCAGCGCAACCACGATCCCAGGAAGCGCGGCTCACCAATCTCCCGATCCCGCTCACCAGCTTCATCGGACGCAAGCGGGAGATTGCGGAAGCAAGACGGCTGCTCACCGCCTCGCACTTGGTGACACTTACCGGCGCCGGAGGCAGCGGGAAAACCCGCCTCGCGATCCAGGTTGCGACCGATCTCGTGGATGCCTTCAAGGACGGCGTCTGGTGGGTCGATCTGGCAGGGCTGACCAATGCCGAGCTTGTCCCGGCAGCCGTGGCCAGAGCTCTGGGTGTGCATGAGGTCCCCTATCAGCCGCTGGGTGATGCGCTCGTGGCTTCCGTTGGTCCGAGACCGTTGCTGCTGGTCCTAGACAACTGTGAACATCTGGTGGCGGCATGCAGGCAAGTGGTTGCACTGATGTTGGGGGCCTGCCCCAACCTGAGTATTCTGACGACAAGCCGCGAGGCGCTCGGCATCACGGGTGAAATTGCCTGGCTGGTGCCAACGCTCACGCTGCCCGATCCTGCGCACCCTGCGGAGAGCGAATCCTGGCTGCAGTATGAGGGGATTCGACTTTTCAACGAGCGCGCCATGGCGGTCAACCACGATTTTGCGCTGACCTCACGGAATTTGGCGGTAGTGACTGAAATATGCCGGCGGCTGGATGGGATTCCGTTGGCCATTGAATTGGCCGCGGCCCGTACCAAGGTTCTATCCGTCGAACAGATTGCCGAGCGCCTGGACGACCGCCTCAATCTGCTCACGGTGGGCAGCCGGACCGCCCTCCCGCGCCAACAAACGCTGCGGGCGGCGATCGACTGGAGTCACAATCTGCTGACCCCGACAGAACGGGCGCTATTCCGAAGGCTTGCGGTCTTTGCCGGCGGGTTCACTCTCCAGGCCGCGGAGTCGATTTGGCCAAAGGAGAATCCCCCCACATCGCCTTCCGACTCTCCCCCTCTGCTGGAGGTCCTCTCCCAACTGGTGGACAAGTCGCTGGTGTCTGCCGAACCCCGGGGCGGTGAGAACCGCTATCACATGCTGGACACAATCCGACACTATGCTCTTGAGAAGTTATCCGAGTCGGGGGAAGCAGGGGGATGCCGCGACCGTCATCTTGACTTCTTCCTCCAGTTGGCCGAATCGGCCGAACCATACTTGACCAGCGCAGATCGTGAAGTCTGGCTTGAGCGCCTGGAGATCGAACACGATAATTCGCTGGCCGCATTGGAGTGGTCTCAAGGAATGGAAGCGGATGTCGGCCCAGGGCTGCGACTGGCGGGCGCGTTGTACTGGTTCTGGTATTACCGCGGCTTCCTGAGCGAGGGACGGGCATGGCTCGAAAGGGCAGTGGCGCGGGCAGAAGTAACAGCACCCTCTCCGGTCAGTGCCCAGGAAGCCCCCGATCGGGCCCAGGCATTATTCGCGCTCGCCCGCCTTACCCACGCGCAAGGTGACAACGCCGCGGCGAAACCCCTGCTTGAAGAGAGCATCACGCTGTGGCGTCTATCCTCTCCGATGAATAAGCGTGGGCGCGGGCTTGCGCATGCGCTGATTGCCCTCGCTTGGCTCCTGCGCGATCAGGGCGACCCGGCCGGTGCCCGTGCTCTCTCCGAGGAAGGCGTTGGACTCTTTCGCGAGCAAGGAGATCGGTGGGGTGTCGCGTTTGCGCTTATCTCCCTGGGAATGGCGATGCGCGACCAAGAGCAATTTGTCTTGGCTCGGGCCCAGATCCAGGAAGGGGTTTCTATCTTCCGCGAGCTGGGGGATGAACTTGGCAGCTCGGACGGCCTCCATTCTTTGGGTTTGGTGGCCTATCGACAAGGAGAATATGAAGAAGCGTACCGTCGCTTTGATGAGACGCTTGCGATTCGGCGCAAGCTGGGGATCAAGTCCCCAATAGCTTATGCGCTCCACAACTTGGGGTTGGTCAGGCTCAATCAGGGAGACGCGGTGGGCGCAAAGCACTTCTTTGAACAAAGCGAGGCTCTGTTCCGTGAGCTGGGAGATAAGTTCGGCACCGCAAGTTGCCTGCTTTACTACGGCCATTTGGCAATGTACCAGGACGATGTTGCCGCTGCGCAAGCCTTCTACACCCAGGCGCTTGTGATCGCGCGCAGGGTCGGGCCGACTTTCTTGCGGGGATTGTGCATGTTTGGACTTGCAGGCGTGGCGGCCGTCCAGAGCCAGCCGGAACGGGCGGCGCGACTATGGGGGGCGGCTGAGGTTCAGATGGCCGAAGGTTCGTCATTTTTCGACGCTGCCGATCGGGGCCTATATGACCGATCGGTTGCGGGAGCTGGCGCCCAACTGGGGGACGAGGTCTTTGAGGCACTTCGCGCCGAGGGAAAGGCGATGGCGTTGGATCAGGCCATCGAATACGCCCTGAGAATCTGATTTCGAGAACGGCTCGAGATCCCTTCTGAGACAGACCTGCGAGGTGCAGGTCTGTCTGCTTTTCCCTGGAATGTGACGATTCCTTCGGCCCCCTGTGACGCCTGTGTGACGACCGCTTGGTATGGTGACCGCGAAGTTCGGGAGATTAAACCTACAACCGATAGTGGAGGGAGACATGTGGAAGAAGGGTTTGTATGCGTTCTTATTTGCACTTGGGTTGGCAATGGCAGTGCTCATCATCCGGCCAGCCATCGCTGTGTCTGCGGTTGCGCCCGGCGGCCAGGCCTCAGATGACCGGCGGATTTCCGCCCCGAAACAGAACGGCCTCGCGGCCGCCTATGCCCACAAGGTTGCGATGGACGATCAGGGCCTGGCGCAGCTCAGCGGGCCGGTAACGGCCCAGACGCCCAACTATGCCGGTATTGCGGCAACTGACGACCGCGGCCGGTTGCTGGTAGGCGTTCAGGAGAGGTCCAGCGCCACGGCTTACGCCGAGAAGGTTGCTGGCGGATGACCGCGTCCAGTTCCTGAAGACTGGCCAGAGTGTGACTCAAGTGGCTTTTTACGCCAACTTGATTGCGGTGGACGACCGCGGCCGGCTGCTGGAAGGCGCTCAGGAGATGTCCAAGGCGACGGCTTACGCCGAGAAGGTTGCCGTGGACGACGAGGTCCGGTTCTAGAGAGGTATTTTGCAACCGGCCGGGCGAATGGCCTCTTCGACCCTCTGGGTTCCGTCCCTCAGGGCCAACTTGACCAGTGAGACAAGCGGGAGGACCGAGGCAAAGCACATCTCGGACCTCCCGCTCGCATTGCCTTGAACCTTGTCGGTGACTACCCCCAGTCCCTTGATGTCTGCGGACAGCCTCCAGCCCGATTCTCCCCGGATCCTTGCTTCATTTCCCAGACTCAGCTCAAGGAGCGAATCGGCGCGGGGCCGCTGGTTCAAGTCCCACGGTGGCAACACCAAGGGGAGTACACGCACCGCAGCCCGCCGGGCTCAACGGCCCTCACTCCGGTTCGATCAAACATCGCCCAACTCGATGAACCACGACCTTCAATCCGCGAGGCATCCACCCCTTTGATGCGGGCCAAGGCCAGACGAAACACATTCTCCCACCGCTGGTGGAATAGATGCCACCAGCGGTGGGAGATGGCGAAGAGGCCTGGAGCGGTCCGATGAACCCCGGGCCGCTCGACTGCTAACTGGCCGGGCCCTGGTAGACCCACGGCCCATTTGTCATCTCGTACTTTCGGGAACCGCACTTGTCATCGACTGGAGTGAACGTGAGACCCTTACCGTCGAAGGCCCACTGGTAAACATAGGAACTTTCCCCTGCCGCACATTCGGCCAGCAGCGTTTCAGTGAAAGCCATTTGATCCCCCGACAAGGTGAAACGCCCCTCCGTCCAGGTCTGACCCATCGTCGTGCTGACCATGTAGTGATCCCCATTCAGGTTCAACTGATAGAACTGATGCGTGTATGTACCGTTGGGTATCGGATTCGTGGCGGCTACCGCCCCCAGCTTGCCACAGACCGGGACCAAAGAGGTCCGGATGGTTTGCGTCATCGCCGAAGGAAGTTGCGCCAGCACGTCGGCTGGAATGCAGCTCGGGAGGGACCGGGAATCCTTCGTCTGCTCGTACGTCTGGATTGCGAGACCGGTATTACGGGCGGGTTCAGCCAGGACAGCGTTCTCTGACAAATCGCTGATTGGGCTCGAGGCGGCTGCCGCCTCCACCCTGCCACAGATCGGGACCAAGGCGGTCCGGGTGGTTCGCGTTATCGCCGAAGGAAGTTGCGCCAGCACGTCGCCCGGAATACAGCTCGGGAGGGACCGGGAATCCTTTGTCTGCTCGTATGCCTGGATTGCGAGACCGATATCACGGGCGGATTCAGCCAGGGCAGCGTTCACTGACAAATCGCTGAACGCATTCGCCGGTCCTACATCTTGGCTTGCTCCCTGGGTTTGGGCTTGATCGTCCACGGCAACCTTCTTGAAATAGGCCAGCGCCTTGGATGGTAGTGCCTTGCTTAGGTCCAACTTGGAACGATCTTCTGCGACAACCTTGTTGGCATATGCGGCCGACCCGCCAAGGGCCACAGTCGCCTTGACGGGATGAAAGGCTCCGGCCACGAGCGCGCCGATCACGACCACAAGTGCGACGAACCCCGAAACTAAGGCAATTGACTTCCGTGTCATTCTGTTCTCCTCTCCTGGGTTAGATGATCCCTTTTGCAGGTTCTCCGGGATCGATGATCTTGGGCCCAGAGTACCATCTCGCCATCTTGCCAGCGTGAGATGGGACGTCTCGCAATCGTGATTTCTTCCTTGCGATTCGGCAATCCTTGCAAAATGGACAAGATTCAAGGACTTCGTCGGCCGAGTGGATTGGCAACGCCTAACGAAAGGTGGCGCCGTTGTGACGGCCGGCACACCCGAGCGGTCGGTCTAGAGGGAGGACCTAATGCGCTCCCTCTGGGTGCTATACTCTAATCGCAACTCGAAGCTCCTAAGAGAAGCGCCATGCAAGTAGAAGTGAGTCTGCCCGTACGGCATGCCTCCGCCTCACTCGCGAACGAGGATGCTTAAGTTCAGGTTACTGGGTCGCTTCGACATCGAACGCGATGGCGCTCGAGTCGAGATCCGTTCGCGCCCCGCGCAATCGCTTCTGGCCTTCCTGCTCCTAAACCTGGGAACTTCATTCCGGCGCGAGAAGATTGCCGGGCTCCTTTGGCCCGAGGCGTCCGAAACCAACGCCAGGACCTACTTGCGCCAGGCGCTGTGGCGCATCCGGAAAGCGATTGAAGCGAAGGACCAGAAATACATCGCGGCCGATGAGATTACGATCGCATTTCGAGCCGACCCCAAAGTCTGGATCGATGCGGCTGTCCTGCAAGCCGAGGCCAGACCAGATTCGTCTGCTGAGGACTTGATCGAGGACATCTCGGTTTACCAGGGGGAGCTCTTGCCTGGCTTCTATGAAGAGTGGGTTGGACCCGAGCGCGAACGCCTGCGCTCGATGCTTGAGCGCAGGATGAGCCTTTTGCTTGGCCGCCTCCTTGAAAACCAGCGCTGGCAGGAGGTCCTGACTTGGGGGGAACGTTGGATCACATTGGCTCACGCGCCCGAGCCGGCCTATCGGGCATTGATGATCGCCCACAACGGTCTGGGGGATTCGTCTGCAGTGGCCAGGTCTTTCCAGCGCTGCGCTGAGGGCCTTCAGCGAGACCTTGGAGTTGAACCGTCACCCGCGACGCGCGAGTTGTTCGAAAGCTTGATGAAGGCCCGAGAGGCTCCAGCCCCAGGCCCACGGGAAGCGGAACGCAAGACCAGCGGCAATCTGCCTGGCAACCTCGCTGCCCACGAACCCCTGACTCCCTTCATTGGAAGAGAACGCGAACGGGAGCAGATCGCAGCGATTCTCTCAAACCCTTCGTGCCGGCTGCTGACCCTGACGGGTCCGGGTGGCGTCGGTAAGACCCGCCTGGCTCTGCGCGCTGCCATGGACCAGATGGCGGCTTTCGCTGACGGCGCTTTCTTCGTACCTCTTGCCCCTCTCATCTCGGGCCAGTTCCTGGTTTCGAGCCTGGCCGAATCGATTGGTTTCACCTTCTACGGAGCGGAAGAGGCCAAAGAACAACTGCTAGCCTACCTGGCGGACAAGCGGATTCTTCTGGTCCTGGACAACTTCGAACACTTGCTCGTTGGGGTTGCGGGTGCAGATGAGACCGCGACGGATCTCTTGATACGCATCCTGTCCAAAGCTCCGGGAGCCAAGCTGATCGTCACCTCGCGCGAGCGACTGAGGCTCAGCGGGGAATGGCTTCTCGAGATCCAGGGGATGGAGTCTCCGGAAGACGAGGAGGACGACCGGACGGGCTCCTATGCGGCGGTGGGGTTGTTCCTGCAAAGCGCCCGGCGAATTCAGGCGGGCTTCGAATTGTCGGCCGACAACAGACCCTTGATCGTCCGGATCTGCAAGCAGGTAGGAGGCATGCCGCTTGGAATCGAATTGGCCGCCGCCTGGCTGCGGTCCCTTTCCCTTGCGGAGATCGCTCGGGAAACCGAGCGCGACGTCGACCTTCTGGCAAGTCCCTTGCGGGACACGACCGAGCGTCATCGCAGCCTGAGAGCGGCCTTCGACCACTCCTGGAAACTCCTCTCGGACCGCGAGAAACAGGCATTCAGTTATCTTTCCGTCTTCCGAGGCGAATTTTCGCGGGAGGAGGCAGAGGCGGTAGTCCAGGTGGGCTTGCCGCTCCTCGCCATTCTGGTCGACAAGTCTCTTGTAAGAATGAATGCCTCGGGGCGCTTCGAGATGCATGACGTCCTGAGGCAATACGCCGAACAAAGGCTGGAAGTGGGAGGAGAAGCGCTGCCGGTTAGAAGGCGCCACCGGGATTGGTACCTTGCCCTGGCGGAAGAGGCGGAGCCCAGCCTGTGGGGAGCGGGGGATCCCAATTGGCGGCGCCGGCTGGAGCTTGAGCAGGATAACCTGCGCGCGGCGCTTGAATGGTCCAGAGATAGCGGCGAGGCAGAGGAGATGCTGCGCCTGGCCAGCGCGCTCAGATGGTTCTGGTACATACGCGCCCAATTCGAAGAGGGCTTCCGCTGGCTCCAGTCTGCACTGGCTTTGCCCGGTGAGGCCTCCACACTGGCCCGAGCCAAGGCGCTGGTCGGGGCTGGCGTCCTGGCCGAGCAGAGGGGTGATTTCGCCCAGGCTGTTCCCCTCCTCAAGGAGGCGATGCCACTATGGGGCCAGCTGGGACGGAACTCGACCGGTTGGACACTACTGCATCTGGGCCTGATTGCCCTCCTTCAAGGTGACTATGACCAGGCGAGAGCCCTGTACTCTGAGAGCCTGAGGATCTTCGATGAAAGCGAGGATCGGGAGGGTATCGCCAGCCTGCTGATGTACCTTGGCAATGCCGCCCGCCACAGCGGGGACGATGACAAAGCCTCCGTACTGCTTGAGCAAAGCCTGCCGCTCCTCACCGAGGTGGGAGATGGCTATGCGGTTTCGCGGGCACTCTGCGGCATGGGGATTGTCGCTCTGCATCGCGGTGATCTCGCGAAGGCCGCGGAGCTCATCGAGCAGAGCTTAACGATGTCGTTCAAGAGCGGGGATCGAGTAGAAGTCGCGGAATGCCTGGAGGGCCTGGCCTATGTGGCCTGCGCTCAGCGCCGTCTAGCCCGATCGGCTCGGCTGCTCGGGGCGGCAGAAAGCTTGCGCCTGGCTATCGCCACCCCCTTGGCCCGCGGCATTCGCTCAGATTATGACGCTAACCTCGGCGCTCTCACCAGCCAACTCGGCAGGGCGGAATTCGCCTCGGCATTGGAAGAGGGGCGGCGGATGACCATAGACCAGGCCGTCCATTGCGCAAGAGATCTCTGAGGTCGCATGCCGGAAATCACTCGCTCCTCCCCCGAGGCCACGGTGCGGGGTACGGTCGAGTCTGGCCCCCGCTACCTTAAACACCAACCGAGGCGTTGCGAGCCCCGGTTCGTGATTTGCCAACGCCGATGGCCACAAGCCTTTTTCGCCCGATTGCCGCAGAGTCCTCGCTTCAACTATCGATGTAACACTGCCGGAGGGTATCCCGCGCATTTGCACTCGGCCGCGAATCTTGCCAGGCTCCCCCGGACCACAGAAGAAGGGGCACCCTCAAAGGACTCGAAGTGCGGTCTGAGGTTGACGCAACAAGACGTGAACTTGTACCGACGGGTTGCACTCTCAGGGGGGAGACAATGATGGCAAAGGCTGATCGCGGAAGAAGGTCGCATCCTGCCCTCGACCGACGGCCCAAGGTCCAGGCTGTCGCAGCTTGGGTTGAGGTCGAGGTCGCCAGCCGATCAGCGGCCGGGCACCAGCTCGGGGCGAACGGCCAAGACAGGTTATCCCCTATCCCCAATTGCATCAATAGACCGCGCAAGACCAGTCTGCCACCGGGCAGGCAGGCGAGCGATGGGCCCTCCACGTGCTTCCTTTCCCAAACGTCCGGACCTGGTCATTAGCCCGGATCCGGATCGCCAGCCAGCCCTGGGTGCGTAGGCCCTGGGGACGAGCTTGGAGGCGATTATCTCCGGATCCGCCAGATGTATCGGCCGTTGGCTCAGTCAGCCCGTGCCAGACTACCACCACGGGCCTGGGCTGTCGGCCAGACAGGCCTTGTGGGTGATGGCGACGATATCTTCTTTCTCGCTCATTCTGAGGGAGAGCCGGTCAAACCCTGGCCCGACCCCAGGGCAGGGTCGCGCTTCCGGGGGGTGTGGCTAAACACGGCAACCCAAGCCGGTCCTACCAAAAGCCCCATCCCTCCGAAAATGGACTTCGATCGGCCTTGCAGTATGCTCTCCTGATGGATTTTGACACTATATCGAGGGATCAGTCCGCATGCCTTCCTTTGTCATCCCATCTATCCGACTCATCCACTCCACAGTTTCCCTCATGCAGCAAGTTTTCCTCCACCTCACCCAACCCTCTCGTCTTTCGCTCGTTCTCGCGAAAGCGGTCGATCTCGCCCGCACCAAAGCCGAACTCATCGCGGAGGATGCCCTCCTCCGCCGGCAACTGATCCTCCTCGACCGTCAGGTCAAGAAACCACGCTTCACCCAATTGGATCGCCGCTGGCTCGTCCTCCTCGCCAGCCGGGTCTACCGTTGGAAGGAGGCGCTCCTCATCCTCAGCCCCGATACCCTCCTCCACGGGCATCGCCTAGGCTTCTGCCTGTTCTGGAAGTTCAACCCCCCTCCCAGGGCAGTCGGCCCAAGATAGCCTCCGAAACTATCGCCTTGATCCAGCCGATGGCCTAGGAGAATATTCTCTGGGGCGCGGAGCGCACCCTCGGAGAAAGGCATCTGCATCGCGCAATCCAGGAATACATGACTACTTTGATCGAGCCCGGCCACACCAGGGGATTGCGCAGGACATTCCATGGAGGATCGTGCCGGAGCGAGCGGGACCACAGCGAGGGAGAATTATCGCCTTTCCAGTCTTCAGTGGATTGCACCACGACTACCGGCGCGCAGCACGAAGCAGAAATTCCCTGCGCAAGCTGGGACGGAGTTTTCGGCTACCACAGCTCTTGTTGGCCCTGCTCCCACATGTGCTCATCGTCGTCCACCTTGATCCGAGAGGGCACTTCCTTCGGCTGCTGGGCCCATGGGGGTGGGGAGGCTGACAATCGGATGGGGCCCCTGCGACGCCCTCCGCAGGAATGGCGGCTCCAAATGGGCCGTGGGCTCGGCTGGGGCTCATTCGCTCTGCGTTGCTCAGGGGGCCACTTGTCGGCATCCTGCCTTTCCAACCTCTTGGCCTGGGGGATGCGGCAACTGAGCATGACGATCGTCCTGGAGAAGAACGACAAAAGGCACGTTCAATATTTGGGATGCCATCCTAAATTATAGGATGAACTGCGCCAACGCTCAAGCTACGCTCCGCGGTCGTACCATCCCCCATCGAAGACTGGAGAGCATTGTATTGGAAGGCCAAAGCTCCACCTCAACGACAGTGGCCAAGGCTTTCGCGATTCTTCGAGCCCTAGCGGCCGAGGCCAGAGAAGGCATGACCCTGTCCGAGGTCTGCACTCGGGTAGGTATGTCGCGCAGCACAACCCACCGCTACCTCACCACGCTGGAGAAGCTGGATGTGGCCGAGCGCGACGGGGGCGATCGCTTCCACCTGGGTCCCCAGTTGATCGGATTGGCGGGCTCGTATCTGGCGAACTCAGACCTGCGCACGGAGAGCGTGCCGGTCCTTCAAGAGCTGGCCAGCGAGACCCAGGAGACGATCCACCTAGCGGTCCCTTCCGGAAACGAGGTCGTGTACATCGACAAGGTTGACAGCCGGCAGGCCATTCAGATGTATTCGTACATTGGCGCTCGCCTGCCAATGCACAGCACCGCGCTCGGAAAGTCCATCCTGGCGCACCTGGGTGCCGAGCAGACCGAGAGTCTGATCTCTGCAACGCTCAGCAGGCGCACCCCCCACACGATTACGACAGCCGAGGCCCTTCGGCGCGAGCTCGAGCTCGTGAAGGCGCAGGGTTTCGCGGTGGATGACGAAGAGAACGAAGTCGGCGTATCTTGCGTCGGGGCTCCGATCTTCGACTATACCCAGCGCGTGATTGGCGCCGTCTCCGTCTCCGGGCCCACGAATCGCATGACGCGTGAGCGCGCCGCGCAGTTGGGTCCGGTGGTCAAAACGGCAGCCGCCCACATCTCTCGCCGCGTGGGGGGATCACCCCCAGTCTGAGTTTGACGCGTGCAATCTGGGGAGATCTTGTGCGCGGTGGCGACCAATTCCCCGAAGTGTCTTGCCGAGCGTGAGCGGGTCGTGCTCAGGAGGAACCATGAAAATGATCATTAACAGCCAGTGGGTGGAATCATCCGACGGCCAATGGCAGGAGGTTCTCAACCCAGGGACGGGGGAGCTCATCGACAAGGTACCCCGGGCGACCCTCGTGGATGCCGAGAGGGCAGTGGCGGCTGCGCAGCACGGGAAAGAGGCCATGCGCAAGCTCCACGCTCATGAGCGCGCAGCCATCCTCCTACGCATCGCCGATTCCATCCAGGCCAATTTGGATTCGCTGGGGGAGTTACTGGCGAAAGAGAATGGCAAGCCGATCCTGCAGACCCGCGCCGAGGTTGGAGTGACGGCAAGCATCTTCCGGGGGTTCGCCGAGGAGAGCAAGCGCATCTTCGGGCGGGTCATGCCGGTGGATGCCGTCCCGGGCGCCGAACGGCACTTCGCTGTGACGATTCGTCAGCCCTTGGGCGTGGTCGCCGCAATCGTGCCCTTCAACTACCCGGTGGAGTTATACGCGCACAAGGCAGCCGCCGCGCTGGCCGCGGGGAACGCGGTCATCGTCAAGCCACCTTCGGCATGCCCGCTGACGTTGTTGAAGATCTCCGGCTTGATTGAGGCCGCCGGAATCCCGCACGCCTCGCACCAGATGATCACCGGCCCGGGCGAGGTGCTGGGAGATTTCCTGGCCCGCACGCCCGGGATCCAGCTGGTCACGCTGACAGGCAGCACCGAGGTGGGGATCAAGATCTGTCAGCTGGCGGCACAGCAACTGAAGAAGGTGCACATGGAGCTGGGCGGAAACGACGCCATGATCATCTGTGCCGATGCCGATCTGGAGAAGGCCGCCACCGCCGTTGTGCTGGGGCGCCTGGCGCGCGGGAATGGCCAAATTTGCTGCGCTGTCAAGCGCATCTTTGTCGAGGCCTCGGTCTACGATCGCTTTGCCAAACTCCTGGCGGACAAGGCCAAGGCGCTCAAGGTCGGGGATCAACTGCTGGAGACGACCGACGTCGGTCCTCTGATCAGCGAGGCGGCAGCCCAGCAGGTCGAAGCGCTCATTGAGGCGGCGGTGAAGGCGGGCGCGGTGGTTCTTGCCGGAGGGCATCGGCGCGGTGCCTTCGTTGAGCCGACCGTTCTGTCGAACGTGCCCGTCGAGGTGAAGCTCTTCAAGGAGGAGACCTTCGGCCCCGTGGCGCCGCTTGTGCCCTTCACCGACGTCGCCGAGGCAATCCGCATGGCCAACGACTCGCCCTACGGGCTACAGGCTGCCGTCTTCACCCGCGACATCTCGCGCGCCTTTGACATCGCCTATCGTCTCGAGGCGGGAGGCGTGATTGTGAATTGGTCATCGGCGCTCCGGGTCGAGACGCTGCCCTTCGGCGGGGTGAAGATGAGCGGTCACGGCCGCGAGGGGATCCACGACACCCTCATGGAAATGACCGACCAGAAGACCATCATCGTGCACAACGCCTTTCCCGAGGACCAGCCTCAGTAGGGACGCGCATGGGCGCCAACGAGTTCCTAGAGATGCGCCAGATCAACAAGAGCTACGAAAGCACTCACGCGCTGCGCGAGGTGGACTTCTCGGCTTCCGCGGGCGAAGTCCACGCGCTGGCCGGCGAGAACGGAGCCGGCAAGTCGACCCTGGTCAAGATCCTATCTGGGGCGGTCCAGCGCGACTCGGGCGAGATTGTTCTGGACGGCAGCCCGGTCGATGTCGGATCCCCGCTGCGTGCCCATCGCCTCGGGATCCGCGCGGTGTACCAGGAGTTCAGCCTGGTGCGGCACCTCACGATCACGGAGAACATCTTGATGGGCCAAATGCCCACGCGCGGGCCGCGCTGGTGGATAGACTGGAGACGCGCCAACGCGCGGGCGGAGGAAGTGCTCGAGGAGATTGGCTTTACCGGGCTGGACGTTCGCAAGCGCGTCTCTCAGCTCAGCG
>JBEKSY010000017.1:0-62965 GCA_049516595.1 Anaerolineales bacterium
GAATATCAGGGTGATTCACCGTCGATAATCGCCTCGCCCCCCGGATCCCAACGCTCCAACGCGCCGCCGAAGGAACAGTTGCCGTCCCAAAAAGAAAGGGCTTGACCGGCTCGTCCATATCAGGAGTTGGGGCCCTTGAGCGAGGTCGCCGGCCCTGGATGGCCCGAGAACGGCAAGAGACAAGGAGTTTGAACATGGATCATGTTGAAGCGGTGCGAAGAGAAAAGGACGAGTTCTTTGCAACTGACCCGCAGAGTCCTCTTACACCTGAACAACGCGAGGATTTCAAGGGGCTCAGCTATTTTCCGATGGACGGCAGTCTTAGGTTCGAACTGCCCCTGGAGGAATCGGCCAAGAAAGAGCCCATTCAAATGCAGACCTCAACAGGGGATGTCCAGGAGTACCGCCGGCTGGGGCGCGTTCGATTCACGCTCGATGGGAATCAGGCGGAATTGACTGTGTTCGGGAATGACAGCGGGTACTTTGTACCTTTCGTGGACGCGCTTGCCGGCAAGGAAACGTATGGCGCCGGCAGATACCTGGAACCTGTGGCCCTACCCTCCGGCCAACTGCTGATCGACTTCAATTTGGCCTACAACCCCTATTGCGCCTACAATGAGAACTGGTCTTGCCCAATCCCCCCTGCAGAGAACCGGTTGAGGATTCCGATAAGGGCTGGCGAGAAGCTGTTTGCCCATTAGCCAACGTTCAGTTTTGTTTCTTAGCCTGAGGTTGTTGGGTCTTCCAAGCTACATTCTGGAAGGCCTTTTCTGATGGAAACCATTGTGGATATGCGAAATCCGACCATTTGCAAGCAAGCACCGGCCGGGGGCTCCCTTTCCTGAGCAATTGCCGGATCAATTGACGTGTCATGATAGCAATGCAACGCAGCTTGAGTTGGTTCCGCGAGGGCCCACCGCTGAGCTCACTCCAAGGGTGAAGTATAATGACGCGGTCTCGGACGAGTTCTGGCGCAGCCGGCTCGGCCAGCGAGCGGTTTGCTCCACACGCTGAAGACCGAGGCACAGAGCCATCCCTGCCCCCGTAGCTCAAAGGACAGAGCGACTGACTTCGAATCAGAAGGTTGGGGGTTCGAGTCCCTCCGGGGGCGCCAAGTTTGGGCTGCCTTCAATCCGCCCCGGAGCTGCACGGACATGCCCCTGCGCAATGGCGCGCGGAGGGAGCGTGCAGTCCGATCATCGGACAGGAGCAACCCGCATTTTCCGGCTCCTCCTCTTTCCCCTCGATCAGCCTCGATGAGATACTCGCGCGGTCTTCTCTACAGTCCAGAAACGAGAAAACTAGAACTGTTGACGACGCCGTTGTCTCGGTTGGATATCTCCTTGGACGAGGGTCCGCTCGGGAAGGCGATTGCGGTTGCCCGGGATGATCTTCATCGCGTGGGTCTGAGACGCTTGACTTTGAATTTCTATCTTTCCACGGGATATGGGACGGTCGAGGGGACGACCAACATCGCTTTGGGATTCTACGACACCAATCGCTATCTGCGCGAGCTGCATCGCGAGTATCGCCGCTGGCTATACAGTCCGCAGGACATTCTGGCCACGGTGCGCCACGAACTCGGGCATGCTTTCTGTTATGCCTACAAACTCTATCGGCGCAAAGATTTCCGCGAAACTTTTAATGTCCGCGGCCACTTTTTTCGCTCCTACCCGCTCACCAACCGGTACGTGATCCGCGCCAATCCATACAGCCGAGACTTTGTCAATCCCATGGGGGATCACTACGCACAAAAACATCCGGACGACGATTTTGCAGAGACTTTTGCGGTGTGGCTCTCTCCCCGCCGCACCTGGAAGCGTAAGTACCGGCGCTTTCCGGGGGCCATGAAAAAACTGCGCTTTGTGGACCGAGTGGTCGCCGAACTGAGACGCTCTCCTCCGGAGATCGAGAACGATCCCGATCTCCTCGATGAGCAAATCGAAGACCTGACCATCACGGTGGCGCAGTTCCTCAAGGCCCGGACGACTCGCTACCGCCGCCTGGCCACAGGGTATGTCGATCCGGACCTGCGCAGGATGTTCCGCAGAGCCTCGGCCCGGTCACGCAACTCCTCGACCTACGTTCCAGCCGCCCAGTTCATTCGAGCCAACCGTCCGCTGATTATCAACCGGGTTGGCGCGTGGATTCGAGTGGACCCGGTGGCGATCCGGGATCTTGTCGAGAAATGCCTCGACCGAGCGCGAGAGTTGGACCTCGTCCTCAAAGGCCAGGACGAGGAGGGGCATTTGCTCGCGTTTACTTCCTATGTCGCCGCCCGCTGCCAATATTACGCAATTTACGGAAGATACTTTCCCCGCTGACCGCAGGTGAGGTGGCCTGCTGGAAGGGGCCCGCGAGGCGTCCCGGTTTCCGCGTCCGAGGAGGGCCTGGAAAGAAAGCGAGGGGTCGGAATGGGCCTCAGGATATCTCCGCTCCGTGACCGTTGGAGAGGAGCGCGATCGGCTCTCTTCTGGCAAGCACGCTCTCATAGATCGTCATCACCTGATTGGCAATCAGCCGCCAGTCATAGCTTCGGGCGACGCTGACGGCCTGGCGTCCAAATTCCTTGCGAACTTCCTCGTCTTCGAGGATCACCGCCAATTTGGCGGCCAGGGCTTTCGGGTCCTGGTCGGGCACTTGAAACCCTGTGACGCCATCCCTCACCAGGTACAGGAGTCCCCCCACCCCGGAGGCGACCACCGGAGTCCCACAAGCCATCGCCTCCAGGGCGACCATCCCGAATGACTCATAGTGGGAGGGAAGCACAACCACATGAGCGGCCGAGTAGTAGTACGGCAAGGTGTCCTGGCTGCGTTTCCCGACGAAGGTCACCATACCGAAGATCCCCAGCTGCTGGCATAGCTCTTGCAAGCGACCCATTTCCTCTTCGGGTGCCTCGGCATCCCCCCCGATCACCACAACGCACCCGCACTCGCCGGCCATTTTTTTTTGCGAGCGGAGCAAGGCCGTAGCCCGCAACAAGGTCTCAATCCCTTTGAGGCGCTCGATCCGCCCGACGAACAGCAGCATCTGCCCGGTCCCCTCAAAACCAATCCGCCGTTTGGCCTCCTCCATGGGCATCGGATGGAACCGATCGGTGTCCACCCCAGGGGGAATCACCACAACCCGACGCAGGTCGGCGTTGTAGAGCCACCGTAGCTGGGCGCGTTCCGCCGGGGTCGCTGCAACCACCCGGTCCGCCCAATCCAGGATCTGCCTTTCCGCTTCCACGCGCCCTGGGTTCTCGCTCTCTTCACTTACTCGTGCCTTCATGATCCCCAAGGTGTGGAACATGTGAACTAGCGGAACCCCCCATGCCTCTCGCAACGGCCGGGCCGCCAGGGCTGAGAGCCAATAGTGGCTGTGAATGAGGTCATAGCGCGAGCCGGTTTCCTCGGCGAAATTCCGGATCCCGACGACGAACTCGGGGAGAAATTCGTGCAGATGCTCTCGGGGTTGAGGCACTTCCGGTCCCGCTGGCACGTGGACGACCCGATTGCCATGGCCCAAGTCATGGACCACGTGAGGAACGTGTTCGTCCTGCGAGCGCGTAAAAACGTCGACCCCGATGCCCCGTCTTCCGAGCGCCCGGGTCAGCTCACGGACGTAAACGTTCATCCCCCCCGTATCCTTGCCGCCCAGGACCGCCAGGGGGCAGGTGTGATAGGAAATCATCGCTACACGCATTCCGCCCCGCTCCCGGCCAAGAGACCAAGCCGTTCCGCACCGAGGTCACTGTCCAGCGCCCCTCTGCTGCGAACGACCCAACAGGCGGGCCGTTGGCAGCCAATCAACTGGGCCGCGACAACCTCGGCCCCCAGAGCGCGAAACCCGACCAAACCGTCCCGCCACCGAGAAGCAGCAGTCGATCTTGCCCCCTGCTCCACGACGCCGCGACCAAGAGTGCGTTCGAGGACTTGATCCCATCCGTCCAGGAGCCGCTTCTGGCCTCGCCCCGTCCGCCGATGGCTTCGGCAACCCGAGAGCCAAGCTCCCCTTCTCGTGCTGCTTCGAACGGAGGCGGCGGGAGCCAAGGCGTACTCGGCCAGCGCGCTCACGAAATCGCAAGCTCCCGGGTATTATCTGCAGGACCACCGGAACGAGAGAGGCGGATCAGCTGTCCCCTGAGCGCGACTGCCTCGACCACAGGTGGATAGCAGACTGTTCCGGCACAGACATAGGCACTAGAGCGACCTTCCAGCGAATGCTTTTCGTTCAGGCCGGGAACCATTGAATTCGCGTCGTTGTCCCGAAAGGCCACTATTAGGTTGGGCCAGTACTCTTCTCGAAGCACCTTGAGCATCTCATCTCGCCCTTCATCGCGATCTACTTCATGTCCCACAAGAGCCACGGAGGTCGCCCCGTAAAGGTAGAGATCCGCAGCCGCCAGCCATTGACCGAAGGCGGTCGGGTAGCGCGCCGCCATGGAAAGGACCCCTGGCAAAGTCTCCTCCACCGGATCCAGGTAGATTCCATTATTGGTCAGGGCGTAGAGCTTGAGCAGGACCGTGCAGGCCAAGGCATTCCCACTGGGCAATGCCTGGTCTTGCACGTTGCTCGGTCGCGTGAGCAGCGGCTCGTGATTGTCTGCAGTGTCGTAGAATCCCGCTCCCTCTCGACGAAATCGAAGGAGAGCCTGCTCGCAAAGGTCGGCCGCGAGTTGGAAATAGCGTTCCTCAAACGTTGTCTGGTAATACTCCAAGAACCCCGCTGCCAACCCGACTTGATCCTCGAGAAATCCGAAGGGAGTGGCCTTCCCCTCAAACCAGCAGTGCCGGGCCCCCGCTCCCTCCAGCAGGGCCGTCGACAAGAACTCTGCGCTTCGTCGAGCCAGATCCAGGTACTGAGCTGATCCAAGGGCCCGTGCGGCTTCAGAAAAGGCGGAAAGGGCAAGTCCGTTCCAAGAGGCGATCACCTTCTCATCTCGAGCGGGTTTGGGACGTTGCTGGCGACGAGAGAGCAGTGCCCGGCGGAGTTCGGCAACGCGCCACCAAGTTGCGGCAGCACCAGCTTCCATCTGAAAGACCTGGCCTGGGGGTTCTGCCAGGAAGAGGATGTTGAGGCCCTCGAAGTTGCCATTCTCGAGGACCCCAAACAATCGCAGCCCCTGATCCTCCGCTCCCCCCAGCGCTTCACGGACCTCCTGAGCCGACCAGAGGTAGTATTGACCTTCGCCCCCATCCGAGTCCGCGTCGAGGGAGGAGGCGAATCCGCCATCCGGGAGCAGGAGCTCTCGTGACATGAAGCGCAGGGTCTCCTCGGCCGCATCGCGCAACTCCTCATCCCGCGTGACCAGCCAGGCGTGGAGGAGCGCAGATGTCAGAAGAGCATTGTCGTAAAGCATTTTTTCGAAGTGCGGCACTCGCCAAGCCGAATCGGTTGCGTAGCGGTGGAATCCCCCTCCGACCTGATCGCGGATCCCGCCTCGTGAAAGCGCGAGCAAAGCCCGCCGGGCCCGGTCGAGCGCGAGCCCATCTTGGCCTCGACGGTTGCGACGCAACAAGAATTCGATAGCCATCGCCTGAGGGAATTTCGGCGCCCCGCCCCATCCGCCGTTGCGAACATCAAAGTCTTGAAGCAAGGATCGCGTCGCCCGGCTCAGCAGGGCAGAGGTCATTCCTGGATCTCGCGCGGCGCTTAGGTTCAGACTGTTTCTCGGTTGGGAGGTGAGGGTTGAGCCACGTTCCACCAGCTGAGCGCGGTTTTCCTTCCAGGCCCGAGCGACATCGAGGAGAAGATCACGGAAGGAGGGAAGTCCGTGACGGGATATGGGAGGAAAGTAGGTCCCTCCGAAGAAAGGCCGACCGTCAGGAGTAAGGAAGACCGATAATGGCCATCCTCCCTGCCCGGTTAAGGCGATCACCGCCTCCATATAGATGGAGTCGACGTCCGGCCTCTCCTCGCGATCCACCTTGACGGAAACGTAGTATTGGTTGAGAAGAGCGGCCGTCCCCTGGTCTTCGAAGGATTCGTGCGCCATCACATGGCACCAGTGGCACGCGGCGTACCCAATGCTAAGGAAGATGGGTTTTTCCTCCCGGGCCGCCTTCTCGAAGGCTGGCCTTCCCCAAGGGAGCCAGTCGACAGGGTTCTCTGCGTGTTGCCGGAGATACGGTGAGGAGGAATACGCCAGGCCATTGGTCACAAGGACACCTCGGCGTGCTAGTGTCCCACATTCCAATCCTTTTTTCCAGGAGGCCTCCAGGGAACGACCTCCTCTTTCCCCGCGATCCAGTCTGGCACAAGCCCGGGGTACAATCGCCTCCGCTCGGGCCCATACTAAGCTGGGAGTGATTCATGGGAACCAAGCCGGCCGCTCCGACGGACATCCTTTTTGATCTGGATGACACCCTCTACCCTCATGCCAGTGGGGTCTGGCAGGCGATTGGCGAGCGGATCGATCAGTTCATGGTTGAACGCTGTGCCATTCCCCCCGACCAAGTCGTCAGGCTCCGGGCTGAGTACTTTCACAGCTTCGGGACCACGCTGAACGGCCTGCGGCTCCACTACGGGATTGACCCCTTTGAATACCTGCGCTACGTGCATGACATCCCTCTCGAGTGCTATCTCCAGCCCGACGCTCGCTTGGACCAGATGGTATCCCAGCTGCCTCAACGCAAGACGATCTTCAGCAACTCAGATGAGTCCCACACTCGGCGGGTCCTGCGCCAACTCGGCATTGAGCGCCATTTTGACCTGGTTATCGATATCGTCGCCCTGGGCTTCGTCAATAAACCCAACCCGGCCGCCTACCGGACAGCCTTGCGCCTGCTGGGTTCTCCCAGCCCGCGCCAATGTGTTCTGGTGGACGACCAAGTTAGGAACCTCACTCCAGCCAAGGACCTGGGATTGATTACGGTGTTGGTCGGCCGTGGAGAGCCGGGAGAGGGCGTTGATTTTCGCATTGACCACATTCTTGACTTGGCCGCACAGGTACCGGTCCTTGGGGCCTGACTCGAAGACCGGTTCGCTTACGTTTCTCTAACCATGCTGTGGTATCCTCGGAGCGACCTGCCCTGATTCGGGGGAATTGGTCGTTGCAACCGTGGGCATGTGCATTCTGCCGATATGGATCGTACCTGGGTCACTTCGGAAGATCCAGGACGGGGGAGCCCTCCGTGATGGGCCCAAAGCGCCAATCAGCAAGGGGCGGATGCAGGTGACGCGCCCTCCACCCAGAACTTGTCTGGCCGCCAGCATGAACCGATCGAGGCCGACGGAAATCTTCTGGGAAAACGAGCGGAAAGCTCGTTGGGTCGATTGGTGAGAGGACGATACTGATATGCCATTCCTGTTCTTGGATCCCACCTACCTGCTCTTCATGCTTCCCGGCTTGCTGTTGGTCATGATCGCGCAGTGGCGCGTTTCTGGCGCGTACCGCAAGTGGGGCCAGATCCGCAACGCTCTCAACCTCACCGGGGCCGAGGCGGCCCAGCGGCTTCTGGCTTACGGGGGAATGTCGAACGTCAAACTGGAAACCGTACCAGGCAAGTTGACAGATCATTTTGACCCTCGCAGCAACACGCTACGACTATCTTCTGCCGTTGCCCAAACTCCCTCTGTGGCGGCGATCGCAGTCGCTGCCCACGAGATTGGCCATGCCTTGCAGGAACGGGACGACTACCTCCCCCTTCGGTTCCGTTCGGCCTTGGTGCCTGCGGCCAACATTGGTTCGAATCTGGGTTGGATCCTGATCTTGCTGGGGATTGTTCTGGGACTGTACAACATCGCTTGGCTCGGGGTTGTGGCCTTCTCGATCGGCGCGTTTTTTGCCTTAGTGACTCTTCCCGTTGAGTTCAACGCTTCCTACCGGGCTCGGAGATTGCTTGCCGAATCCGGAATGGTAACGAGCTCAGAACAAGAGGCTGGAGTGAACGCGGTTCTCAACGCAGCCGCCATGACCTATGTGGCTGCCCTGGCGACCGCAGTCCTGCAGGTCCTGTATTGGGTGACCATGCTCGGCGGGTTTGGGCGGCGGCGAAGCTAAGCAGGTGATGACCGACGCGGAGCAAGCTCATGGGAATTTCCGGGTTTGATCAATCCTTGCCTTATGGATCAGCCGGGGCGGCCTCAAAAGGGGAGCCCCGGTTTGCTTTTGCAGAACGGACGGGCAAGCGACGGAACGCGGCAACCGGACAAGAGGGGATTTGGCTCGCCCTTCGCCGATGCGCTTGCCTGTCAGCCTGAGAGTCTCCCACGAGTTGTCGAAGGGCAGGGTTCCCCAAAGAATCTAAGCTGACGGGCAAGCCCAAGGTTGCCGCCCACCTGCCCGCGATTGGGAATCGCGACCTCGGTCCGCAAACCACAAATGTTGGTCCACATCGCAAAGCCTTGGCGGAGATTTCGAGCTTAGGGCAAGCCCTGAGGCAAGAAAGAGGCGACCCTCCCGTCGCCTTCCTCTGACCCGACACACCTCAGCCTTTGGAGAGCCTGACAGGACATCCGGCCCGAAAGCGGCCGTGATCCTCTTTGTGGGAAGGCCCTACACGGAGGGAAGCAGGGAAGCCTGAGGCAACTCTTTCAATCAGCGGATGGCCGTCAATCCGACCCGCTGGACGCTCGCACTCAGCGAGCGCAGTCGTGCTATCATCCCGTCCGCGGCCGAGTCGGATCAAAGGTCGGGGCGACTTCGCATCAATTCGTGAAGCAAGAAATCGGGCCCCTGAACTCGGCAGGATCGTCAGCGTCGTGAGGGACCCCAGCGGCTGCCCAGGGGATTCGATCTGTTTGGCACCTGGCCCAGGAACCGGCCGCTCCCGCCCTGGGCGGCGCCCCACCCGGCTTGCCTCTCCGGCCATCACGGTCATCCTCAAAGCGATTGCTACCGTTTGACGTGCTGGTCGAGAAAAGAGAAGGAATGGGAAAGATACTGATTGTCGACGATGACCCCGACATGGTTCTGGCTACAAGATTGTGCCTGGAATACGCGGGCCACAAGGTTAGTTCGGCCCGGAACGGGGAAGAGGGCGTTCAGCAGATCAAGGCGGATCGCCCGGATCTCATCCTCCTGGATGTCATGATGGATACGCCCACGGAAGGGTTCCAGCTCGCGCTCAAGTTGCGGAACCCTGACCCGGGATCCGATCTGGCCCCCTTTCGGGATATCCCAATCCTGATTTTCACTGCGATCCACGCGACTACACCTCTTCGCTTCGAATCCGATCAGGACTACCTGCCGGTGGAAGGCTTCGTCGACAAGCCCCTCGACCCAAGAATCTTGGTTGAGAAGGTGAACACGCTTCTCAAGAAGGGCAGGTAAGCTCTCGCCAGCTGCAGGAGACCGCGACCGTGGCTGAGGCCGAACGACAGACGAATCCTCTAGGAACCCTTCTCCCTAGCGATGTAGCTACTGCCAACGCCCGGATGATCAGCCTGCGCTGGCTGGCCGGCGCCGCTGTTCTCTTGGCCACAGCAC
Source organism: Anaerolineales bacterium (assembly GCA_049516595.1). Classification (GTDB taxonomy): domain Bacteria; phylum Chloroflexota; class Anaerolineae; order Anaerolineales; family RBG-16-64-43; genus JBEKHT01. The sequence goes on from JBEKSY010000017.1 coordinate 9,419, forward strand.
TCGGGGTCCATCTCCTCCACCTTCCCCTCCCGGAAATCCCCCTGTACCTGTTAGGAGCCCTGATCCTCATCTACAACGCGGTGTTGCACGGCGTGGCAGCCAGGGGCCTCTCACCTCGCTCCGATCGACTTCTGCAACGCTCCCGTCAGGCCGTGATCATTCAGGTCGCCTTGGATTGGAGCACCATGGCGGTTTTCCTGCACCTCACGGGAGGCATCACCAGCCCAGCCATTCCCTTCTTTCTGATTCACATGTTGATGGTGACGATCCTGCTACCCGAGGTGCCCTGGTACATCTACGTTTCGATCGCCACAGGGGTCCTGGCCGCCCTCGCCCTGCTCGAGGCTGGCGGAATCCTGCCCAACTACCCAGCGCTTCCTGTCTTGCCAGCTCGCCTTCACCTCGATCCCTTCTTTATCCTGGCTCAGGTTCTTTTTTTCGCGACCGCAGCCTCGGCCTCTTTGCTTCTCACGGCCTCAATCATGACGCGGCTACGCGAACGGGAGCGCCAGGTCACGGCCCTCCTACATTCAAGCCAGGCCGTTTCCTCAACGCTCAGCCTCGAGGAGGTCCTTTCGCGCCTGGCGAAGCACGCGGCCGAGGCCGTATTCACCGATCGAGCCTCGATTCGCTTGCTGGACGAGACGGGGGAGACCCTGGAACTGGCGGCAGCCTATGGTCTGCGCCAGGAATACCAACGCAAAGGGCCCGTGGAACTCTCACGAAGCGGTCTAGATCGCGAAGTGTTGAGCAGCGGGCCAGTGCTGGTGGACCAGGCCGCCAGCGACGAGCGGATTCAGTACCCGCGCGAAGTCGTCGAGGAGGGCATTAGCAGCATTCTCGCGGTGCCGATCATTGGCCGCAGTGGGCCCCGGGGGGTATTGCGCGTTTATTCGACTCAATCCAAGCGCTTCGGCCAGGACGACGCAGACCTCCTTACGGCGATCGCCGGAGAAGGGGCGGTGGCAATAGAGAACGCCATGGCTCACCAATCCCTGCAGCAGGCCGAACAGGACCGGGCCCAGTTTGTGCGCATGGTGACGCATGAGCTCCGCTCTCCAGTGAGTGGGGCCCAGAGCCTAGTGAGGGTCCTGCTGGGAGGAATGAGCGGGGAACTCAGTGAGCGCCAGCAGGACGTGATCAGTCGGGTCGCGGCTCGCCTGGATCGCCTGATGGATCTGATCAACGATTTGCTGGTCCTCGCGGCTACGAAGAGCGAGAGCTTCGTGGAGCAACCCCAACCCATGGACCTGATCCCGGCCATCCAGAGGGTATTGGATCAGCATTCACTGGCTGCGGGCGAAAAGAAGATAACTCTACTAAAGGACATTCCTCCGCACGATATTTTCGTGCGCGCAACGCAGGATGGGTTGGCACAGATCTTTGGGAACCTCGTTGACAATTCGGTCAAGTACACACCCTGCGGCGGGACCGTGAAGGTTACGGCCAGGCGCCGATCAGGTGCTGCAGTGGTCAGCGTTTCCGACACCGGCATGGGTATCCCTAAGGCAGAGATGACACGCCTTTGGGAGGAGTTTTTCAGGGCTACGAATGTGCGCAGGGCTGAGATTGTCGGGACCGGCCTGGGCCTTAGCATAGTAAAGCGGCTGGTCGAATCCTATGGGGGGTTCATCGGGGTGCACAGCGCTGAAGGCAAGGGGACCACGTTCATCGTGACCCTGCCCCTCTATGCTCACACGGACTAGCGCAGAGCGTCTCCGCAGAAGATATCCAAAGAAACCAGGAGACCGTGCTAGGTCCTCGCCCCCACATCCCAGGGGGCCGCACTGCCCAAGAGGCTGAGCCATGGGCGTGCGTCTGGGCCGTGCGGGAACCCGAACTATCACCTCAGCTGAGCTCTTGTTCCTGGAGGCAACACGTCTGGCTGCGCACGCCGCAATGCCTTTGCCCGAGCACCCAATCAGCTCCGCTGAGATGGGCGTCGTGACTTGCTGGCCCCCTTCTCTCCGACCAGTTCCGGGTTGAACCCATCGGGCGCCCCTCAGATCTTGGGCAGGCGCAATCAGGCCTCCAGGCTCATCTCTCGTCCTCTGACGGTCTATCAGATACGTAGATTGTTCTCAGGACTCAGCGACACCATAAGATTGAGCTGGGCAGCCGTTCCCTGATCCGGGCCGTACGTTGATTCTGCTATCAATCGCGCGGGGATTCTGATACCCATGGGTTCCTCCACGAACACCTCGTTCGCACCCGTTTGCCTACGCGCGCTCGGAGCCTGTTCCCAATTAGTGCGGATGGATCAAAGGCAAATCCCGTAGCAAGGTCAATCTCACGTGAAGACTCTACCCAAGGGGACCCCAAGATCCGGGTGTGACGGATCAAACGGATTCCGCCCAAACGCAGGGTCCAAGTCCTCACCACCGCGTAACCGCAGCATTGCAGCGGGCCATGACGATCCCGGTCAACCTAGTCGGGCGGCCGCCACCACGGTGTGCGGCTACCAAGGGAGGAACCGCTCTCCGGTCGTCACCGGCCCCAGCTCGCGGTTCCGGTACTCTTGAGGCGACCCTCCATGTCCACGGTTCGACTCGACCGATGCTTGAGGAGTCATCCTCCCACACCTTGGGGGGAAGGTGCGCGAGGGAGACCGCGAGTGGTGGAAGAGTCCTGCGCCGGGCCTATTCCCGAGACCCTGTTTATATGATCCATATGGGCGATTGGCTGGGCACCATCCCAATCGTATCGTCCCCTGGGAGGATGATCATGTCTTGTTGGACAGTCCTTCGCGGAGGGCTCAAGGCTATCCTCCCTGTGACATAGAACATTCGGCCCAATGACATCCGACACTCGATTGAGATCTGGCCCGGTGGGACCATCAATCAGGATCGGGACTGCCCAGCCTTTCGACACGGGACCGCTTCAAATGGAGGTTCGCGATCCTGAGGTTGCTCTGGTTGAGCTTCGGCTCATTGAGTTTCCAGGCCCCCCGTCCCCCCCCCAAGGCCGCGATCGCCCTGGCGACAAGGGAGTAGGTTGGGGCCTTTTTGTGACCTGTCACGGCTATGCGTCCGGTAGTCTTGACGGGCATCCTTGGGTTCCTTCCTTCACAAAGATCCCTTTCAAATCCCGCTCGTGCTGGGAACGCAATCTGGACTGGTGGGGGCATGGAATGCATGTCTCCGTTCCGAGTTGGGTCACATAGGCTCTCATGGGAGATGATCCATGTCCGCTGCGCCCGCCCCTGAGCAAGCTTTGTACGACAAGGTGCTTTCATCAGCGATCCCCCACGCGGAGAGGTTGAGGCTCTGCCTTCAGTGTGGGACGTGTAGCGGGATTTGCCCCTATGGGTTCGCTATGGATTTCCCGCCTCAATCGCTCATAGCGCAGCTACGGGCCGAGGATCTTTCGCCACTTTACGAGAGCGACTCGGTCTGGCTTTGCATGTCGTGCCAGTCGTGCACGTCCGTTTGTCCTAAGCAAATCCCGGTTACCGACGGGCTGATGACAACGATCAAGGCCGAGATGATGCTCCGAGGCAAGGTCCCCGCCGAGTTGCAGAGCGCCCTCGAGAACGCCTTTCGCTATGGAAACGCGCTGGGGGCATCGCCGCGCAAGCGGGCCGACTGGACCAAAGGACTCGACGTGCCGGTGATGGGCTCCCTCCGGCAGCCGGTCGAAGTCCTGTGGTACGTTGGTGACTACGGTTCCTTTCACCCCCGCCTTCAAGAGGTCAGCCGCGCTCTGGCGAAATTGCTGCAGGCCCTGGGAGTCAGCTTTGGCATCCTGGGGCCGGAGGAAGTGAGCGACGGCGATTCCCAAAGGTTGGCGGGCGAGCCCGGCCTGTTCGAGACTCTGGCGAGGAAGAATGCCCAGGCGTTGAGCAAATACCAATTCCAACGAATCGTAACCACCGACCCACATGCTTACAACGCGCTCAAGAATGAGTATCCGGCTCTGGGGATCACCTATCCCGTTCAGCACCTCGCCCAGTTCCTGGCCGAGCGGCTCGAACAACTCAAGCCGCTGCTCAAGCAAGAGGTAAGAGCTCGCGTCGCGTACCATGATCCTTGCTACCTGGGCCGCGCCAACGGGATCTTCGAAGAACCGCGTGCTCTGCTCGCAGCCATCCCTGGCATCGAGCTCGTCGAGATGCCGCACGAGCGGACCACGAGCCTCTGCTGCGGCGGGGGCGGGGGCGGTATGTGGTTAGATGGGTTCACCTGGGAGAGAGCTCATGCCCGGACCTCGGAATGGCGCGTACGAGAGGCGGTTGGCGTGGGCGCTGACGTTCTTGCCGTGGCCTGTCCCTACGAACCCCCACGGTTTGAAGACGCGGCGAAGTCGATTGGCGAGGCCAACAATCTAGCAGTGAAGGACATCGTAGAGCTCTTGGTCGCATCCGCCAGCAGCTAGAGAGAGGCGTGGATGAACATCGCAGTCCTGGTCAGGATGGTGCCGGACCTGGTCGAGGAACTGGTTGTCGACGCCAGCGGGGCGAGTCTCGATGCCGCATGGTTGCGCCTGATCATCAGCGAGTTCGACGATCATGCCCTCGAACAGGCCGTATTGCTGAAGGAGCGTCAAGGAGGCCAAGTGACGGTCTTGGCTCCCGAGGCTAGTGGCATCGAGGATGTCCTGTATACGGCTGCGGCGCGTGGCGCCGACCAGATCATCAAGCTCACCGGCTCCTTCGAATCTGCTAACAACCACGCCCTGGCACGCGCCGCGGCAGCCACTGTCGCCGAGTTGCGCCCCGACCTGGTTCTCACGGGGGTGCAAGCTCATGACGATTTGGACGGGCCGGTTGGCCCCCTGCTCGCGGAGCTCCTTGGCTGGCCTTTCGTGGGCTACGTTTCGGGAATAACCGTCGGAGAGGGCATGGTGACTGTACGCAAAGAACATGCGGGCGGACTAATCGCCGAGATGGAAGTGACCTTACCCGCCCTTCTGGGAATTCAAGCCGCGGAGAAGCCTCCGCGGTACGTGGCGGTGAGCCGGATCCGCCAGGCGATGAGCACCGCCAAGATTGTCCAGCGGGGCGCTGGCGATCTGGATCCCCGCGGCGGCCCGGTCGTGGCGCACATGTTCCGTCCGCAAATTGCAAAGCGCGCCGAAATGCTTGAAGGTGAGGTGGATGATGTGGCCGCCCGACTCATCGAAGTGTTCAAAGAAGGAAAAGTACTCTAACGACTCCGCTTCGAGTTTGGTTTGTTTGTCCCCAAGGAAGCAGAGATGAACCAGGACATTTACGTTGGCATTGAGCATCTTCGGGGCCAGTTGACAGACATTACGTTTGTCATGCTGGCCGCGGCCAGGCAGCTGGCCCGCGGGACTGGGGGAAGTGTCGTCGCTGTGCTGCTGGGTCACAAGGTGCAAGAGCTAGCTGGCTCCCTTCCCGCCGACCGGGTCATCTACATCGACCACCCGGCGCTAGCAGAGTTCAACCCGGATGGCTACACGAGGGTGCTCGCCAGCCTGCTCAAAGAACATGCACCTCGAGCCGTATTGTTTGGCGAGACCTCGATGGGAACAGAGCTAGGCGCCCTGCTTTCCGCCAGGCTCGGATGGCCACTTGTCAGCCATTGCCAGACCATCCGGGTCGACCAAGGCAGTCCAAGATTTGTCAGCCAGATCTGCGGAGGCAAGATCATGGCGGAGGGTGATTTGCCCGGCCCGATCGCGCTGCTCACGATGATCCCCGGCGGCTTCAAACCGGAATCGGGAGGGCCTCAGCCGTCTCCGCAGATCGTCTCCATGCCGGCGCCCCCTCTGGAGGATCTCCGCGTGAGGCTGAAGCAGTATCTCGAACCCGAGGTCGGCGACGTGGACATCTCGCGGGTCCCAATCCTGGTGGCTGTCGGCCGGGGCATCCAGAATCAGGACAACTTGGAGCTGGCAGAGGGGCTGGCCGAATCCTTGGGGGGAGTGGTTTGTGGATCCCGTCCAATTGTCGATCAGGGGTGGCTGCCAACCTCGAGGCTTGTGGGCAAGTCCGGCAGAAAGGTCAAGCCCAGGCTGTACTTGGCCTTGGGCATCAGCGGAGCACCCGAGCACCTCGAAGGTCTGGCGGACGCAGAGATGATCGTCGCCATCAACACGGACCCAGGTGCTCCAATTTTCGACGTGGCCAAGTACGGGGCGACGGCCGACCTGTTCGATCTGGTCCCAGTCCTTACGGAAAAAGCGCGCCAGGCCAAGTCCGGGTAAGGGCAACGAGGTCAAGAGAACATGCCGATCCGAGAGACCTTCTGGAATATTCCGCGCTGGGCAGAAATTGGCCAATACCTCCTGGGTGCCATCACGATCCTCGTGTTCGCCTACGGGGTCTTCCGGCGCGTGCGACGGTGGCGTCTGGGGCAGCCGGTGCATCGCACGGAGCGCCTGGGCAAGCGGCTCATGTCCGTTTTAACCCATGCGCTGGGGCAGTTTCGGACGGCCCAGGATGCCTACGCGGGCATCATGCATCTTTCCATCTTTTGGGGCATGGTCGTGCTGCTGATGGGGACAATCCTCGCGACGGTCGACTGGGATGTCACTCACCTGCTCTTCGGCTTCCAGTTCCTCACCGGCGGTGTCTACGTCCTGTACGAGTTAGCCCTGGACATTTTCGGTCTGCTCGTCCTGATGGGACTCGCTTTGGCCGCCTTCCGGAGATACGTTCTTCGCCCATCCCGCTTGCTGCCAGGAGGAGTGGCATCGAACAATCGAGGCTGGAGCCTGGCATGGGATGATGCCTATGTCCTTGCCCTTCTGGCCTTTATAGCCGTCACCGGCTACCTGATTGAGGCGCTACGCATCAGCGTGACGCACCCGGCCTGGGCCGGCTGGTCGCCCGTAGGCAACGCGATTGCTTCCTTGCTCGTGGGACTCAGCGAGCCGACCGCACGTTCCCTGCATCTCTCGTTGTGGATTGCGCATGCACTGGCTGCCTTTGCTTTCATTGCTAGCGTGCCCTATACGAAACTGTTTCACATCTTTGCGGCGCCAGTGAACATATTCTTCCGACCCCTTGAGCCGGCTGGCAAGTTGGCTCCCGTGCGCTCTGGGAACAGTGTAGGAGTAAAGGAGTGGCGTGATTTCACCTGGAAGCAAATCCTCGACTTTGAGGCCTGTACCCGCTGCGGGCGTTGCCAGGATCAATGCCCAGCCTTTGCCAGCGGCTTGAGTCTTTCGCCGCGCAATCTGATGATCAATCTGGAAGCACATCTATGGCATCCGGAGGGCGCCCCCGCTTTACACGGCGAGATCGTACATACCGACGAGCTCTGGGCTTGCACCAGTTGCCGTGCCTGCGTTGAGATCTGCCCGGTATTCATCGACCAGCTTTCATCGATTGTGGATCTGCGCCGCTACCTCGTCGTCGAAGGCCGGATGGATGGCCAATTGCAGGAAGCGCTGGCCAACTTGGGACGCTACGGAAACTCCTTCGGCCAGCCGGAGCGATCGCGAGTCAAGTGGGCCCAAGGAGTCCAGCCCAGGATCAAGGATGCGCGCAGGGAACCGGTCGAATTCCTGTGGTTTGTCGGTGACTACGCCTCCTTCCACGCCGGGCTGGGAGAGGTCACGCGAGACACGGCCAGCGTACTTCGCCAGGCCGGCCTCGACTTCGGCATTCTCTACGAGGGTGAGCGCAACGCGGGCAACGATGTCCGCCGCGTGGGGGAGGAAGGCTTGTTCGAGATGCTCGTCGAGAAAAACCATGCCACCCTAGACAAGTGCACCTTCAAGACCATCGTCACAACGGACCCGCACTCTTACAACACCTTGAAAAACGAGTATCCGGCAAATGGCAAAGGGCGATGGTCGGTGCTTCACTACGCTGAGCTGCTGGACGAACTGATTGCTTCCGGCCAACTCAGGTTGACCAAGAAGCTGGGCTACAAGGTGACATACCACGACCCCTGCTACTTGGGCCGCTACAACGGGATTTACGATGCTCCGCGCCGAGTGATTGCGGCCACCGGTTGCCAGGTGGTCGAAATGCCCCGCCATGGCGATCGCGCCTATTGCTGCGGCGCGGGCGGTGGCCGCATCTGGATGGAGGAGGGCGCAATGCGCGAGCGGCCGAGCGAGTCGCGCGTGCGCGAGGCCGCTAAACTCGACGGCGTCCATGTCTTCGTCACAGCCTGCCCGAAGGACCATAGCATGTACCGAGACGCACTCAAGACAGCCGGCTGCGAGAATCAGCTTGTGGTCAAGGACCTGATTGAATTGGTTCACGAGGCCCTTTGACGGCCAAATGGCATCGATGTCAAGGATATGAACTGGCGGAAGCTGCCAAGCATTGTCAAATCGCTCCAGTGGCGACCGAAGCTCTCGATCGCAGCCAAGCTGACGGGGAGCTTCCTGCTCATTGCGCTGATTACCAGCGGCATTATTATCGCCATCGGAGTCGAGACGATTCAAAATCGGGTGGTTTCGGAAGCACAGGAGATGGTCCAAAAGGATCTCAATGCCGCACGGGAGATCTACCTGGACGAATTGCGCCACAACAACGACGTGATTCAGCTCACCGCGAGCCGCCGTCTGGTCGAGGAAGATCTGTCCTCAGGCAATTTGGCCCCGGTGGCCGTGGAACTGACAAAGGTCAAGCAATCTGAATCCCTCGACGTCTTGGACGTGACCGATGTCCGCGGAAAGGTGATCATTCGAGCTGGCCCCAACGAGCCCACGGGCGATGACCAAAGCGTGGATCCTTTGGTAAAAGCTGTGCTGCAAAGCAAAGCGCCCGTCGGAGGAACCGAAATTGTGCCGGCCGGCGATCTGCGGCTCGAGTCTCAGGCCTTGGCGAATCAGGCAGACATCAAATTCGTGAGTACGCCAATGGCCCGGCCTAGGACGGACACGGAACAGACGGCCGGCATGATGATCAAATCGGCCGCTCCGGTGTTTGACGCCCAAGGGGATCTCATCGGGGTAGTGTATGGGGGTGTTCTCCTCAACAGAAACTACGAGATCGTGGACAAGGTCAAACAGACTGTCTTCCAGGGCATGGAATATCAGGGCAAAGATATCGGAACATCCACGATTTTCCAGGACGATGTGAGGATCTCGACCAATGTCCTGAACACGGATGGATCGAGGGCGATCGGGACGCGCATCCAAGAACAGGTCTATCAACAGGTGGTTGAGAAAGGGCAGCCGTGGATTGCGCCAGCCTTCGTTGTCAACAATTGGTACATCGCCGCCTACGAGCCCATCAGGAACGCTGATCAGCAGATCATTGGAATCCTCTACGTGGGCATTCTGCAACAGAGGTATGTCGATCTCACTCGCCAGACGATCACGTCCTTCCTTGCCATCGCGCTGGCCGGGGCCCTTGTCACCATGCTCTTAGCGTATCTTTTGGCTCGGCGGATATCTGTTCCGATAAGACGTTTGTCCCTGGCCGCCAGCGAAGTGGCGGGAGGGAATCTGGATGCCCGGGTGGACGTAAGGTCCAGTGACGAGTTAGGGGATCTCGCCTCGGCCTTTAACGTCATGGCTTTGGCCTTGAAAGAGAGGGATGCGAGCCTCAAGGAGTTCACCCGCAAGAAGATCATGGAGTCCGAGCGGCTCGCACTGATTGGCCAGCTGGCGGCTAATGTGGCCCACGATCTCAACAACCCTCTTCAGGGGATCGTCACCTACTCCCACCTTCTCTTGGAGAACGCACCGTGTGATGGCCCCGCGACCGAGTCGCTGCGCAAGATTGTCACCCAGGCCGACCGGTGCCGGGACATCATCCGCGCCCTACTGGACTTCTCCCGGCAGAGGAAGCCGGACAAGACGCTCTGCAGCGTCAACTCGATACTGGCCGAGTGCGCAAGTCTAGTAGAAAGGCAGGCCTCGTTCCAGAACATCGAGATGGTGCGGGACCTTCAGCAGGATCTCCCCCTGCTCATCCTTGACCCTTCGCAGATCTCCCGCGTGTTTATGAACATGATCATCAATGCTGCGGAGGCCATGAAGGATGGGGGACGCCTGACACTTGCCACGCGGTTCCTCCCAGACGACCAGTGTGTCGAGGTGCAGTTTTCCGACACAGGTCAAGGCATTGCCCCGGAGAACATGGACCGGATCTTTGACCCCTTCTTCACGACCAAGGAGACTGGGCACGGGGTCGGGCTGGGCCTGGCCATCAGCCACGGCATCGTTGCGGAGCACAAGGGGACGATATCCGTGGTCAGTCAAGTGGGAAAAGGGACAACCTTCGTGATTCGACTGCCGGTGGCTGTGGAGGAAGTTGCGATCCATGGAACCTAGGCCCAAGATCCTAATCGTCGATGATGAGGAAGTCGTCCTGGACTCATGCGTGCTGATTCTCAAGGGCGGCGAATACGACACGGCAACCGCCAGCGATGGCACTCGAGGGCTCCAACTCGCTGAAGAGCTCAAGCCCGACCTGATTTTCGTCGACCTAAAGATGCCCGGAATCTCTGGGTTCGAGGTGCTGGAGCGAATTCACGAGATCGATCCCACCCTAGTGACGATCGTGATCACGGGCTATGCGACGGTCAGTTCCGCGGTCGACGCGATGAAGAGCGGAGCTTACGACTTCCTACCGAAGCCGTTCACCCCCGACGAATTCCGAATGATCGTGAGGCGCGGCCTCGAGAAGCGTAGACTGGTCCAGGAAACAATCGCCCTGCGACAAGAGAAGGAAATGCTCAGGGAGAATTTCGCTGCGATTGTCTCCCACGAGCTCAAGGCTCCCCTGGGCGCGGTTCAGCAGAACCTCTGGGCGCTTGAGACTGAATTGTCAGCGTCCTTGAGTGATACTCAAATGAGCCGCCTGAAGCGCATGGAGTCTTCCCTGGAGGGGCTGATGAAAGTGGTGCATGGCTGGCTGAAGGTCTACTCCGTGGACCTCGAGGGGCTCGCAGCCACGTTCCGACCCATTTCCATCTCTGGCCTCGTCGCCAAAGCGGTCGAGGAGGTGCAGTCGCTCGCGACCCGTAAGGACGTTGAAGTGGTCACCTCCGAGGAGGGGCCACTGCCTCTCCTCAGCGGGGACGAGACGACCTTGACAGAAGCCCTCGTCAACCTACTTGGCAATGCCATCAAGTACTCTCACTCGGGCACCCGGGTTTCCCTTCAGGCCAAGGCGGAGGCAGAACACATTCTGCTCGCGGTCACCGACCAAGGTGTGGGCATATCCAAAGAGGACTTACCCCATGTCTTTGAGGGGTTCCACGTGGGCAAGGCCGGCCCCGAAGCCGAAAGAGGCACTGGCCTGGGTCTCGCCCTCACACGCCGCATCGTCGAGGTTCACCACGGGAGCCTTTCCGTTGAGAGCGAACTCGGCGAGGGCAGCACGTTCACGATTCGCCTGCCAGCCCTGACAAATCAACCAAGCCAGGCCGATTTAGTCGGCAATCCCTCGGCAAGTTCTCACCATGGAGGTCCGTAATGGCTTCAAGTAAGAAACTCCTGATAATTGACGACGACCCGGATTTTGTCGAAGGAATCAGGCCGATCCTTGTGGGCGCCGGGTACGACGTGAGTGTGGCCTACAACCCCAAGGAGGGGCTCCGGGCCCTGCAGTCAAAGCCATACGACATACTTCTGCTCGATATCATGATGGGCCGGGGAGCGGAAGGCGTCATGATTGCACGGAAACTGAGAAATGATCCCAAGCTCAAGCAGATTCCTGTGCTAATCATCACGGGTATCCGGGAGCAAATCGCCTTCCTCTTTCCGGGGGGGCCGATGCATCCTCACTTTGTGGACGTCGACGAGTTGGTGGAGAAGCCCGTCGAGCCGAAGCTGCTCTTGGACCGCGTGGAGGCCCTGCTCAAGGCTGCCGAGGCCAAAAAGGCGGAAGCCAAGTAGGGCCCTCAGCCTGCGGTGCACACAGGCACAGCAACTGGAGCCCTCTCTACAGCCTACAGGGGTTGGTGGGTGGCGGGAAGCCTGAGCCGCCCATTCTGCACGACCCACGGCGAAGCGGGTTCAACCTTGAGACCCAACGGAGGAACTTGATGGCAACAAAACCAGGGTTCAGCCAAGAGATTTCCAACCTCTTGTATGCCGCGCACGGCAACCCGATCAGGACCTGCATCCAATGTGGGACTTGCAGCGGTTCTTGCCCTGTGGCGCCTTTCATGGACCATACACCGCGGCGACTGATTGCCATGATCAACGCCGACCTCAAGGACGAGGTCTTGGCGAGCAACACCTATTGGTTCTGTGCTTCGTGCTACCAGTGCACGGTTCGGTGTCCGGAGGGAATTGACATTGCCGAACTCATGTATGCGCTGGAGCGCTATTCGATGTGGAGAAACAAGTACAAGGAAGGGCTGATTGGACCCGTGTTCTCGGAAACCTTCGTGAAAATGATCCAGGGGGGCGGAAGATCATACGAACCCGTTCTGGCCCCGGCTTACATATTCAGCTACGGCCTACGAGGTTTCCTTGAGGAGGCCATGACCGCCACGGGCCTGATGCTCAAAGGCAGGATTCCCGTGCTCCCTCCAAGGATCAAGAGGCTGGAGGGATTTCGGAGAATGTTCAGCAGGATCATCCCGGTGGGAGGCGCCTCATGAAGGAATACGCGTACTTCCCAGGATGTTCTCTGGAGAAAATGGGGCTCAGCTACCATTTGTCTGCCACCGAGACAACTCAGCGTCTTGGCGTCCAGCTTCACGAGCTGGAGGATTGGAACTGCTGCGGCGCCACAGCCTATTTCCACGTGGACGAGGTCCTGGCCTTTGCCCTCAGCGCTCGGAATCTGGCCATGGCCGAGAAACAGAACCTGGATGTGGTTTGCCCCTGCAGCGGCTGCTACAAGAACATGTACTCAGCCCGCACTCAGCTCCGGGCCGACCCCGACATGGCCGAACACATCAATTATGCCCTGGAAGCCGACAACCTCCATTTTTCCGGAAAGAGCTCGGTGAGGCATTTGATGGAGGTATTGGTTGAGGACGTCGGGCTGGAGGAGATCAAGAGCAAAATGACCCACCCCCTGACCGGGCTGCGGATCGCGGTCTACTATGGATGCCAAATGGTGAGGCCCAAGAAGGGGACGGAGGATGTTGAGCAGCCGAGGTTCTTTGAAGACCTCATGGCGACCACGGGGGGAGAACCCATAGACTATCCGCTGCGGCTGCGCTGCTGCGGCGGGTCCCTGATTATCTCCAGTCGACCGGCGGCCTTGAGCCTGGTCCACGATCTCCTGCAGAATGCCGTGGATCGCGGTGCGGCCGTGATTGCCACCGCGTGCCCGATGTGCCAGATCAATCTGGAATGCTACCAGGGGCAGGTGAACGAGGTTTTCGGAACGAAATTCTCGGTTCCCGTACTCTATTTCACGCAGGTGCTGGGGTTGGCCATGGGAGTGGCCCCGGAGCGTCTCGGGATTGGCTCGGAGCTGGTGTCGGCGGAACCGATTTTGGCTTTTTGCAATCGCCCGCAGGCGGTCTGAGTTGGCCCGCGAGAAAGCCTCATCTAGCGAAGGGTAGTCCGACTTGGGAAAGGATGGGAAACGATGAGCGAACGGGTAGGAGTCTACGTCTGCCACTGTGGAAGCAATATCGCGGGCACGGTGGACGTTGAGGCAGTCGCCAAGTGGGCGCAGGAAAAACTTGGCCCGCGGGGTGTCCTGGTGGCCCGGGACTACAAGTTCATGTGTTCGAGCCTTGGACAGGAGCTGATCGAAAAGGACATCCACGATCTCGGGCTGACCCGCGTGGTGGTGGCGGCCTGCTCTCCGCACCTGCATGAGAAAACCTTTCGCGGAGCCTGTGCTCGGGCGGGCCTGAATCCCTATCTGTGCGAGCTCGTCTCCGTTCGAGAGCAGGATTCTTGGGTCCACAAGGATCGGGAAGCCGCCACTCAAAAAGCCATGGCCATCGTCTCGGGCGGGGTAGAGCGCGTCACCTATCAAGTTCCTCTGGAGCCCTTGCGCGTCCCGATTGATCCAGCCACGCTGGTCGTGGGGGGTGGAATTGCTGGAATCCAGGCCGCCTTGGAGCTAGCCGAGGGTGGCACTCCGGTCTACCTGGTCGAACGCGAACCCTCGATCGGCGGGCACATGGCGCAGTTCGACAAGACCTTCCCCACCCTGGATTGTTCCGCCTGCATCCTTACGCCGAAGATGGTGGATGTAGGCTCGCACCCCAACATCACCCTGCTCACCTGGAGCGAGGTCGAGAAGGTGGATGGCTACGTGGGGAACTTCACAGTGACCATCCGTAAGAAGGCGCGCTACGTCAACACGGCGACCTGCACGGGTTGCGGTATTTGCTGGGAGAAGTGCCCCAAGAAAGTGGTCGATACCGTCTATGAGGCTGGTATGGGGATCCGCAAGAGTGTCTACCGACCCTTCGCGCAGGCGGTTCCGAAGTACCCGGTGATTGACGCGGAGTCCTGCACTTACTTTAAGACCGGGAAGTGCAAGGCCTGCCAGCTCTTCTGCCCCACGGAGCCGAATTCAATCGACTTCAATCAGAAGGACGAACTGGTCGAACTGAAAGTGGGGAACATCCTGTTGGCGACGGGTTTTGACCTCTTCGACGCGCGGCGCATTCCTCAGTACGGCTACGGTCGGTTGCCCAATGTCTTCACCAGCCTGGAATTCGAACGACTTTGCAATGCCGCGGGCCCGACCGAGGGCAAGATCGTCCTGCGCGACCGGAAAACCGTGCCCCAGTCCGTGGCGATCGTCCACTGCGTCGGCAGCCGGGACGAAAACTACAACAAGTACTGCTCGGCCATTTGCTGCATGCAGAGTCTCAAGTTTGCCCACATCGTTCAAGAACGGACCGAGGCGGAGGTCTACAACTTCTACATCGACATTCGCGCGGCCGCCAAGGACTATGAGGAGTTCTACAACCGCATCCTCGAGGAGGGAGGGCACTTCATCCGAGGCAAGGTGGCCGAGATAACGGATGCGGCGCGCTTCCCTGGCGAACAAGGGAAACTCATCGTGCAGGTGGAGGATACGCTCATCGGCAAACAGCGCCGCATCCCGGTCGATATGGTCGTCCTTTCCGCAGGCCTGGAGCCGCGCCATGACGCCAAGGAGGTCGGCAAGCTCTTTGGCATCTCCTGCAGCGCAAACGGTTGGTTCACCGAGAGGCACCCCAAGCTAGACCCCGTTGCGACCATGACGGAAGGCATCTACATTGCCGGGTGTGCGCAAGGACCCAAGGATATTCCCGCTACCGTGGTGCAAGGGGCGGCCGCCGCGGCGCGAATCATGGGCAAGATCCAACAGAAAGAAATCGCCCTGGAGCCCATCCGCGCGAGCATTGACGAGGAACACTGCTCCGGTTGCCGGATCTGCAACAGCTTGTGCCCCTTCAACGCGATCACCTTCCACGAGGACCGGGCCGTCTCCGAGGTAAATCCGGCGCTGTGTCAAGGCTGCGGCACGTGCGTGGCCGCTTGCCCTGCCGGTGCCATCAGCGGGACCGGATTCAGCAATGAGCAAGTCCTGGCCCAGCTGGAGGGTCTCCTCTTCCGCAACATAGATGGCCAGACGAGGCGAGTTGTTGAACCGGTGCCGGCCTGAGGTCGATACCCTGTTGTTGCGGGACGAAGGAACCGGCAAGGATGCGGAGCGATCCAATGAATGCAGTGCCTGTCCCATGCGGTTCCGGGGAAGGGCCCGGGGGGCCCTTTCCTTGGCCTAGTTTTGAAACGAAACCATCTCATCTTAGTGAAGAGGGGTCGAAATGACAGAGACCTTCGAACCCGTGGTTATTGGCTTCACCTGCAACTGGTGCAGCTACCGCGCCGCGGACTTGGCGGGCACGGCCAGGATGAAGTACCCGCCCAATATCCGCCTGATCCGATTGATGTGCTCCGGACGGCTGGACCCAACCTTCGTCCTAAAAGCCCTCGCCTCCGGGGCGGATGGGGTAATGATCACCGGTTGCCATCCAGGCGAATGCCACTATATCGAGCAGAATTACAAAGCGATGCGTCGCTATCAGTTCTTGCAGCGCCTGCTCAGTCAGATGGGGATCGAACCCCAGCGCGTCAAACTGGTGTGGGCGAGTGCTGCGGAGGGGGCGCACCTGGCAGAGGAGATTACCAAGATGGTAGAGGAGGTTCGTGCCCTTGGTCCTCTTCACTGGCCATCTGGGAACGGGGCGCGCACCATGGCCAAAGAGGCCGCGCAGGCCAGCATGATGGAGGTGCCCGCATGAGCCAGAACGGAAAGCCAAAGTTTGCCATGTATTGGGCCAGTTCGTGCGGCGGATGTGAAATCGCCGTATTGAATATTCACGAGAAGATCTTGGACGTGGACGCAAACTTCGAGGTCGCCTTTTGGCCTGTCGCCATGGACGCCAAGTACAAGGACGTCAAGGCGATGCCCGACGAGTCGATCACCTTGTGCCTCTTCAATGGGGCGATTCGCAACAGCGAAAACGAAGAGGTCGCCCATCTGCTGCGGCGCAAGTCCAAGATCCTGGTTGCTTTTGGATCGTGCGCCTGCGAGGGCGGAATCCCCGCGCTTGCCAATCTCTCCAGCACCCGAGAGATCCTCGACACGGCCTTCCAGGGTCCATCCACCAACAACCCCGAGGGCCTTCGGCCCAACCCCAAATGGATCGCCAGCGAGGGAGAACTGCACCTCCCCGAGATGTGGTCGGTCGTTCGTCCTCTTGACCAGGTAGTGCCCGTCGACTACTACATGCCTGGCTGTCCGCCCGAGTCGCATCAAGTAGCGGCCGTCGTGGATCTGGTGATCCAGGCCTTGCAGGGGAAAGCAGAACTCCCGCCAAAAGGTGCCGTGATCGGGGCCGGCCTTTCCACCGTGTGCGACGAATGCCCGCGCAAGCGGAATGAAAAGAAAATCCACAAGTTCGTGCGAATTCAAGAAATCCTAACCGACCCCGAGCTGTGCTTGTTAGAGCAGGGCATCCTCTGCAGTGGTCCAGCAACCCGCAGCGGGTGCACCGGCTTGTGTCCCAAGGCGGGTATGCCGTGTGTGGGCTGCTATGGTCCTGCGGCAGGTGCAATGGACATTGGGGCCAGGCTGCTCAGCGCAGTTGCCTCGGTGATTGACAGTACGGAACCCGCCGAGATCGACCGCATTCTGGATGGCATCCCCGACCCGGCTGGGTCGCTGTACCGCTTCAACATGGGCGGGTCGTTACTCCAGGCTGGCAAGGCGGCCTGGCAGGAGGAAGAGCATGCAGCGCATCACGATTGACCCGATCACACGCCTGGAAGGGCACGGCAAGATCGAAATCTTCCTCGATGATAAGGGAGAGGTTGCCAACACCTATTTCCAGATCCCGGAACTGCGCGGGTTTGAGCGCTTTTGCGTCGGCCGGCCCGTAGAGGAGATGCCCATCCTGACCAATCGCATTTGCGGGGTGTGCCCCGAGGCGCACCACATGGCTGCCGCTAAGGCCTGCGATGCGGTCTATCACGTAGAGCCCCCGCCGGCTGGCAAGAAGCTTCGCGAACTTCTCTACAGCGCTTTCTTCGTAACCGACCACACCACCCACTTCTATGCACTGGGTGGGCCGGACTTTGTCATGGGCCCCGACGCGCCCGTGGCGGAACGCAACATCCTGGGGGTCATTCACAAGGTTGGGCTTGAGGTTGGAGGAAAGGTCATCCAGGCTCGCAAGTACGGACATACGGTCGTCGAGATCATTGGCGGCCGCAAGGTACACCCCTGCACCGGCATCCCCGGTGGACAAAGCAAAGGGATCACCGAAGAGCAACGGGGCGAGATCGAGGCGATGGGGCGCTGGTCTGTGGAGTTTGCCCAGTTCAGCCTGAAGCTCTTCGAAGACATCGTACTCAAGAACAAGACCTACCTTGATTTGGTCCTGGGTGATGCCTATACGCACAAGACGCACTACATCGGCTTGGTCGACGAGAACAATCGCGTCAACTTCTACGACGGCAAGGTGAGCGTCGTGGATCCCGAGGGCAAGCGTTTGGGCAAGTACGCTCCCTCCGAATACCAGGATTGGATAGCCGAGCACGTTGAGCCCTGGACCTATCTCAAGTTCCCGTACCTCAAGAAGGTGGGCTGGAAAGGCTTCGTCGACGGCAAGGACTCTGGCGTGTACTGTGCCACACCTCTTTCCAGACTCAACGCAGCGGACGGCATGGCTACCCCGCTTGCCCAGGCCGAATATGAGCGCTTCTTCAAGACCTTGGGCGGAAAGCCGGTCCACCAACGCTTGGCCACCCACTGGGCACGGCTCATCGAGCTGCTCTACGCTGCCGAGCGGTGGGTTGAGCTGGCCACCGATCCCGAAATCACCTCCGACAACTTCCGCACGATCCCCTCGGAGAAACCGACGGAAGGCGTCGGGATCGTGGAGGCGCCGCGCGGCACCCTCACCCATCACTACTGGACCGACGAGCGCGGAATTGTAACCAAAGTCAACCTCATCGTGGGCACAACCAACAACTACGCGCCGATCAGCATGTCCATCCGCAAGGCCGCTCAAGCTTTCGTCCACAATGGGAAGGTCGTCAGCGAAGGGATGCTTAATCGCGTGGAAATGGCTTTCCGCGCCTATGACCCGTGCTTTGGATGCGCCACTCACACTTTGCCCGGCCAGATGCCTCTGGAAGTCACGATTCGAGACGCGCACGGCGTGGTGTTGACCAACCTTAAGCAGAAATGCTAGAAACGGGGAAGACCGAAGAGGCCCTTCGCCGTTTGATTTTGTCGGTGCGTTCGAACGTTTCGGCTGCACTCACCTCAGAGGAGCACGGAAGGTGATCAACCAACAGGAGCTCATCTATCGCCAACTCTTGACCCTGAGAGACGGGGCCCGGGTCCTCTTGCGGCCCCTTGTCCCGGAAGACAAACAAGCCCTGCTGGATCTCTTCTCCACGGTAACCCCCCAGGAACGCCGCATCATGCGCAACGAGGTGCGGGATCCAGCCTTGGTCAGCGGCTGGGTCGAGGCGCTCGACTATGAGACGGTGTTCCCTCTCGTGGCTGTAGTAGGCGAGAGGATCGTTGGTGACGCGACCCTTCGCTTCGGGCGCGGCCCAGCCCGCCACCGCGCCGAAGTCCGTATCTTCCTTGCGAAGGACTTCCGAAGGCGAGGCCTAGGTAATCGGATGCTCCAGGCGCTGATCGAAATCGCCAAGAAACGGGACTTGGTCATGCTGGAGGCGGAGATTCTTCAAGACCAGACGAGCTTCATCAAGGCCTTCCAGGCTCTGGGATTCCAAACGGAGTCCACGCTTCAGGACTACTTCATGGCGCCGGACGGGGAAATGTGCGCCACGGCGAAGATGATCCTCAGGCTGCGAACCCCCAACGACGAGTTTTGAACGGGGAATCGCCGACAGAAGGTGCGAATTACCGATGGACTTACCCCGTGATCCAGTGAAGAAACGGGCTGGGGTTGAGGCTCGGTGCGGTCTGGAGAGCCCTGCCCCTCCCCAAGCGGCAACCCTGGTCCTCGGCCTGGGAAATCCGCTGTTGGGCGATGATGGGGTGGGTTGGAAGCTCGTGGCCATGCTTCAGAATCAGATTCACGACCAGGACGTCGAGTTCGATTGCCTTGATTGCAGCGGACTCGCCCTGATGGAACGACTGGTGGGCTACGAGAGAGCCATCCTGGTGGATGCCGTGACCACGGCGAACGGGAAGAGAGGACAGGTCCGCTGCCTCCCCATTGATGAAGTGGGGGACCCCTCGCTCGGTCATCTCACCTCCGCCCACGATACGTCCCTTCTGTCCGCCCTAGAGCTGGCGCGGCAACTCGGTCTCCCCCTGCCTTCCCCCCTGCTCTTGGTCGGGATCGAGATCCAACCTTCCAACGATTGCTGCGAGGACCTGAGCTTGCAGGTACGGAGGGCTGTCCCGGAGGCTTTGGAGGTAATTCGGGGGCTTCTGGCGGACGCCCAGGGCACAGCGAGCGCCCGCTTGCGATTCTCCTAACGCGTCGAGCCCCTCAGTGGACCCCCCTAGAAATGCAGCGGGCGAAGAATGAAGTCTCCGCCCGCTTCCTTAAGCTGAGTTCCCGAATCGATCCGGAAACCCCGAGCCGACTTGCCCCAGGCCTTTGAGCTGCGGTGATCTGGGCTCCCGCTCGCTGGAGACGCATGGCTTGGGCGCGAGTGCCCGGACAACCTCAATGAGTCGTGTAGTCCGGCAGGATCACTGGGCTGGGAGTCCCGGCCGTCAGGCGGGCCTCCCGCCTGAGCCTTTCCCATCTCTCGAGATGAGCGAGCGTTGCCGACCCCTGCTGAACCTGTTTCGCCCATCGGGCAGCAGACAGTCCGGCTCGCCGACCAAATACGCAAATGTCGAGCAGGCTGTTTCCCATGAGCCGGTTTCGGCCGTGAATGCCCCCGGCCGCCTCTCCCGCCACAAACAGCCCGGGGATGGGAGTGGCGGAGTCGGGCTGGATGGCCACCCCCCCATTCTGGTAGTGCAGGCTCGGATACACCAGGATGGGCTCTTTGATCAAGTCGATGTCGAAGCGCTTGTACTGCCGGACCATGGCGGGTAGTTCGCGAGCGATGGTCCCCGGCCCAGCCACGATGTCGATCAGCGGAGAGTCGAGCCAAACCCCCGGTTGGCCAGTGGGGGTGGTGACCCCTTTCTTGCGTTCCAGGCATTCTCGGATAAAAGCGGCTGCTTCCACGTCCCTCGTCTCGAGGGGGTAAACGAACTGCTCTCCTTCCGCGTCGCAGACCTGCGCTCCCAACCCTCTTACCTTCTCAGTCACCAGTTGTCCCAGGATCTGCTCCGGATAGGCCGCTCCGGTCGGGTGATATTGCATGGTATCGATGAAACAGAGTTTGGCCCCCACCCGGTACGCAAGGACCAGCCCATCTCCTGTCGCCCCATAATGGTTGGTGGTCGGGAATCCTTGGTAGTGGAGGCGGCCGCTGCCTCCCGTCGCCAGGATCACCGACTTGGCACGGACGACGAGCAGTTTGCCCGTGTCCAGGTCTTTCAAGACCGCCCCCGCCGCCTGGCCGCGGTCATCGAGAATGAGCTCCACCGCAGGGCGGAACTCCCAGATCCGGACCGCGGCGGCATCGCCAGTCGAGAAGGAGCGGACCTCGTCGCGCAGGGTGCGCATGATCTCCGCCCCGGTGTAGTCTCGAGCCGCGTGCATGCGCTTGCGGCTGGTGCCCCCGCCGTGGATCGTGCGCATGGTGCCATCCGGGTCTTTGTCAAACATGACTCCCAGAGACTCAAGCCAGGCGATCACCTCAGGGGCATCGTTCACCAGAGCTTCGACCAGATCGGGATCGTTGGCGAACCCTCCCCCGCCGATCACGTCCAGGTAATGGATGGCGGGCGAATCGTTCGCCTTGTCGGCCGCCTGAATCCCCCCCTGCGCCATCACGGTATTGGCGTCCCCGAAGCGCAACTTTGTCGCCAGAAGCACTTGGGCTCCCGTTCCGCAGGCCAAGAGCGCGGCACTCGCACCCGCCCCGCCCCCGCCGATGACCAGGACGTCACATTCGGCCTCCACCTCCCCCAATCGAACTTGGCGCGCCGATATGAGGCTGGGCCCCTCCAGGGCCTCGGCGAGTTCTCGCGGGGTCTGGTCGCCCTGGTTGGGTCCAATGGCAATCTCGCGAAAGGCGCTCTGGATGTAGTCCGGGTGGAATGTGCGCAGAAGCTTCTCGCGCTCCACCGCCGGGAGGCGCGGATAGACCTCCGAAAGCCGCCTCCTCCGAGAGGCTTCCACTTTGGCCAGCGACGCCTGAAATACTTCCGGATATGGCATGGTTCCCCCGGCGGCTCGGCGGTCGGTTGCCGCGTTTCCCCTGCCCCCTTCCTCAGGAAACCAGCCAGGGCAGAGGCTGGTCCGGATCTCCCGCCCGGTAATGCAACCCTTCCCGGATGCGGTGACTCAGGCAGGAGACCAACGCCATCACGGGCACATCCTGCGGGCAGACATCCTCACAGGTTCCGCATCCGGAGCAGGAGCTCAGCCAGCGAGCGAGTTCCACCAGCTCGGCCAGAACCGGCCGTCTGCCTTCACGCATCCCGCCTGTGCCCAGCATCCCAGCCAGCTCCCCGTGGTACAACGGGCAAGCCTGCAGACAATCCCCGCACAGCGAGCAGTTCACAAACATCGACAGGGCCGAGCCCAGATCCGCGAAAAGGTTCGGGAAAGACCCGATCAGCCGATTGCGTTGACGCGCGCGCTTCTCGGAAAGTGCTGCGACGGCCATCTCCCGCCGCACCACGGCGTCTTCCGGAACCCGGGCTGGGGCGATCTCGGCCAAATGGGTCCTTAGGTCGGTGCTTTCGTCTCGAGCAATAAGGAAGAGTTGGGTATCGGTGTCCACCCCGAGCATACCGATCACCAAGTCAGCCCCGACGGGCGCCGGCCAGTCACAAATCTGGCAGGCGGTGCGGAGGCTTTCGGGCGTCAAGCCACCCTCCGACGCGTATTCCAGGTTTTCTTTCAACAGGCTTCCCGCCGGCCTCCCCCTGGCCATCCGCAAATACTCCTCCTGGGGGTAGCAGGATAGGCAGTCCACGCCAATCACCTCGGTGGCATCCACGGCGGGGGTGGTGCGCTTCCGCTTGCGCATTTCGACCAAGGCGCGCAATTCGCAGGGACGCAGCATAGCCGCAATCTTGCCGGTACCGTGTTCCCTGGCAAACTCGTCCAGGAGGCTAGCCGCATTCCCGGAGATCACCGGGGCCAAGGGATCGACGCGATCCAGATCATCGCGACAAACGATTGCCTCCACTCTCACGGCGGAACCCGGTTTCACTCGGGTCGGGGCAAGCATCGCGCGGATTTCGTTTCGATCCCACCAAGCAGACAGGAATTCCTGAAGGGCACGAACGGGGTCGCCATCCGTTACGGGCACAAGTCGGGTTACGCTCATTGTCGCCTGCCTTCCGTCTCAGATTCCAGCACCCCGAAGGCGACGGCCTCTCGAGCCTGCTCCAAGGCCCACTCGAGAAGGGCCGCTGGCGCCGCACTCCGCACGAAGCGGTTGAGCTCGATCTGGGGACTGGGCCCGGGACCGGCAAAGAGCATTGTCGTCCGATCCACAGCCTTCTGGAGCATCACGCCTGTGCCGAGCCGAACTTGGCTTGCGGGTGCCCGGATTGCTTGGCCTCGGTCCGCCATCCAAGCGGCATGATAAACAAGCCAGCGGCAGCTCTCTAAATCGACTTGGGTCTCGGCGAGCATTCGCCGAATGGCGGGGCGCACGGAGAGCGCGGCGCCCAGCGCGACCCAATCCCGGGCGTGCTCGGAGGCCATTTCCAAGAGTCTCGAGACAACACCCAGATACCGCGCCCCGCTGCGGATCCAGCTAATGGGCGCATACTCTCGGGCCAACTGGAAGGCCCTCCCCTCGGCGCCCAGGATCGATCCCACGGAAAGCACGGCCTCTTGCACGTCCAGCAGGACCCCCTTTCCCGAACGGAGGGTGAGGCCGGGAGTGTCTGCGTCGACCAAGAACGCCGTGGGTCCTGAGGCACTCCTGGCGAACAAGATCCAGAAGTCTTCGGTGCCGGGAAGGCCCGTGACTTCTTTCCGTCCATTGACCACCCACCGGTCCGCCCTGCGGAGGGCTTCGGTTTTCCACAGCTCCGGTTGCAGGCCGCCCGGCTCTCGCGCGGCGACAAAGGCCTTCCGCTTGGCCGCCAGGGCGGGCTGCAGGTACTGCTGGATCTGGCTTTCTCGGCAATTGAAAAGGAGCGGCGTGACTTCCCCGATTTCCACAGGGAGGAAGGTCGACCCCAACTCTTCGTCGAGGAGACAGCTGGAAACGACGTCCAGCCCCCCTCCCCCGAACTGCTCAGGAACGGTGATCCCCCATAGGCCCATTTGCTCGACGGAGGCTCGCAGCTGCCCTCGTTTGGCCTCATCAATCGACCCGTGACGGAAGAACTCCATCTCCAGCGGCCGCACTTCCTTCTGCACAAACCGCCGGACCATGTCGCGCAGCATCACGCTGTCGGAAGAGAATTCAAAGTCCATTCGGATTCGGAAGCCGGAAGCTGGATCTTAATCGCTAGGGCTCGATATCCCTGGCTTCATACCTGGCCTTGAGGCCTTCGCGCGTAAGAGACTTGAGCTCCTGCAGCTCTGTCTGGAATTTGCCCTGGGCGAGCTCGCCCAGCCGTTGGCTGAGGTGGGAGGCCTTGGGAGCAAGATACTTCCCGTAGATCCTGCGAGCCAGGAGGGCCACGTTGGGAGGAACCAGATCCGCCGGGCAGCGGGCGACGCACAGCCCGCAGAAGATGCAATCAAAGGATGCGTCCGCCAGGTCGGCGATGTCGCCTCGCACTCCCGAAGCCATGTAGCCCAGCACATCGAGCTCCTGGGGACAGGACTTCGTGCACGTGTTGCATCCAAAGCAACGCAGGATCTCTGGGTAGAGCTCAACCAGTGTCTCTCCTTCCGGAGCCAGTGCCTCCAGGTGGTACGCAGGTCGAGGAGCAGGAAAAAATGGCATCGGAGCCAGAATCATCCCGGGTTGGACGACCGTTTGGCAGGCCAAGGCATAGTGCAAGCGATAGTCCCCTTGGATCCGGAAGACCGTCGCGCAGGCGCCGCAAAAACCTCCCCGACAGCCGACCCCGCGGACCAGGTGGAACCCCACCCATTCAAACGCCCTCAGGATCGTCAGATTCTCCGGAACCTCGTAGGTCTGACCCAACATGTAGACTTCGGTCATGGCACTCCGCCGTTCCTGTCTGAAAGGATCAGGTCGAGCACGAACATCTCATCCGAGCTCACCCGGGCCAGAAGTTGCTGCATGCCCTCGGCCAGATGGGTCTGCACCAGGAAATGCTTGATCGTTGGGTCCACTTGCGGGCAAGCCAAAGCACAGTTGCCGCACCGATCGCAGTCTTCAGCCACCAGGGTTTCCAGCGCCATGGAAGTCCTTGACTCGATGCGTGCCCGGCGCTTGGCATCGCGCGCCAACACCGGGCAGACATCCATGCAGCTGCCGCACCCCAGGCAGGCTTTCGTTCCGGTCAAGTCCCCTTCGACCCTCAGCATGTGCGCCGGCCCAAAGCCCGAACTCAAGAGACGGCAGCGAGCCACAGGCGGACGCGGCTGCGAGAGAACCAGTTGGAGGATCCTTTCGATCCGGACGGGGTCGGTCTGCAATTGGAGAGGCATGGATCGAGACCTCACTTTGGGCCGATCGGCGATCCGCTCTTCTCAAGCGTCCAACGCAGGTCGGCCTAGGTGCCCACGCGCTCGGGCACCAGGGACCGAGCCAAGCGGCGGATCACGGCACTGAGAGGATACCCGCGCGGGCAGGCTTGGTCACACATTCCACAGCCTGAGCACAGGACGACCCATTGTTCAGCCGCCCGCAGTAGGGGAGCGGTATTGGTCGCTCCAAGTTCGAGCACTTGCAGGCAGGTCGGACAGGCGTCCAGGCAGTCCCGGCAGGGCCGGCAAGATCGCAGGTGATCCACCAACTCTGCGACCTCTACTGGAAGGCCTTCTGGCAACCCAGAGAGCACCCGCTCGCATTTTCGCTCTCGGCGAGCGACGAGGGCTTCGAGGGTGTGCTGCCGCTGGGCGATCGCGGCCTGGGGCGCGGGTCCAACCGCCAGCCTCTCCAGTCCAAGACGGGCCGAAACCTCCTCGCTCCGGGTCAACACTAGGAGGTATTCCCGGACCGGAAGCCCGATAAGTCCAAGGGTCAGGTCGGTCTCGCCCGGCGAGGGAGACGGACAAATCTGGCAAGCCGTCCGATACCGGTAGGCCGCAATTCCGCCTTGGCGAGCGAACTGTGCGCTCTCCTCGGACATCCTCTCAGCTCCCCCGGTCGAACGCGCGCGGCGCTCATATTCCTGCGGGGAAAACGTAGCCAGGCAATCCACCCCGATGCGGAGGAACTTCGTGCCGGCGATCCCTTGCAGCTCGCAGAGGCAAGCCAGCGAGCGTAGCTCGCAGGGCCGAAGCGCCACACCCCAGACGGCCGAAGGCGCCGACCGCATCTGTTCGGCTGTTTCCCGAGCGCAATTGCGCTGCATGATCGGAGCCAAGGGATCGAACCCAGAGAGTTGAGAGCGGTTTTCGGCGTGAAGCGTGCGCACGTCTCCGCCCTCGGGCGGCCGGAGGGGGAGAATCATTCCCTCAAGCGCCGCCCGATCCCAAATTGCGCCCAGCAAGGAACGCATGGTGCCAAGCGGATCGCCCTGCGTTGCCACCACCCACTCTTTGTTCATCGTGCCCCTCCCCGTGCGCGCCCTGCGGCCGCACGCTCGCGCCCCGCCCGCTCCAGCCGGACCCCCCTGCCACGGTTACACTGCGACTTCCACCGCCTCGGCCCTTTCCGCCAATAGGCATCGGTCGGATAGGGTTTCCACTTGGGACATGACCTGATCGAACGTGAAGTGCTTGATGTTGATGGCGCCCGAAGGACAGGCCGTGGCGCAGGCGCCGCAACCCTGGCAAAGGACCGCGTTTACGGTCATGATGGGACGGAAAGGATGAAGGCTGAGGGCGCCGAAGGCACACACCTGGGCGCACTGGCCGCATCCGGCGCAAAGCCCCGGGTCCACGAAGGAAGTGGCTGCCTCGATTTGGACCTTTCCGCGCATCAAAGGAATCATGGCGGCTCCGGCGGCGGCCCGGGCCTGCACGATGGACTCGCTGATGTCCTTGGGGCCCTGACAGCAACCGGCCAGGAATATCCCGGCCATGGCTGTATCCACGGGGCGCATCTTCGGATGGGCTTCCATCAGGAACCCGTCCCCCGAGCGCGACAGTTTGAGCATTCCAGCCAATGCACCGGCATCCGCCCGAGGTTGCATGCCGACCGCCAGAACGACCAGGTCGGCTTCGACCTCCACCCGCTCCCCCAAGAGCGTGTCTTCAGCTCGCACCACGACCCGCTCGCCCCTCCGCAGGATCTCGGATGGGTTCCCCCGCCGGTAGAGAACCCCCGCCTTGCGGGTCTCGTCGTAGAACTCCTCGAAGCCCTTGCCAAATGCCCGCACATCCATGTAGAAGACCGAAACCTTGGCCTCCGGTAGTTTCTCCCGCACGGTGCGAGCCTGCTTGGCGGTGACCATGCAACAGACCCTGGAGCAATAGGGACGCCCAACCGGTTGATCGCGCGATCCGACGCATTGAATGAAAACCACGCTTTGCAGACGCCTGCCATTCCCTTCCAGGCCTTGCTCTGCGAGCCTTTCAAACTCGGCCGTCGTGATCACCTGGGGGTATGTCCCATAACCCAGCTCAGGCTTCTGGTGGGCGTCAAAGACCTCAAAGCCTGTGGCGACGACGATCGAGCCCACCGCAATTTCTTCGAGCTGGCGGTCGGCTTGGACTTTCGCGCGGAAGTTGCCCACAAAGCCGGTGATTTCCTTGACCTCCGCTCCGAGCAGGACGCGGATACGAGGCTGGGAACCAACCCGCTCGACCATTGAGCTCAGAAGTCCTGCGGTCGGTTCGAGGGTCGGAAAGGTCCGCTGCAGCCCGGCCACGTGCCCGCCCAGCGCCCGCTCTCGTTCCACCAGGGCGACCGGAAAGCCCGCCTCGGCCAGATCCAGGGCGGCCTGCATGCCAGCCATCCCGCCGCCGATCACCAAGGCCGCGGGGGTGGTGGAAACTTCGCGCTGCTCCAGGGGCTCGAGGCGCACCGCCTTGGATACGGCCGCCGCCACCAGCTGCATCGCCTTCTCCGTCGCTTCGCGACCGGCGGGGTGCACCCACGAGCATTGCTCGCGAATATTGGCCATTTCGAAGCAGTAGGGATTGAGGCCAGCGCGCGCCACGGCGGAGCGGAAGGTGGGCTCATGCATTCGAGGGGAGCAAGAGGCCACGACCACCCGGTTCAAATTGAGCTGGCGGATGTCGTCCACAATCAGTCCCTGTCCCGGATCCGAGCACATGTAGGTGTAGTCGCGGGCCACGGCCACATCCGGGAGCGAGGCGGCGTACTCGGCGACTCTCTTGACATCCACGGTCGCGGCGATGTTGATTCCACAGTGACAAATGTAGACCCCGACCTTAGGTACAAACGGCATGTCCACTCCCTCGTCGATCTACAACGCCTCAGCCGCGATTTCCGCAATATCCATCACGTGCAACCGGTCCTCCACATTCAGGTGTTTCGCCGCCTCTTCCAGGGTCAGAAGGCAGAACGGACACGCGGTTGCGAGAACCTCGGCCCCCGTGTCGAGTGCTTCCTTCACGCGCAGTCGGGCCAGGCGCACTGCCGGGTTGGTCCCTTCCAGCCACATGCGTCCCCCGCCGCCCTCGCAGCACAGGCTCTTTTGGCGGGACCGATCCATTTCGACCAGCTTTAGCCCGGGCACCGCCGCCAACACCGCCCGAGGCTCATCAAAGACCCCGTTGTGGCGCCCCAGGTAGCAGGGGTCATGATAGGTCACGGTCTTCTCAAATCGGCCGGCGAACTCCAGGTTTTTCTTCTCCACCGCCTCCGCAAGAATCTGGGTGTAATGACGGACCTCGACCCCACCCCCCTTGGGGTAGTCGTTGCGGAAGACGTTGAAGCAATGCGGCGAGGTGGTGAACATCTTCTTTACGCCCGCGGCTTTGAACTTTTCCTGGTTCTCCTCCACCATCATTTCGAAGAGCCCAATCTCGCCCAATCGTCGCACTTCGCTCGCACAGCAATTTTCCTCCACTCCCAGGATCCCGAAATCTACCCCGCTCTTTTTCATCAGGCTCACGAGGGACCGCGCGACCTTTTGCGCCCGTGGGTCGTAGGAGGGGGTGCAACCCACAAAATACAGGTACTCCACCCCGGCCTGCATCGGCTTAAGATCGAGGGCAACCGCCCACGCCGCCCGATCCTCACGAGGCATAGTCAGAGGGTTGCCCTGCCGGAAGGTGCTCTCCAGAGCCGTCTTGACATTGGGGTGGACCCTGCCCTGCTCGACGAAAGCGCTGCGGAGGCTGATGATCGTCTCCATCGGGTTGACTTGCTTGGGACAGCGGCTCGAGCAGGTCGCGCAAGTGGTGCAATCCCACAACTCGTCGCGTCCCTCCAGATCGAACCCGTCCGGGGCCGTCAGGAGCCGCAGGATCAAGCTGCGCGGGTTGAGCTTGGTCTTGATGGCCATCGGACAGCCACCTGTGCACTTACCGCATTGAATGCAGCTGAGCAGTTCATGGGCCTGAACGATTGGGTTGGCTTCAATTTGCAGCATGCGCCTTCTCCGTGACTTTCTCCGCCTGCGCCAGGAGGATCATGGCCGCGCACGCAGCCGCCTTAGCGTGCGCGACCGTGTCCGGAATGTCTTTCGGACCCTGGCAGCATCCCGCCAGGAAGATGCCTGGAATCCCGCTTTCGACGGTCCTGAGCTTGGGATGATCCTCGAGGAAGAAGCCATTCGGATCCTGCCTGAGGTGCAGCATCTGGCTGACGCCTTCCGCGTCGCCTCGAGGCGCCATCCCAACTGCCAGCACGACTAGATCAGCCTCCACCTCTACTGGCTCCCCCAGCAGAGTATCCTCCGCCCGGACCAGCAACCGATCCCCGGATCGGATCACCTCGGAAGGATTGCCCCGGCGATAGAGCACCCCTTCGGCCCGCACCCGGTCATAGAATTCCTCGAAGCCCTTCCCGAAAGCGCGGACGTCCATGTAGAAGACACTGATCTGGGCGCCTGGCAGGCGCTCATGCGCCAGATGGGCTTGCTTGGCTACCGCCATACAACAAACGCGGGAGCAGTAGGGAATCCCCAGGCTGTTATCGCGAGAGCCGACGCATTGGATGAAAACGACGCTCCGGGGCAGTTTCCCATTGAGGGCAATTCTCCCCGCGGTTGGACCGGAGGCGGAAGCCAGCCTTTCGAACTCAAGGGTTGTAATCACCTGCGGGTAGGTCCCGTAGCCCAGTTCCGGCTTTCCCAGCGGGTCAAAGAGATCAAACCCGGTGGCCACAACCACCGTGCCCACCTCGACCTCCTGCACCACTTCCTTCTGGTCGAAATTGATTGCCTGAGCGTCGCAGGCATCCTTGCACTTGAAAGTTTTGCCGCACACTCCGCGAGTCAGGTAAACGCACTGCTCGGGGTCCACGGTGTAGACCAAGGGAACAGCCTGGGGGAAGGGCACATAGACCGCCGCCCTCTTGGACAGGCCCGCGTTGAAATCGCTGGGGACTCGCCCCGCCAACCGGCAGGCCTCCGCACACAGGCCACAGCCGCGGCACTTGTCCATATCCACATACCGCGGTTTGACCTTGATCTGGGCCCGGAATTGGCCCTCTCCCCCCTCGATATTCACGACCTCGGAGTAGGTCATCAGGTGGATGTTCGGATGCCTCCCGGCGTCCACCATCTTAGGGGTGAGGATACAGGAAGAGCAATCGAGGGTCGGGAAAGTCTTGTCCAGCTGTGACATTCTTCCCCCGAGGCTCGGGCTGCGTTCCACCAGGTAGACGGGGAAGCCCGCATCGGCAATGTCCAGAGAGGCCTGGATTCCGGCGATGCCGCCGCCGATCACTAGCGCGGCCGGCCGGGAACCGGCTGGGGCGGGATAGGTGGCGTCGCTCATTTTCCCTCGCCGACTTCAGTCCACTCGTTCTCGCGGAAGGAGATCAAGGGCAGCGACTCTTCCAGGCTCCTTCCGGGTACGTATTGGAAGGCCTCCTGCACCTGATCCGCAATGGCGCTGAAAACCGCGCCCACCGGGATGTCCTCCGGGCAAGCCGAGGTGCAGGCGCCGCAGGAAACGCAAGAGGTTGACATGTGGTTCAGGCGCGTGAGATGGAACAGGACGGCATCGCTCAGGAGCCGAACGGCTCCTTTGCGCCGGGCGGCAGCCAGATAGTGCCCAGGCTCGTGATCAAAGGAGTCCGTTCTGAATAGGCACGTCTTGCAGTAGCAGATCGGGCAGGCGGTCATGCAATTGTGGCAGCGGATGCAGGCGGCAAAGACCCCTGAGAAGCCCCCGTCCGATTTCATCCGAGCCGTGATGGCTCCCAACTCCTTCTCGCGCACTTGCCTCCTTGACGAAACCAGGCGGTCTTCCGCCTCGTTTCGTTGGGCCTTCGCCCCCTCCCCGTCCGCCGACAGGCCAAGAGATTGGGCAAATCCCTCTTCCACCGTCGCCGGGATCCCCGATCTCAGATCTGCCCCTAAGAACTCCAGGTGGAGGTCGACCTTCCCAGGAATGGGATGCACGCACATCCGGCAAGCGAGGCGCATGGGTTTGCCACCGATCGCCTCCAGCGGTCCCGACTCCCAGCTTCCCGCCAGGCCCAATTGCGGATCGTGCGGCGAATGGCTGAGCTCCTGGTAGTCCGTAACCTCCAGCGTCCCGGGGCAATCAAAGCTGATCAGCTTGACCCCCTCCAGATTGGCTTGCTGGAGTTTTACCAGTTCGATCGAAGCGCGCACTTCGCACGGTCGCAGGACAGCTGCGATCTTTGCAGGGGTCTTCTTGCCCGTGATGGCGGACAAGGCTCTCGCCCCGTTGATCGGCATGACCGGCGCCAGTGGATCCGCCTGATCGATCCGGGCTGGATCCGTGACCAAGGCGGGAAGAATGGCTCCTCCCTCCGCCTGCAGCGGCACATAGACTGCCTCCACCGCACCGGAGGCCAGGGCCTTCTTGAGCAGCCCTCGAACGGCCTCATCCAGGTCGCCGTTTTCCACAGGGATCGTCGTTTTCATTGCCACTCCCAGATCGCGCTCAGGCTCGGAAAGCTGCCTGCCCCTTTGCCCAGCGGCCAGTCCTCGAGCTCAACCGTTTCCGAGGAGATGGTCACCGGACCCCATTTCCCTCCAGGGGCCGCCGCCGCGGGCCTCAGATGGTCCAATCCTTTTGGGCGGGGTTGGGTCCCAGTTCCTTAAGCGCGGCGACCATGTCGGTCACCGTGCCCGCAAACTTCTGCCCCTCACTCGCACTGATCCATCTCAGCCAAACCCGGCGGTCGTCAAGACCCGCAGCCCGCAGGATCTCTCTCATCGCAACATATCTGCGCCGGGTCTTGTAGTTGCCCGTTTGATAGTGGCAATCTCCAGGATGGCAGCCGCCGATCAAGACGCCGTCCGCTCCGTCGGTCAAGGCCTTGAGCACATAGACGGGATCCACGGCGCCGCTGCACATCCCGCGCAAGATGCGGATATTCGGCGGATACTGCAGGCGCGAGGTCCCAGCGAGGTCCGCCCCAGTGTAGGTGCACCAGTTGCACAGAAAGGCTACGATGCGAGGCTCAAAGCCATTGGTGTCACTCATGTTCACCTGCCCTCAGGCTGGGCTCGGGTGCGGTCATCGGCACCGCGAGGGCCGCCTCAAGCATTCCAAAGATCTCCGCGAACTCGAACCCCTTTTGCTGGCTTGCCTTGTTCGGGCAGGCCGCAACGCAGGCTCCGCAACCCTGGCAAAGCACGGAGATGACCTCCGCGTGCGAGCTTCCAGGTTCCAGCACGCGGGCACCATAGGGGCACACTTCCACGCAGATCCCACAGGCCGCGCAGAGCTTCGGGTTGACGCTGGCCACGATCGGCGTCGCCTCCAGGCGGTCCTTGGAAAGCAGCGCCACAGCCCGGACGGCCGCCGCCTGGGCTTGGGCAATCGTTTCGCCGACATCCCTGGGCGAGTGAGCCAGTCCCGCCAGGAAGATGCCTTCCGCCGCAAAGTCGACGGGCCGCAGCTTGACATGAGCCTCCAGAAAGAAGCCCACCTCGTTGCGAGATACCTTCAGCAACCGGGCCAGATCCGTGTTTGACGGGTCGGGCTCGATCCCCGCGCTCAAGACGAGCCAATCGGGCTCAAGAGCGACCTCTCGGCCTTCCGGTTGGATCATGACGCGGACGGATAGATTCCCCTCCGCCCCGCACGAGACGACGGGCTTGTGAAGCTCGCCATACTCCAGGAAGAGGACCCCAGCGCGCCTAGCCAACCGGTAATACTCTTCGCGGAATCCGTAGCTGCGCAGATCCCTATACAGCACGACCACTTGGCAGCCCGGCGCCGCCTGCTTGAGGGCCAGCGCATTCTTCAGGGCCTGAGTGCAGCAAATCCTGGAGCAGTAGGGGTGGGCCTCCTCGCGGGAGCCGACGCACTGAATCATCGCGATTGTCTTGCCCTCCAACTCTCGGGAGAAGGCCGGGTCGGAAAGCCGCCGCTCAAGATCGCGCTGCGTCAAGACCCGCGGGTGATCGCCATACAGGTATTCCGTTGGGTGGATCTCCCGGGCCCCGGTGGCGACGACAATGGCCCCATGATGGATCTCCTGGCTCGTGCCTGAGGCGCCGCGAATCTCCGTCGTGAAATGGCCGCGGTACCCTGCTACGGAGGTGACTTGGCTGGCCGTCATTACGGTGATCCTCGGCTCAGCCGCAACCGCGGCCCGCTCGCGCTCCAGGAGCGTCTGAGGGCTTTCCTCTCCGGGGAGCGCGCTGAGGATGTGCTGCAGATTGCCGCCCAGCACCCGCTCCCGCTCTACCAGCGCAACCTCAAATCCCTGATGGGCGATCGAGAGGGCTGCGGTCATGCCGGCCAGACCGCCCCCGATCACCAGCGCGCCACGCGTGACCTCGAAGCTCTCGCGGCTAATGGACTGCAGGCGCCTTGACTTGGCCACCGCCATGCTGACGAGCTGTTTCGCCTTCTGCGTCGCGGCTTCCGGATTCGAGCGATGAACCCAGGAATCCTGCTCGCGAATGTTGGCCATCTCGAACAGGTGGGGATTGAGCTCCGCCCTGCGCAGCGTGTCCTGAAAGAGGGGTTCATGGGTGCGGGGAGTGCAGGAGGCGACCACGACGCGATTGAGGCGACTCTCGCGGATCCGTTGAGTGATGCGTTCCTGGGTGTCCTGGGAGCAGGTGTACAGGTTCCGCTCGGCGTAGACGACTCCCGGGAGCGACTGCGCATACTCAACGACCTCCGGCACATTGACCACGGAGCCGATGTTGATCCCGCAGTGGCAAATGAAGACCCCTATCCGCTCCGGCTCGACGGAAACATCTCGCTCGGGAGGATAGTCCGGCACCCGTGTCTGGGTCCCGCGCGCCGGCGCCAGCAGAGCCGAGATCTGCGCCGCTGCGCAGGAGGCCTCGATTACCGACTCCGGAATATCCTTCGGTTCCGAAAACGATCCGGCCACAAACACTCCCGGCCTGGAGGTCTGCGCAGGATGATCGCGCCTCACCGTCGCGAATCCCGACTCATTCAGCTCGAGGTTCAAGCGGCGCGACAACTCCAGGGTCGCTTGATTGGGCCTCAATCCAACGGAGAGCACGACCAGATCGAACTCCTCCTCATGCGGAACGGGCCGCCTGGCCGTCTCCCCCTCATAGGTGACATAAGTGAGCCGAAGGTTGTGGCTGCCGGGGGCTTCTTGGACCGCGGAGACCATGCAGCGCACATAGCGGACCCCCTGCTCAGTTTTTGCGCGTTCGATGTAGGGTTCGAAGCCCTTGCCGAAGGAGCGGATGTCGATGTAGAAGATCGTGGGTTCAATGTTCTTGTCATGCTCGCGGGCGATCACGGCCTCCTTGGTCGCGTACATGCAACAAACCGAAGAGCAGTAGGAGGCCGATCCTCCCGCCTGTCCTTCCCCGCGGCAGTCCCGCGAGCCGACGCACTGGATCCAAGCCACCCGACGGGGATGCTTGCCGTCCGAGGGGCGGCGAACCTCACCCAGGAAGGGGCCGGAGGCCGAGAGCATGCGCTCGAACTGCAGGCTGGTCACCACGTTGGCATACCGACCGTAGCCGTATTCTGGCCGGACTTCCCCGGGCATCGGCTCGAGCCCTGGCGCAAGCAAGACCGCACCCACGTTCAAAAAGCTGGTCCTCTCCGCCTCTCCGTGCGAGATGGCACCGGCCCGACAGACAAAGACGCATTGGTTGCACTCGGAGCAGATCCCGCAACGCAGGCAACGCGCCGCTTCCGACCGTGCCTCCTGCTCGCTGAGCCCGCGCGAAACCTCAGTGAAATCCAGGCGCCTTTCCGCCGCGGCCCTCTTGGAGCATTCCTGACGCGATCGGTTCGAGGCGGCGCCCTCTTGCACCCGCTTCCGCGCCTCTTGCGGCTCCAGCTTGGCAACCGGCGTCACGTTCCCTTCGGGTCGAAACTCCTCGCCCCTTAGATGCGCGCCAATCGATCGGGCCGCCTGGTGACCCGCGGCAACCGCGTCGACGATGAAGGTGGTTCCCGTGACCGCATCCCCGCCCGCAAAGACCCCCGGCAGACTGGTCTGAAGGGTTGCCGGATCAACCACCACGCGACCATTCCGTTGTCGGTTTATCCCCTGCACGCCCTCTTCCGCAGGACGTTGACCAATGGCGAAGATGACAACCTCTGCGAGGAGGACCTCCTCCGTGCCCGGGATTTCGTCAAAGTCCGGCCGCCCGTCGACGAAGCCGCGGAACACCACCTGCACAGTTCGAACTCCCGTGACCCTCCCCTTTTCGCTGGTGACTTCCTTGAACGTTCGGGAGGGGAAGACTCCAATCCCCTCTTCCTGCGCGTCGCGCACCTCCCAATCATGCGCTGGCATCTGCTCCCGGCTCTCCAGGCAAGTCATTCCGACCCAGGAGGCGCCGAGCCGAACGGCCGTCATGGCCGTGTCGATCGCAACGTTGCCGCCTCCCAGCACCAGCACCCTGCGGCCCCCAACGGCCTGGGTGGCACGCGCCGGAGGGTCTTCCAGGCCGACATCTCGCAAGAATTCGGTGGCCAGATGCACTTGCGGCAAGTCATTTCCTGGAATCGGGAGCTTCACCCCGCGGTGCGCCCCAATCGCAAGGAACACCGCGTCGTGGTCATCCAGGAGGGAGGCGGCGTCATCCACCCGCTGGTTCAACTTCAGGTGCACCCCTCGGGAAAGGACCCGATCAATCTCTTCTTGGACTACATCGGCTGGGAGCCGGTAGGAGGGAATGCCGACCCGCATCATCCCGCCCGGGACCGATAGCGCCTCGTAGACCGTGACCTCGCACCCCTGGCGTGACAGGTCATCGGCGCAGGTCAACCCGGCGGGACCCGAGCCCACGATCGCCACGCGCTTGCCCGAGAGCGGCGCCCCTCCCTCCGCCTCCGCCGTTTCGGTGGCCCCGCGGGAAAGGGTCTCCCGGATCTCCTCCGGATGTTGCCGGGCCCAATCCGCGACAAAACGCTTGAGGGCCATCACATTGATGGGACTGTCAACCAACCCTCGGTTACAGGCATCCTCACAGCGGTGGTTGCATACTCGACCGCAAATGGAGGGAAACGGATTGTCCTCGACAATCGTCCGATAGGCGTCGGCGAAGCGTCCCTCCGCCACGAGGGCGATGTAGCCTTGCGCGCGCTGATGAACTGGACAGGCATCCCGACAAGGTGCGGTCCCGCGCTTTTCGATCGCGAACGCATTGGGAATGGCTTGCGGATAGAGCTTGTAGATCGCCTTCCGCAGAGACATGCCTGCATTGAACGCGTCGGGGAGGCTGATGGGGCAGGCATTGGCACAGTCGCCACAGCCCGTGCACTTCTGGAGATCGACATAGCGGGGATGATGTTTGATCGTGACCTTCAGGTCTCCCGGATTCCCCTCCACCCGCTCGACCTCCGACCCCATCAGGAGCTCAATGTTCAGATGCCGGCCGACCTCCACCAGCTTGGGAGACATGATGCACATCGCGCAATCGTTCGTGGGAAAGGTCTTGTCGAGCTGGGCCATGGTTCCGCCCACGGCAGGGGAGCGATCCAGGAGATAGACTTTAATCCCCGCCTCGGCGAGGTCCAGTGAAGCTTGCATGCCGGCGATCCCGGCGCCCACAACCAGCGCTGAGCCGACCACGTTCTTGCCGTTTGGGGGAAGCGTAAGTTCAGCGGGCATGACCCTACCTATTGGGCAAGCGAGAGCGACCGAAGCAAAGGTCGAGGATCAATGAGGTGTTTGCCCCACCAGCCCCCGGCCTCGGGAAGGCCCAACGCCAGCCCGAGCAGTTCGGTGAAATAGAAGCTGGGAACCTTCTCTGGCTTCGATTGCCTCATTTCGATGTTGACCTGGCACAGCGGGCAGGCCGTGACGAAGGCCTGGGCCCCCGCCTCCAGGCAACGGTCGGCGAGCCGACCCACCAGCTTGCGCACCACGTCGGACCGGCTGAGCGAGAGCCCCGCTCCGCAGCAGTCCGTCGCATTCGACCAGGGCATCACTTCGGCACCCAGGGTCCGAAGCAGGCCCGGCATGACTTGCGGATCGTTGGGGTCGTCAAATTCCGCGATTTCCGGGGGACGCACAAGCAAGCAGCCGTAGTAGGAAACGACCTTCAACCCACCGAGCGGGCGCTTGATCTGCGCCCTGACCTTCTCCCAGCCCAGGTCTTCGGCCAGGACGGCCAAAGTCGGGCGGACCTGGATAGGGTGATCGTAGGTGAAGCCCACCACTTCTTCCACTCTCTTCCGCATCTCTGGGTCGTAGCGCATCGACCGGTCGGCAGCCCGTAGCCGGTTGTAGCATGCGGCGCACGCGACCACCAAGTCCTTGCCCGCTTCCTGCGCGATCCGCAGGTTGCGGGCCGGCAGAGCCAAGGCCAGGGTGTGGCTGAAGGCGTGGGCGGAAGAAGCTCCGCAGCAGTTCCATTCAGGCAGCTCGTCGAGCTCCAGCCCGAGGCGGGCAAAGGCCGCGGTCGTGGAGCGCCCGTACTCGAGCCCAGTCGAGTGGAGACTGCATCCGGGATAGAAGGAATAGCTCACCTAGAGACTCCGTCGAAAGATCTGCTTGACCTCAGAAACCCCCAAAGGCCGGTCCGGGAGCAAGGGGACCTTGCCTCGCAGGAACAACCCGGCACCCGCACCCATGTCTTGGTAGATGGGGGTATGGGAAAGGACCTTGAAGAGGCCAAGCATCAGCGCCTCGTGGGACTTTCCCAGCTGCTCCACGACACCCAGAAAGAGGCGGTGAAAAAGAAGCGCATCCCTCTCTGCCGCAGGCACCCTGCGCCGGAGAGCAACTTGTCGTAGCGCGTCGATCACGGCGGACACGTCAATATCATTCGGGCAGCGCGTCGCGCAGGTGTAACACCCGGAGCAAAGCCAGATGTCTCTGCTCCCCAGGGCCTCGGAAGCCTCCCCCAGGGCGACCTGCCGGATGATCCAGGTTGGGCCGTATTGCATCGATCCCACCATCGGACACCCGGCCGTGCACTTGTGACAGTGGTAGCACGCGTCGAGATCTTGCCCCGACAGTTCTCGAATCTCATCCCTGAAGGCCAAGTCCACGGTGCACCTCTGGTGGATCCTGCGGACAGTCAATACCCCCAGCCGCCTTGCAATAGTATTCTTCCGGCCCAGCACCGCCGAGGATCCATCCTCCCGGCGACAAAGCAGCCTCGACTCGTCCGGCTAGCGAGTCTCGACCTGACCCATCCCCCACCGGCGCGGTCGGGCAGATGGCAAACCCACCCTTCTCACAATCAAGGCGAAAGCGGATGAGCACCCAACCTTGCTCGAAGTTGATGACCGGTGGACAAGGGTTCCCAATTTCGTACGCATCGAGACGGCCCAAGAGTAGGTGCCCGAGGGAACAGGGGTGAGGTTCCGGTGAACCCTTGCCCCGTGACCCGCCCCCACGACCGGGAACTGTGGGATTCAACGGCAACGGGCGCTGCCTCAGCTCCGCAGCCGCAAAGCTGCGCCTTTCCGCCCTCTGGTCCTCCGCCCGAGTGCCACATCGACTAGTCACCCCGTAATAACCCCAAATCCACCATACCCGCCTCCGCCTCGAGGAGGGAGTGGCAGCATTCCTACCTTAGATCGATATTCGTCCTAGGATCAGGTGAAGATCAGCATGTTGCAATGCCATCCCAGCAAGTGCCGCGGCCGTCCAAGACTGGCTTTGCTACCCGAAGCTTGAATTGCGCCAATCCAGGCCGACAACGTCCCGATCGGCCGGCAAGGGACCAAAGCGCACCGAACTTTCAGGGCCCGCAGCCTGTGTCCCCTCGCATCCGCGTTGGAGCCGGGTGGCTGCAAGTCAGAAACGGCCACCGACCTGCCTTGGCCGCTGTCACCTGCGACGGTGTGCCATTGGACCCGATTGGCGGCGACTAGGAATCGAGAACTCACCCTGTCGATGCGACCACAATCGCGATGGGTAAGGCGATCCAGGGGACCTGGGAACTCCCCAAATGCAGCGCTCCTCAGGTGCCGTGGGCCAGTCTCATTGGAGGTGGCCAGCGCGTCTGGCGCAGGACTCGGCGAGGACCAGTCCGGGATTCCGACATGCCCGAGGATAGAGATGGGGCGGCAAGGTGATCCGACCAGCGTCGCGAGGCCAAGGGGCCAATGCGGGCGCCGCCTGTGCCATCGGCCTCGAAGGGAAACGGCCTCCGACCCGGGGCAAATCGGCGCAGATCAGGACGTACGCTTTGGAAATGAAAGCGGTCAACCTGCCGCGGAGCCGATCAGCGGTCCGGTCGGTCGCAAGGACACATCGAACCCGCCCCACTCAAAGGGCGGGCTGAGGGTGGATTTGGTTCAGTTGGGTTGGTTGGGGCGGCGAAACGGGCTCACAAGGTGGGCTGGGTCCGGTCCGGTGCCGGCGCCTTTTCGCCACTGGCCCCGGCGGTTGAGACGGCCTCCAGGCGGACGGCACTTACTTTGTAGCCCGGAATCTTGGCCCTCTCATCCAGCACCCCACTCGTCAGGAGATTCGCAGCCGCTTCCACGAAGTGGAAGGGCATGAAAACGATTCCTTTCCCCACGCGCTCAGTGACGAAGGCCTGCGCGACCACCTCTCCGCGTCGGGAGACGAGCCGAGCCGGCTCGCCATCCCGAATCCCCAAGGACCCTGCGTCATAGGGGTTCACCTCGATAATGGCTTGAGGAAACAGGTGGTCAAGTGACGAGTGGCGGGTAAGCGTTCCACCATGCCAGTGGTAGAGCACCCTCCCGGTGGTAAGGATAAACGGATACTGCTCATCGGCTTCCTCCAAGGAGGGCACATAGACCAGAGGATGAAATCTCCCTTTTCCACGCGGGAACTCGGAGGCGAAAAGATAAGGAGTGCCCGGATCCTGCGCGGAGCGGGCAGGCCATTGGATCCCTTCACTTTCCAGCCGTTCATATGTAATGCCGCCATACTCGGGGACGAGGGATCCCATCTCGGCCAGAATTTGGGCGGGGTGCTCATAGTCCCAGCCCTCATACGGCGCCCGAGAAATAGGTCGCTTCAGTCTGGCCTGGAGCCGCTTGGCCAGCTCGGGGATAATCAGCCAATCTGGCCGGCTCTCCCCGACCGGCTCGATCGCCTTGCGAACGCGCTGCACCCGCCGATCCGTATTCGTGAACGTCCCATCCTTCTCTGCCCATGAGCAGGCGGGAAGGATGACATCCGCCAGGGCCCCGGTTTCGTTGATAAAGAGATCTTGGACCACAAGGAACTCAAGTCGCGATAAGCACTCGCCCGCGTGGTGCAAATCGGGTTCCGACATCATGGGGTTCTCACCCATGATGTAGAGTAGCTTGATCTCTCCTCGCCCCGCGGCTTGGACAATCTCGGGCGTGCTCAAACCCTTGCGATCCGGCGGTGCACTCCCCCACGCGGTCTCAAACTTGGCGCGGACCTCGGGCGCGTCCACGGGCTGATAGCCAGGGTAGTGCCAGGGCATGGCCCCCGCGTCCGACGCCCCCTGAACATTGTTTTGTCCGCGCAGCGGGTTTAGCCCAGTTCCTCTGCGGCCGATCTGACCGCACAGCAGCGCCAGGTTAATGAGAGAAAAGGCATTGTCGACCCCATGGGTGTGCTCCGGGATCCCCAGAGCCCAGAAGATGGCTCCCCGCTCCGCCTTCGCGAACAGCCGGGCGGCTTCGCGGATCTTCTGGGCCGGCACTCCCGAAAGGCCTTGCGCATATTCCGGGGTGAACGGCTGCATTGAGGCAGCAAATTCGTCGAAATCCTCCGTGCGGGAGTCGATGAACGCCCGGTTCTCCAGGCCCTCCTGGAGAATGACTTGCGCCATGGCGCTGAAGACCGGCACGTCGGTTCCCGGGCGCTGCTGGAGCCACAACGCGGCGTGATCTGTCATTTCGACCCGGCGAGGATCGACCACAATTAACTGGGCACCGTGCTGATGAACGGCCTTTTTCATCTGCAACGCGATGATCGGGTGGGTCTCCGCCGTGTTCGATCCGGTGACGATGAAAACGTCGCTTTCAATGACCTCGGCCGCCGTGTTGGACATGGCCGAAGAGCCAATAGCCTCCTGCAGGGCCACG
Source organism: Anaerolineales bacterium (assembly GCA_049516595.1). Classification (GTDB taxonomy): domain Bacteria; phylum Chloroflexota; class Anaerolineae; order Anaerolineales; family RBG-16-64-43; genus JBEKHT01. The sequence goes on from JBEKSY010000017.1 coordinate 50,467, forward strand.
ACCGAAGCGGCGTGGCAGAGACGTGTGCAGTGGTCCACGTTGTTCGTCCCGACAATCTGACGAAAAAGCTTCTGGAGCAGGTAATTCTCCTCATTGGTGGCCTTGGCGCAGCAGAAGCACGCCAGGGCATCGGGGCCCGACTGCCGGACGGTTTCCGCCATTTGTGTGGCCACCAAGTCCAGAGCCTCATCCCAAGAAGCCTCCCGAAACAGCTCGCGGGGGTCTCGGCCGGGAGGGAAAAGCTGGCGGTTCCGGATTTCCCTGCGAATCAGCGGGACCGTGACCCGCGCGGGATGATAGATGAAGTCGTAGCCGAACCGACCTTTTACGCACAGATTGCCATGATTGACGGGGCTATCGAAGTCCCCCTCCATCCGGACCACGTCCTGCCCGCGCAACTCAACTTTCAACCCGCAACCCACCCCGCAATAGGGGCAGGTGGTCTTAACCTCGCGATCGACTTGCATCGCTCACTCTCCCTCGTGGACACCTACCGGACGCTTCTTGCGCCGACTCCTGCGCACCACCTCGAGGACCCGGTCGATTGCCATTCCCTGCTCCAGCAGCCACTCACGCTTGCCTTTCAAGGCCCCGGTCGGACACACTCCTACGCACTGACCGCAGAAGACGCAGGTGGTTTCGGGAATCGGGCGGTCGAAAAAGGTGCCGATCTGAGTGTGAAAACCACGGCCTGTGAAGTTGATGGCAAACGTGTACTGGGCGTCTTCGGCGCAGACCTGAACGCACCGCCAGCAAAGGATGCACTTGGAGTAGTCGCGGACATACATGGGGTTGTCATCCAGGACGGGAGGCGAGCGCCTCTCCGCTCCTGGGAAACGATCCGCCTCCGCTCCGAACTCGCTCATCTGCTCCTTCAGCTCCGGCGACTGGGAAAGGTCGAGGCTGGCCGCCATCATCTCGAGGATGGTTTTGCGGGCGCGTTTCACCCGCGGCGTCCGGGTGTGGACCTGCATCCCTTCCGCCACCTTCCCCACGCAGGAGGCGACCAACACTCGAGATTTCTCCACCTCCACCACGCATTGGCGACACAGAGCGTTCGAGGTGCAATACTCGTGATAACAGATCGTAGGTAGGCAGGTTCCGACCTGCCGCGCCGCTTGAAGAATCGTCGTTCCCTCGGGAACGATCAGGGGCTGTCCATCGATGCTCAGCCTGACACTCTTGTCCATGGTGTTTCCTCGAGGGCGCCCGGGGACCACTAGGCGGCGACCAGTTCGGGCCAATGCTTCAGCGCGCTCAGTACGGCTGAGGCAGCTGTCTGCCCCAAGCCACACAGGGAAGCGTCCGCCATGGTCCATCCCACATCCTCCAGGCGAGCGGCATCGCCCGGAAGGCTTTTCCCCTGCGCGACCCGGCGGAGAATCTCATATTGCCTCTGGGTTCCCAACTGACATGGATAGCACTTGCCACAGCTCTCCTCGGCAAAGAACTCGGTGAGCTCCAGCAGGACCTGGCGGAGATCTCGACGGTCGTCGAATACCAGAATCACACCGGAGCCGAGCGAAAGCCCGGCCGCGCGCAATCCTTCAAAGGTCAGGGGCACATCGAGTTGATCGGGAGCGGCGAAGGTGCCCGCCGCCCCTCCCAAGAGGACGGCCTGCAGAGACCGCCCCTCCGGGATTCCTCCTGCCATTCCAAACACAAGTTCCTCAAGCGTCGCGCCAAATCCGGTCTCGTAAAGACCCGGCTGCTGCACGTCGCCTGAAAGGCAGAAGAGCTTTGGACCGGGGGACTGCTCCGTTCCGAGGGCACGGTACGCGGGGACTCCCATCCGCAAAATCAGGGGAACATTGGCTAGCGTCTCCACATTATTGATCACGGTCGGCTTGGAGAACAGGCCGTGCGTGGTTGGAAAGGGTGGCTTGATCCGAGGAAATCCGCGTTTCCCCTCAATCGACTCAAAGAGCGCGGTTTCTTCTCCGCACACGTACGCGCCCGCGCCCGAACGCAATTCGACCGAAAAGGAGAAACCCTTGTCCAGGATATTCTCGCCCAGGAAGCCAGCGCTCTCCGCCAAGCGGATCGCCTGCTGGCAAACCTCGACAGCGCGCGGGTATTCCCCGCGGATGTACCAGAAGCCCCTGGAAGCTCCCACGGCGTAGGATGCGATGATCATGCCTTCGAGAATACTGAAGGGATCCTCTTCCATGAGAACTCGGTCCTTGAAAGTTCCAGGCTCCGATTCGTCTCCGTTGCAGATGACATACTTGGGCTGACCCTCTGATCTGGCGGTGCCCTCCCACTTCAGCCCGGTGGGAAATGCGGCGCCGCCCCGTCCCACGAGGCCCGATGCCTTGACCAGATCAATGACTTCGCCCGGGGTCAAGGTAACCGCCTGACGCAGCCCCTCCCATCCACCGTGCTTCTCGTAGTGGCTGAGCGACGAGGGATCAACAACCCCGCAACGGGACGTGAGCCAACGCCTTTCCCCGTGCAGGAGACCGCGCGGAAGATCGCCACCACCCTGCAGAGCGCCCTCCACGAGGTTGGCCCTCAAAGGGGCCACGGGCCGGTTCCCAAGGAGCGCCGCCGGCGCGTGCTCGCACAGCCCCAGGCAGGGGCTGGATAGGACCATCCACTTCCCGTCCGGCGTGGGTTCGCCCTGCTTGACGCCCAGATGCGAGCAAAGAGCCTCCAGGGTTTCATGGGCCCCAGCCAGCGAGCAGGAAGGGCTGGTGCAGACTCGGACCACTTCCCGCGCGGTCGGTTGGTCGTGGAGCATGGCGTAGAATTCCACGACCCCGTGAACTTCCGAGAGGGGAAGCATCAGCCGCTTGGCCACCTCCTCCGCTGCAATTTCCGGGATCCACCCAAAAACCCGCTGGACGTCCAGCAGGACGGGCAGAAGGGCATCCCTGCCTCTGCCCGCATGCGGATCCAGAACTCGGCCCAGGAGGCGGATATCAATCTCGGGTGCCGTCATGCCTTGTGCCCTCCAGCGCAATTGGAGCAGCGGGCCCCTCGCAGAAACGGACTCGGTGGGGTCTCATCTGGGCGCGATTCTAGCACTTTGAGAAAAATCCAACGATGCGGATGTTAATAGGGCAATTAGTTGCCCAGGGGGCTATTGATGGCGCGAGGCAAACCGCTTCTGCCACTCGAACAGTTTCGTCAGAGCATCCAAGGGGGTCATCGCGGTGACGTCCAGATTGCGGAGTTCTTGGAGGAGGGGGTCGCTCTCGGGCAAAAGGGGAAGCTGGAGCACTTCCGCTGAGACGCCCTTCCCGCCCCTCGAATTCGATTCCAGCTCCTGCAAGATTTCCTCTGCTCTCCCAATTACCGGGCGCGGCATGCCGGCCAGTTGGGCAACATGGATGCCGTACGAGCGATCCGCGCCCCCGGGGATGATGCGGTGCAGAAAGACGACCTTGCCCCCCTCCTCCACGACGGCGACGTTGTAATTCCTCACCATCGGGAGGAGGTCGGCCAGACGGATGAGCTCGTGATAGTGGGTCGCGAACAGCGTGCGCGACTGCAGCCGAGGATGGTTGTGGATGAACTCAATAACCGCCCAGGCAATGGAAACCCCGTCATAGGTGGAGGTCCCTCGCCCCACCTCGTCAAAGATCAGGAGACTGCGCCGGGTGGCATTGTGAAGGATCTGGGCCGCCTCGATCATTTCGATCATGAAAGTGGATTGGCCGGTATGCAGCTCGTCTTGAGCACCAATGCGCGTAAAGATCCGGTCCACTAGCCCGATGCGTGCGGAGACGGCCGGAACAAAGGATCCCACCTGGGCCATGAGGCAAATGAGCGCCACTTGGCGAAGATAGGTGCTCTTCCCTGCCATGTTGGGACCGGTGATCACGCGAATGCGCTCGCCGGGCTCAAGGACCGCATTGTTCGGGACAAATGGATCGGCCGAAAGAAACTGCTCCACGACCGGGTGACGGCCATCGCGGATGGCCAGCTCATCCTCTGCCACGACTTCTGGACGGACATACCCGAAGCGGGCGGCGTTCTCCGCGAAGGTCGAGAGAACATCTTGTTCAGCCACCGAACGGGCGGTCGCCAGAATCCGCTCCGCCTGAGCCCCGATCTGCTCACAGACTTGGCGGAAAAGGCGAGCTTCGATCTCACGGATTTGACCTTCGGCATTCAGAATGGCCGTTTCGTAATCCTTCATTTGCGGGGTGATGTATCGCTCCGCGTTCACCAGGGTTTGTTTGCGGATGTACTCTGCCGGAACCAAATTCGCATGGGTCCGGGACACCTCAATAAAGTACCCGAAGACTTTGTTGTAGCCGACCTTCAGATTGCGAATCCCCGTCCGGCCCCTCTCCGTCCCTTCTAGGTTGGCGATCCACTCGCGAGCCACTCGCGCGCCATCGATCGTCTCGTCTAGCTCTTTGGAGAATCCTGGACGGATCACCCCCGTCTGGCTGAGGAGGGCCGGAGGATCGTCCGCTATGGCCTCGTCCAGGAGAGAGAGAAGATCACCGCAGGGATCAATCTCCGAGATCCTTCGAGACGGGTCGGCGCGGACCTGAGCGGCCGCCTCCAACGCGCCAGGGAGACTCCGCAAGGAGGAGCGCAGGGAAACGAGATCTCGGGGGGTAGAGTGTCCAGAGAGGACTCGGCTGGCCAGTCGTTCCAGGTCGGCCAGGGGCGCCAGCTTCTCGCGGAACGCAGCCCGAGCGAGACCATTTCCGAGGAATGCCTCGACGGCCTCCTGGCGCCCGCGGATCGCCTCCAGATCAAGGAGCGGTTGCTGCAGCCAGCGCTGGAGCAGGCGCGCCCCCATGGACGTAACCGTGTGGTCGAGGACTCCCAGAAGTGAACCCCGGACCTCGCCAGATCGGAGGGTTTGGATCAGCTCCAGGCCTCGACGCGTGGCGGCGTCCAGGATCATGAAATCAGCAAGCTGGTAGACCGCCAGGTCGGTGAGCAAACGAAGGGATTGAACCTGGGCCTCGCGAAGATACTGGAGGATCACCGCGGCGGCCCGCACCGCCAGCTTGCTCTGGCCGAGTCCAAATCCCTCCAGGCGTGCCGCCTCGAAGTGGTCGCACAGGGTCTGCTCGCACCGCCCCAGTTCGAAACGCCAGGAGGGCAGTCGGGTGATGCGACTCAAGTTGTTCTCAGCGAGCTCAAGCCCTTCCACCAAAAGCGTCTCGGAGGGGTTGATCCTAGCCAGCTCATTCCGCAAGGCCCCGAGCGGGTCGGGCGTCTCAAACTCCACAACGCGAAACTCCCCCGTCGTGATGTCGGCATAGGCGAAAGCGATCCGCTCTCCCTGGACCACGCCCGCCGCCAAGTAGTTGTTGGACCGCGGCGAAAGCATCACGGGCTCATCGACGGTCCCTGGGGTGATCACCCTCACGACTTCGCGAGGCATCAGCCCGTTGACCGAATCGCCGACTTGCTCACAAATGGCCACGTGGTGGCCATGCTGGATTAGCTTGGCGATATACCCTTCGGCAGCGTGAAAGGGGATCCCGGCCATGGGAACGCGGACGCCCTTGGCGACATTGCGTGAGGTGAGCACAATGTCCAGTTCACGCGAAGCGACCTCGGCATCGGTGTCGAAGGTCTCATAAAAATCGCCGAGCCGAAAGAATACGACGGCGTCGGGGTAACGCTTCTTCACTTCGAGGTACTGCCGTCGAATTGGCGAGATGTCGTCTCCCATACCGGCCCAGCCCGTACGCTGCCCCTCGATTCGAGCCCCCGCTCCGGAAAGGAAATCCCAGCTCATGAGTATAACCCGGCCTTGAGCCTTTGCTCCCGCCCCGAAGAGTGGCTCTCCCCCACCCACCGCCGTCTGTGTGCCGATGGCGCGCACGGCAGCCTTGCGGCGCCGACAGTTGGTCCGGGGGCCTCGACGGGCCGGGATCCACTCCGGAGATAGAGAATCCGCTATGCTATACTGTCTCGAGAACATCCCCCATTCCCCTGCACAGGAACACCCTCTATGAGACATTTCCTGGACATTGCGGACTACTCCCCGGCCGAATTGACCTCCCTGCTGGACCTGGCGATCAAGCTCAAGAGAGATTGGCGGCGGGGGGGAAACCGACCGCTTCTGAGGGGGAAGGTTCTGGGAATGTTGTTTCAGAAGCCCAGCCTTCGGACCCGGGTGTCTTTTGATATGGCGATGAGGCACCTCGGGGGCGATGCGCTGTATCTTTCCCCGAGTGAAGTGGGGCTGGGCCAGCGCGAGTCGACCGCCGACGTCAGCCGGGTCCTTTCAAGCTACGTCCAAGGGATCATGGCGCGGGTGTTCGCTCATGACGAAATCGTTGAGCTCGCAAGATTCTCGCGAGTACCAGTCATCAACGGTCTCTCGGACTCCAGCCACCCTTGTCAGGCCTTGTCCGATGCGCTCACGATCCGGGAGTGCTTTGGATCCTTGGCCGGGATCCGGGTCGCCTACGTGGGCGATGGAAACAATGTGGCCACCTCCCTGCTCCAGATTTGCGCCAAGCTTGGATCTCACTTCTCCGCGGCCTCCCCCCCGGGCTATGAAGTCTCCTCGGCGGTCGTTGAGCGGGCTCGGGTTTTTGCGGAGGAAAGCGGAAGCCAGATCGCCCTATTCCGCGATCCCCAACAGGCCGTCCGTGGGGCCAACGTCATCTACACCGACACCTGGACCAGCATGGGTCAGGAATCCCAGGCGGAGGCGCGGAAGAAGATCTTTCCGCCCTACCAAGTGAACGCCGCCTTGGTGTCGGCCGCAGCTAAGGATGCCATCGTGATGCACTGCCTGCCTGCCCACCGTGGCCAGGAGATCACGGACGAGGTTGCAGATGGGCCGCATTCGGTCCTCTTCCTTCAGGCCGAGAATCGTATGCACGCGCAGAAGGCGATATTGGCAACCCTTTTGAGCGAAGGGGGTTAGAGGACAGCCGTTGGCGCATGGAAAAGGCCGTGCCCCGTTATTCGCCCGGGAGATTCAAGTCGCCGTGTTGCGCGGAACCGACTGAGCAAGCGGGCGCGGGCAGCGCACTTGGTTGACGAGGGGTTCTCGGGTCGCCGACCTGCTGGCGGCCCAAATTGCGAGACGTGCCGAGGAGTGCTAATGAATATCACGGTTCCCAAAGAAGTCCGATTCAACGAATACCGAGTCGGGCTCTCCCCTCTTGGCGTCGCGGCTCTGGTGCAGCAGGCCAAGACCTGCTTTGTGGAACACGCCGCTGGTCTGGGAGCTGGTTTCCGCGACACAGACTACGAGACGGTCGGCGCGCGCATTGTCTTTTCTCACGAAGAGGCCTTCCGCCGTGGGGATCTGGTGGTCAAGGTGGCCAGGCCGCTTCAGGAAGAGCTGGAGTGGCTGGAAGAAGAGCAGATTATTCTCGCCTTCCACCACCTGGCCTCGGCCAGCCCGCGCAAGGTGGAGACCCTTCTGAGCCACAAGATCACAGCCTTGGCCTACGACCAAATTCAGCTTCCGGATGGCAGGTTGCCCGTCCTCAACGCCATGAGCGAGATTGGCGGGCGCATGGCAGCTCAAATCGCGGCCACTTTGCTGCAAAACGATCGAGGCGGAAAAGGTATTCTCCTGGGGGGCCTGCCGGGGGTTCCTGCGGCCGAGGTGGGAATCCTGGGGGCGGGAGCCGTGGGTCGCAGCGCTTCTCGTGCCTTTCTGGGCCTGGGGGCCCACCTCACCATTCTCGACCGGAACCCGATGAGGCTGGAAGAGGTCGACAACTTGTTCCCGGGACGTGTGGTGACCCTGCATTCCACGCCGGTAAACATCGCCCGCACCTGCCGCTATGTGGATGTCCTGGTGGGGGCCGTTCTGGTTCCCGGGGAACGGGCCCCCATCGTGGTCACGCGCGAGATGGTGCGCTCGATGAAGCCTCGCTCGGTAATCCTTGATCTGAGCATCGACCAAGGAGGCTGTGTCGAAACCTCGCGGCCCACCTCGCATGACCGGCCCACGTTTGAGGCAGAGAACATCATCCACTACTGCGTCCCGAACATGCCGGGGGTCGTGGCCCGCACCGCGACCCATGCCCTCAACGCGGTAGCCACCCCGTACATTCAGGAGATTGCCCGCTTGGGCCTGGAGGAGGCCGTCCGGTCCGACTCGGCCCTGGAGGCGGGGATGTGCACACACCGAGGCAAACTGGTGCATGTGCTCTCTCCAGGCTTCGATCCCGAAAAGGAAAGTTAGCCATGCGCTGGACCGACTTGTACGAATCCAGGCGGGTCTCCGCGGAGCAAGCCGTGAGCGCCATCCAATCCGGTCACCGGGTCTACCTCACCGGCAACTGCGCCGTGCCGCGAGTCGTCTTGGATGCTCTGATTCTCCGGGCCCCTCAGTTGGAGAATGTGGAGATCGTTCAAGCGCTTACCATCGGCACCGCCGAATATGTGGACCCGCGGATGCAAGGGCACCTGAGGGTCAATGCGCTGTTCATCAGCGACAACATCCGGGCCGCGGTTCAGGATGGACGAGCCGATTTCACTCCCGTTTTCCTTTCGGAAGTCCCGCTGCTCTTCAAGCGCAACGTCCTGCCCCTCGATGTGGCTCTCATTCATGTGAGTCCCCCCGATGAACACGGGTTCTGCAGCCTTGGGATTGAGGCCGGCCTGAGCAAAACGGCTGCCCAGGTGGCCCGGATCGTCATCGCCGAGGTCAACGAACAAATGCCACGCACTCTGGGTGATTCCTTCATCCATCTTTCAAAGATCAACTACCTGATCCCCGTGTCCTACGCCCCCGCTGAACTCAAGGTGGGCGAACCCAATGATCTCAGCCTGCAAATCGCAGGGCATATCGCCTCGTTGATCGAGGACGGCAGCACGTTGCAGACGGGTATCGGCGCGATTCCGGACGCTGTGTTGCACTTCCTGGAAGGAAAGAAGGATCTGGGAATTCACACGGAACTCTTCTCCGACGGCATCGTAAGTCTGGTGGAGTCCGGAGTGATCACCAACGAAAAGAAGACCCTTCACCCGGGAAAGATCGTGGCCGGACTGGCGCTTGGAACTCAGCGCCTGTACGACTTCATCGACGACAATCCCATCTTCGAGTTCCACCCCACTGAATATGTCAACGATCCCTTCGTTATCGCGCAGAACAACCAGATGGTCGCGATCAATTCGGCGATTGAGGTCGACCTGACTGGGCAGGTCTGTGCGGACAGCATCGGCTCCCGGTTGTATTCTGGGGTCGGAGGGCAAGTCGACTTCATTTACGGTGCCTCGCGGGCCGCCGGCGGAAAACCGATCATTGCCCTCCCCAGCACGACCACCCTAAAAGAGGGGACGAGGGTCAGCCGAATCGTCCCAACTTTACGACCCGGGGCGGGCGTAACCACCACTCGAAACCACGTGCACTATGTCGTTACCGAACGCGGGGTGGCCTCTCTCTTTGGCAAGACCATCCGTGACCGGGCGCGGGCCCTGATCGAGATTGCCCACCCCGATTTCCAGGCGGAACTTGAGCAGAAGGCGGGTGAACTCCGCTTCCTGTGAGCCAGAGGAACGATCCCAGAGGAGGACTGAGATGAGCGATCCAGTCGAACCCCCTCGCCGGGTCCGCATCGTGGCTACGCTCGGACCCGCTTCACGCAGCCGGCCGATCCTGAAACAATTGATCGAGGCCGGGATGAACGTCGCCCGCCTCAACCTCTCTCACGGCACGCAGGAAGAGCACTTGGAGACCCTCCGTCTGCTCCGCGAGGTGGCCTCCTCTCTGCGCGCCTGTGTGGCTGTTCTTCTCGATCTTCAGGGCATTAAGATCCGAACCGGACCGATTGCCAGGGGAAGCATCGACCTAAAGGTGGGCCATCCCTTCACCCTCACGACCCGGCCCGTCCGGGGAGATGCCAGCTCAGTCTCGGTCACATGGGCTGATTTGCCGAATCAGGTTCAAGCGGGGGAGCGCATCCTGCTCGATGATGGCAAACTCGTCCTGGAGGTCGTGGAGTCGATGGGAGAACGAGGGGATGTCCTCACCCGCGTGGCTGTCGGCGGGACCCTGCTCCCCCACAAGGGAATCAACCTGCCCGGAGTGCGCATCCAGGAGCCCGCTCTCACCCCTAAGGACAGCGAGGATCTCCGCTTCGGGCTTTCCCAGGGCGTCGACGCCGTAGCCGTTTCCTTTGTCCGGCGCCCCGATGACCTCGCCGCCGTGCGCCAGAAGATCCTCGAATTCGATGCCCGCCTTGCGCGCCTGCCGATCATCGCTAAGCTGGAACGACCCGAGGCACTCGACAATCTCGAGTCAATCTTGGACGTATGCGATGGAGTCATGGTCGCGCGGGGAGATCTGGGCGTGGAGATGCCGCCCGAATTCGTCCCGACGGCTCAGAAACACATCATTCAGGCGGCCAACCGCAAGGCCAAGCTCGTGATCACGGCGACACAGATGCTGGACAGCATGATGCACGCCCCCCAGCCCACCCGGGCCGAATGCTCCGATGTGGCCAATGCGGTCTACGACGGCACAGACGCGGTGATGCTATCCGGCGAAACCGCCGTCGGGGAATATCCAGTCGAAAGCGTCCGGACCATGGCTGCCATTCTTCAGGAGGCCGAGCGTCATCTGGGCGAGTGGGGGCGCTGGCAGGCTCCCGCGGATTATCGGCAGCAAGACGAGGCGCTGGCCCTGGCCCACGCCGCAAGAGAGCTTGCTCACGATCGGGAGGTCGCCGCCATCGCGGTCTTCACGCGCACCGGGCGCGCCGCCCGGCTGATCTCGAAAGTCCGGCCCGATGCGCCGATTCTGGCGTTCACCCCGGAGATCGAAACCTACCGCCGGCTAGCGCTGATGTGGGGGGTGATTCCCTGCCTGGTTAATCCGTCCAACACGGTCGAGGAAATGCTGGCCCACGTGGAGGGCTCACTCATCGCCTCGAGCCCAATTCGACCAGGCCAACAGGTGATCCTGGTCGCGGGCCTGCCCCTGCCCGCCCAGCCCCCTCCCAACTTTGTCCTTCTCCATACGGTCGGCAAGCGCTAGGCGGACCGCATGGACCGCCCGGCTAACCGAAGATGCCTCGAGGCGGCGTCTTGTCGCCTGAGGATTCCTCCGAGGAGGAGTCTTTGGGCAGGATCACGGTGCTCCCTCGCGGGGTTGGAGGACCGGCCGCGCGCCCCTGCGACCCCGCCTCGCTCTGGCCGATCACCGGGGGAGCGGCCAAGCGGACCGGCGCATTGCCCCCAGAGTCCGCCGCGACAAGGACGGAGGCCAGCCTGGGCCTCGGCCGAACCACAAACCAGAAGACGACGAGCACGAACCCAAGGAACAAGAGAATCGCGCTCTCGATGAGCAACCTGCCGAACACGGATCTCAACAGAAGTCCGAGGAAGGAGACGGCGGCGGCACGCAACGCGGCCGGGGCCCCTGGCAGCGAAATAAGCCCGCGGCCGCGAAGGGCACTGAGCATCAGGACGAGAAGGATTCCCAGCGCTGCTCCGGCCGCCAGCGGGACCCCAGTCCAACCCAAGAGGCCCCGAACCGACCGCGCGGCAAGAGCCAGAACCAGCAAGAGCAGGAGCAAGGGCAGTAGCCACGCGACGGCGCCGAAATCCCGCAGCAGCCGGAGGGCGATCTTGAGTTCTTCGGCGCTGCCCGCGGTCCGAGCGGTCGCGGAGGCATTGCTCAACGGCAGGCTGTCCGGCTGCTGACCGGCTAGTTGGTTGATCTTTTGTCCCAGGCCCTGTCGAACTTCCCCTAGGTAAGGTTCCGTCGGCTGACAAATTGGGAGAGTTCCCTGGGCGGACACGCCCGAGGCGTACTCCTGCAGCTGCTGGGCCGAACAGGGCGGCCACGAATTGACGAAAGCGTCTGCCAGCCGCTGGCCGCCACTGCCCTGCAAACCCGCCTTGATCTCGGTCAGAGACACCGACCAATGCGGGGCCGGGTCCGAAGAGTCCAGCCACGCATAGAACTCGTCGAGATTCGCGACGATTTGCTCCTCCTGCCAGGAGGCCGGAAGGAGGCTGCGGGTGATGTTGGCCCAGTCCGCCTGGGTCAAATAGAAGGTGACCTGGTTTCCTCCGCCAACCTTTTCGGAGAGAAGGCTGACGACGTAGGTCGACAGCGCGCCGGACCGGACCAGGGTGTTCGTGAGCAGCGTGGTCATCCGCCCCGAGTCAAACAAGACTGCACTCAGGTCCCCGAGCAGCAGGGAAGGCACCAGGCTGAGGCAGAAGGCCAGGGCCAGCACGATCGCAGCGCCCGTCCGAAGTGTGGACCATGCTTTGCTCATCTCATCTCCTCCACGGCCCGCGTCGCAGCGGCTCGCGGAAACGTCCCCATGGGCCGGGACGCCTCCTGATCCGCTCTCGACGATTTCAGATTGAAGCCGCGGATATCCCCCGCCGCAGTCCGGCCCTCTCCAGGATCTTAAGGGGAGCTCCCACCGGGAATCTTGTAGAGACTACACGGCACGCCTAGCAGGCTGCTGAAGAATCTGAGACAAACAGGCGAATCGCGCGCATGGCAGTTCTTGATCTCGCTCTGAAGCAGTTTACTTCTGGGTCCAGGTCTCCTCAAAGACTTTCTCGAGGAGCTTGTGCG
>JBEKSY010000018.1:0-62282 GCA_049516595.1 Anaerolineales bacterium
GCGCAGACGAAACCCTTGTACACTCTCTTCGAGGGTCATGTCCGCTCCTCCTCGTCTGTTGTGAGCAACGAGAAGGATACGTCACATGGCCCTCTCTTACTGTCAACACTAATACGAAACAGTACAGTCTAGGCCGCCAAGACCTCATCCGTGGAGCTTGCGCTCCCAATCGAAGGAGTTGCACTTTGATCCTTTCCCGTGAAGTCTTTCTGGACTGGCTGCAGAACGCCGCCCGCCTGCTAGAGCAGAATAAAGATTACTTGACCGACCTGGACGCGGCCATTGGCGATGCCGATCACGGGACCAACATGGATCGCGGTTTCCGGAAGATCCTCGAGCAGCTTCCCTCGCTGAAGGAGAAGGATGTCGGGGCGATCCTCAAGACGGCCGGCACGACGCTCATCTCGAGCGTCGGAGGTGCGGCCGGGCCTTTGTACGGGACGCTCTTCTTGCGCGCCGGAGAGGCGGTCGAAGGGAGAGGCGAGCTGGACCCCGGCGACTTGGCCTTTCTTCTGCGCAAAGGGGTGGAGGGAGTAGTGGCACGCGGCCGGGCGCCTCTAGGCGCGAAGACCATGGTAGATGCTCTCTCTCCCGCCCTCTCCGCCTTGGAGGCTGCCCTTCAGGAGGGACGGGATCTGCAGGCAGCACTGCACGAGACTGTCAACGCGGCCGAAAAGGGAATGAGGGACACGATCCCCATGATCGCGACCAAGGGGCGCGCGAGCTACTTGGGACCGAGGAGCGCAGGGCATCAAGATCCAGGAGCGACCTCTTCGGTCTTGATCCTGAAGGCCCTGGCCGAGGCGCTTCCCCGTGAGTAGGCGGACTTCGATTGAATCAGAAGCGGCCGGGGGCGTCGCCGGGCCGGAGAGTGTCCCTCCCTCGGGGAACCCAATGGGGCGCAAGCATGGTTAGCCTAGTTCTGGTCGCCCACAGCGCGCAACTGGCCGAAGGAGCCCGGGAGGTTGCCAGCCAGATGGCTCAGGGAAAAGTTCCGATCGCCGCCGCCGGGGGCAGCGGAGATCCGGAAAACCCCCTGGGAACCAACGCGGCTCTTATCTCCGCAGCGATTCAGTCTGTGTACAGCGAGGACGGGGTCCTCATCATCACGGATCTGGGCAGCGCTCTGCTCAGCAGCGAGGCGGCCCTCGATCTCTTGCCAGCCGCCTTTCGAAGCCAGGTCCGCCTCTCCGCCTGCCCGCTGGTCGAGGGGGCAGTCTCTGCTGCGGTTCAGGCAGCCCTTGGAAGCCCAATCGATCAAGTGGAGGCCGAGGCGGTCCGGGCCATGGAGCCCAAGGTCCTGCACCTTGGGGATCGGGGAATAGAGGAGCCGGTCTCCGAGGGCGAGTCCCATACCCCGCTCGGCGAAATCCTCCTTGCGGTCCCAAACCCTCTCGGGCTCCATGCCAGGCCAGCCGCTTTGTTCGTGGCGACCGCGGGGCGCTTCCCGGCCGAGGTCAGCGTGCGGAACGTGACCCGCGCGAGAGGGCCCGCCAATGCCAAGAGCATCAATCAGTTGGCGACCCTGGAGGTACACCAGGGCGATCAGATTGCCGTCTTGGCAAGAGGCACAGGGGCAGCTGAGGCAATCTCCCAGCTCAAGGCCCTCGTGGAGGGGGGCTTTGGCGAGAGCGGCACGCCTCCGCTCGCGGCTCCCGATAGGCCCTCGTCTGGCCAACCCATCAGGATCCCCGCTGCCGCACGGGGCCGGATGCAAGGGATCCCCGCCTCCCCCGGTATCGCGCTGGGCCGCGCGTGGGTGTATACGCGAGTTGCCTTTCCCCTGGAATCTAAGAGAGGAGACCAGCCCCAGCTCGAATCCCGGAGGCTGGAGGAGGCATTGGAGGCGGCCAGGCAGCAAATACGCGAAGTTCAAACCCGAATTCTTGATGTGACCGGAGCTGCCGAGGCGGCAATCTTTGATGCCCACCTGCTCTGCTTGGAGGATCCTGTGCTTGTCGGAAAGACACGGGCCCTCATCTTCGATCAGCACATGAGCGCCGCCTCAGCCTGGGCACAGGCGGTGCAGCAGGTCATCCAGGCCTATGAGGCCCTTCATGATCCGGACATGCGCACGCGGTCCGCGGATATCGTCGATGTGGGGCGCCGCGTCTCGGCTCAGCTATCCGGCCCCACCCCTTCGCCCCAAGAAGAGCCTTCCGGCCCGGTGATCCTCCTCGCGGCCGATCTGACCCCGTCGGACGTCGCCACCCTCAATCCGCGGCTTGTGCGCGGGATCTGCACGGCGCTGGGAGGCCCCAGTTCGCATGCCGCCATCCTTGCCCGCGCCATGGGCATCCCGGCTGTTGTCGGGTTGGATGTCGATCTCCTTTCTCTCCCCGCGGGGATCATGCTAGCACTTGACGGGAGCAGAGGCGAGGTCGAAATCGAACCAAGTGCAGAAGCATTCGAGATCTGGAAGCGCCGATTGGCTGAGGAGGTTAGGTTCGCCAAGGAGGCAGAAGCCAGGCGCCTGGAACCAGCCATCACCCTCGACGGCCACCGGGTGGTCATGGTCGCCAACGCAGGAAGCTTGGCCGAGGTGGAGGAAAGCTTCCGGCAAGGGGCCGAGGGGATTGGCGTCTTGCGGACGGAATTCCTTTTTCTCGGCCGAGACTCCGCCCCGGGCGAGGAAGAGCAGCTGGAGATCTACCAAGCGATATTCGACCACGCTGGAGAGCGACCGGTCGTGATGAGGACCCTGGATGCAGGCGGCGACAAACCCCTCCGCTATCTGGAGCGGGCAGCGGAGGCCAATCCCTTCCTGGGACAGCGTGGATTGCGGCTGAGCCTGGCTCATCCCGAACTATTCAAGACCCAGGTACGCGCCTTCCTGCGCGCGCGGGCTGGCCATGACCTGCGGGTCTTGCTCCCTATGGTAAGCACCGTGGACGAGGTGCGGCAGGCCAAGCGGTTGATCAACAAAGCCCATGGAGAGCTGGCGGCGAGGGGTGTGGTCCAGGGCGAGGACCTGCCGTTGGGGATCATGGTGGAGGTCCCCTCTGCGGCCCTGCTGCTAGACCGATTCCTCCATGAAATTGACTTCGTCAGCATCGGCACCAACGACTTGACCCAGTACGCGCTGGCGGCCGACCGCGGAAATCCCAAGGTGGCTCGACTCAGCGATGCTTGTCATCCCGCAGTCTTGCGGCTAATCCGCGCCGTGGTCGAACAGAGCCACGCCGCCGGAAAGTTGGTGAGTATTTGCGGGGAAGTCGCAGCCGATCCGGAAGCTCAGCCCGTCGTGGTCGGCCTGGGCGCAGATGAGCTCAGCATGGCCGCCTCCGCGATCCCGGGCGCAAAGGCGCTGGTGAGGACGATCTCTCTGCAGCGATGCCGCGAACTGGCCGAAGAGGCCACGCGCATGGACTCCGCGGAGGGGGTCAGAGAACTCATCCGGCGGAATCAGCGCCTAAGCTCCTCCTGAGATGGCGTGCGGACTGGGCATGCCTTGGGCCCAGCTCGCCTAGGCTGGAGGTTTGGCTCCGGACGAATTGAGGGCCGAGACGCAGGCGCAAGACGTTGCACCGGCGGCAACCAAGATACATTCCCCCTCTGGGACGGCATGTGTCTCAGCCTCCATTCCTACTCAGTCCGGACTGACTCTTGGTCGGACCAGGTGCGGGTCCTTTCCATTTTCGCCCCGCGGAGGCCTTGGGACCCAATGGCCTCCGTGGGGCGCCCAAGGTGCCAAACTGCATGAATGTCCGAGTAGATTATGCAGTTCATCGTACCGGCTGATCCTTATAGAATGCCCTGCGTCTATTCAAGTGACGCGTGGCTTGGGCCGGTGCCGTAGCCGGGTGGCACATGACCGGGGGTCGCTGAGATCCTGGCTCTGCCGCTAGGTGTCGGCTCCGCACAAACGAGTCTCGATGTCCATATCCCTATTGGTCCTGCTCGGGCTGGCCGCGATCTTCGGCTTCCTGAACGGGTTCCACGACAGCAGCAATGTGGTGGCCACCGTGATCACCTCGGGAGCGATGCCTCCCAGACTGGCCCTGGTCATCGCGGCCGTGGCGAATTTCGTCGCCCCGCTGCTCCTCCCTCTGGCCGTGGCCACCACCCTGGGGGATGGGATGCTGGTCGACAAGGCCATCCGCCTCGACGTGGTCATTTCGGGCCTGGCGGCTGCCGTGGTTTGGAACCTGATCACCTGGTACCTGGGTTTGCCTTCGTCTTCCTCCCATGCACTGGTGGGAGGCCTGGTCGGGGCCGCCGTCGTCTCTCAGGGACTAGCGGTCATGCGGCTGGCCGGGCTGACGAAGATCCTCATCGCGCTCTTTGTCTCTCCTCTGCTTGGGCTCCTGATTGGATTCCTCGTAATGAGGGCCACTCTTCGGCTTGCCGACAGCGCCTCGCCGCGGGTCAATAGGCTTTTCAATCTCTTGCAGGTTCCGACCTTGATTGGCTTGTCCCTCGGCCATGGATCGAACGATGGCGAGAAGACCATCGGGGTGATCGTCATGGGTCTGGTAGCCTCCGGGTATCAGAGCAGCTTCCATGTGCCTCTTTGGTCGATCTTGCTCAGCGGGGCCTCCATCGGGATAGGGACTTCGTTGGGGGGCTGGAGACTGATCCGCACGCTGGGCGCGCGCATCTTCCGCATTCGGCCGGTGCATGGATTCACTTCCCAACTTGCCGGCGCCTCGGTCATCCTCGGCGCCTCATTCCTAGGCGCGCCTGTCAGCACCACCCAGGTGATGAGCTCGGCGATCATGGGGGTCGGAGCCGCCGAGCGCCTGGGTAAGGTCCACTGGAACGTCATGGGCGACCTGCTCACGGCTTGGCTTCTGACCATTCCCTCCTGTGCTGTCATCTCCGTGCTCGTGTACCTGGTTGTTTTTCACTAGTCCCGAAAGTTCCCGGACCGACTTCAAGGCGGCGGCCAGAGGAGAAGGCTACGATGTCCATCCCGCAGGCTGGGATGTTTCGCTAAGGGGATGGGCCGACGGATCGGAAAATCCTGGGGAGTAGAATCACACGGACCATTCGCCATCTCGGCCGGTTCCAATCTACGCCGGAGGGGAAAGGAGACACGCTTGGTAAGTCCCACTCGAGACATGGAAGGCAAGTCCTGTGTGGTGACCGGGGCCACCGACGGGATCGGCCTCGCAACGGCCAAAGGTCTGGCGCTCAGGGGAGCCCAGGTCCTGGCCGTGGGAAGGAATGCCGCAAAGGGAGGAGGCGTCGTCGCGCGACTGCAACAGGAAACAGGCAACCCTGCTATTCAGTTTCTCCAGGCCGATCTCTCCAGCCAGAGCCAGGTGCGTTCGCTCGCCGGGGATCTTGCTAGAGGCTTCCCCCGCCTGACGGTCCTGGTGAACAACGTGGGTGGGTTCTTCCTCGGCCGGAGCTTAAGCCAGGACGGCATCGAGGCCACCTTCGCCCTCAACCATCTCAATGTTTTCCTGTTGACCTGTCTTCTGCTTGACAAGTTGAAGGCCAGTGCTCCAGCCCGAATCGTGAATGTCGCCTCAGAAACTCACCGCAATGCGAGCATTGACATGGATCAGGTTGTAGCCAGGCGTTGGACCAGCGGCATGAAGGCCTATGGCCAGTCCAAGCTCGCCATGATCCAGTTCACCTACGAGCTCGCGCGGAAGCTTCAAGGGTCCGGCGTTACGGTCAACGCCGTCCATCCGGGATTTGTGGCCTCCAACATGTACCGCAGCAGCGGCGGGCTGGTCCGACTGGCCGGACCGATAGTCAAACTCATGGGAAAGACTCCGGAGGAAGGGGCCGACACCGTGATCTACCTGGCGGCCTCGGCCGAAATGGAAGGAGTCACGGGGAAATACTTCGTCAACAGGCATCCCTATCCGTCCTCCCCGGCCTCCTACGACGAGACCGCGGGGCGGCGGCTGTGGGAGATCAGCGCCCAGATGGTCGGTCTCGCCTAAGCCTTGACCTTGCCCATCACCGTGTTGGCTCTCGGCGATCAAGCTTTGGGGAGAGGGGAGAGGGTCAGCCGCACCGGCAGCCCGGTCGTCTCGCCATTATGGACTCGCGGCCTTCGAGACGAGGGCCGCCTGAGGCGGGCGCAGATGGGAGTGAGTGAGCATGAGCCTCGGGATCCGGATTCTGACTACCGTTAACGTCTGGGCCTTTCGCATCACACACGGGGTTCTCGGCAGCTCGCTGGCTGGGCAATCTGTGCTCTTGCTTCATACCCTGGGGCGCCGATCGGGGAATGTGCGGTTGACTCCTGTGAACTACTACCTCGATGGAAACAATTACATTCTGGTTGCCTCAAACTGGGGAAACGACAACAACCCGGCCTGGTATCACAATCTCATGGAGAAGGGAACGGCGAGGATCGATGTGAAAAGCCGGACCCGAGAAGTTGCGGCGCGGATTGCCACGGGCCCAGAGTACGAGCGGCTTTGGACCTACGTGTCCGGAAGGAATTCGTTTTACACTCGCTACCAAAGGATGACGGAGCGCAGGATTCCCATCGTGGTCCTCATCCCCAAGGCAGACCCCTGATTCCGGGAACCCGGCGAAACGAGGGCTCTCCAAGAGTTGGCGAGCCCTGACGGCGCCTCCGCCTTAGTTGAGCCTCGCGGCCATCTTCACCGCGGAGGCCTTCACGTTGGCCCCATCTCGGTCGAAGTCTGTCTTGCGGGTCTTCTGGCCGTATGCGATCATGCCCTCCCCCAGCTTTTTGGCCTCCTCTGGGCCGAACACCTTCGGAGGAAAGGAGGACCAGCGAGGACCCGGCTCCCTCCAGCGGTGGTTCTTGCGGAAAACCAAGATCGGACTTGCTCAGGAGGTCCATGCGGAGCGGCGCGGGGTGGCCGGACAGAGAGAGGATGGGCCGGGAAATACTGATTCCCTCCGGAGGTCAGATCTCCAGGGCCGAGGGAATTTGATCGGGATGTTGGCGAGGAATGCGCCGGTCGAATGGAAGCTAACACCAAGACGGTCTCTGGTGGGCCCATGGCGCTGAGATATAGCCCGTCCCATGATCCGAGACCGCCGCCTGGAAACCAAGAAGTAGAGAACTCCTGAGGGAGTTTCAGGACTTACGGGTTCGGCTGCGGCCTCCCCCTTTGGCCGCGTGGGTTGGACACCGGGTGGGTCGGGGAGACTCCCAAGGGGAGGAGCTCTCCCGCTGGCTCAGCCTCCGGCGCAACATGAACTTAGACACGCGGAGGAACGGTTGCGCGCCAATGGCCCCCTGAGGGTTTTGCGCTCCTCGAAGATCCAATCCCCTGCCAGGTTTTCGGTCCCCCGCGGAGCGGGCGCGCGGCATTCCCTCTGGGGATGGCCGAATCTTCTTTCGACGAGTGAGTCCCTAGGAGGAATTCCCGGCCCCCTGGCCGACAATCTGGATCTGGGTGGCCGTGACATTGCCCGAGGAATCGCGCTGGCCGCGCACGCTGACGGTCTCGCCGGGCTGCAGGTCACTGAGGCTGCCCTGAGCCATCTTGGACACTGGCGTGTTGTTACTCAGAGAGACCGTGACCTGGCCCTGAGCGGTGCTTATTACCAGGGTATCGGTACCCACGCTCTGGATTTGGCCGACGATCCCTCCGCGGCCACCCGCTGCCGCGGCAGAGAAGGACCCACCCCCGGCTCTTGCCAGGCGCCCACGCTGGAACGCCATTCCACCGAAAAACGCGCCAACGCCCACGACCACGACCAGGAAGACGACGCCGACGACAACCAAAACCCTGTTCATGATGCTAGCCTCCGAAAACTACAGCTTCTCAGAAGAAGGCACGGCCACTGCTCATCGGCCGCGAGCCCAGCTACGGATTAGCGGTCAATCCTACCACCCGACCGCCACGATTGAACTCTCAAAGCACAGCGCTTATGGGCTGCTAATGCAACCCCACACGCGCTTCCACGGCGCCCAGAGGCCCCCCTGCCGCTCGGTGGTCGAAGAGATCGGCCCCTCATCAAAGGGACCGGTCGAAAACTCCAAGAGGTTGGCAACCCCTGACATCCGAATTAAACCACCCGTTTGCAGGACCCAAGGTAGGACAGGAGAGGGAAAAGACTGCGGTGGTTGTCGAGGTCCGCTTCTCAGAAGGAGGTCGCTCCGGTCCGCTCGATCCACCGCTCGGGCATTTGCAGCGACGCGAATCCTCCGTAGCGGCGGTAGAGTTCGTGTGCGCCCCTCGTTGCGAGGAGAATGCGCTTGACGTGCCCCAGGCCTGGGTGCGTCACATCGGCCTCGACGAGCCACTTGCCCAACCCCCGGCCCCTGTAGGCTTCGAGCGCAATGAGATCACGCAATCAGGCAAAGGTTGGCGTGCTCGGTGACGACCCGGTAAGAAGCCAACCTGCTGTCCCTTGGGGTTGAAAAAGGGGAAACACAAGGAGTTCTCGATCGACCTGGCGGCCGCCTCATGAGAGCGGCCTTGGGTCTACTAAAGAGGAGGTGCTCAGGTATTCGCGAATGAGCCCCAGGTCCAGCCTGGCCTGATCCGTGTTCAGGGTGTACTCACCTCGGCGCTGCTCCAAAACGGGCATACGAGACCCTCTTCTCCAGGATGAGGCCGGGCGGTTGGAGAAGCGGTGTACCACAGGTGGCCCAGCCTCCGCCCGATTGAGATCAGCCCTTCGGGCCGAGGCCAACGCCCTCCAGCCAGTCGAGGAGCGCCTGCGGATGGTCGATGAGCGCCTTGGCCCCGGCCGTGAGCAGTTCCTCTCTGGAGCGGTATCCCCAGAGCGCGCCCACCGGGAGCATGGACGCGGCAATTGCCGTCTGCATGTCCACGCCGCTATCCCCCAGGTAGAGGAACTCTTCCGGCTTCACGCCGAGGGAGGCCGCGACGGCCAAAGCTCCTTGCGGGTCCGGCTTGGGAGGAACCCCATCCTTCGCCCCCCGGACGACCTCAAAGGTTCCCGCCGGGAAGAGGTCAAGCGCCAGCCGACGGACCAGGTCATCCTGGGAATTGGAGAAGACCGCTCTCTTCACTCCTCGCGCTGCGAGCGCGTCCAGCATCTCCCGGATCCCGGGGTAGGCCCGCGCCTGCACTCCCACCTGCCTCGCATACTCCTGGTCGAAGCTCTTCGTGCACAGCGCGACCGTCCCGGGATCTATGTTCGCGGGAGGAAGCGCTCGAGTGATGAGAGCAGGGATCCCTTCGGACACCAGCCTGCGGTAGGCTTCGACGGGCAGGGTCGGGTAGCCTCGGCTGCTCAGGACCCGGTTCATGGCACCCGCGATATCTTCCAGCGTGTAGGCCAGGGTGCCATCCATGTCAAACAGCGCTGCGCGAATCCTCATCCCGAGCCCATTCTCCACGACCCGCAATCAAGTCCCGGCCAGGATCGCATTCATCTAACTGAGGGGCGGACACCGGCCCAACAATACCTCCGAGCGATTCCCATTTGCGGCACGCTCGGGGGGCAGGGGAAAAATCCTTGACTCGTCCCCCGGTCGCACGGAGAGGCATCGCCCTCCTGGCGCAATCAAAATCGACTCCTCCTGAACTCGCGGTCCAAGTGCACCAGGAAACCGCCCCAGGACAACGCCTCAAGCTATGCAGGGACCAGCCTAGCAGCGGCTCCCTCGTCGTCTATCAATCCAGCGAGATCGGCGAGCCCATCTCCGGCAAGCACACCTTGATGCCGCTTCCCTGCAAGAGGCCGAGCCACTTTCCCGCGGCCTCGGTATGGATGGGGATCAGGGTTTCCGGGTTGACCGTCCGCACGAACTCAACCAGCTCATCGCCCCCGGCATGACCCGAGGCATGGTACCCGGGCTCCGGGATGACCTCCCTTACCTCCCCCCCGGCCCCCTTTTGGGAGGGGACGAGGCCGACCATCTTGAGACCCAGGTACTGCGTCCAGCTCCAAAGGCGAACGAGGTCCACCTTCTGCTCTTCATCGTAGGCCTGACTGTTGGAGAAAACGTAGATGCCCCCGATCCTCCCGTTCATCAGATACTCGATGTCGACCATGTCGCTCATCTCGGTGAGGCTGAAGGCCAGGATGTATGCTCCCGGATCATCCTTGACCTCCAGCGGGGACACCGTGCGTTCCCGGTACCGACCCCGCACCGCTTCTTCCCAAGCCCGGATCTGAGCCTTGGGATCCGCGTAGAGCCCAACGTGCTCATCTTCCATGGCATCCCCGAGCTGGGGATCCGCCAGGGCAATAGCCCGCAGGAGGTAGGCATCCCTGGGCTGGACAAGCAGTCGCCTTCCGGTTTGAGCGGCGACGGAGGCAAAAACCACGAGCCGCTCCACATTTCGCGGCGCAAAGTCAGCAACGACCAGCTTGCCCTGAGCCTCCTGCACGGCTCGCAGACAGTTCTCCCCGACCTCCTGCTCGCTCGTCCGGTTCGGCTCGGTCAGGCGCGTCCCCTCGCAGAGAAGGGCCTTGGGCCGCAGGGAGGCGAGTCCCTCTCCGAAGCGCCGGGTGTTCTCGCCGGACCGGCCGTGGAATCGAATGTCCCCGGTGTAGGCAACCCACCCCGCGGCGGTCTCTACCGCAAACCCTGTCGCTCCCGGGATCGAGTGGTCGACAGGCCAGAATCGCACTCCGGCTCCGATCGGTCCCTCATACGATCGGGGTGACAAGCTCTTCGTCCCCGCCTGCGCCCAGAACGAACGGGCCGTTCGCAGGGGATCCCCGTTCGGGTCACCTGCCGGCGCCCGGTCAAGGAAATGCCAGGGGCGGGCAACCAGGGCTTGATCCTTATCCGCGATCAGCACCCCGCTCTTGTTAAAGATCCGCGGGTTGCTGAAGGGCGCCCCCGAATCACCGCCTCCAGCAACATCCAGCAAGACTTTGCTGATGAAGGCAGTGACGGCAGTACTTCCGGCGGGGATGTCGGGGGACACATAAGCCAGGTCGCTGATGTGATCCTGGTGAGCATGGGAGAGCAGGATCAGATCCACAGGCGCCGCGTTGGTCCGCCTTAAATCACGGTATAGCCGAGGATATCGTCGCTTCCAGGCCTCCCAGAAGGACTCGACGGCTTGCGGTCGAAGGTCGCTGCGCACGCGTTCCTTCTTCTGCCGTTCGCTCGGAGGAAGTGTCTCGGTTTGCAGATCCGCCTCCCTCAATGCGGGGACCAGATCGTCGCGCAGCAGCCCCCGCAAAGGAGGAATCAATCCGAGGGAGAGGGGATCGAGCAACCCTCGCGTAGGCCTCTCCTTGATGAACACGCCGTCGAAAAAGGTCCCATACCTCCCGAAGTCCTTCCCAAAATCAAGAAGGAGGCGGTGCTGGCCGTCTTCCAACAAGATCTTGTTCCCGCCAATTTCGCCTACGCCTCCATAGCAAGTGATTGCGGTCACCATGGGATGGCTCCTTGGGCTATGACCTGGGGCGAAGTGACCTCTCTCCTGAAAGAATCTGCTTCCAGCCCTTCCCTCGACCCCTTCCATGGATCAACCTCGACGGAAGTCGCCCGCCGGCCTCCCCAGCTCGTCGCTTGCAACCTTGGAGCACTCGGACGGGAATAGCCTTGGGCCTCGGTCGGTTACAAGCGCCTCCAATCCGGGCCGCCATGGAAGAAGACTGGCCTAGTCGCCGGCGCGGAACCCGCAGAACGCCTCAACATGTACGCGGCAAGGGCCGCACCCGCCGGAAGTGGCCTAGGTCTCGAGGCTTCGGTGACTAAGTCATGGAGGGGGGAATAGGGCCGGCGCGGGCCTGATCCACCCATGGCCGGTGTGGGCATGGTCAACCCGGACCGACTGACCCTCTCCCCCGAGATGATCTTCTTCGGCCGCCCGGCACACCACGCCCGCTTGCCCTCGGCCCGACCAGCAATTCTCTCTGAAGTAGGGCCCGCTGGCCGCCCCGCGAATCAGCCGCTGCCCGAGCCCGCCACCTGAGCCATCCTCTCCTTCAGCCCTGGCCGTACTCCTGGAGGTAGCGCAGATGGGCGCGCTTGATCTCTGCGGGAGGAATTTCCTCGGGTTGGCCAAGCAGCAACGCAAAGAACATGGTCCGGGCCACATCCTCGACCATGACCGCGGTCTTCAAAGCCGCCTCCGGCGTCCGGCCGACGGTGAAGACCCCGTGGTTTTTCAACAGAATCGCCGGGCTGCTTCCGATTTTCCCAACCACTTCCCGACCGATCTCGTCGCCGCCCACCGTGGCATACCCGCCGCAGGGGATAGCCCCGCCAAATTCATCGCAAATCGCCGTGAGGCTGGCGGGGATGGGCCGGCCGAGCGCCGCGAAAGCCGTGGCGAAGGTCGAGTGAGTGTGAACTACGCCGCCGACCTCGGGCCGATGACGATAGATGTAGACGTGGGCAAACACGTCGGACGATGGCTTGAGGGGCCCCTCCACCACTTTGCCCTGCGGGTCGACGACCACCATCTTTTCTGCCGAGAGAGTTTCGTAGCGCACGCCGCTCGGCTTGATCACCACTAACCCGGTGCTCTCATCGCGACCGCTCACGTTCCCGCTGGTCCATGCCACCAGCCCATTCCTGGGCAACTCCAGGTTCATCTGACAAACATTCCGCTTGAGGTCCTCAAGCACGCAAGATCCTCCTTCTCTTTCCGCCCACGCTCTCTCGCTCTTGCCTCCGGTCTGACAGGCCGGTCGAGCGCCCTCTCCGCGCGAGACGGTGCGCAGTGAGCAAGGTCCGCTGCGCGGGCCGTGCGCTAGAACCACCTACTGCTCTGGCTGGCCCCCGCTCCGCACCTCCTGCCGGAGTGCCTTCAGGCGCTTCATGACGTCATTCTGACCGCGACCGAAGTAATCATGCACTAGGGCGTACTCTTGATACAACCGCCGGTAGATCCTCTGGTTTTGAGCCGCCGGAGCAAAGGTCCTTTTCTTCAGGCGCGGCATCTGCTGGGCGGCTTCCACGATCGAATCATACCCTCCGGCCGCCCGGCCCGCCGCCACGGCCCCGAACATCGCCGACCCCAGCGCCGGCGTCTCCCTGGAGGCGGTGACCTTGATCTCCCTCTCGGTCACGTCAGCATAGATCTGCATGAGGAGCAGATTCTTCTCCGGGAGCCCACCACAGGCGACCAGCTCGTCCACGGTTACGCCGTTGTGCTCAAAGGCTTCGATGATCATCCGGGTTCCGAAAGCCGTGGCTTCGATCAACGCCCGATAGATCTCGGGCGCCTTGGTCGACAGCGTCGCCCCGAGCAATATGCCCGTCAAATCGACGTCGACGAGCACCGAGCGATTGCCGTTCCACCAGTCGAGGGCGAGCAGGCCGGACTCCCCCGGACGCAACTTGGCGGCCTCAATCTCCAACTGGCGGTGCAGATCCAGCTTCGCCCTGCGGGCCGAGGCGTGGTACGCCGGAGGAACCGCCGACTCGACAAACCAGGCAAAAATGTCACCCACTCCTGACTGGCCGGCCTCGAATCCAAAAAGGCCTGGGATGATGCCATCTTCCACCACCCCGCACATGCCTTCGACCGTCCGCTCCTCGCGCCCCAGGACCATGTGGCAGATGCTCGTGCCCATGATCATCACCATTCGCCCCGGGCCGGTTACGGTGGCCGCGGGAACGGACACGTGGGCGTCGACATTCGCGATGGCCACCGCTGTGCCGGGCTTGAGGCCAGTCCACTTGCTGGCCTGAGGGGTCAGGCCACCGGCACATTGACCCAGGGGACGGATCGCGCGCGACATCTTGGTGTCCACGACCTTGCCCAGGCGCGGGTCTAATGCGGCGAAATAACGTTCTCCCGGGAAACCGTCGCGCTTCGACCACATGGCCTTGTAGCCGGCGGTGCAGGAATTGCGGGTTTCCACCCCGCACAGCTGCCAGACCACCCAGTCGGCGGCCTCGATCAGGCGGTCCGCGGCCGAGTAGATCTCGGGGGCCTCATCCAGGATTTGCAGAGTCTTGGCGAAGAACCATTCGGAGGAGATCTTGCCTCCATAACGCGAGAGCCAGGGCTCGCCTAGGGCACGGGCCGTGGCGTTGATCTTGTCCGCCTCCGGCTGCGCGGCGTGGTGCTTCCACAACTTTACCCAGGCATGCGGGTTGCGCCGGAACTCAGGCATCGTGCACAGCGGGGTTCCATCCCCCCGCGTCGGCAACATGGTGCAGGCGGTGAAGTCGATTCCCACCCCAATGACATCTTCCGAGTCCACACCCGTCTGGCGCAGGAGGGCCGGGATGGCGCGCTGAAAGGTGCGAATGTAGTCTTCCGGGTCCTGCAGCGCCCAGTCAGGTTGAAGGCGCACCGGCTTTCCCGGAACCGGGAGGGCCTCGTCGATGACGCCGTTCCGGTAGACGTAGACCGAGCTGGCAATCTCCTTTCCGGAACCTACCTCGACCAGAATCGCCCGGCCCGACTCCGTCCCGAAATCAACGCCGATGGTGTACTTGCGTCTGCTCATCTTCTCCTCCGGTCACGCGGCCGTGGAACGGGTTCGGAATCCGCCCGCTGCGCTCGGGCTAGGTCATCTCGAGAATCGCCGGGCGCTGAATCGCATGCCCATCCAGCCTCACTTCGATCGTGGGCCACCCTGGGGTCGCCGTGAGGATCTCGGCTTCCCCTGGGCCGACCAGGATGGTGTCTTCCATCTTGGTTCCTTCGATGGATGGATTCCACGCAAAGGCTTGTCCGGCCCGGATGATCTCGGGCGAATCGGGCCTGGCCAGCCACTCGCGCGGCTCGTAGCCTGCCGGCCCTCCCTGGTGATGGCGGCGCCATTCATCTGCGAAGCCCACCTCCCGGTAGGCGGCCACCCCCTCGGCGAAGACCTCGCCGAGAACTCTCCCAGGACGGGTCGCCTGGATCAACCGGGCATCCACCCGCGCCGTGGCCTCTTGCTTCTGTTCCAATTCGGCCGGGAGCTTTCCGAAGTGGACCAGACGGGTCACGGAGCATACCAGGCCCCACTTGCGTCCGCACAGCACGAGCATGGCGTATTGCCCGAGGGTCTTCGCGGTGGGGAGAGGGTGGCGAAATCGATAAACGCGTTCATCGCTGGCGACCAAGTTGACAATTGCCTGAATCTCCCGGCTTTCGCACTCGCGCGAGAGCCCGGCCGCAATTTCCCGCTCGCTTTGGCCGGGCCGCACGGCTCCGGCCGCCGCGGAGATCGCCTGCGCGCAGAGCCTCCCCAGCTCTCGGAAGCGCTGGCCCTCCCCGGGGGTGAGCTCCGCCCTCAGGTGCGACACATCGGCCGACAAGTCGCGCGCCCCTGCCTCGGGGTCATCCGCTCCCAACGGGCCGGGCGGAAGGAGCTCCTGGAGTGCGTTCCGGCTTTTATGCCAGGGGCTGATACGCATCTCCCAACCCTGTGCTTGCAGCCGCTCCTCGTCCGCCAGCCGGGGGGCCTCGATGTTGTTGCTGATCACGTAGCGCCCCCGAGCCGTCACCAGCAGCGACGCCTCGCCGTAGCTGGAGGCCAGATTGACCTGGGAGGTGGCACCGCAGGTCGCCCAGGCGAAGCTGCTGGCTCTGCGCAAGTGCAAGCCCACCAGGTCCCGTTCCTGCAGCAGGCGGCGAATCCTTTCCTGCTTGGTTTCAAATTCGTCCATGGTTCACAACCCCTCACTTGCCGCCGTGTGGTAGTAGACCTCCCAGCCCAGGTACTTGGACAGGGCCTCCTCAACCGCCGAGGAACTGCGCGACAGATTGATAGCCACATGGTGCTCGAAGCCGTTCTCGCAGATGTACCGCAGCAGCCTCTGCAAGCGAGGGATCTGGACGACCCCGTAGCCGCCGAAGGTTTTCAGCGGGTCGTTGGTCAGCTGGCCCTCTCCCACATAGGCCAGGATCCGCCCGCCCATCTCATCGGTCGACACCCGACAAAAAGTGAAGGGCGAGGGACGCACCCTTCCAACGATCGTGCCGAAGGTATTCTCTTTGCCCACCGTCCCGGCGATGATGCTCTGATAGCTCATCGCCGGAGCCTCCTGGAAGGAGGCGCCCTCCTCCACGAAGACTTCCTTGGGGAGGTTGGAGCAATGGAAGATCACGGCCTTGTCGGGGTCCTCGCGGTAGTTGTTGTTCCAATCCACGATGGCGCTGGGTTTCCCGGAGGCCAGAACGAGCGCGTACATGCCGACGACCCCGGTGATGTCCGTCTCGCAGGCGGAGGGCATGAGCCGGTTGCTCATCATGCTCATCAGGGTGCAGGGGACCACCCCGTAGAACTCCTCCATCGAAGTCCAGCATTGGATGGCCGTGGCCACCAGTTCATTCGCGCTCATCCATTCATCGATGACCGCTCCGAGCTTAGCCATGCGCAGCAGGGATTCGGACGGCGTGCCCTCGGGCGAGACATACGCCTTCATGTCGCCCAGCTTGGATTTCACTCTGGGGTCCTCGTCCTTGAGTCGCGCCGCGCGCCCGAAGACCTCGGACAGGTCCAGGGTTTCAATCGTGATGCCCGCCCGCTCCAGGAGCTTCTCGCTGAAGCGCACCGTATTGAATGCGGCCGGACGAGCGCCGATGGCTCCGATCCGGCTTCCCCGCAGCCCGCGCGCCACGCGGCACAGGCTGGCAAAGCGCCTCAGGTCCTCACGAAAGCCGTCGCTTTCCGGACTCATGGTGTGCAGGCTGGTCAGTGTGTACTTGATGCCGTACTGCGAGAGATTGTTGCAGACCGAGATCTTGCCGCAGAAGGAATCGCGGCGATCGCTGATCATCATCTGCTCGGGATTGTCAGGGAAGGCGTGGACCAGGACCGGCACATTGAGCTCGGCCCAGCGAAGCGTGTTCGCCACCCCGCGCTCATCGCCGAAATTCGGCAGGGTGACCAGCACCCCGTCAATTTCGCGGCGGTGCTGCTTGAACAGATCCGCGCACTTGTGGGCATCGGACAGGGTTTCAACACTGCCGAACTTGGTGTCTTCCGGACCGAGGGCGACCACCTTCACCCCTTCCTCGGCCAGAATACCCAGCATGGTCTTGCGCCCCGTCTCGCAAAGGTGATCGGGGAAAAAACCGCGGTTGCCGATGATTACTCCCAGCGTGATGTCCTTGGTCATCGTAGCCTCCTCAACCGTGCGGCGCGCAGGTTCCCTGGGCCCGTGCTTCAACCCTGCCCGGCCCATTCCCGCCAACCTGCGCTCAACTCCAGGTACCTCTGATAGTGGTCTGCGTAGCCCCTCCGGGTTCTCTCCTGTGGCTCAAAAAGCCGCTCCGGGTTCACCATTTGCGCTGATCCCGCTTCCAGGGAGGGAAACGCCCCGCAACCCACACCCGCAATGATGGCCGCACCCAGCACCCCGGCCTCCCTCACGCGCGTGCGCAGTACCGGCCTCCCTAGGAGGTCCGCGCAGAGCTGAACCCACAGGTCGGACTGGCTCCCTCCCCCCGCAGCCCGCAGCTCCTCTATCCGGATCCCGACCGCGTCTGCCGCCTCCAGGCGGCGTCGCAGATCGAAGGTGACCCCCTCGACAATCCCTTTCAGGATTTCACCGCGGGACGTCTCCGGCCGCACCCCCGCCAGGGCCCCGAGCGGGGGAGGCGGGAACCCGGTGGTTTCCTTTCCAGGGTCGAGGTGCGGAACAAAGTCCACCGAACTCGGGCCTTCTGGAATCTCCGCGAAAAGGCGAGAGTACACGTCCTGGCCCGCTTTCCTCGCAGCCTGCCATTCTGCTTGGGCGAACGCACCGCGGAACCATCGGACCCAGGCGCCCCCTTTGTTGAACACAAAGCAGACATACCTGCCCGGGGCCGCGTGGTGCTCGGTATTCAGGCCTCGCCGGATCATCTTCGCGGGCCTGGGTCTCTTTCGAAATACGGGCGTCAGGCAGGTATAGGTTCCCATGCTGCAGGCGGCCAGCCCTTCGTCCAGAACGCCGCAGCCCACGGCGCTCGCACACTGATCGTGCGCCCCGTTGATGATCGCCACGCCTCGTGGCAGGCCGAGATCGGCCGCGAGGCCGGCCGAGACGGTTCCAACCGCGGCCCCGCACGGCCTGGGGTCGGGGAACTTCGAAGGGTCCAAGCCTGCCAGGTTCATAAGTTCAAGCGACCAGCTCTCACGGTCGAGATCGAAGAGCAAGGTCCGGTTGGCCAACGAGTAGTCCACCACGGGCTCCGCCCCCAGCTTCCAGGCCACGAAGCTCCCCCAGAGAAGGAGCCTTTCGACCTTGTTGAAGACCTGCGGTTGGTGGTCCCTGATCCAGAGAAGCTTGGTCAGCCCGTATTGATTCCCGAAGGTGTTGCCATTGATGGCGTACAAGCGGGCATCCTGAATCAGACGCTTTCCCTGCGCCAAGTACTCCGCGCCGCGCACGTCCGAGTTGAGGATGGATGGGGCGAGAACTTCCCCTCCACGACCCAATAGGACCACGGCCTCGCCCAGAGAGGAAACGGCCAAGGCCCTTACTGGATCGCGCCCGGACTGGGAGACCGCGATGACGATCAGACGGCGGATCTGGGCCCACACCGCCTCCGCGTCCAGTTCCGCCCAGCCCGGCTCCGGCTGGTGGATTTCGCACTCCTCATAGGCCGAAGCCAGGATCTCCCCCTCTTCCGAGACCACAGCCGCCTTCAATCCCGTAGTCCCGACATCGATTCCAAGGAAACTCATCGCCCTCCGCCTTGGCGCTTCTCCTTCTGGATGGTCCAACTCCTCCTGCTGTGCACAAGGAGGCTCTTGTGTGGAGCGCACCCGCGATATCAGCGGCTCCCCCTCGGATCTCGGCCCGAGCCAGGTCCCCCGTCCGCGCCTCTTCGCCTCCCGGCCTGATCCCTGGTCAGGTCCTGGCCCAGGCCAGAGGCTGGCGCGGTTCCCGGAAACCCGCCTTCATGCACCATGGCCATGAGGGCTCGGACCGTGCGCGCTGGATCCCCCTGGGCGAAAACGTTCCGACCGTAGACCAGGCCCGAGATCCCTCCCTCAAGCAGGATCTGAGTCCGGCGGATTAGTTCTGTCTCAGTCACCCTGCCCCCGCCCAGGACCAGGACGGGTTTGCCCGAGGCGGCCTTCACGAGATGGTCGACGTCTTGAGGATCTTCGGTGGGATCGGTTTTGATCAGGTCAGCCCCCAGCTCCACCGCCTGACGCACGACGGAACTCAAGCTCTCGACCCGACCGCTGGGTTCGCAAGCCCCCGAGCGCCTGCCCCGGCGCATGCTCCTCGTTTCCACCATAAGGGGCATGCCGTACCGGTCACAGGCTGAACGGAGAAGGGCAATGTTCCGAATGCACTGCTCCTGGATCCCGGCCGAGTCGGGAAAATGCAGAAGGTTTGCGATCACGCAAACTGCGTCCTCACGGACAGCCTGCTCCACGACCGTATCCAGGAGGGAGCAGTAAGGAGGGTCAGCGCTGGCGCGCGCGTAGATGTTGGTCACATCGCTACGCACCACCAGGGAGGGTTTGCCTCGCCCGGGGATTTCCTGCAGCAGGTGCGACTGACCGAGGCTCAGGAGGATCGCATCCGGGAGCGATTGCGCCACAACCCGGACGGTCGTGGCCAGGTCCTCCAGACCCTGATAGACCCGTGGCTCGCCGGTCGTCCCGTGATCCAGGGCCACGACCAGGCATTTGCGGTCCGGGCCAAGGAGCCGATTGAGCCGCGCCGTTTGGCTGATCATGTTCCTCCCCCGACACCCCTCGGTCCGATCCGCCAGCCCAGCCCCACCCGGCTAGGCCATGGGGCGATATCCAGGCTGGCCGAGAGCCACCTCGATGAAGGCGAGCATGTTCTCGAGCGGGACATCGCCCTCTACGTCGTGCGCCGGGGCGAAGATATAACTCCCCAGACGACCGAGCTCGATCAGTTGCCGAGCCTCGCGGCGCACGTCCTCCGCGGTGCCATACGCCAGGGTCTTCTGGGTAGACAGTCCCCCGTGAAAGGCCCAGCGTCCCCGGTAATCGGAGATCAGCGCGGCCACATCCATCACCTCAGGCTGGAACGGGTTGAAGCAATTCACGCCGATCGCGATCAAGTCGTCGAAGAGCTCATCGACATCTCCGCAGGAGTGGATCATCACGTACCGACCCGCTTCATGGACCACGGCGTACATTCGCTGCAGAACCGGGCGGATGAACTCGCGCCACAGGGCAGGCCCCATTTGCAGGCCTCGCTGCTGCCCCCAATCGTCGCCGAAATACACGGCATCGATTTCGTACTTCAAGGCCTCGCGGACCTGGGCAATGTTGTATTCGGCGATCGCGTTCAGTAGCTCGTGCACGAAGTCCGGATGATCGTAGAAATCCATGAGCAGGTTGGTGAGGCCGCGCAGAGTCCAAGCCCGCTCATAGAGGGAGAAGCCGATTTGAAACACGCGAAACCGGTCGCCGTAGCGACGGATCCTGTCTGGGATGTCGGCGAAAAAGCGTGCATCCAACGGGTCAGGGAAGACATACCCCCGCAGGGTCGGTTCCGGCAGCCTGCAGCCCTTCACGATCCCAATGTCCCGATCCACGCTGCGATCCCAAAGGACGCCAAACACATCCCGAACGCAGTTCGTCTCGAGCTCCGTGAAAAACCCGATGTCGCTCCCCAGCTTGAGCAGATGATTCTGAAGGACGGGCTCGAGATCGATGGCCCCGAAATGCTGCTGGAGCTTTTCTCTGGCCTCTTGGGTGAATCCAAATGACCAGGGCACATAAGGCGGCTTCTGCCCTTCGAGAACCAGCTTCACCACGTCTCGCTTGGTCACCAAATGCCCCGGTTGCCTTTTCCAGGCCCCTGACTCCTGCCCCCGCAGTTCAAAGGGGGACGCTAGGCTCTGACGGAACTGAAGCGTACGACCAGCTTCGGGGCCAGCCAGAGCGTGTTCTGGGCCAGCGGAGGCGATTCCCCGCGGCTGGCCAGGATCATATCGGCGATGTGCTTCACGGCCATGCCTCCCAATTGGCGCAGTTCTTGCCGCACCGTGGTCAGCGGCGGCCAGAAGTAGGCACACTCGGGTATGTCGTCAAACCCCACAACACCCAGGTCGGCAGGAACCCGCAGGGCGCGGCGGTGGGCAGCCTGCAAGACTCCCAGGGCCATCTGGTCATTCCCGGCGAAAACGGCATCCATTTCAGAAAACCGCTCGGCCAAGCAGGAGAACCCTTGCTCCCCGCTGGAAGCCGTCCAGTCGCCCTCAAAGACCTGGCGCTCTTCCGCGCGCAGCCCCGCAGCCAGCAGGGAGTCGCTCCAGCCCTGCCTGCGTTCACGTGCCTCCCACCAGTCCAACGGTCCGGTGATCAGGCCAACGTGCCGGTACCCCTGAGAGAGCAAGTGGTCCGTGGCCAGCCGCCCGCCCTCGCAGTTGTCCACGCAGACGACCGGCAGGTTGCTGGAGGCATGCATGCTGAGAAACACGATCGGGACGGGGAGATGCGGGCTCTCCCGCCGAAGCCAGTTTCGGTTTGTGCCAATCTCCGGCACCGCCCAGATGATCCCGTCCACCTGCCGGGAAAGCAGGCTGTTGAGCACCTGCTCCGCGTCGTCCAACTGGGGCCGCGGAAGAAGATTGAGCAGGATGGAGTAACCCAGCTCGCTCGCCTGGCGCTCGATCCCGACCAGGGTGCGCGAAGGACCAAAATACTCCAGCCCCGTCGCAACCACCCCCAAAGTGTAGCTACGACGATGCACCAAGCTGCGCGCCAGCACATTCGGTTGGTATCCCAGCTGCGAAACGACCCGCTGCACCCGGAGTCGCGTCTTGTCCGCAACAGCGGGGTAATTGTTGATCACCCGCGAGACGGTCTGGGCAGACACGCGGGCATGTCTCGCCACCTGGTCGATCGTCACGCGTCTTTTCACACCCGGGGGAACTGTGTTGCGCACTCTCCGCCTCTGCTCTTTCCCGTGTTCCCTTCCCCATCGCCCTTCCGGCAGATTTGTTCGGGTTATGTTCCCGCCGGGGAAAGCGATGAATAGGGCGTCTGGACGATCGTGTTGACCATCGCCCAGAAGTTTTCCAGGGGGGTATCGAGCTGGACATTGTGGGTGGGTCCAAGCACGAGACCTCCCCGCCTCCCCAGCGTCCGGAGACGCGTCCGGACCTCAGCCGCCACTTCCGAGGGCTTCCCAAACGGAAGGGTTTTCTGAATGTCGATCGACCCCCAAAAACACAACCGCTCCCCGTACCGTCGGGCCAACCCCGCCAGATCCAAGACTGCCGGCTGCACAGGGTTCAGGACGTCGACCCCGATCTCAATCAATTCGGGAATAATGGGCTCGATCCAGCCGTCCGAGTGGTAGGCGACCTTGACTTGCGGGTTGACCGCCTTCAGGGTGGCGATGATGGCGGCCAGCCGCGGCTTGAGAAACCGGCGCCACAGCCCGGGTGAAATCAACATGGAGGATTGCGCGCCCACGTCATCCCCCAGCCAAATCATGTCGGCCCCCAGTTCCACCAGTCGCCGCGCGACTTCCTGGTGATAGCGGAAGGGGAAGTCCAGGACCTGCTCCGCCAGGTCCGGGTTGAGCAGGAAATCCGTCAGCAGCTGCTCGTAGCCTCGCAGTGCCCACGCACATTCAAAAACCGTCGTAACTACCACGCCGACAATCCAGTACTCCTGACCCAGCTCCCGCACCACTCGGGACATGTCGGCATACAAGGCTGGACGAGTTGGATCGGGAGGCCGATAGCTCTGGACCGCGCCATCCTGCGCCAGAGGGTGACCGGCCGGTTCGGTGTAACGACCGGCCCCAAACCGGGTCGTATACTCAACCGTTTTCCACCGGACCCCCCACTCATCCAGATACGAATCACAACGTTCGTAGCCCGGCTGGTAGTAGGAATTGACCCATCCCACCGACGAGAGCAGCATGTCTTCCCCAAGCGCGCGTTCCAGCTCGTACGTGTTTCCGCCTCCGTGGGGGTTATGGCTGCCGCTTCCCCTTGCTTGGAGATCGGCCCGGAGCCTATCGGCAAACTCTGGCGTGAAGCTGATCTGCATCGGGCAGCGGTCCGGCACCTCATGGCGGAGCGCCGCCAGGACCCGATCCCTATGCTTCATGCCGATCCTCCCTGTCGAACCCTTGGCCCGCAAGCCCGACCTCTCGGTCGGCCCCTCCGCGCTGGGATATTCTGCCTGCCAGCCCCATGATCCCTGGAACAGGGCGAACCCCTTGGCGCATCCCGAAAACGACGCAAGGGTTGGCCGCGCTCGCCCTTAGAGAGGGTCAAGGCTGCAGGGCCGTTCCAGGGTTGCCTCCGGTTGAAGCCTCCTGATCTTCCCGGTGACTCCCTTCCGCGGCCACCCACACCGAAAGCCCTCCCCCAAGTGACTGCCCCCTTTGCGCGCCTCCCCTGCCCTGTCCCTCGCCTCACACGGAGTCGTTCCACCTGCCCCTCTTGGAACTCAAGACGACCCATAGCGACCGTGCGCAAGCGCGGTATCAAACGCCGCCACGACGTTTTCGGGGGGAACAAATGCCTGGATGTTGTGGACCGCGGCAAAGACAAAACCGCCTCCCGGAGCGAGGTCGTCGATCCTGCGCTTGACCTCCTCGGCCACCTGCTCGGGGGTCCCGAAGGGCAAGACCCTCTGGGTGTCCACCCCGCCGCCCCAGAAGACAATATCCTTCCCAAATTCCGCTTTAAGCCCTTTCGTGTCCATCCCACGGGCGGACACCTGGACCGGATTGAGGATGTCAAACCCCAATTCGATCAAGTCAGGGATCAGTTCGCAGCTTGCTCCGCAACTGTGGTAAAAGAGCTTGGCGTTGGTCTTCCTCTTGATCGCCTCCACCAGCCGCCGTTGTTTTGGCTTGACCATCTTGCGGTATAAATCAGGCCGAATCAGCCAATCGTTTTGTCCACACAGGTCGTCCCAGTAGGTGAACACCTGCAGATACGGTCCGATCTGCGCAAGATAGCTCTCGCAGGACTCGACGTATAGGTCAGTGATCCCCTCCATCAGCCGGTCGGCGAACTGCGGCTCAGTGACCAGGGCCTCAAAGAAGCTTTGCAAGCCCATGGTGCGAGCCGGCTGCTCAAAGATGCCACCCCCAATGATGGCACTCCCAACCAGGGCAAAATCTGTCTTCTGGTAAAGGTACTGGGCCTGTTCGCGCAACTGAACAATGTACGCTTCCGGGTCGGGCCGCGGCCAGTGGTAGCGGCTCAAGGCTTCCAGGGTCGGAGCCCGAATGGGAAAATCCACCCAGTCGAAGTACAGCCCGCCCTCTTTCGGCATGTGCAACTTGGAGCCCCAGCGGTCGATGAAGGCAAAGTAGCCACCTTCCTCGAAAATCTCCACTCCCGGGGCCGTGGCCGCCGGAAGCTGGACGGAGCGAAAGTCCACGCCGAATCGTTCCATCAGGGTCTCATCGAGGTAGGGAAGTTGCTGGACGAAGTCCAGCATACGGATCTCTTCCAGGGGCATTCCCAAGTGCTTCTTGAGGGCAATGTAGCTGGGTCGCACAATCGAGGAGACGATCGTGGCTCCCAGGTCAATAGGGACGCGGTCGGGTTCCCGGTGGTTGAGGGCGAGCCACACTCGTTCTCGGGAGTTCATCTGCCTCCAGCCTCCGAGATCCCGGGCAATTCCTTAAGCCTACAGGGTGCGGAGTGGCGGCGCGAGGTCGATCGGCGCCTCTCCCCAGAGCGCCTGGGTGCGCTACGAAAGCCTCCTCTGCAGAACAGCCTGCAGCGACACGGAAATCACGATGATTGCGCCGTAGATGAGCTGTGTCCAGTAGGCCGTCCAGCCGGCTGCGACGATGCCCGGGTTGATGATGGCGATGATGAAGGAAGCAATGAACGTTCCAAAGACGCTTCCCACCCCGCCAAAGACCGAGGTGCCACCCAGGAAAACGGAGGCGAGCGTGTTCAGCAGGTACCCCTCGCCGAGGGTCGGCCAGAGGAAGAGAACCCCCTCGGAGACCACAAAGCCGGCGAAGGCCGAGGTCACCCCTACGATGGCAAAGGTGAGGATCTTGATTTGGCCCGTGTTCACGCCCATCAGCCTGGCGCTCTCCGTGTTGTCCCCGGTGAGATAGACATGGGCGCCAAACCTGTGACGATTCAGGAAAAACCAGATCACCACGGCGAAGATGATCATCCAGATGAATTGCATGGGAATCTTGCCCGCGACAGTGCCGACTAGAGCCGGGTACAGGACCGTCGACTGGACCGCGGTCATTCCGAGTCCTTGGCCGTTGGTCACTACCAGCACCGCCCCCCGCCAGAAGAACTGGGTCCCCAGGGTGGCGACCAGCGAGGGGATCCCGAGGCGCACCACGATCAGCCCATTCAGGTAGCCGGCCAGCAACCCCGCCAACAGGCAGGCCACGAATCCCAGGTAGACGCCCAGCGTGGGGTTGGTCCGGCTGAAGGCCAGGAAAACAACATCGTAGGCGGCCATGCCCCAGGCCATAATGGAAGGAAAGGACAGGTCGATTTCTTTGGCGATGATCACGAGGGTCAGGGGAATCGCCATCAGGGCATAGAAGGGGGTCGTGTACATGAGGGCGTTGTAGATGTCGTAGGCCCCAAAGGTCCTGGCTGAACGCCAAAAGAAGAAGGCCCAGATCACGATCAAGACGAACACGATGGCGATCTGCAGGGCCCACCTTCTCAGGACCCGGCCGATCCCTGTCCGCTTCGCGGTGGGGGAGATCAGTCTCGCTTCTCCGACTGAGTTCATGGCACCTGCTCCGTGTCCATCAGGCAACGTGATTGTCGTCTTCGAGGCTTCCGGTCCGGGCGACCACGGAGAGCCGGTCGATGAGTTGATCGAGCGTCAGTTCATCTTTCTTGAACTGGCCCGCGACGGCTCCCCGGTCAAGCACCACGATGCGATCGGCAATGGGGTGGACGTGGAATATGTTGTGGTCAATGAAAATGGCTGACTTGCCCGCCTGCTTGATGCCCTGAACGAACTCGATGCATTTCCTCGTCTCGGTTAGAGACAGGCCCATGGTGGGTTCGTCGAGGATGATCAATTCCGCCTGGAAATAAAGTGCGCGCGTGATCGCCACACCCTGGCGTTCGCCGCCGGAAAATGCGCCCACCACCGAATCGGGGGTCACGGCGGCCGAGGTGAAACCCATCGCGGTCGTCATCAGCTTGCGGGTTTCGGATCGCATCGCCTTCAGGTCGAGCAGGCCCCAACCATTGGACAGCTCCCGGCCCATGAAGATATTCCGCCACAAGGAATGCAAGTCCGACAACGCCCTTTCCTGGTAGACGACTTCGATGCCCAGATCCCGCGCCTTGGCTACGGACAGGCGTTCAATCTTCACCCCCTTCCAGTAGATCTCCCCGCCGGGGTCGGGTGGATGATAGCCAGTCAGGATCTTGACCAACGTCGACTTGCCTGCGCCGTTGTCCCCCAGAAGTCCCACGATCTCGTTCGCTCCCACCTCGAAATTAACATGGCGTAGCGCGGCAACCTCACCAAACGTCTTGGAGACATTCTTCATCTGCATTACGGGAACAGGATCCATCAGGCTACCTCCCAGCCAGTCAAGAAAAGAGACCTGACAGGCCTCCTCGACCTGTCAGGTCTCCACCTTCTCACCGAATATTCTTGTTGGCCAAAGGCGCTATCGCAGCCACATTGCTCTTGTCCACGAAGCCCGCCCCGGTATTGACGTACAGGCCGGAGAAGCCATAGACCTTGCTGAGGCAGATCTGCAAGATAGGCAGATAGCCCTGCAGCCATTCCTGCTGATCAATCACCAGGCTGGTCCAGCCAGCCTGGATGGCCGTCGCCGTCGCCGGCGACATGTCGAACCCGGCCAAGTAGATATCGCCCGGTTTCTTGCCGGCCGCCGTCAGGTAGGTCTGAGCCGTAGCGGTCAGCCCACCGTGATCGGTCACGACCAGCTTGACATCGGGGTGCGAGGCCGCATAGGCGGTGAACGTGGGGGTGCCCGCCGACGGATCCGCATTGGTTGCGGAGTCGATCTCGATGTAGTCAACCGTCAGGCCTCCCGCCTTGAGCGCGTCGATTATGCCCTTGGTGCGCAGCCCGCGAGTTGGCTCGGACAGCAGACCCCAGACCATGGCGCGATCGCCTGCCTTGAGCCCAGAGCGCTTCAAGGCTTCAGCGCCCAAGGCCTGTCCGGCCGTGTAGTTGGAGGCGCCGACATAGCCGAAGCCCGCCGCCTGGTACTTCGCGATCATGTTGGGCAGCTCGGTGTTTTGGCTGGTGACAATGATACCCTTGGATTCCGCATCGCTAATCAGCGGATCGAAGGCGGTGTCAGCAGGATGCCCCATCACCGCGATGCCGTCTGGTTTGGTCGCCTCGACGCTCCTGAATTGCTCGATCATTAACTCGGGGTCCCAGTCGGACCAAACGTACTGGACCGAAGGACCCAGGTCAGCCTGTGCCTGCACTGCGCCGTTATAGACGTTGACCGCGAAAACTCCTCCCGCGGGTCCGCCGGGGAAGAACACGATGTTCACGCCCTTGCACCACTGGGCGGAGACGTAAGCCTGGACAGCAGGTAGCGCTGTTGCCGCTGTTGCCTGTGCTGCCGCTTTTGCCTCTGCGACCGCTTCTGTCGCTGTTGCCCCTGCTGCCGCGGTTGGCTCCAGTGTCTCTGTTGGCGCTTGTGCCGCTGTTGCCGCTGGTGCCTCTGTTGCCGCTGGTGCCGCTGGTGCCACTGTGGGCGTTGCCGCCGGAGCGCAGGCGGATACGATGAGCGCCAACATCACGATGGCCCCGACAGCGGTCCCCATGTTTCTCATAGTCCGAGCGTGCATCTTTTCCTCCTTGAGGTCATTCTTCAATTGCGGGGATGGCCCGGGCAGAGTGCCCCCAGGCCCTGCCGATCCTGATCACAAGACAACGAGATCTCGCTCGATTGGATAAGGATGGCTTTCCAAGAAGAAGTCCCTTCTCCGACCCTGGGAGGGTCCAGGCAACCACCCGGAGAGAGCGGAACACCGCCCGGCTTACAACCCGCAGCCCTTGTTGGCCTCAAGAACCGCCGGGCGACTTCTGGGACAGCCTTCTGGCACCTCCTTCCTCCCGCCTGCAGTCACCTCGAGGAAGTTCGCGTCTTGGGCGGGATCTGGCTTGGAATTATTGATGAGGGATTGGGCTGAGAAGAAGCGGCGTGTACCGACCAGTCGAGTGCGCGCCAACGTTGATAACGCTAACATCCTCGGACGACAATGGGTGCCATGTCAAGTGACATTCGGCCCGCGCTTCGGCGACTTCGGCCCCCAATTCCCCCAGGGAATCCGGGGTCTTGGCACCGCCCTCATCCCCGGCTCGGACCTCCCCGCCCCTCTTAGCCAGTTAACACTGGGGGCCATGCGCCTCCTCGACACTGAAGCGATGCTTGCACCGACAGGTGGATGCAGTTGCCGGGCTTGACATCCGTGCGATTCTGCTCAATTTCTGGAGGCCGACGTGGACAACGCTGCGCTCGCCCGCCGCCGGGTCAAGGTAGCCTTTGCAAGGCCGCGCCTGGGCGGTAGTTTGCCCGCCTCATCCGGTCCTTGCCCCGCGCTCAGCCCGCCAGCCAGCTTGTAGTGAACCTCCGCAAGGTCCCTCAACGTCTCCGCAGCATCCTCCGGGGTCAGGTCTCGCTGAGGCTCGGCGAACATCTCATAACCCACCAGGAACTTCCTGACCGTCGCCGACCTCAGCAGAGGAGGATAGAAATGCAGGTGCAGCTGCCAGTGCGATCCGCCGTCCCCGACCCCGGGGGCGCCATGCCAGCCCATCGTGTAAGGGAACGGACACAGAAAGAGATTGTCGTAGCGCACCAACACCCCCTTCAACACCTGGGCCAGGGATTGTTCCTCCTCCCGCGTCAAGCCAGCCAAGCTGCTCCTTGGCTGGAGGGGAACGATCAGAAGTTCAAAGGGCCAGACGGCCCAATAGGGGACGACTGCAATCCAATGGTCGTTGGCGAGCACGGTCCGGACCTTTTCTTTCAATTCCTGGCGAGCGTAGTCGAGCAACAGGGACGTGCCATGATCGGCCAGGTAATCTCGCTGCATCTCATCTTCCTTTGCCGGCACACTCGGGATGACCGAACCCGCCCAAACCTGACCGTGAGGATGAGGGCAAGAGCAGCCCATGATCTCGCCTCGGTTCTCGAAGATTTGCACCCATCGGTTCTCTTGCCCCAGCTCCTCAATCTGCCCCCTCCACACGTCGATCACTGGCACGATTTGGGTCTCGCTCATCTCTCCAAGGGAAAGGTCATGCCTGGGCGAGTAGCAGATCACCCGGCAACTTCCCGTTTCCGGTTCCGCGAGGAAAAGAGGGGGACGGGTCCCTACCGTACCGGGCGGGTCGCTGGTCAAGGCAGGGTAGTCATTATCGAATACATAGGTGGCCAAATAAGGTGGGTTCATCCCTCCACTGGTCCTCCGATTCCCCGGACACAGGTAGCAGTCTGGATCGAAAGGGGGACTCCCCTTCGTCTCCGCCGGCTCCAATCGACCGCGCCATGGCCGGCTCAGGCGTTGGGGTGAGACCAGGACCCATTCTCCCGTGAGTGGGTTCCTGCGACGATGTGGAGCGGATCCGCTGTCTACCTCAAGGGTACCCACACTTGCCTCCTGGGGCGGTGAGCCTCGATCCCGCGGCCACGGAGCGACAAACGCGGGGGTCTTCCCAAGAATGACGAGCACTTCCGAGGAGCGAGAAGGCCACCGGCAGATTGTCCGAGAAAGGGGAGGAGATTCCTTCGCATACAGGTCCGATGCCCGCTCGGAACGAAACCGGGTTGGGTGCCCCACCGACGGCCGCACCACTGGCTTGCCTTAGTCTTCACTCGATTCTATGCCACATCAGCGGGGAGCGTTCAGGAATGCCAGGGAGCCTAGGCATTTGCTCCGATGCCCAACGCGCGGCCGCCAGGTGCACGGCCTAAGATCAGCCGATGGGGGCTGGAGGCGCCAGGCGGCCGTGGTCTGGCAAGGGTCGGCTAATCGGGGCTCGCAATACCCCACGGGGGAGGTGTCTTGCCCGCGCTGGGTGGGCCATGACATCCCACTGGGTCGGGCCGCGCCCTCATTTCATTTGCGCCGTGTGTCCGTCCTACGGGGCGTTCAGGTCGGCTTCGAGCCCGAGCGCAAAGGATTCGAGAGAGCGGCTCCAGCAGTTCACCATGTGCGACTTCGGGCGACCGAGGGTTCCTAACTCAAGGTCCTTCCAAATGGAGGGTAGATCTGGCGCCGGAGTCCGGCGGGGGTGGCCAAGGCCAGGGCAAAGTCGTATTCCAGCCGGATGTTGTCCTGGACACTGAGCACGATAAAGGCCTTGGGCGGTTGCATCCCGAAATCCTCGAACTTGAAGGCGGTCGTTGCCTTGCCGGTCAGTTGATTGCCTTGCACCTGAGCCGTTACATCCCACGTCGTCGGCCGGGTCACCCCATGGAGGGTGAGATTCCCGCTCAACTGGAAGGTCACCTGGCCACTGGTGGGTAGGGGGACGCTCAGCCCCTGCTGCTCCGCCGGGACGAACTCGGCGCTGGGGAATTGGTCGGTCTGGAGCGTATTGCGTTGGATGAAGCCGTCACGGCCACGGCTGTCGGATGTCAGGGTGGTCAGATTGATTTTGAAATCCGACTGCTGAGGATCCACCTTCCCATCCGAACCGATGACGATTTGCCCGCTAATCGCGTTCGTGGTCCCGACCGCGTCACTGGGGAAATTGCGGTTCGCAAGCTGCTCCGTCACCGTGTAGTGTGCCTCGTTCCCACTGGCCGCAAGAACGAGACGAAGGGCCCCGCTGGGAAGCGTGGCCGCAACGGTTGATGTGGCCAGGGCCGAAGAGGACACGGTCGCGGGAGATTCTGCTGGCGGAGGCGTCGTCGAAGCAGCTGGTAGTGCGGAGGTATCTGTCGGCTGAACCGACGAAATCGCTGGCGAGCAAGCGGCTGCGAAGAGAGAAAAGGCTGCTCCGAGGATAAGAAGCCGATTGAGTCCGTCTTGGGTGTCTTGTCGCCTGGGCATTGGTTGGCCTCCAGTTGGATTTAGAAGCCGTGAGTCTAAACGGACATTCTTAGGGGAAGATGAACGCGGTCCAAGCGGAAACGGCGCCTTGAGCCGTGCTCCCCCCAGCCCACCTCCCGGCAACCAGGATCTTCGAGGCAATCGGACTCTTGGGTCGCATAAGGAACCCAGGGCTCCCCAGACATCGGGAGAAGGGACGCCGGGCGGAGACCTATCAGGGTACAGCGACCGCGGAACAGCACGCAAGGTAGCTCGTTGGGCGCGTGCAGGGGAGGCGCTTCCCTCCCGGGGTACCCCTTCATGGTCACCAGGACGGT
This sequence comes from Anaerolineales bacterium, assembly GCA_049516595.1. Classification (GTDB taxonomy): domain Bacteria; phylum Chloroflexota; class Anaerolineae; order Anaerolineales; family RBG-16-64-43; genus JBEKHT01. The sequence continues at coordinate 31,073 of JBEKSY010000018.1, forward strand.
GATCTCGAGTCGCCGGTCAACCCCACCCGCTGCGAGGAAGTCGAGTCGGCCTGAACAGCCTACTGAGGGAACTATTCCAGTCTTTGTTTCGTCCGGTGAATGGGGGATGGTCCCTTAGCCGGTTCGATGCTCGATCCCAAAAGGAGATGCACACGCTGACCTCCTGGAACGCTCCGCCTTCCGCGAAAACCAAAACCCGGGATCTGCACTGCGCCCGGTGGATTCGGCCTGCAATGGTCGTAGCTCTCCTCCTGGCCTCGTGTGGGGTCTGGACACCTTCGGAAATCGGCAGCGGAATCGCCGGAACCGTGTCGATCGGGCCAAGCTGCCCGGTCGAGTCCCTCGACCATCCCTGTCCTCCGCGACCGATTCAGGCACTCTTGCGCGTCCTGGACCCGCGCGGCCACGAGATCTTGGAATTCGAAACCGGTCCGGACGGGTCTTTTCGAGTCCCGCTGCCCGCAGGGACGTACACGCTGCGCCTGGTGACCCCCCAAGGGTCGCCTTTCCCCCGGGGACCGGACCAGGAGCTGGTGGTCATTGCCGGAAGGTTCACCCGGGTCGCCCTCACCTTCGACAGCGGAATCCGCTAGAGCCGGACGGCCATCGTTGGGACAAGATCGCCGGCCACTCCCTGCCTAGCAACCGATCCGGCGGCTGGCCCTCGATCTAGGGAGAGACTCGCTTCTCGAGTTGACTCTGAAGGAATTGACCCAGCGAGCTGAGATTTCCGGCCTGGAGACTGGCGAGGGAAGCCTGATTGATCCGCTGGTTGAATGCCTGCGTCGAGAGATCGTGAGGGGTGGCCTCGTAGTCCAGGTAGGCAAAGAAGTTGCGCGCCCAGAAGAAGGAGACAAAATCCATTCGGGTTGCGTCGGCTAGGTTCATGATGTCCAGGACGTAGCGCTCCTCCATAGGACTCCAGAAAGCCCACACGTCCCGGTTCATGATCTTTTGCAGGTCGCCCAGCCCGTTACCAAGCTCGTCCGGGGAGGCCTTGTACAACCAGCACTCGCTGATTGTGACGCGTTTCCCAGCCGCACGCGCCTGCTGGGCGTAGTTGAGCGCACGTTGAAGGTACATCCCATCCTGGCCCAGGGGATAGAGGTGAAGATCGATGTAATCCAGGCCCTTCAAGTTCATGGCCTCGCTCATGAAGGCAGGATTTTCCCAAGTGCCTGTCCCCGCACCCACCCGCATGCCGTTCGAGCGGTCGATTTTGGTGGCTGTGTCCTGCAGGAACGCCCCCCAGACCACGGGAGTGATCTGGAACCCGGTCAAGGCGGCATCGGTCGTCGGCTCGTTGGCCAAGGTTAGGTAATCCGGCCGCACCTGGCTGGCAATCAGAAGCAATTGATCCTCAAGACCCTGAAAGAAGCTGTCCCGGGTGTACTGGGACCAGTCAACATGTACCGTCGAGTAGGGGGTGCCGGAAAAGACAGCCCCGCTTTCGACGAGCACTTGGATACCCCGCTGATGGCATTCGGCCACGACCTCTTTGTAGAAGTTGAGGTAGTCGCTCGAGTGAGGGAAGCTTGGGCTCAGGAGTGGAAACTTGATCGCCACGACCACCCCTCTCACGCCGAGTGCCTGGAGTCGGTCGAGCAGGGTTCTATTGAGGTCCATCATCTGCGGTTCGAGCAGGGTTTCGCCCACGTTGCCATTGGCATACAGGAGTTCGGTGGCGAACACCGTATTGCCCTGGGAATGGTCCCAAGACGCGCTCAACCGCGCTTCGAACTCTCCAAGCTCTGTGCCCAGAATGTCGTAGAGAGAGGCATACTCTGCGGGGACAGGTGGAGGCGCGGCCGGCGTGGCAGGGACCGGCGATGGCTCGACGGTCGGCGGAACAATCGCGGTCGCGCTGTTGAGTTCCGTCCCGGAGTCACCCGGCCGCGGGCGGGAGAATGCGCACGCAATGCCCAGGGTCCAGACGATGAGAAGAACAATGGCGGCTCGTCTCATCACAACTCCTGTGTGCACTGAGCGTCCCACGAATACTGCGGTTTTTCCGAGGAGAGTGTCCATCACGCAGCTTGGGGAATGGGACACAGGTATTTTCCCAAGCCTGCCGCCGCGCCAGAGCGTTGCCCTCGAGGTCCAGGGCGCCAAGTCCCCCGCCGAGGGCCAAGCGAAATCCATGAAACGAAGAACTCGTTCTACTTGGCCGCTATTGCCATCGCGGTCTACTTCGATCGCGAATCTGACCTAAGCAAGAAGGCACCCAGCGCAACAAGGATGAGAGACACTCCCAGAGCAGCGATCCAGGCCAGCCCAGCCTCCAACTCTGCTTGATCTCCGCGCTTCTCAATCTCGCGCAGCGACCGGGCGGCCAGGACGAAGCCTGATTTCACCCCGCCAAAGCCGACGACAACGCTTGCCATTCGAACCCCCGGCCGGGGCTGCCAAGTGATCCGATCCTCGCCGTTCTGACGAACATAGTCCAGAACCCCGGGAGGCAGACCACAAGCCCGGCCCCGGCCGGCCCATGATTTTCCGTCGGGGAGGGGCCCAGCGATCGGGCGAGCTTCGCGGATGGATCCGGTCCGCCTGATCACATTAGCACGGACATCTCCCGCCTCGGTTCCCAATTGAGTTGCACTCAACTTGCAAGTTGCATGGAAGAGAATGGTTGGGGGGAGACGATCTCCCTGAGGATATCCGCGGCGCTTGCCCCGCGGTAGGCCTCATCCGGGTAGTCTTGGAAAGACCGGGGATCGCCCGACCCGGTCGAGAGGGGCCTCGGCATTTTCAAGGAAGGCCAATCTTCAGCAGGCGGAGTCGCGCAGATCAAGCTGCCCCGCTGACAGCCTCGCCCTCTCGTGCTCATGCCTACGCGATCAGACGGAACGCCTCAGGCCAACAGGAAGTCGAGGACGACAAGAAGAGGAGGGGTTTGCAACCTGGAGATGTGCCGCCCAGAACCTGCAGGAACTCGAGCGGCACACGGTTCGGCCGGCGGTCAGGAGGGGGGGACTTGATGGTTGAGCTCGGCCAACTGGGCCGATTCCGCCGTCAGGAAGATGATGAACCCCAACGCCAAAGAGCCGGCCCCGAAGCCAGGCCAACGCAAAGAAAACACCATGGGCGAAAAAATCACCCATGCGCCCAAGAAGCTGGCCAGGGAGTCGAGCATCAAGAGCGTTTCCTCGCTGGAGGCACTCATTCTTCCCCACGACTTGCCCGGCAGGCCAACCAAGAAGAGCGGCCGATCCCTACCCCCCACCAGGGGCAGGGCAGCAAGCCCTATGGCAAGCAACAGTCCGCCGGTGCCGAAGGCATTCGCCTTGGCGAGCGGTGGCTGGGAGTTACCGATCCAGAGCGGCGAGGCGAATTCCAGGGCGGCAAGAAGGACGAGCCCTATGTGCAGGGTCTTCGACCAATTCCTCCAGGGGCTCAACGGGCGAACGCCGGAGCTGACCCGCTCGGTTGCGCTTCGGATCGGATTTGGCAGGGATTTGTCGCAGGGAATGTCCATAGTGTTCTCGAGCCAGCCGAAACCGGGATCTGACCAACCTCTCTTTCAGGGCCGAACTGACCTTCGGAGAGGCCTCAAGCTAACGATCAATTGCCCCTCTTTAGTCTATTCTGGACGATGTCAACAAGGGAGCAAGAACAAGGGGAGGAATGTCAAGGAACTGTCAATGCGCAGCAGGCCACAGCCCTGGGGCCATTCGCTCCCCGAGGCCAGGGGCCCGAAATGCGAGGGACGCCTTGAATCCAGTCGTAATCGGCCGCCCCCGACAATCCGCATCCGAGGGCGATCTCGCCCGGAAACAGTCAACCCAAGGTCCGCAAGCGGTAGCCGACTCCGGGTTCGGTGAGGATGAGCTGAGGACGAGAGGGGTCGGCCTCAATCTTCCGCCGCAGGTTGCTGACATTAACCCTCAGCACGTGCGCGTCGTTGCCGTATTCACTCCCCCAGATTTCCCGCAACAGGTGGCCGTGGGTGACGACCTTATCCGCATTCCGAACCAGTACCTTCAGCAGATCATACTCCGTTGGGGTCAGTTGAAGCTCGCGGCCCGCGACGCTGACGATTCTGCGCCCTAGGTCGACCGTCAGATCACCGCTGCTGTACACCGGTTCAGTCGGACGTGGTGCCGTGTGCCGCAAGGCCACTCGCATGCGAGCCGTTAGCTCTCCCAGCCCGAAGGGCTTGGTGAGGTAGTCGTCCGCGCCCGCGTCAAATGCCGCGATCTTGTCACGCTCTTGCCCGCGTACGGAAAGGATGATGATCGGGGTCTGGCTCCACTCCCGGAGCCGTCGCGTCACCTCCACCCCGTCGATATCCGGCAGGCCCAGGTCCAGGATAATCACGTCCGGCCTGTGGGCAATGACCCCGGCGAGGGCCTCCTGTCCCGTGGAGGCCTCGAAAACCGTGTGATCCTGAGATCCCAGAGACATGCGCAGGAAGCGGCGGATGGCCGGCTCGTCGTCAACGATCAGAACCCGGACACCCGGATCGGTCATCACGCCGCCTTTGCGCTGACCGGCAGGGAAGTTCTCAAGGGGAGAGTGAAAGTAATCAGCATGCCCCCGCCCTCGCGGTTCTGGGCCGAGATGGATCCGCCGTGCGCCTCGACAATTCCCTTGCAAATGGAGAGGCCCAACCCAGTTCCGGTCACGCTTTCCGGGCGGTGCACACGGTAGAACTTGTCGAAGACGCGACCCAGGTCCTCGCTGGGGATGCCAATGCCCCGGTCGGCTACTTGCACTTCCAGCCAGGGCCCAATCGCGCGCGCGTGAATCTCGATGGGGGCCTCCGTCGGCGAGTATTTCAACGCGTTGTCCAACACATTGACCAGGACCTGTACGATCAGGACGAAGTCCATCGGGACCAAGGGGAGCTCGGCCGGAACATCGACGGTAACCGGCCGAATGGAAAGCCGGTTTCCAAGTTGGTCAAGCGCTGCCCCGACGACATCCTGGACGTCGGAGGGTTCCTGAGCCAGCTTCATCGCCCCTGCCTCCAGGCGGGTCATGTCCAGGAGGTTCCCGACCAAGCGATTCAGCCGCTCCGCCTCCTCCAGAGCATTCTCGGCCAGGGCCCGCTGGGTGGAGAGGGCAACGGGAGTCGGGGTCTCCGTGAGGGTGCTGAGTGCCCCGGTGATGGCCACCAGCGGGGTCCGCAGATCATGAGATATGGAGTTGAGCAAGGCGTTCTGCAACTTTTCTGTGGCTTGCAGCAGTTCGGCCTCGTGAGCCGAGTCGACGAGCTGCGCTCTTTCGATCGCCTGGGCCGCCTGGCTCGCGAAAGCCTCCATGAGTCGTTGCTGCTCGGAGGTCAAGTACCGTTGCGGCGGATCCGGCCCCTTCAGTCCGAGAACCCCGACCACCCCTCGCGCCGTCTTGAGCGGTAGGTAACGGAGGTCGGCCGCGGGAAGGGTGTCGGTCCCAAGCCCGGCCGGCTCGCCGTGACGATACACCCAGTCCGCAACGGCCAATTCGGTCTCGCCGAGGGTGAGCCCCCCGGTAGACCCACGCGGCGCCAATCCTCCCGGCTCGGCGACGAGAATGCAGGACTTGCGGTGAAAGGTCTGGTCCAGATGCTCGAGCACAACCTTCAGGATCCCCTCGAGACCATAGGTCGTGGCCAGGTCGCGGGTGAGGTCGTAGAGCTCCGCGGTTTGCGCTTCGCGGCGCCGGGCCGCCTCAGACTGCCGTCGGGCCTGGATTGCCAACACGCTGATCACTTGGCTCACTACGAAGAAACCAACAAAAGTCAGGATGTATTCCGCCTGCGCCACATGGAATGTCAGTTGGGGCGGAATGAAAAAGTAGTCGAAGGCCAAAACGCTTATCACCGAGGCCAGGATTGAAGGTCCTCGACCAAGATAGACCGCCGCGACCACGACGGCCACGAGATAAACCATGACCAGGTTGGTTGGGGAGATCAGTGTAGCGATGGGAAGGCTGATGAGGGTAGCCGCGGCGACGATCAACAGGCTGAACAGGTATCGCCGGAGCGGCCGGTGGGGGAGCCAGGCGCGGGTTTCCTGAAGCGCAGAGGGAGGCTGGGGCTCGCCGCTGATGACATAGACATCAATCAGTCCACTGGAGCGAACGAGCTGGTCTACGATGGACCCTTGCAAGAGATCCTGCCAGCGTGCCCGCAGGGGCTTGCCCGCGATGATCTTGCTGATGTTGTGGGAACGGGCGAAGGCAAGGACCGTTCCTGGCACGGATTGACCAGGAAGGGTAAGGGCCTTTGCGCCAAGCTCTTCGGCCAGGTGCAGCGTGCGCGCCACGCGATCGCGACGCTCCGAACCGAGCCGCGGATCTTCGGCGGTCTCGACGTAGACCGCGAACCATTCCGCCTTTAGTTCGTCGGCCAGGTGGCGAGCGGCCCGCACCAACCGTTCGCCCAGCGAGCTGGAGCTGACGCACACCAGCAACCGTTCGCCCGCCGACCAAGGGCCCGGAATCGAACGGGTCACCATGTAGGCGCGCATTTGTGCATCGACACGCTCTGCGGCGCGGCGCAGGGTCATCTCCCGCAGAGCCGTGAGGTTCCCCAACCGGAAGAATCTTGCAATGGCGCGAGCTGCCTGATCTGATACGTAGACCTTGCCTTCCCTCATGCGCTCCTGCAGTTCCTCCGGAGGCAGGTCCACCACCTTGATTTCAGCCGCCTCGTCAAGCACCCGGTCAGGCACTGTCTCGTGGACGATGACCCCCGTGATCTGCGCGACGACATCATTGAGACTCTCCAGGTGCTGAATGTTGAGGGTGGTGTAAACGTCGATCCCCGCCCCAAGGAGCTCCTCAATGTCCAGGTAACGTTTCGGGTGACGAGAGCCGGGGACATTGGTGTGGGCAAATTCGTCGACCAGGGCAAGTTGCGGGTGGCGGGCGAGAACCGCGTCCAGGTCCATCTCTCCAAGGACCGTTCCGCGATACTCCACCTGCCGGCGGGGGATCACCTCCAGCCCCTCCAGCAAGACCTCTGTGTCGGCGCGGCCGTGAGTTTCCACGTAACCAACAACAACGTCCACGCCTTCCATCCGGCGTTGCTGCGCCCCCTCCAGCATGGCATAGGTCTTGCCGACCCCGGCGGCATAGCCCAGAAAGAGGTTGAGCTTCCCGCGAGTTTGCTGCGCCTCATCTGCTTGGACGCGGGCCAGGAGGTCATCCGGGTTGGGTCGATCAAGTTGGGTGTTCATCGCAGAGGTCAAGGAGGACTCTGAGCTGGCGGGAAACGCAGTTGCCAGGACCGTTCGCCGCGCCGGATCACCTCTTCTCCGGCCTGAGGCGGGTTGGCATCGCAAGGAGCGAAGCGGGGGAGAGGTTGATCTCCCTACCTTGTCTCACCCGTCTCATAATGACTCAAGGTCCGCGCCTATTGTAGCGCGTCCAGGGCCAAGTTGAGCTCAAGCACATCGACTCTCGGCTCCCCAAGTATTCCAAATTGACGGCCCTCCACGTGGTGCTCGACGAGAGTCCGAACGACCTGTTCCGAGAGACCTCGGACGCGAGCCACGCGAGGCACCTGGTAGAGAGCGGCGGCAACGCTGATGTCCGGGTCCAGACCGCTTCCGGAGGAGGTCACCAGGTCCACAGGGATAGGAAGGGAGTTGCCCGGGTCGACCTTCTTCAGGTCATCAATCCGGCCCTGGACCTCCTTGACGAGATCAGGATTGGAGGGGCCCAGGTTGGAGCCGGAGGAGGAGGCGGCATTGTCCGGGAACGGGCTGGTGGCTGAGAGGCGGCCCCAGAAGTACGGGGGGGCGTCAAACGGCTGCCCAATCAACTGGGACCCAACAACCCGGCCTTGGTCGAGGAGAAGACTGCCGTTGGCCTGACTGGGGAAGACAACCTGAGCAATTCCTGTGACGGCCAGCGGGTAGACAATTCCCAGAAGCACTGAGAGCAAAACAAGTAGCACGATGGCAGGTTTCAGATGCTCAAGCATTTCCATTCCGGCCGATTGGCCCTCCGCCCCCAAACCATTCCAGCCCCTCCCAAGCAAGCGCCGGTTACGCGCTCTTGGCTTCCCTTCCAAGATCCTTAGACGAGATGTAACGCCACAAGAAGCAAGTCAATCAGTTTGATCCCGATGAAGGGCGCAATCAATCCCCCCACCCCGTAGATCAGCAGATTGTCGCGCAGAATCCGCGCCGCACCTAACGCCCGGTAAGGGACCCCGCGCAAGGCCAGAGGAATGAGGGCGACGATGATCAGGGCATTGAAGATGACCGCCGAGAGGATCGCGCTCTCCGGCGTCGCCAGGCGCATGAAGTTCAGCGCGGCCAGGACCGGATAGGTCGAGGCGAACGCGGCAGGGATAATGGCGAAGTACTTGGACACATCATTGGCGATGCTGAACGTGGTCAGCGCGCCGCGGGTCATCAGCAACTGCTTTCCAATTTCCACGATCTCAATCAGTTTGGTCGGGTTGCTGTCCAAGTCCACCATGTTGGCCGCCTCGCGGGCGGGCTGCGTGCCGGTGTTCATCGCCACGGCAACATCTGCCTGGGCCAGGGCGGGGGCATCGTTCGTTCCATCGCCGGTCATCCCGACCAGGCGTCCTCCGCTCTGGTATTGACGGATCAGCTTGAGCTTGGCCTCCGGAGTGGCCTGGGCCAGAAAGTCGTCGACCCCGGCCTCGGCCGCAATGGCCGCCGCTGTCAGAGGGTTGTCTCCCGTGATCATGATCGTCTTGATCCCCATCTTCCGCAGCTGGGCGAAACGCTCCTTGATGCCTCCCTTGACCACATCCTTGAGACGGACCGCCCCCAGGGCCTGACCATTGCGGGCCACAACGAGGGGGGTTCCTCCGTCGCGACTGATCCGGCTTACCATCTCCTCCAGCTCGGGAGGCATCGGTCCGCCCGCTTGATCAATCAGACGGGCGATGGCGTCGGGTGCCCCCTTGCGGATGCTCGTGCCATCCAGATCGACTCCGCTCATCCGGGTTTGGGCCGTGAAAGGCACGAATCGCATCCCTTGCGGGGCTTGGGGACCCGCCCCAACCGTTCGCCCCCGCAGGCCGTATTTCTCCTTGGCCAAGATCACGATGCTGCGACCCTCCGGGGTTTCGTCTGCAAGCGAGGCAAGCTGGGCCGCCTCGGCCAGTTCTCTCACCTCCACGCCCCTCACGGGGATGAGCTCGACCGCCTGACGGTTGCCCAGCGTGATCGTCCCCGTCTTGTCAAGAAGCAGGATGTCCACGTCCCCGGCGGCTTCCACCGCTCGCCCCGAAAGCGCGATCACGTTGCGCCGGATCATGCGGTCCATTCCGGCGATTCCGATGGCCGAGAGCAGACCACCAATCGTCGTCGGGATCAGGCACACCAGAAGCGCGACGAGGACCGTGATCGATATCGGGGTGCCCTGCCCGGCCACACCGACGCTGAAGAGGGAATATGGCAACAGTGTTGCGCAAACGGTGAGGAAAAGGATGGTGAAGGCCGCGAGCAGGATGTCCAGGGCAATCTCGTTGGGCGTCTTTTGGCGCTTGGCCCCCTCCACCAGATCAATCATGCGGTCCAAGAACCCTTCTCCGGGGCTCGCGGTGACCCGCACCACTAGCCAGTCCGAGAGCAGTCGCGTGCCCCCCGTCAGCGCGCTGCGGTCCCCTCCCGACTCGCGGATGACCGGGGCGCTTTCGCCCGTGACGGCACTCTCGTCGACGGAAGCCACGCCCTCGATTACCTCACCGTCGGCGGGCACGATGTCGCCCGCTTCCACCAGAAATACCTCGTCTTTGCGGAGGGCCGTTGAAGGAACCGCATCGAACGGGGCATCGCGTTGTGGCTTGCGCAATCGCTTGGCCTTTGTTTCTATGCGTGTCCGGCGGAGGGCATCCGCCTGGGCCTTGCCCCGGCCTTCGGCCATGGCCTCGGCGAAATTGGCGAAAAGCACCGTGAACCACAGCCAAACGGAAATGGCTCCGATGAACGCTCTGGGAGCCTCACCCGTGCCGAAGAGCCCCTGGATCCAGAGAGCCGTGGTCAGGACGCTTCCAACCTCCACCACAAACATCACGGGGTTCCGCACCATCCAACGCGGATCCAACTTGCGGAAGGAATCCCCCGCCGCACGCAGGTAGAGGCTCCGCCCCAACCCCGATTGTTTGCCCATTCGAACTGTCATTCCGCGATTCCTCTGCTACCCAAAGATCAACAGGTGCTCGACGATCGGCCCGAGGGCCAGGGCCGGGATGAAGCTGAGCGCGGCTACGACCACGATCACCCCGACCAGCCAGATGACGAATAGCGGCGTATGGGTGGGAAGCGTTCCCGCGCTGACGGGCACCTTTTTCTTGCGCACCAGCGATCCGGCCATGGCCAGAGCGAAAAGCTTTAGCCAGTAACGTCCCAGTAGCATCGCGAACCCCGTGGCGATGTTGTAAAAGGGGGTGTTGGCACCCAGACCCGCGAAGGCGCTCCCGTTGTTATTGGCTGTGGAAGAGAAAGCGTAGAGTACCTCGCTGAACCCATGAGGTCCCGGGTTGAACACTCCGGCCCGGCCGGCCGGGTCCGCCACAGCCACCGCCGTGCCGATCAGAACCACGAGCACGGGAGTGAGCACCATGAGCGAGGCCATTTTCATTTCATACGCTTCGATCTTCTTCCCCAGATACTCCGGGGTGCGGCCGACCATGAGCCCCGCCACAAAGACGCCCACGACCACAAAGGCCAGCATGCCAAATAGTCCTGAGCCCACCCCGCCGTAGATAATCTCCCCCAGCTCCATCATCCACAGAGGGACGAGACCGCCGAGGGGCATGAAGGAGTCGTGCATCGAGTTGACCGAACCGTTGGAAGCGGAGGTGGTCGCCGTCGCCCAAAGGGCCGAGTTGGCCGACCCGAAGCGCACCTCTTTCCCCTCCATGTTCCCACCCGATTGCAGCGCGCCGGCCCGCTGGTCCACTCCCAGCGCGGCGAGCAGGGGGTTCCCGACCTGCTCGGCCCACACCGCCACGCCCAGCATGGCGACGAAAATGATCGTCATGGCGGCTATGATCGCCCAGCCCTGGCGCCGATCTCCGACCATCCGACCAAAGGTGAAACACAATGCGGCTGGAATCAGCAGGATCGAAAGCACCTCAAGAAAATTCGAAAAGGGGGTCGGGTTCTCAAAGGGGTGGGCGGAATTGACGTTGAAGAACCCGCCTCCGTTCGTGCCCAGCTGCTTGATGGCGATCTGGGAGGCAGCTGGGCCCAGAGGCAGTGTTTGGCTCGTCACCGTCACCGTTTCGGTCACGGGCTGGCCATTGGCATCGAGGATGGGATTGCCGCTCGCGTCGACTTGCGGTTGCTGGTAGGTCACCGGCTGGGTAAGAGGGACTATCTTGTACGGCCGCAGGCTTTGGACGACGCCCTGGGAGACGAGTGCCAGGGCCAGCACGAAGGAAAGAGGCAGCAAGATGTAAAGCACGGTCCGGACCAAGTCCACCCAGAAGTTGCCAATCGTCTTGGCCGAGTTGCGAACGAGGGCGCGGATCAGGGCGACCAAGATCGCCATGCCCGCCGCCGCGGACACGAAGTTCTGCACAGCCAGGGCGAACATCTGGGTCAGGTAGCTCATCGTCGTCTCGCCGCCGTAGGCTTGCCAGTTGGTGTTCGTCGCAAAGCTCACTGCCGTGTTCCAAGACAGATCCGGGGAGACACCCGGGAAGCCCTGAGGGTTGAGGGGCAAGGCACCCTGCAACCGCTGGACCGCATAGACGACGAGCAATGCAAGCAGGTTGAACAGGAGCACATCGATCGCGTAGACCTTCCAGTCCATTTCCACGTCCGCCCGCACGCCCGCGGCCCGGTACAGCAACCGCTCGACAGGCCTCAAGACGGGATCCAGGAACGTCCCTTTCCCCTCGTAGACGTGCGCCATATAGGCCCCGAGCGGGGCGGCCAACGCAAAAAGGACCACTAGATACAGGACAAGCTGCGCAGAATCTGCCAGGTTCATCCGAACCAATCCGGCTTGACGAGGGCAAGCACCAGGTAGACGAAAAGGGCCAGGGTAATGACCCCAACGATGAGGTAGCGCGCGTTCACGGCTTGTCCTCCATCAGTCGCTCACATGCCACGAGGATGCCCCAAATCACGACCCAAAAGAATAACGTCAGGCCGACAAACAAAAGGTCTGCCATGGGAATTACCCCTGTCGAGAATTAGACGCTGATCCTTGAGTATATCTCTAGGAAGGTCAAGAGAAAAGCAAGGAACGGGCGGGGAGGGTACAAAGCCCGTCAAGAAACGACCTTGGAGCGATTTTGGGCCTTCGGATTTCTGGAAGACCGCTCTCTTCGGACTGTCGAGATTTGCCATCGGCCAAGAACTTAGGCCTGGGCTCAGCTCCAAGAGACTTGGGTCAACCATCCTGTGGCATAGGTCCTCCTGACCTGCGCGATGCGGGATTGCAAGGAGGTCCCCACCGGAACCAGGGACACCGAGCTTGATCTCGGAAGAGGTGCGGAGGCTGAAGAAGATGATTTACCACCTGCAAGTGACCCAAGAAAGCTGGAGAGCCCTTTCCGACTTGTTCGAGAGTGCCGCCGGACACCGCCCTCGGAGGGCGATTCCCGGGGCGTGAAGGGCTGTCGCGCTTTCCAGGAGGAGGCATGCTGAGGGGCCTGGAGAAGGGGATTCACCCACATCCGTCAAGGATGGAGGGTTGAAAATGGATGAGCTCTGAGCCATGCCGGGCCAGGCCCAGCCGAAGGCCTTCACACAGAGGCTCAGATCCGGCTCGGCGCTTCGAGCGTCACAACGTACCTAGCCATCCTTGGGGGGTGTTGTGCAGGGATCGTCGACTTCTCAGCGGGCTGAGCCGGCTGGATAGCCCAGCCGCCAGCCTTCTGAGAACGCAGCCGTTTCCACTCAGAGCAGGGTTACCCCTCGTGCGAGGGCGCATCGGATCGAGCCTTGGCGGCAACGCGGCCCGCTTCTTCTCGAGGAAACCCGATCGCTTCAGGAGTCTCTCTGCCGCACCCTTTGCGGTCTGGGACACGTGGCCTCCCCGGCAGGGACCGCGCAGGATTCAAGTTGGTCCGCGGAGGGCTGTGCGCCCGTGCCATACCAGGCGCATGAACTCCTCAACGACCCGGGGATCAAAGTGGGAACCGGATTGCCCCCGGATATGATCCCAGGCCTTTTCACTGGTCCACGCAGGTCGGTAAGGTCGATTGGAGGTCAGGGCGTCCCACACATCCACGATCGCAAATGCCCGAGCGGGCAATGGGATCTGGTCGCCCTGCAGCCCTTGCGGGTATCCGCTGCCGTCCCACTTCTCATGGTGGCAATAGGGAATATCCAGGACAGGCCGCAGGAAGTCGATGGGTGCGAGCAACTCGTAGGCATAGACCGGGTGCTTGCGCATGGCCGCCCATTCCTCGTTCGTTAGAGGGCCGGGCTTGAGCAGAATGCTATCGGGGATGCCCATGGTCCCGACATCATGCAGCAGGGCACCTCGTCGTACATGCTCAAGTTTGTCTGGCTCGATCCCCAAGGCCTGGACAACCTGGAGGGTCAATTCCGTCACCCTCCGGGTATGGCCTCCGATATCCGGATCGCGCAAGTCCACGGCCTGGGACCAGCCCTCGAGAGTCGCATCATAAGCGAGCGTCAAGGACAAGTTGGTGCGCTGGAGTTCATCGAATTGCGTGGCGTTACCGATCGCCAGGGCTGCCTGGCTCGCCAATTGATCCAGGAATTCCATCCAATCGGGTTCAACGCTCAGCTTTGAGCGGTGAAAGATCTCCAGGACTCCTTTGAGCTGTCCCTTTGCAACCAGCGGGACCCCGATGTAGGAGGCGAACCCTTCGCGGGCAATCTGCGGAGCCCGGCGCAAGCCGTCCCTTTCTTCTTGCAGATCACGGACGACGACCGTGCGCCGCTCGAGCGCCGCCTTGCCCGCGTACCCCTCCCCGGGGCGCAGGCGGGAGTGCTGAAGAGCGCTGGTTTTGAATCCCCGGCTGACCGCGTATTCCAGAACCTGCAGCTGAGGAGAGAACAATAGGATGTCGGCGGCATCAACGTGAAGCTGTGCCGTCACCTGATCCAAGAGAACGTTCAAGGTCACTCGGACATCCAGACTGGCCGTGATGGCCATGTCGATTGCCCGCAATCCCGACAGGCGTTCGACCTGATGGCGAGTCTGTTCTTCGGAAGACCTCCTTTCGGTCATATCTCGGGCTATCCCCTGTAGTCCTGCCGGCTTCCCGTCCCGCACGATGGCCTGCAGATTGACTTCCAGAGGGACGCGAATCCCGTCCCGGTTGATCATCTCCAGGCGCAGGAGAACGGATCCGCCAGACGCAAGGACACTCTCGCCGGCCTTTCGGACGACTGCTTGATATTCTGCAGCTACGATATCCAGAGGGCTGACCCCAAGCGCCTCCTCTCGAGTGTGGCCACTTGCCCGCTCGGCGGCGGGATTCATTTCCGTCAAGCGCCCCTTCGGATCCACGCTGAAGATCAGATCGGCGGCGTTTTCGAAGAGCTCCCGGAATCTGAGTTCGCGGGCTCGGCGCGCCTGCTCTGAGACACGCCGGTCCAGGCGATCCCTGGCTTCGGCGACCTCCCGCTCGATGGCCTGAGACAGCTCGTGAAGATGATCCTTCCCCAAGTAGTCCTGGGCTCCCGCCCGCATCGCCCTGGACCCCGCTTGGTCCTCAATCACACTCGACATGAAGATGAAGGGGAGATCGCTATCGTGTTGCCTCACCAGACGCAAGGCTTCAAAACCATCGAACTGGATGAGGGAATAGTCGCAGACTACGGCATCCCAGGGGTCTTCTTCCAGGGCCAATCTGGTTTCGGGTAGGTTGCGGGCGTGCCCTACGGCGAGGTTCGCATGATCCCGACGGATCTCGCGCTCGATCAAGATGGCATCATTCGGATCGTCTTCGATGATCAGAATTCGCATGGCGGCTCACAAGCAGTCATCCCAGGGGGTCGCGGTGCCGACTGTTGAGATCTAAATTGATTAGCACAAACCCGGACGCATCCTTTGGGGGCGCAAGATTCCCGAGTAGCCAGGACTGTCCTTCCTGAGGGCTAGGCGACTCCGCCTCACCTCCCCGCCACATTCTCAAGCTGCAGAAGGGGAAGCGCGACCGCTCCTTTGTCCTCCACACGCCTTGAGGCGCCTGCGCCCTGATCTCCACGCGGCCTCCTCCCCATGTCCGTGGAACTGCTCCAGGGAAGGGAGTTGCAGGAGGCGCGCCATCAGCTCCGTGCAGTCCTCCCCGCTCACGCCGGGCCTGCCTGCCAACGGTTCTGATCGGCCCCTTCCATGAGGCATTCGCGCTCCGAGTCGGCATCCCCAAACAAAAGCCGAAAAACCTGAGGATCTGACGCCGTGAGCGAGGCACCGTTCTCAGTTCGCGATTCAAACCACGTTGCAGGATAGGCCCGTTGATCAATTGCGCTGGGAGCCTTTCTGACAGGCCCTGAAAGGAACGCGAGACTCTCGCCGCCGCTGGACCCTCTAAAACACAGGCCGACGGGTGCGATCCGGGATCATTTTGACTGCGTCCCGAAAGGGGAGGGTGCCTTCACCCCGCAGGTCGAAGCGTGAAGCCCATGGGTGGCTGCGGAGAGCGCATCTTGCCGCGAGCCTCGGCTACCGTTGCCGGAGCGGGTTGGCCTTCCTCGACCCAGCGCCGCCGTATCTCCTCTTTCCCCTCCGCGCAGACCCACGAGAAATCCCGGCCAGTAATTGCGGAAGAGAGGCTGAGACTCTCGAGGCCTAGTTAGGCGCCCGCGGTGCAGACCTGGTGAGCGAACAGGTCGCTCCGAGAAAGGAGGGCCCCAATGGTCCACGGATGCGATGGGATGGACACGAGTCGCAGTGCGGGAAGGGTCCGATCCTGAACCTGACCAGGGTATTCTCAAAGCGCATCAAGTAATCCGAGAACGAGGAATTGCCATCGGCTCAGACCTAGCGCTTTCCCTGGTGCTGAGCCCGCGTTGGGATCTAACCACCCGGAGGAGGTCGCCGGAACTCTGACAGGTGCCGCGGTGAACGCCGCTCCCCCGATTCACCTAGCCGCGAGGTCCTAAAAAAGAATCAGGAGTTCCAAAACCATGTCCTGAAGGATGTGACACAGCACAGGGAGGGGCATCCCTCGGGCAAGCTGCTTAGGACCGCCTTGCCTGGAAGAGTCCGCAGGATCGACGGTCGGCTAGCTCAGCGCCACCAATCTTACGGCCAAGGCTCCCACAGGTTGCTCTCGATATAGTGCAGAGAACCGGGGATGTGCCGGGCATAGGCAGTCTCGAGTTAGATTCCCTTCCCCTGGGAGGGGGCAGAATCGGCGCCGCGCGGGCTATTGTCGGCAGGACGACCAGACGGAGTAGCGCCGGGGAGCAAACCGCCGATGGGGATCCGCGCTCAAATAGGCAGATGCTCCAGGCAGGGTTTCAAGGTGGTTGCAGATCTCAAGGAACAGCCTGGCCACCGACGCGCATGTGGACTCCCGAGGCCTTCCGGCCTTGGACCTAGGCACTCAACTCAGACACCGCAGGCGGAACGTTGGGCGAACGAATCTGGACGCTTTCTGAGCCCCTGAGGGGACGCCAAGTCCGGGCGAGATCCTCGACCAATCTCCCAGGGAGGCTAGGCAACGCGCCAAGATCCCAAAATGAAGACCGAGTCGCCAATGGGACGCTCGGTCTTCCTAGTCAGTACCTGGAAATCACTGGATGGGATCGCTTCTTCAACGGCTGTCGGCCGAAGGCGAAATCCGCAGGAGCCCAAGAATGGAATCTAGTAGGCATAAGCCCCAGACGCAGGAACCGCCAGGGAGTGCTGGTCAAGGCGCGCTGGTTCGGCCGTTTCCAAGAGCCGACGCGCCCCCTGCGATCTCATCTCTCGACCCTGCGCGACTATGAGGTTCAATTGCTCGCGCAGCGCTCATTCATACGACCGGATCTCATTCGGCGAGAGACCGAGGCAACCCCAAGTCGCGGGCCATTGCCCACTGCGGCCAAGTGCAGCCCGTCCGTCCATCGAGAAACTCAACGCCCCCGCCCTCGGCCCGACGGCCAGAACAGGACCCAGCCCTTGAGCCGGACGATGGCCCTAGAGCCCAGCCTACTGGCGATTGCGGCGTCGATCCCGCTTCCCCGATGAATCTCGCCCACGGTCAACCCGACGAGATTGCCGTCCCAAGGATCCTGCACTATCGCGGAAATCTGGCCTTCCGGGAATCCCGCGCTCTGCCGTGAGCTGACAACTTGCTCGGCAAATCGGATCGATTTGTCCGCACCGACGGCCACCAGGGTGGACATTCTCTCCCCCAAGCCTCGCCGCCGGCCTCGCTCACGGAGTGATCCGGGGCTCTTCGATATTCAGGCCGATCGACTGCTTTCTTTGGCAGGACTCCGAACTGCCCAACAGCTACTGCACGGTAATGCTCAAGTGCATGCCTGCCTCGTAATGACCCTCCAGATGGCAAGCCATCTCCAGCTGTCCTTGAGGATAGGCTTTCGTGAACGTGTATTGGAACCTCACCGTTTTTCCAGGGTCGATTCCTGATCTGTCAATCCCGGCCACCAGTTCTTTCTGAACGTCCTGCTCCGAGACCGGCCCCACACCTGTCGGAGGCATGATGTCCAGTTGATGGGTCAACGCCCCCTTGTTGCTCACCACGAAGTCGTAGGGGACACCTACCTGGAAGCTTGTTGCTGAGGAAGTGATCGAGTAGTCTTGGAGGGTGACATCGACTTCGGTACCTTTCGAGCTCGTCCCGGCCCCTCCGCAGGCGGTCAGGATCAGAGCCGCCGAGCCAACAAGCATGCCCAATACGGGCGCCATCTTTGGTGATGCTTTCATTTGGATTGCTCCTTCTTCAGCAAGGTCTTCAGGTGATTTCAGCATAGGCAGGTCGCACGCAAGTGTCCTCATCCGACCATGTTGTCCTCCTTAAGACCATCTAAGAATCCGCGCCGCGCGCCGGCCTGAGATGCAACCATCCCGACGGTAAGGCGCTCGCGTCTCCCCCGGGAATGGACTCTCGAAGTTCGTCTTCGACTACGAACCGACAACGGGACAGGGCCAGTTCTCGTCCACTAAGCAAACTTCTATAAAGGCTCGCAGAAGACCTGCGACATTCCGTGGGGGGTCGAAGATCGGGAACTCGATGATAGCCAAACTCTTCGTGGGCGTCACCCTGCTTCTGATTGTGGATTCGACCGCGGGCGTGGGACGATAGGGGGCCAACGGCTCCTCGGACAGCCATCTTGAGCTTCAAGATCTGGGAGGACCCCCTTCGTTCCGGTCCGACCCAGCATCGACTGCCAAGTTCGTGTTTCTCCAGCTTTCGGGGATGAAGCACCAAACCTTGGCCATGAGGAGTGGGCGACTGGGGTGAAGGGGATATCCAGAGGAGACAGACTCGGGCTGGCAGTGGCCTAACGCTCGGTTAGTTGCTCGGTTTGCGGAAAAACCTTGGGCTAGGCCAAAAAGGGGCCACCCTCAGGGCCCCGGGGCCCGCCCGGCTGGGGGAGAGGTGGGGCTAGATCTTTTGCCGACCCCCAAAACCCTTTTGGCGCTCATGCCAGAACTGCACGTCATCTTCCCCAATGCGCCAGCACAAGAACACCTCCCGGCCTTCTCGGAGGGCCGGAAAATCCACAAGCCCCTGATTAATATCCTTGATCAAAGCCCCGGTGGCAAGAACCTGGTGGACGAGATGATCCAAGCGGTTGAATTCTGGCTCCATTCGACTGGCCTCGGTGCTGCCGCCATTCCCAGCCGACCGTTCGATAGCCGGCCATACCTCAGGATGCCGGGCTATGATCCGGTCTCGGATCTCGAGAATCTCCCTGATCCACGGTTGGATCCGGGTCAGCGCCCGGTTGGCCTCCTCAACGCTGAAGTGTCTCGTCACGGATTCCCCTCCTTGCCCGACCTGTGCCCTTCCGGCCAGGCTGGCCTGACACGCCTTGAGAAGGACTATACCATTGTCAGCCGCACCGCTGATCCTGAGCTGGGGGGATGTCCTGTTGCCCTTTCTTTTGTTGGAAAGAGGGCGCTAGATTCGCCAGCTGCTCGGGTTCGGCGGGGGCATCCTCCAAGAGCCCCGCAAGCGGTGATTTCATGACCTCTTCTGAATCAAATCGTTCCCAATTCTGGCATTTGTTCCCGATGGAACTTGCAACTCACATCCTTCTAATGGCCGGACTTTGAGACCCGTCGTAGAATGCCAATCGTCCATTATTAACTGGTTTACCCTGAGGATCCAGCGAAGTCTCAGGTGGAGGAGGGAACATGGGATTAACGGTGCTGCTGGGTGCGCTCCTTGGAACGCTCGTGCTTGTGGCCGCAGGGAAGCTGGTCAATCCGAGCGACCAGAGGTTGGCCGAGATTCCAATGGAAGAAGACCCTCGGGAGAAAGGGTAAGCAGGCCGCCGAAGTCGAGATCCAGGCTTGCCTCTCGACTTTGGTTCATGGGTCTGGTCGGCAGGGGAATAGCTGAGAGCGATCGCTTCAACACTTGGCGGGCGTGCTACGGTCTGGGCACGCCCGCCTTGTATTTCATTGCCAGGGGAGGCCGGACGTTCTCCTTCCTCACCCTTCGCCTTCTGGGCCGGAGCCCCGGTTCCATTCGCTCCGCGAGGACTTGCTCCAAGAAGGGCGGTCGGCCCGCATGTTATGATGCCTGAGGAGATCTCTCCCGCATTCTGCCCATAGGCCAGGCCAAGGAGTACTCAGCGAGGGCGGACCGGAAGCAGGCGGACCTCTTGACGGCCTGAACCGCCTTTCTCTACCGCGCCCACAGCCGATGAAACGACGCTGCCTGAAATGAACTGGGCCAATCGGGCGAGGGCCGACGGTAAATGGCCCCTCCTCACAGGCACCCCCAATCCTCCGCGCCGCGGACCGCTTGCTGTGGCTGAGGTTTTCTCCTCCGGGCCTGAACTGGCAAGGCTCCTACTTTGGCAAGGGAAGCGGAGGCATGGATGAACCTTCAGCTGAGCACGCAGTCGCTCTCGTCGCTAAGGTGCGAAGCTCTAATTGTTCCCGTGTTCGAGGACACCCCATTGGCTGGCCCGAGCTTGGATGCGGACCACGCGCTGGCCGGCGAAATCCAGAGGCTCATTCGGAAGGGCCTCGTGCACGGCAGACCGAATGAAGTGGTCCCTCTCTTCCCGCCTGACGACCTGGGGTTGCCTCGCGTCATCGTCATTGGGCTGGGCAAGGAGATCGACTGCAACCCGGATCGATGCCGAGAGGCCGCGGGAACAGCCTGCCGCCGGGCCCGCGATCTGGGGGCGACCTCGATTGCTTTGCCAACGTTCCTGCCCTCGCACGGAAAGGAATCATCGGAGCACTATGTTCAGGCGACGGTGGAAGGGGCGATCCTCGGCCTCTATGAATTCAATCAGCACCGGACCACGATCTCTGAGCACCCGCCGGTGCAGTCGATTGAGCTTCTCATGTCCGGTGGTTTTCAGCGCCCATCGCATTCCTCGGCCGCTCGCACAGGCGAGATCTTGGCCCGGGCGACGAATCTCGCCCGCGATTGGGTCAATGAACCTGCCAATCAGATGACACCGCAAATTCTAGCCACCGCTGCTCTCCATCTGGCGGAGCAGTTCGGCTTGCAGGCCCAAGTCCTCGGCCGAAAAGAGATGGAAACAGAAGGCATGGGTGCGCTGCTCGGGGTCACTCGCGGGAGCAACGAACCCCCCACGCTGGTGATTCTGGAGCATCGCCTGGTGGCAGGGGAGCCCCTCGTGTTCGTCGGGAAGGGCATCACCTTCGACAGCGGGGGAATCAGCCTTAAGCCGGCCCTGGACATGCAGCAGATGAAGAGCGATATGGCAGGTGCCGCCGCGGTGATTGCCGCGATGACGGCAATCGCTCAACTCGAGTTGCCCATTCACGCCGTAGGGCTGGCTCCGGCTTGCGAGAACTTGCCCTCCGGCAGCTCCTACAAACCGGGCGACCTGCTCAAGGCCCTCAACGGCAAAACCATCGAGGTTGTGTCAACGGACGCTGAGGGCCGGCTGATTCTGGCCGATGCTTTGTGCTATGCCTCGCGGTATAAGCCGGCTGCCGTCGTGGACGTGGCCACACTCACAACGGCCTGCATCACCGCGCTGGGGCAGGATGTGGCTGCCGGGATCTTCAGCAACAATGAGCCCCTCTTGGCCAAGCTCCGCGCGGCGGGAGAGCTGGCCGGCGAGAAGTTGTGGCCACTGCCTTTGTACGAGGAATACCGCGAGAAGATTAAGAGCCCCGTTGCGGACGTCAGAAACAGTGGAGGCCGGCTTGGCGGGGTGGGTACGTCCGCGGCTTTCTTGCGGGAGTTCACCTCCTACCCCTGGGCCCACGTGGATATCGCCGGCATGGCTCTGCGTGAGACAGCCAATGGCTTCATCCCGAAAGGCGCCTCGGGGTTTGGCGTGCGCACGCTGGTGGAATTTGCGCGGGCCTGGGGGAGACCCGGATGAGGCCGACCTCAAGACACCGTTTGGACAACGTAGGCCCGCGAGATCACGAAATCAAGCGTTCCTGGTGCGATAGGGCCGGGCCGCTCAAGACACCAAAGGAGGAAATTCCATGGGTGAAAAAGACGTCAAGGTCGGGCAGCCTGCTCCCAACTTCGCTCTCGCCAGCGACTTGGGGGGCATAGTCAGGCTCTCGGACTTCCTGGGAAAGCGGGTGGTCCTCTATTTCTACCCGAAGGACAACACCCCGGGTTGCACCAAACAAGCCTGCGGGTTTCGGGACGCCTATTCCGAGCTCCAGGGCCACAACGCGGTCGTCATCGGCGTCAGTCCGGATGGGAGTTCTTCGCACACAAAGTTCCGCACGGACTTTGACCTTCCTTTTCACCTGCTCTCGGATCCCGACCACAAGGTCGCAGAGGCGTACGGAGTGTGGGGCGAGAAGGCCTTCGCTGGAAAGAAGTCCATGGGGATCATCCGCAGCCATTTCATCCTCGATGAGGCCGGCCGGGTTGTGGACACTCAGATCGGCATATCTCCGGAGAAGAGTGTCGAACTTGCCCTGGCGAGTCTGGCAGTAAAGTAAAAGCACGCTCCTCATCCGGGGTTGGGCCGGGTAGCGGGCCTGCCGCTCCAGCCTCAAAAATCAGCCAGATTTCCATGAACGGCCTATCGCACTTGGAGTGTTCCAACTGTGGCCGGACCTATTCCGCGGACCAATTGCAATCGGTTTGCAGGAGTTGCGGACGCCCGCTTCTGGCCCGCTACGATTTGGAAGAGGTGCGGCGTTGCTTTCGGCGAGAAGACCTGGCGGGGAGGGCGCCTACCTTGTGGCGCTATCACGAGTTGTTGCCGGTGCGCGACTCAAGCCAAGTTCTGTCCCTGGGGGAGGGTTTCACCCCGCTGATTCACTCCTGCCGACTTGGACCCGACCTGGGGATGAAGTCTCTCTTCATTAAGGATGAGAGCCTCAACCCGACGGGTTCATTTAAGGCGCGAGGCCTCTGCGTGGCAATATCTCGCGCCCAAGAACTGGGCGTGCGGGAGGTGGTCATTCCTTCCGCCGGGAACGCCGGGTCCGCCGCGGCCGCCTACGCTGCTCGGGCCGGAATGAGCGCTCATGTTTTCATGCCGGCCGACGTTCCCGAGCCTTTCCTATTGGAGTGTCGCGCCTACGGCGCCGACGTCCATCTGGTCGAAGGCCTGATCACCGAATGTGGTCGAAAGGCCGAGGAGGAAGCCAGACGGTTCGGCTGGTTCCCCCTCTCGACCCTTCGGGAGCCCTACCGGATCGAGGGAAAGAAGACCATGGGGTTTGAGATCGCCGAGCAGCTCGGTTGGGAGCTGCCGGATGTGATCCTCTATCCGACGGGCGGAGGCACGGGCCTCATCGGCCTGTGGAAGTCATTCGAGGAGCTGAAGGGACTGGGCTGGGGGGAAGGCCTCAGGCCGAGAATGGTGGCTGTCCAGGCGGCGGGCTGCGCACCAATTGTCCGCGCCTTTGAAGCGGGGGAGAAGTCTGCCCGCCCGTGGGAAAACGCCCGCACCATCGCGGCCGGGCTGCGGGTTCCTTCCGCTTTTGGCGATTCTCTGATGCTGCACGCGCTGCGGGATTCGCATGGCACGGCCGCCGCCGTCGGTGACGAGGAGCTTCTCCACGGCCAGAAGGAACTGGCCCAGAAGGAGGGCGTCTTTGCATGCCCGGAGGGCGGAGCCACGGTGGCTGCCCTTAAACATCTGCTCCGGAGCGGGTGGATCTCGAGCCAAGAGCGAGTGGTCCTGTTCAACACGGGCACAGGCCTGAAGTATCCGCAAGCCCGGACTTAGCTGCGATCCCAACTCGAGCCCTGCGCCTCTGCACCATTTCGCCCAAACCCCAGCGCTTGGTGCACCCCCCGGAGTTGTGCGTGGTTCTCCCAAATGTTCCGAATCGGAGGGAGCCTCGGACTCTATGGGGGTCGGAATCCTTTCCAGGCCAGGCAATCTGCGGACCATTGAGCGGACCCAATGCGGTCAGGGGGTTCCCGGCGCGTTGGGCCCTCCCCGGCCCAGATTGGGTATACACAGAGAGGCCTCCTCGACCGCCCGCCATTGGGGTCTCGCCGGCCAGCCTCAGGATAGCTGTGGACAAATCTATGGGTCATGCCCGGTGCACACCCCGACTCAGCCCCCCCTCCGGTAATGTCACCCGGATCAACCCCGCCAGCTTTCCGTGCATTCAGCTATAATCAGCGTGCGTTGTTGCGACAATTCGTAGTAACGAGGATGTGCATGACACATTTTGCCCGCGACTATCCTAGCCTTTTCCACGAACAGGGGTTTCGCGTCACTCCCCAAAGGCAGCTCATTCTGGATGCCGTTTGTGAAGGGAATGGCCACACCACACCAGAGGAAATCTTTCAGCGTGTGCATCACAAGGCGCCTTCGATTCACCGGGCCACGATTTACCGCACGTTGGATTTCCTGTGTGACTTGCGCCTGGTCGCTGCGACCAGGATTCGGCGTCACACTTACTATGAGATCGCGGGCCAAGTGCCTCATCACCACTTGGCGTGCCGCAAATGCAATCGGGTCCTCCCTCTGGATGACCGCACCGTCCAGCGCTGGTTCGCCCAGATTAAGGAGAAGAAACATTTCCAAGTGGACGTAGATCATCTGACGCTTTCCGGCCTGTGTCCCGCCTGCCAGGCCGACGACCGGCCCGGCCTTGCCGCCAGAAGGCATTCATGAGCGCAGTCAAAACCCAATGGGTCGAGATCGGCAGGGGAACCTCTCAGGGTTGGCAGACGATTCGGCCCCAAGAACGAAAGGCGCGCCTCTCGCGGGGGTTGGCAGCGCACGGACCCCTGGCGGTACTTCACGATCCTCTCTGGAGGAAGATTCGTTTCCTCTCCCGGACCGATTCCCCTACCAGGGAAGATCCCCTCACCGGTTTGCGTCAAGCCGCGGCCCTGGGCCGACGGCCTCGCTCCAGACTTGTGGAAAGGGTTCCGTGAGAGGCCTCACAGCGGTTTTCAGGCATACCGTGCTCGCCCATCGCCCTTGGCATCGATTCCTTCTCTGCTATGGCCTGCTGGCCGTCTGGCTGGGGACGACAGCGATGCATATCCCGGACGGCTATCTCAGCCCGACGACCTGCATCGTCATGTTCCTCATTGTCCTGCCTTTTTGGATAACGGGCGTCAAAAGGCTGCGCCAGAAGATGACCGCCAAGAACGTCCCCGTGATCTCCCTGCTGGCCGCCTTTTCTTTTGTGATCATGATGTTCAACGTGCCCATCCCGGGGGGCACAACCGCCCACGCCGTGGGTGGAGCACTGGCCGCAATCATCATGGGACCCGAAATCGCCAGCATGGCCGTGTCAATCGCCCTGGTCATCCAAGCCTTCTTCTTCGGTGATGGGGGGATCCTAGCTCTGGGCGCAAACTGCTTCAACATGGCGGTGGTCCTGCCCTACGTGAGCTATGCGGTTTATCAGGGACTCTCCAAGAACCAGCCAGTCACTTCCAAGCGACGCGTCGTTGGAGGCGCCCTTGGAGGCTGGATCGGTCTGACCGCCGCTGCCTTTTTTGCGGGGTTTGAATTTGGGATCCAGCCCATGTTGTTTCATACGGCGAATGGGACGCCGCTGTACGCCCCCTACCCTCTCTCTTTTTCTCTTCCCGCCATGGTCCTCGCTCATGCCTTGGTGGCCTCGATCGTTGAGGGTCTCGTCACCGCCCTCGTCGTGGCCTATCTGCAACGTGCCAACCAGGCCGCATTGGAATTCACGACCAAGGCCGACGTTCCGACGCCATCGGGTGAATTCTCCAAGTGGCGCGTGCTCTGGATCGCCTTGGCCATGATGGTTGTGCTCGTGCCGCTCGGGCTGCTGGCTCCCGGAACGGCCTGGGGGGAGTGGGGCACTCAGCAGCTGACCCAGAGAGGGCTCGCTTTCATTCCGCAGGGAATGGCAAAGCTGTCCGGGCTTTGGGCCGCACCGCTGCCAGGCTACAACCTGCCCGCAGTGGGGAATGCCGACCTGGGGTACGTTCTTTCAGCGCTGGTCGGGACGATCGTCATTGGGATGGTGGCCTGGTTGTTGACGATGCTGGCCACTCTGCGCAAGGCGGGGCCAATGTGAGTGCAGAGTCTCGATCCTCAAAACCCCTTCGCCGCGGCCGTTTCGTCGAACGGAGCCTACAGGACATCGACCGCGCCCTGGAGCAATCCCTGTTTGCCGAGCGGATTGCAGGGAGCCGAGGATTGCTCCAGGTCCTGGACCCGCGCCTGAAGATTGTGTCAGTGTTCTTGCTGCTCATCTCGGTCAACCTCTCGCACAGTCTCCTGATCATTGCCCTTCTCTACTTCCTGACCCTCGGGCTCGCTTTCTTTTCCAAGGTGCCCCTGGGATTCTTCATCAAGCGGGTCTGGCTGTTCATTCCCTTCTTTACAGCGGTCATTGCTCTCCCGGCTCTATTCACCACACCCGGTCCCGTCGGCCTTCATCTGCCGCTCGGGTTGGTGACCACTAGAACCGGAGCGATGACAACTTTGTTCCTGCTCCTCCGGGTGGGCACTTCGGTCTCAATCGCGGTCCTGCTGATCCTTACCACACCCTGGAACAGCCTGCTCAAGGCGCTGGGGGCGTTGCGTGTACCGAGTGTGATAATCCTCATCCTGGGAATGACCTACCGCTATATTCACCTGCTGCTGAACCTCACCAATGACATGTTCCTGTCCCGCAAGAGCCGAGTCCTGCGGCCAATGACGGGAGGCGAGGAACGGCATTTGGTCGCGGCCACCTCCGGGGCGTTGCTCAGTAAGTCCTTGCAGGTCAGCAGCGATGTGTATCTGGCCATGCAATCGCGCGGGTTCCGTGACTACCCCAGGACGATCGACACTTTTCAAATCCAGACTGTGGACTGGGTTTCGGCTACGGTTATGTTGGTCTTGGTCGTCCTCTCGATTTGGCTGGGACGGTGAAGGGGTTGGTTCGTGTCTAGGAAACCGAAGGAACTCGTCGGTCAGGCGCCGGTTTTTGAGACCCGCGATGTCTTTTTTGCGTATGACCGCCGAGTCACCGCGCTGGCGCACGTCAGCCTGACGGTCCAGCCCGGGGAACGCCTCGCCATTCTGGGCTCGAACGGCTGCGGCAAGAGCACCCTGCTGAAAGTCCTCGACGGCCTCTACTTTCCAGACCAAGGCTCGGTCCTGGCTTTTGGGAAGCCCTTAACCGAGCAGGCCTTTCAGGAGGAGGACTTCAACTTCGAGTTTCGCCGTCGAGTGAGCCTGGTGTTTCAAGACAGCGACGTCCAACTATTCATGCCCTCCGTTTGGGAGGAGGTGGCTTTCGCTCCTCTACAGCTTGGATTGCCGGCCGAGCAGGTGAGGGATCGCGTGCAAGCCGCATTGGGCGCCCTTCAAATCGAAAGACTCCGTGAACGAGCCCCGTATCAGCTATCCAGCGGGGAGAAGAAGCGGGTCGCGCTGGCCTCCGTCCTGAGCCTAATGCCTGAGGTCTGGCTGCTGGACGAACCGACCAGCGGGCTGGATCCGCGCACTCAGTCCTGGCTCCTGGATTTCATCCTCGAACAGGGCGAGAGCGGCAAGACCGTAGTCACTGCCACCCACGACCTTTCCATAGTGGAGGTCATTGCCGACCGAGTTTTGGTGCTTGGGGAGGATCACTCTCTGGCGGCGGAGGGAACCCCGCAGGAGGTGCTCGCGAACGAGCCGTTGCTCCTCGCCTGCAACTTGGTCCATACTCACCATCATAAACACGCGCAGGCGCTGGAATCACACCGACACCCGCATCAGCATGGTCTTCACCACCAGCATCCCCACGGGACGGATTCCTGAGTCCTGGGGGACCCGTTGAGGCAAGGCGCCATGTCGGACGGATTATCCCTTCTCCCTCTGAGGCCCATCGGGGTGCCAGCTTCCGGACCGAAGCGGGCCTCCATTCTCTCCTGCCCCCATGCCACGTAAGATCATTCACGTCGACCTGGACGCCTTCTTTTGTGCGGTGGAGGAACTGCAGGATCCCTCCCTGCGGGGCAAGGCCTTTGCCGTGGGGGGCCGGCCCGAGTCACGGGGCGTCGTGGCCTCCTGTTCGTACGCAGCGCGGAGGCACGGGGTACGGTCAGCCATGCCCATGGCCCGCGCCGTAAAGCTGTGCCGAAATCTGATCATCGTATCTTCCCGACATGCAGCCTACGACGAGGTCTCCGAACAGGTGATGGAAAGGCTGAGGGATCTCACAGCGCTGGTCGAGCCCCTTTCGATCGACGAAGCCTTTCTGGACGTAAGCGACCTACCCGAAGCCGGCGAGCAGATCGCAAAGGGAATCCAACGGCGCATTCACGACGAGCTTGGGCTCCCTTGCTCACTGGGCGTGGCTACCAATAAGCTCGTAGCCAAGATCGCCACCGACGTTGGCAAGGCAGCGGCGCGCGGCGGGAACCCGCCGAATGCGATCACGGTCGTCCCCTCCGGAGCGGAGGCGCACTTTCTGGCCCCCTTGCCCATCGAGGCCCTTTGGGGGGTCGGTCCGAAGACTGCGGCGAAACTTCATGAGCTGGGTGTGGAGACGATCGGCGACCTTGCACGGCACCCCGAAAGAGAACTGCGCGCGCGGTACGGGGCCATCGGTCACGATTTCTGGGAGAGATCGCACGGAATTGACGACAGTCCCGTAGAGGTGGAACGGGAAGTCAAGTCGGTCAGCCAGGAAGAGACCTTCGCCCGCGACCTGCGAGACGGAGATTCCCTGCGCCGCACTCTCCGGACTCAGGCTGAGGCGGTTGCAGGGCGACTCAGGCAAGAAGAGCGGTTGGGCTCGACCGTGCGCCTCAAGTTGCGCTGGCCCGACTTCACAACCGTCAGCCGGCAATGTACCCTGCCTCAGCCGACAGACCAGGATCAGGAGATCTACCAAGCCGCCCTGGCTCTTTTTGAGGAAACGTGGAGGAACGGGCGGGCGGTTCGGCTGGTCGGGGTCGGTGTCACCCGCCTGACCACGGCGGTCCGCCAGCTCAGCCTGTGGGAGGCAGATTCCGAAAAGGAGCGACGCCTGAACGCCGCAATTGATCTGATCCGCGAGCGCTTCGGCGAGAACGTCATTGAGCGAGGAATCACGCTGGGGCCCCGGCCTCCCGTGACAGGCCGTTCTACCAAACCATCCTAGTCGGAGGTGGATTGTGCATGTCGTCTTGGTCTACGCCCGCGTCAAGTCAGAAGCCGTCGAGGCATTCCGGGCTGCGTCTATTGAGAACGCCCGCTACAGCCTCCTCGAACCTGGGGTTGCCCGGTTCGACGTAATCCAGCAACAAGAGGATCCGACCCAATTTGTGCTCATTGAGGCCTACCGCACGGTGGAGGACAACGCCCGTCACAAGGAAACGCCACACTACGCCAAGTGGCGCGACACGGTCGCCGAGCTGATGGCCGAACCGCGGTCGAGCCTCAAATACTCAAACGTTTTCCCAGAGGATCGGGGGTGGAAATGAGTGTCCCCCCTTTTGAGTTCGCAACGGCGGCACGCATCATTTTCGGCATCGGCTCAGCCCACCAGCTTCCATCCGCCGCAAGAGCCTTTGGCCAATGTCCGCTGCTAGTGACCGGCAGCCATCCGGAACGTTCTGCCGATCTGATCGAGGCCCTCGAGGTGGAAGGGCTGGGCCCGGTCTCATTATCGGTGAAGAGCGAGCCCACCACCGAGCTGGCGACCGAGGGAGCCCGGCTTGCGCGGGAATCCGGTTGCGACCTGGTCATTGCCTTGGGGGGCGGTAGCGCCCTTGACGCAGGGAAGGCCATCGCCGCGTTGGCCACCAACCCCGGAGATGTCTTCGATTACCTGGAGGTCATCGGAACCGGCAGGCCGCTCACCCAGCCGCCCCTGCCCCTGATCGCCCTTCCCACCACCTCGGGTACGGGAACGGAGGCGACCAAGAACGCGGTCCTCGCCTCTCCTCAGCACAAGGTCAAAGTCAGCCTGCGTGGAAGCCTGATGCTCCCCAGACTTGCGGTGGTGGACCCGGCCCTTTCCGCAAGCACTCCGCCCCTGGTGACGGCCAGCACAGGGATGGACGCGCTCACCCAGCTGATCGAGCCGTTTGTGTCAATCCACGCCAATCCCATGGTCCGCGCTCTGGGACGCGAAGGCATGGGGCGCGTCTCAAGGTCTTTGCGCAGGGCCTTCGCCCAAGGCAGCGATCTGGAGGCCCGGGCGGACATGGCCCTCGCCAGTCTCTTGAGCGGGATCAGCCTTGCCAACGCGGGCTTGGGAGCCGCCCACGGATTTGCCGGACCGGTCGGAGGAAGGTTCGTCGCCCCGCACGGCGCGGTGTGCGCCAGATTGCTGCCCTTGGTGATGGAGGTCAATATCCGAGCTCTTCGGACTCGGGATCCTCAGGGCTCGGCACTCGATGCTTACCGGGAGATCGCTCAGGTTCTCACTGGGCTCCCGTCTGCAGCTCCCGAGGACGGCGCTCGCTGGGTCTCGGATCTTGGCACGGAACTAGGGATCCCCCCGCTTCGTTCCTACGGCCTGAGCCCAGCCGATTTCCCCACCCTGGTCAAACGATCCGCCGTGTCGAGCAGCATGAAAGGCAATCCCATATCGCTGTCTGAGGAGGAGATGATAGAGATCCTGGAGAGGGCCTGGTAGGCAGACCGGCTTGAGCCTCGGGCCGCGCACTCGTAGCCTCGTGAAATAGGGTTCGACATGCAGGAGAGAGGATGACATGGAATACACCCACCTAGGACGAACCGGACTACTGGTCAGTCGCCTATGCCTCGGCACCATGAACTTCGGGCCGCTTACCGATGAACCCGCCAGCTTTCGCATCATGGACCAAGCGCTGGAGCAAGGCATCAACTTCTTTGACACGGCTGACGTCTACGGGTGGAAGCTAGGCGAGGGACTCACCGAGCAGATTGTGGGCAGATGGTTGGCGCAAGGCGGGGGGCGCCGGGATAAGCTCGTCCTGGCCACGAAGGTCCATGGAAAGATGGGGGAATGGCCGAACGAAGGCAAGCTTTCCGCCTATCACATCCGTCGGGCCTGCGAGCAGAGCCTGCGGCGGCTGCAGACCGATCACCTCGATCTCTATCAGATGCATCACATCGATCGCGAGGCAGCCTGGGATGAAGTCTGGCAGGCGATGGAGCAGCTGGTCCAAGCGGGGAAAATCCTGTACGTGGGCAGCAGCAACTTCGCGGCCTGGCATATCGCCCAAGCTCAGTGCGCCGCTACCTCGAGGCACTCCCTGGGTTTGGTGAGCGAGCAGAGCCTCTACAACCTATCGGCGCGGTCGATCGAACTCGAGGTGATCCCCGCCTGCCGTGCCTACGGGTTGGGCCTGATCCCTTGGAGCCCGCTCGCCGCTGGCCTTCTGGCGGGCGGCGCCCGGGAGGCCCATGAGGGAAGGCGCGCGGGAAGGAGTGCTCGCGAGGGGCTGGCGAAGATGGAAGAGAGGCTGGGCCGCTATGAGGCCTTCTGCCGGAGGCTTGGCAAGGATCCGGCCCAGATTGCCCTGGCCTGGGTGCTTCACAACCCAGTGGTGACGGCTCCGATCATCGGCCCCCGCACCCTGCCCCAGCTGATCGGCGCGGTCGAGACCTTGCAATTCAAGCCCGACAACGAAATCCTGGCGGAACTGGACCAAATCTGGCCGGGACCCGGTGGGGAGGCTCCCGAAGCGTACGCTTGGTAGGACCTACTGAGTGTCGCATAATATACTTACGCTAGTCGAGCAGGCGGGCTTGTTTCCAGAAGGCCGCGACCAGAGTGGGTCGGCGGCGCATGCGGCGCA
>JBEKSY010000019.1:0-61210 GCA_049516595.1 Anaerolineales bacterium
CTTGCCGGTCTGGGTGGTCATGGCGGCCGCGCATCCCGCGAGCATCTTCATGTACTCCATCTTGCCCATGATGTTGGCCATGTTGGGGAGGATCAGATACGCCTGACCCTGCGCCCAGGACTGATCGCCCGAAAGCATGATGGTGGGGATGGTCGGATGGTTCTTGGCGAAGGTATTGGACTCATCCTTGAAATCATCCGAGTTGAAGATGATCATGTTGGCACCCTTCGCCAGCAGCTGCTCGGCCAGCTGGGCCGGTGTCGAGCCCTGATGGCTGAAGCCGTTGTCGATATAGATCAGCTTGGTATTGGGAACATTAGCAACTGCATACTCGCCACCTTCGTAGGTAGCCTGGCTCCAACCCGAGTCATTGTAGGGACCGACCAGAATCATACCGATGGTGAACGTCTGGCCAGATGGGAATGCAGTTCCCACAGGAGCCAAAGTCGCGGTCGGCGCGGCCGCAGCAGCAACCGTTGCAGCTGCTGTGGCAGCGGCGGTGGGTGCCACGGTCGGCGCCGAAGTCGGGACCACGGCGGGCGCCGAGGTGGCCGCTGGGGCGGGAGCGGCGGTCGGCGTGGCAGCAGGTCCGCAGGCCGTCAGCACGAACACGAGTGCCATGCCTGGTAAGGCGATGTACTTGAGCGCTTTACGGATCACGTTCGTCCTCCTTTAGGGTCACTAGAAATCGGTGAACAACTCATGGTCGCCAAACACGAAAGGATTCTTGCCTTCCCCGTCACCTCCTTTCCGCAGTCCGCTCAGAAATACCATAGTTGCACTCGACTCGATTCTGTCCGGCCCTCGGTCGCAGAAGTCAGGGCACGATCCATGTGCCCGTCTTCCCATCCAAGGCCCGGCCGATATTCTCCGGGTTGGTGATCAGCGCCTGTTTGCCGCCGGCTTCCAAGTACCAGATGATCGCCTGGATCTTGGGGGCCATGGAGCCTTTGGCAAAGTGTATCCCTTCGGCCAGATACCGTTTGGCCTCGGCCAAAGTCATCCGCTCAAGCCATTTCTGGTCGGGCTGCCCGAAATGGAGGGCGACTCTCTCGACGGCCGTAGCGATCAGAAAAAGGTCCGCCTTGATTTCGCGCGCGAGCAGACTGCAGCCGAAGTCCTTGTCAATGACAGCGGCCGTGCCACGATATTGACCGCCGCCCGCATCAATGACCGGGATACCGCCGCCCCCCACCGTGATGACCAGAACGCCCGCGTGGATCAGCGTCCGGACCGAATCCAGCTCGACGATCTCCTTGGGCAACGGGGAGGCTACCACGCGCCTCCAGCCCCGCCCGGCATCCTCAACCACACTCCAGCCCATTTCTCTCTCACGACGCCTCGCCTCGTCTTCCTCCATGAAGCTGCCGATGGGTTTGCTCGGATTCTGGAAGGCCGGGTCGTCCTTATCCACCAGGGTTTGGGTGATCACGGTGCAAACGTTCTTCTTGATGCCGCAACGAAAGAGTTCGTTTTGCAGCGCCTGCTGGAATTCGTACCCGATCGCCCCTTGGCTATCGGCCCCGCACACGTCCAGCGGAACCTCGTGCATCCCCTCGGCCTTGGCCGCAATCTCCGAGCGCCGCAGGATGAAGCCGACCTGAGGTCCATTGCCATGCCCAATGGCCACGTCCCATCCGGCCTTCACCATCTCCACGACATGACGGGCGGTCTCCCGCAGCGCATCCTCCTGGTCTTCCACCGAGACGCGTTTCGGGTCCCGGATCAGCGAGTTGCCGCCAATGGCAACGACGGCGACCTTCTTGCTCTTTCCGCTCATCGACACTTACTCCTACATCGTCAGAGCCATGACCGCCTTCTGGACATGCAGGCGATTCTCGGCCTCATCATAGACGACCGAATGCGGTCCGTCCATCACGCCGTCAGTAACTTCGATGTTGCGGTCGGCAGGCAGGGGGTGCATGTAGATGGCATCCTTCTTGGCGAGGGCCATCTTCCTCTCGTCGGTGATCCAATGCGAGTACTTCTTAATGATTTTAGCACCCTCCTCCGGGTCGGGCGTGTGGACCAATGCGCCCCAGGACTTGGCGTAGATGATGTCCGCATCCCGGAAGGCCGCTTCCATGTCGTCCGCGATTTCAAAGCCGGCCCCGAATTCCTTGGCCTGTTCTCTGGCTTGGCCGACGATCTCCGGCATCAAGCGGAACTCCGGCGGGTGCACCAGGACCACGTCCAGTCCGAAGCGCGGCATCTGCAGGATGAGCGACTGGGGAACGGACATCGGCTTTTGATACGAGGCGGCATACGCCCAAGAAACCACCATTTTCTTGTGGCGAAGATCCCGACCCTTCTTCTCCACGATCGTCATCAGATCCGCCAAAATCTGGAACGGGTGGTAGATGTCACACTGCATGTTCAGCACCGGGACTCTCGAGGCGCGGGCAACCTCCCTCAGGTATCCGTTCCCGACACCCCAGTCCACGTGCCGGATGGCAATGCCGTCGAAATAGCGCCCAAAAATCTCACCAATCTCCTTGGGGGTGTCGCCGTGCGCGATCTGGGTCGTCCGGCTCTCGATGAAGGCCGCGTGCCCTCCCAGTTGAGCCATCCCCGCTTCGAAGGACCCACGTGTGCGCGTGCTACTAAAGAAGAAAAGCATCGCCAGGACCTTGTCGCGCAAGATCGGATGAGGTTCCCCCAGTGCCCGCTTGCGCTTGAGGTCGAAGGCCACGTCCAGCACGGTTTCGACCTCTTCCCTGCTGAAATCGAGATCACCGATCAGATCGCGCCCCTTCAGGTGTGTCTGCATTGCATCGTCTCCAGGACTGCCAGCAGAGTTGCTCCGCGGCGTGCTTCCAGCGATGGACCCCTGCGGCCCCAGGGCTACCGCGAGCCAGGCCGCCAAGCCCGCCTTGATCTCCCGGTCCTACTCGACCGCGCCCAAGATCAGCGCGAGCAGCGCCATACGCGTCACCACGCCGTTGAAAGCCTCCTGCCAATAGCGGGACCATCGAGTGCTGTCCACGTCGGTTGGAATCTCGTCCATGCGGGGAAGGGAATGCAGGAGGATGGCATCCGATTTGGCCTTCGAGGATAGCAACTCCCGGGTGATCTTGTAGTTACTGGCGGTGGGGCCCACGTTTCCGGTGCGCTCGTCTCGCGACTTGGTGTAGTCCGGTTGTACCACGGGCTCCACCAGGATCACGTCAGCCTTGCCGATCACCGTCTCCACGTGGTCCGCCTCCGAAAAGTTGAGGCTGTACCCCTCCAGCTCGTCCTTGAACTCTTGGGTGAGAGTCATCTCCGCCGGAGCCACGAAAGTGATGGGGCAATCGAACTGGGTCAGAGCATAGGCCAACGAGTGCATGGTGCGCATCCGCATGTCGCCCACCGCCAGCCAGTTCAGTCCGTCGATCCGGCCTTTTTCTTGCAGGACGGTATATAGATCCGTTAGGATTTGGGTAGGATGTTCCCCCCAGCCGTCTCCGCCGTTGATGACCGGAATCGAGGCCCATCGGGCCGCTTCGTGAGGGGCTCCCTGTTGAAAGTGGCGCATGACGACGACGTCCCCATAGTACTCCAGCATCTTAACGGTGTCTTTGATGGACTCCTGGTAGAAGTCCCCCGCCCGCGTCATCTTGGCGTCCGCAAAGCCCGTCACATGGCCTCCCAGACGGTGCATTGCCGCCTCGTGAGCCAAGCGCGTGCGTGTGCTGGGCTGGTAGAACGCCGTGACCAAGGTCTTATGACGCAGCATGTCGCTGTTTCTGCGGTCCCGAGCAATGGGCTCCAACTCCTTGGCTACTTGGAATACGCGGAAGAATTCCTCCCGTTCGAAATCCTTCAGGGAAAGGATGTCGCGTCCCAGAAAACTGCGCATTGGATTGCCTCCTCCTGTTTCAAGATTCGCGAGAAAAGGGCCACCAGCCGATGACGCGGCAGACCTCATCCGCAAGATCTGCCGCCTCTTAGCCCTCCAGGCGGTGGGCGATTCTTCCCCAAGCGGCTGCGGGAATCGCATTGACCCGACGGTTAATGTGGAAGTGGAAGAACTCGGGGACAAAGTGACTCACCGAATAGTCCACCACCTCGTCCTCCAAACTGAACAGTTCGGCCTCCAGCTTGAGCAGCGCGTGCGGCTCACGCAGCTTCAGCTGGCGCCGAATCTCACCCGCGCTCAGCTCTGCCGTAACGCGCGTCCGCGAGTAGGCAAGTTCGGGATCCCCGCGCCCAACCAGCAGGTCCAAGACTGAGCCCGAGAAGGAGCGGAAGTCACGGCGGCTGAGGTGCGCGGCAGGCACCACGTCTACCAGAAAGGCCACAGGACTCCCGTCGACTAGCATGGTTCGAGAGGCAACGAGAACCGAGGACCCTGGCTCCCGCCCCAAATGCCTCGCCTCGCTGGGTGTCGCACCCCGTTCCTCCAAGCGGTGATCCCCCATAACGAGCGTGAGCCCCATTCGCCCCGCGATGGTTGGCAGGCTATCCAGGACCTCCAGCCCATCGTCCAAGACCGCGCGGTTGGCGACGACGAACGTTCCAACTCCTTGGCGGCGAACAATCCTCCCCTTCTGAGCAAATGCGCGCATGGCCTCGCGCAGGGTCGCGCGACTGATGCCCATTTGCCTGGCCAAGTCCGGCTCGGCCGGCAGTCGCTCTCCCGCTCGCGCCTGGGCCAGGAGAAGCTCAAAGGCTTCTTCAGCCCGCGCATAGAGGGGTCGAGGATCGGCCCGAACCTTTTCTTGTCTTGCCATGAGCGCCGCTCTGCTAACCCTCTTGGGCGGATTTCCCCCTAACCGTCCACCGCGGGGACGAATTCAAACCGTTCCACATCCACCAGGCCCAGATCGGAGATGCGCAGCTCGGGGATCACGACCAAGGCCAGGAGGCTGAGCTGCATGTTCGCGTTGGTCATCCGGCAACCACACGCCCGAAACTCTTCCAGCACGGCCGACATCTTGTCGGCGACATCGCCCGCGGGCTCCTCCGACATGAGGCCGGCGATAGGGAGTTCTATTGCGGCCCGCACCTTGCCCTCTCGAACCACGAGGATTCCGCCTCCGAGCCTGGCGAGGGCATTGCCCGCCATGGCCATCTGCGAGTCATCCGTGCCGACGACCAGCAGGTGGTGGCAGTCATGGGCGACGGTCGACGCCACCGCGCAGGGGACGTTGAAGCCAAAGCCGTGCACGAATCCAACTTGGATTCTGCCGGTCCGATGATGGCGCTCGATCAAGCCCACCTTAGCGACCTCGCCATCTGGGCGGATCTGAACCAGACCCTCCTGAACCCGAAGCGGCAAGTGCAGGTGCCGCGTGGGTGCTTGATTCTCAATGACGCCGATCACATGAGCTTCCGCGACCGTCTTGGCCCGCGATCGGACAACAAAATCCTCCGGCACCAGATTGCGAATGAGATGAACCGAACGCCGATACTTTGAAGGATACCGGAATCCCGACGGCGCAAGGAGCAGCTTGCCCTCCTCGGCCGCCCGAACGCCTCCCACAATAACGAGTTGCACATCCATCGCTTCCAGTTCTCCCACGAGGAGGATGTCGGCATACCGCCCGGGGGCAATCTGGCCGATCTCACGGCCGACGCCGAAGTGCTCTGCGGCGTTCAGCGTCGCCATCTGGAGGGCCACCAGGGGGGCCAGACCACATTTGACGGCATGCCGAACTACCCGATCCATGTGGCCCTCACCCACCAGGGTGCCTGCGTGAGCGTCGTCTGTGACCAGAAGAAAGTGCCGAGGATCCAGATTCTGCTCGGTGATGACCTTGACCTGGGACTCCACATCATGCCAGGCCGATCCATAGCGCAGCATGGCACGCATTCCCTGCCGGACCCGGGCGACGGCATCCTCCGCGCGGGTCCCCTCGTGGTCATCCTCCGGCCCCCCGGCGGCATAGCCGTGGAACGGTAGAGATAGGTCAGGGGAGGGGTAATGCCCCCCAATCACCTTGCCCGCATGCCGCGCCGCGTCCATCTCGGCATGGATCTTCTCGTCCCCCCCCACAACGGCCGGGAAGTTCATCACCTCCCCGAGACCAATAATGCCGGGCCAGGTCATGGCCTCCGCGACTTCATCGGGCCCGATGTTGGCCCCCGGCGTTTCCATCCCGGGAGCGGAAGGCACGCAGGAAGGCATCTGGACCCATACGTGAATGGGCTGGACGGCGGCCTCGTCCACCATCGTGCGCACGCCTTGCAGTCCAAAGACGTTGGCAATCTCGTGAGGGTCAATCATCATCGCGGTCGTGCCGTGGGGCAGCACGGCATTCACGAACTCGCTGATGGTGACCATTCCCGATTCGACGTGGACATGACCGTCAATCAACCCGGGAACAAGAAACCGCCCTCGGGCCTCGATGAGCTGCGTGTTGGGTCCGATGCAGTGGCTTGCGTCCGGACCGACATAGGCAATGCGGGCACCCAGCACGGCAACGTCTGTGCCCGGCACGATTTCGCCTGATTGGACCGACACCCACTGGCCTTGATGAATCAATAGGTCCGCCGATAGTCTTCCCATCGCGCAATCGACGAGCCGCCGGGAAGAGAATTCGTCTCTCATCGCTCAGCTCCTTCACCGAGACTACCCCAAGAGCGCGTTAGCGATTCGATTGTGCCTCTCCACCAGCATCGGCAGGTCAAGGGTGGTCAGATGCCCTTCCTTTACCACAAACCGGCCATTAACCACAGAGACATCGGCCTGGCACGGGGAGCAAAAGACCAGAGCCGCCACAGGGTCTTGCAACGCCCCCGCGTACTCCAAGCGGTCCAGGCGAAAGGCAACAAAATCCGCGCACCTCCCTGGCGCCAGCTGGCCAATATCAGAACGGCCAAGGACCTCCGCCCCGCCGCGCGTCGCCAACTCCAGCGCTTGGCGGGCGCTCAGCAATGGCCCGGGTGAACCCCGTGCCGCCACCGACAGGCGCGCCAGGAGCATTGCTTGCCGAGCCTCCGCTAGGAGGTGGGAGCTGTCGTTGCTCGCGGAACCATCCACCCCCAGGCCCAGCTTTACGCCGCACCGCAGGTATTCTTCCACCGGAGCAATTCCCGAGGCCAAGCGCATGTTCGAGGAGGGACAGTGCGCTATTCCCGTTCCTGACCGAGCCAGCCGGGTTGCCTCTTCGCGATTGACGTGCACCCCGTGAGCGAACCACACGTCTTTCCCCAACCACGAC
Organism: Anaerolineales bacterium; assembly: GCA_049516595.1. Lineage (GTDB taxonomy): Bacteria > Chloroflexota > Anaerolineae > Anaerolineales > RBG-16-64-43 > JBEKHT01. The sequence continues at coordinate 7,149 of JBEKSY010000019.1, forward strand.
AACTCCTCGGCATAGCCGACCGGCCGGCGCCCGAACCGTTCCAAGCAGAAGCGCTCTTCGTCCAAAGTCTCCGCCAAGTGAGTATGCAGCCTGGCCCCGGCCGAGCGCGCGAGAGCGGCCGCCTCTCGCATCAGATCGGCCGTCACCGAAAACGGGGAGCAGGGAGCCACAACAATTCTCAGCATGGCGCCCGGCTGGGGGTCGTGAAAGCCTTCGATCAGGCGTTGGGTATCCTTCAGAATCGCCTCCTCCTTTTCGACCACTCGATCGGGTGGCAGCCCTCCCTGCGATTCCCCCAGGCTCATTGAGCCTCGGGAGGCATGAAAGCGCAATCCGACCGGGAGGGCCGCCTCAATTTCGTCGTCCAAGCGCGTCCCATTCGGAAAGAGGTAGAGATGGTCGCAGGCCGTGGTGCAGCCCGACAGCGCGAGTTCTGCCAGGCCTACTTGGGTTGAGACTTGGATTGCTTCAGGGGTGAGTCGAGCCCAGACCGGGTAAAGAGTTCTCAGCCAATGGAAAAGGTCTACATCTTGCGCCGCGGGCAGGGCTCGCGTAAGGGTCTGGTAAAGATGATGATGAGTGTTCACCAATCCCGGGAGGAGCACGCGACCCCTCAGGTCGAGGGTTTCGTCTGCGGCGGGGGGAAGCTCCCCCGACGCGCCTACCATCTCAATCCAGCCATCCCGGATGAACAACCCGCCGTCCCGTATCTCGCGGCGATCGTCATCCATGGTAACCAGCACATCCGCATGCCGTACGAGCAGGGTGGTCATTTTTTTGGATTACTCAGGCACCGCGAGCAAGGGAAAGCTTTCAGGAGGGCCCAGGTGCCTTGTCTGACATCATACAACCTTTCTTCCCAGTCACGTCCCGCGAGTAGCCCGCGCGCCTTCCCAAAAGGGAGCAGCGACCTATCCCTTCACCGCCGCCAGCCGAGCCGCGCGGGCTGTGTTTTTCATGAGCATGGCAATCGTCATCGGACCGACCCCTCCCGGGACAGGCGAAATCGCCCCGGCTACCTCTTTGACCTCGTCAAAGGCCACGTCGCCCACAAGCCGATAGCCTGTTTTGGCAAGGGGATCCTCGACCCGATTGATTCCCACATCAATCACGAAAGCCCCAGGCTTGACCCAACTGCCTCGCACAAAATGAGCCTTGCCGATTGCCGCCACCAGAATGTCAGCCTGACCGACAACCTCGGGCAAGTTGAGGGTCTTGGAATGACAGATCGTCACGGTCGCGTTCTCGCGAACCAGAAGGAGCGCCGCCGGCATTCCGACAATATTCGAGCGACCCAGCACAACCGCTCGCGCACCCGAGAACTTCGCGCCCGAGCGTTCCAACAGAACGATCACTCCCGCCGGCGTGCAGGGGACAAAGACGGGATCTCTGCGCTTCATGGCCAGACGTCCTACATTGATGGGGTGAAACCCATCCACGTCCTTGTCGATGCTGATCACACTGAGGGCGCGTTCCTCATCGAGCCCGGAAGGCAGGGGCAACTGGACCAGGATGCCATTCACCCTGGAATCGGCATTCAGCTTGCCCAGCAGATCCTCAAGCTGTTGTTGCGACGTGGTCGCGGGCAGATTGTGTCCAAAGGACTCGATGCCCAGCTCCGCGCACGCTTTTTGCTTGCTGCGGACGTAGCTCACCGAGGCCGGGTTGTCGCCGACCAACACGGTCGCCAGACCAGGCCGAGGCATTCCTTGGGCCACCATTTGTCTTACCTCACTGGCCACCTCCCCCCGGACCTGTTCCGCGATGACCTTTCCGTCAATGATCTTGGCTGTCACGCGATCCTCCTCACGATCCCCTTGCCTTCCCTGATGATCGACCGCCTCGGTCCATCTCTGGGTAGGACCGACCCGGTGGCAACTTTGGCGCCCTCGCTCACTCAGGCCGACCTAAGCCTCAGTCGGGAGCCGGCTCCCGGGCGAAGTTATCACGCTCGCGAGCGACCCGGCCTGTGAGCATCATCACGCCAGGCTCCGCCAGGTGTCACCAGGAGGCGCCCCGAGCCGGATTGAGGCAGGGCCCAGCCCCCGGCCTGACCCGTGCTTCCCCCTGTCCAGGACTTGGCTGGGTCGCCCGGGCTCCGGATCGGCAGCCCATCAGCTGGTGGAACCACCGATCAGGCCTACCGGGATGATGAGAATCTGACCGACCTGGAGACGCGTCAAAGCAGCTCCCGGATTGGCAGTGATAACGGTGGACACGCCGGAAGAGAATGTGCGGGTGATCGCCGTGAGGGTGTCGCCTGGTTCCACCCTGTATTCATACGGGGTGCCCGGCGCCAGGCTGATTCCACGCCGCCGAAGGATCTCAAACCCGCCCAAGCCGGTTGTGCCAATTTTGGGATTGTCGACCCAATCCTCGCGAAGCGCGCCGACACCGAGGCGGGCGGGGTCATAGAGCAACACGCGCTCCACCAGAAATCCACCATCCGGCTGGCGTTCGTTGGTGACCGTGAAGGGCCTTCCAGCTCCGTCCACCTCAGTCACCACGAACATATGATCGTACGTGCCCCAGCCGGCATGGGTGTACACAAAGTCGCCGGGGCGAAGTGGCCAGACAGAGAAGTCGAACCGATTGACTGGGGTTTTGAATCTGAAGACCTGGTAGTCCTGGGTGGGGAAAAGAGACCACGGCCTGCCATTCGTGTCCGGATTGGCGAGCCAGTAGCTTTTCAGATCCTGCAACGGGCCCGGATCCGTGGGCAGCAGGCCTGCCTCCCCCAGGATGGCGGCGGCCAGAGGACCGCACATGTTGGAGGGATCCTCGTAGTTCTCTGCCAAGAAGTGAAGCTTGCGGGCCAACGTCGCTGTCTGCGCTTCGCTGGAGGTGACGAACGATGAGGCAACCTGCTGAAGCCGGAGCTGCCAACCGGGTTGCGGCCATCCGGAAAGCCCTCGGCTCCCCGTCTCGCGAAGGTCGCGATAGCCGCTTTGCACCATCCAATTGCAGAGAACCAAACCACCATCATGATCGGGGAGCGGAAGGCCATCGCTCGTAGGTACCCCCGTAAATCCTCGGAAGTATCCGAACTTCCCGATCAGCTGATCCACAGCCTTGGGCGAGAGTTCGCGGTCCCCGATCGTGATCGCGTGTATGTGGATGGGCGAACCCGGACCCAACTCACCGGGCTCGCGGAGCCAGGCAGCAAACCCGGCCGCCCGCAGGGCCCGGATGAGAGGTTCGATTTCCGTGAAGAGCACGTCCGTTCCCCCGGGACGGATCACGGAAAGATCTACAGCGCCCCCCCCCAGATGAGTTCCAAAGGATTCGGGGCCATTGTTGCTGAAGCTACCTTGAGTGATGGCCGGCCCACGAATATCGATCGGCCCACCGTACATCGAGTAGGCGTACTTCAGCATCTCGTAGGTGCGTTGATCCAGCCAGAAACCATTGACCTCGACTCTCGAATAGTTGTCGCTTGGTTCCCGGCAGCCTGCTGGTTCTTCCTCCTGCCCCGCCGAATCTGATAAGAGGGTTATCGCCCTGGGCTTCCCCGTTGCCCCCCGCATCGCGGAACTCCCCCCTCCCCATCGCACCCCCACGGAGTCCGGCCTGACGTCTATAGGGTCGACCGGCGGACGCCTGCCCAGGACAGGCACAAGGCCGAAGGCAAGTTGATTGAGAACAAGCGTCGAAACTACGATTCGGACCCAGGGCAACTGACCAAGCCTTGAAGAATATCCCTCCGCCAGGAGGATCGGCATACGGCTTTCAACCTCGGGGAGGGAACCTGAAACCTAGGCCGCAATCGAAAGACGCCGCGAGGATCCCTTCGATCTCGGACGAGGCGCTTGCTTTCGAGAGTAGTCTACCGCGGCGCGCAGGTTCACCCAGGGCGTCACAACCGGGCAGACACAACCGGTCCCAAGGATCAGATCCCGGCCCGCCATTTGGTGAACGGCGTCGGCCGCCTCTTCCCAGACGCGCTTCGGGTCTCCGCAAACCATCGTAGCCCACTGTCTCATCCCGCCGCACACGACCTTCCCCGAGAGCTTGTGGCCGTCCTTGAGCGATGGGCCCGCCTCGCGGTCGTGCCAATTGATCACTTGGACCGGATAGTCGCAGAGATCCTCAAACAAGACTCCATCGCCATGAAGGTGCAGGAGATTCAGCCAGCCCCCTTTGGCGGCTTCTAAGACCCGAAGATCGAAGGGTCGCCCGAACTGACGATACTCTTCCGGCGAGAGCAGGCGGCGCGAAGCGTGCTGAACCGCGAAGAAGATCCCATCTTCTGATCGTTCCAGACAGGCCGTCACGAATTTCTCCGTCGAGGCGGTGATCCTCTCCAGTCCCTCCAGAACGGCCTCGGGCCATCGCCGAATGTGCTCGATCAGGACTGCGTCCCCGGCCAGATGCCGGGCTTGAGCCAAGGGATTGAAAACCGTCTGGAGTACAGGGGTCTCTCTCCCCAGCCTTGTTTTGATCTCCCCAAGGCACATCAACTGCCGTCTCAGCGCGCCGCGGCCAGGGTCAAGTCGGCGAAGCTTGGACCAGCCCGTCGGATTCTCGACCACCGGCCGGATATACCTTCGAGTCCCCTCAGGATCTCCCTCCCAAACATCCTCGACGCCCCAATCACGCACGCTGAAGCTGGAGGACGGGGTCACCTTCACCAAGTCGAAGTCGAATTCGAGCTGGAAGCGTAGTGTGGCCTCGGCCAGGGCATGCGGATCCTGGTCTTCCACCGGGAAGTGCCGCCAAAGGGCGATCGGGATTTCATCAGGCTTCTGCCCCGAAAGGGCGACCTGAATCCTCTCCCGGTGTGAGGCTCTCACCGGATCTGTCCTTCCGCTTCCATGCTCCATTCGCCCGTCCGCACGAAACTCGCGTGGGCAATCGCCATTCGTCGCAGCATCTGCATGCGGGCTGACCCCGAGTCAGTTTTCCTTGTCAGTTCGGCGGCCTGGTCGAAGGCTCGGGCCGACTCGTCTCTCCTGTCCATCGCCTTGAGGACGATTCCCAGGCCATAGTAGGCATCAACCGAGTCCGGGCCCAACGCTTTGCAGCGTTCGAATGCGCTCAGGGCCCCCTCCAAATCCTGCCTGCCATACAACGTCCAGCCAAGGTGAATCTCGGCTTCCAGCTCCGGCGACTGGGCGGCCATTGCGACCTGAGTCTTCTCCCCGGCGACTTCGCTAGCTTGGCGCCTCCCACCCGTTGACATGGGCCATCTCCCTGCGGACTATCCGAACTCCGCTCCTACCTCTTTGATTCTCAGTGACCATCTATGCCTTGTGGGCCGATTCTACCCTACATGATCAGCGCTGCATTGAACTTGTCGGGGTTTGGTTAGTGAGGTGGGTGGCGAGGTAAAGGCGCATCCCGCGGTGGGGATCGGTTTTCCCTCAGTGTCTATGCGCATTATGGCCAGCCGGCCGCTCCCGCAAGGTCCTCAGGCACCCTTGGGCGGCAATGATCGCGTGGCGTGCATTCGGTCTCAGGACCGGGGACCAGGCATCCCCTTTTCCCACTTCGTCCGTCCCTCAAGTCCCGTCATGGAGAGGATCGCCGCCCCGGCCCTGCCAGTATCCCCCTGGCCCATCGGCGATCTCTATTGAATGAACCGTCCCTGCCCACGCCGAAGCGACGATTCGCGCATGCGGGAGGCGATGCGGGGCTCTTGATGTCCGAGGAGCTTGAGCCTCCGTGCTTCTGGCCTGAGCCGGCCCACCTCCCCCCCAGAGCGTGTCTGCGCGCAACCGGATCGCGCCTGGGGAGTCCCTAACGCATCTCCTTCGTCTTGCCCTTGCCGGTTTCGGTCACCTGGAACAGCGCGAGGCTCTGCTCAATTTGCCGGATGTGGTCACGGAAGTGGTCCTGCGACTCGGCCAGAAGGCGCGCCAGCCGCCAGTAGAGACCCTTATCCGCAACGAACTCGTCTGGCAGTGAATCGAGGAGAGCTACGGTCTCAGCCTGGTTGCGCCAAAGCTCGTCCAACAGGGCGCGGATACTGACGTAGACGGCAACTGTTGCGTCCAGGCGGAGCGTATTGTTTGAATGAAACACCGTCTCGCACTCTTCCCCGGCAAGAAGGCCTGCGATCCAAGAATGGATCTCCCGTTCGCTCAAGGTCAAGTGCGCCAAGACTTCCTTGGGACTCCATTCCCCTGGGTGAGGTGCTCGTTCTGACTGGGCCTCGGAGATCCCTTCCAGCGCCTTGCGGAGCTCGGCATCCGCCTGCCCGTAGACGGAGCTCATCCTTTTCGCAAGCTCCTTCGGATCCCAGGGGATCTCGGGCAGTCTGCGCTCTGAGAGCTCGACCTCTGCGCTCTTCCGCTCGCCATTGCGCTGGAAAACTACCTTGACCCGGTCCCCTGCCTGATACCGATCAAGGGCCGCGGCCAGAGAGCGCCAATCGGTCACCTTCCGCCTTCCCAAGCCTAGAATCACATCGCCTTTCCTCAGCCCTCCTCGCTCGAGAGCCATCCCGTCCACCACGCAAATCAACTCGACTCCCCCCGTCGGCGGGAGCCCACGGGTCCGCGCCCGCTCTGCGGTCACTTCTTCGGCGAAGGATATCCCGATGAGAGGTCGACGAGCAAGCCTCAGGTCTGTTCCGTCCTCCACCAAAGATGCCAGAGACAGGAGAGCCCTCTGCCAGCCGCGGTCAAGCTGCCTCAGGGTCGCCCTCCAGGCTGGCCCGCGGCCTATGTCTTCGTGGGTGAGTGTCAGGGAGGTTTCCCCTCCCCGAGGGACCAGAGAAAGGCGAACGCGGCTTGGACCGGGCTCACCTCGACCCATCCACCTCAGCTCCAGCCTGCGAGGTGGCAGGAAGGTCGTGAATTCTCCCACCACGTAGTAGCCACCGCTCCAGGCAAGGTAGAGGCGGCCACCCTTGCGCGCCTCCAGGATCCCCTGATCACACAACCACATACGCAAATGCAAGGAGTTGGTGAAAGCGCGGAAGATATCTTCCGGCGTCGCCCTTAAGGTCTTCTTGAAGACGAGCATCTGACTTATGGTCATAGGGTCACCTCCGCGAGAGATCCCGACCAGGGTTTGCCCCGGATCCGGACACACACTCCCCTCGGCCCCTCCGGTGCGCTTCTTCTCCGCCCGGGCTACCAAGACAAACAGCCTGCGCGGACCGCACCCCATGTGGCAGACAAGCCCTCGGCAGGTGCCGCGCTTGTGCTCCCACGGGTCCCGCTGCGGCTGGCTGGCGCCGCCGTCGGGACTTCCGGGTCCCAGGCCCCAGGCCGGGGAATCGGATTGCCCAACAACATTTTCGACTTTCCGTTTGATGCCAAGGAGACTGCGTGCCAGCTGAGCAAGGATTGACTCGCGAGCCACCCTGTGCGCCCTGTTGCAGGATTTGGGAATCCTGGCCCCAGGAGTCCCGCAGGGGATTGGCCGGCGCCAGACGTCTCACTGACAGAGGTCAAAGTAGCTCGCGCCCAGAAGGCCAGGTCCCCCATGAACCACGATGGCCGGAGGCAACTCGAAAAGGGGAATCCGTGGAACACCCATAAGGCGAGACAGCTCGGCCGCCAGGCCCAAGGCTTCCTGCCTTGCATCGGCATGCATTACGCTTAGGTGCGATTCCTCACGAGGAGGGCACCCCTGCGTAACCAGTTCTACAAGGCGGCCGAGCGCTTTCTTTCTCGTGCGCTGTCTTTCCAACGGCTCCACGCGCCCTTCCTGGAGGGTCAGGATGGGCTTGATCTGCAACAATTCGCCAAGCAATCTTTGGGCCCCCCCGATTCGACCGCCCCTCTGAAGGAACTCCAGGGTGTCCACCACGAAAAACAGGTGCTGGCATCCCATCAACTCCGTGACCCGACCAAGAATCTCATCCGGTGTCCCTCCCGCTCTGGCCATCGCGGCAGCCTCGAGCACGATCGCCGCGAGAGGGGCACAAACGGTTCGGGTATCCACCACGCGAATGTCTGACCCGGGGAAATCCTGAGAAGCGACCACGGCACTCCGCACCGTCCCGCTCAGGAGCGTCGAAGGATGAAGGCAAATCACCGTTTCCCCCCGCTTGGCGCACTCCTCAAAAAGAGGGGTGAACAGCGCGGGCGGCGGGGCCGCTGTCTTTGGCAAGACCGGCGAAGACCGCAGCAGCTTCAAGAACCTCTCAGTATCAATCTCTTTATCGTCTCGATAGGATGACTCGCCGAACACGATGATCTGAGGGACCATCATGATGCCAAGCGCTGCCGCTTGGTCCCGAGGGAGGCCGGAGGTAGTGTCCGTGACGATCCGCACCATGAAGGAAGTCTCCCGTGTGGCCTCGGCCAGGGATGGTCGCGGTCCGGTCGAAGCCAGAGTTCAATCGTCTTTCATGATAGCGGCGAACCCTCCCTCAGGCAAGCAGTCGGGCAAGCTATCCCGATCGCCATTCGTGTGTCGCGGCCCCGGTCCCACCCTGGTTTGTCTCCCCGGGCGGCGAAGCTACTTGAGGTAGGCGCGATCATTCTCTCACCCAGGTCAACCTCTGACCCCCCCGAGCCACGGGGAAATCCAAGCAAACCCACGAGCAGGGCGTGCCGACCGGAAGACGAGGATCCCGTCCGTTGGGACGGCGCTCCGTACAAGAGGGCCCGCTCAGCCTCCCTACAAGCCGACAGGTCGGTGGCACCGGGCTGAGTTGAGGCTGTCGTCATCCTGCTCGGTTTTCCTCTCGTGACTGACGCTGGTCGACACCGCCGTGGATCGCTGCGCCCCGAATCGAGAACCAGCCCACACCCACAGGCGGGATTTCCAGCCTGCGGAATGGCCTCTGGCCGACCCCAACGGCAGGTCCGGCCCTGGTCCGTCCGGAATGAGCAGATTCCCTGGTTGGAAGGGACCGGCTCTGTAATCGCGGCCCTGGCACGGTCTGGATCTCACGGGACCCGGCAAGAGACCACACACTCCCGTTATCGAATTGATTTCCGATTCCCAAAAGCTTATAATGCTGCCCGCGTGTTTGGAGGTGGAATGGCAAAGGCCAAGGGCCGGCAAGGGAAACGCACGGGGCCGTCCGATCGAACGTCTCTTCCTGCCAATGGGAAGGGCGCAGAGATCCGGCGCTCGTTTCTTCAATTCTTTGCGGAGAGGGGCCACACGATTGTCCCTTCTTCTTCTCTGGTTCCCGGAAACGACCCGACCCTTCTGTTCACCAACGCCGGAATGGTCCAATTCAAGGACGTGTTCCTGGGGCAGGATCGGCGTCCCTATGTGCGGGCCACGAGCGTGCAACGCTGCATGCGGGTTTCTGGAAAACACAACGACCTCGAGAGTGTCGGCCCCAGCCCCCGTCACCATACTTTTTTCGAAATGCTCGGGAACTTCTCCTTCGGCGACTACTTCAAAAAGGACGCCCTTCGCTATGCCTATGACCTCGTGACCGGAACCTTCGGCCTCCCCGAGGATCGCCTGTACTTCACGGTGCACGAAACAGATGAAGAGGCGTACCAGCTCTGGGTCGACGAAATCGGCGCGCCTCCAGCCAGGGTTGCCCGTATGGGCGACAAGACCAACTTCTGGCAAATGGCTGAGGTCGGGCCTTGCGGTCCGACCTCAGAGATCCACTACGACTTCACGCCCTCGCGCGGAGCCCTGCACGACGCTGAGCTGCTGTACCACCTCGACGACAACCCGGACGGCCGATTCCTGGAGATCTGGAATTTGGTTTTCATGCAGTTCAACCTGTCCCCGGACGGATCTCGAAGCCCCTTGCCCGCTCCCGGGGTGGACACGGGCATGGGTCTGGAGCGTCTCGCCACGCTCATCCAGGGAAAAGAGAATAGCTACGAGACCGACCTCTTCACACCGATCATGGACAAGATCCAGGAGCAGGTGGGGCATACCAATAAGAAACGGGCGGAAAACCTTGTGGCCTATCGCGTGGTCGCCGACCATGCACGTGCCGCCGCCTTCCTGATCGCCGACGGCGTGGTCCCCGGGAACTTGGGGCGCAACTACGTTACCCGCATGATCATCAGGCGAGCCGCCCGGTTCGGGGGCAAGATCGGATTCACCGAACCCTTCCTGGCCGGCATCGCGGAGGCCGTCCTGCACGAATATGAACCGGCCTACCCCGAAATCGCTCGTTCCCGTGAGACCATTTTGAGCACCCTCACTCTTGAGGAGAATCGCTTTCGACGGACGGTTGATGTCGGGATCGAGAATCTGGAAAATGTGCTCCGCACCCAAAAGGAGGCAGGAGCCAAGACACTCGAAGGCGAACATGCCTTCCGCCTGTATGCAACGTACGGGCTGCCGCTAGAGATTACCCGGGACGTGGCCCGAGAACACGGCCTTGAAGTCGACGAAGCGGGGTTTCGCCGGGCCTTGGAGGATCATCGCGAGGCATCGGGTGCCGGACAGGCCCTGGGTGAACTGGACAGCCAGGATGTGGCCTTGTATCGTTCCCTCAAAGAGCAGCTGCAGGCCGAGGGCCTGCTCGCAGAAGAAGGAACTGAGTACGACCCCCACAGCAATTTCGACGTGGAGGAGCCGGTCATAGCGCTCATCCAGAATCATCAGCGGGTGACCCAGGTGACGGCGGGCTCCGTGGTTGAGGTGGTATTGCCACGGACCTGTTTCTACCTCGAGGCCGGCGGGCAAGTCTCGGACACTGGGTGGATTCGTCGATCCAAGGAAGAAACCGCTGAAGTTCTCTGGGAAATTGCCGTGCAGGAGGTCCGCCGACCTGCCGCAGGCCTGATCGTGCACGTCGGCGAAGTGACCATGGGGACACCCCAGGCGGGGGAGCTCGCCGTGGCCAGCGTGGACAACGAGAGACGCTGGGATATCATGCGAAACCACACCGCCACCCACTTGTTGCAGGCCGAGTTACGCCACGTGCTGGGCCCCCATGTCCGCCAGGCCGGCTCCCTCGTCGCGCCCGATCGGCTTCGCTTCGATTTCACTCATCCCTCGATGGTCAGTCAACAGGACCTGGAGCGCGTTGAGCGATACGTCAACGAGGCCATCCTGGCAAACTACCCGGTCAATAGCGAGCACAAGTCCCGCGAGCTGGCAATCAGCGAGGGAGCCACCGCTCTTTTCGGCGAGAAATATGGCGAGGTCGTGCGCACGATCTCCATCGGGGAACCGGAAGTGTTCTCCTATGAGCTCTGCGGCGGAACCCACGTATTTGAGACGGCGGACATCGGGCTCTTCCTGATCCTGAGCGAAAGCAGCGTGGCGGCCGGAGTGCGACGAATTGAGGCTGTCAGCGGACATGCTGCGGTGGCACTCGCCCAGCAGCGCTCACGAACCCTCATCAACATGGCGGCCTATCTGGGGGTCAGCGACGAAGAGGTGGATCGCAAGGTGTTGGACCTCCTAGGCGATCTTGAGACCTTGCGCAAAGAGAATCAGCGCCTGCGTCAGGAAATGGCCAAGAGGGAATTCGAAACGGTCCTCGAAAGAGCCGATCGAATCCAGGGAGCAGCTCTCCTGATCACCGAGGTTTCACAGGGTGATGCGGAAACCCTGCGCCTGCTCACCGACGCCTTCCGGCAGCGCTATCCGTCCGGCGTAGCCGCGATCGGAACGACGCAGCATGGCAAGCCGACCCTGGTGGTGGCGGTAAGCGAGGACCTCACCTCCCGAGGTCTCGACGCCGGGCGATTGGCGCAGGCCGCCGCCAAGATTCTCGGGGGCGGCGGCGGCGGACGCCCGACCTTGGCGCAGGCCGGGGGGACCGACCCCGCCCGGATGAACGAGGCGCTCAAACTCGTGGCCCGACTGGTGACCGACACCCTGACTTGAGGTTACTCAAGCTCGATTGGCCCGGCCTTGAGATAGCGGCACCCATTCGAGTCTGGTCACGGAGTCCCGGAACCCTGATTGAAAGAACAGATCATCAGCGTTGAGCCCAATGACGACCTGGCTTCCCTGCGCGATAAGGTGCTCCGCGCACAGGCAAGTCTGGTGTTGCTCCACGCGGCCTCCCCCTGCCCTGCGATCCGAAGACGCCTGGATCTGGTTCTGGTCCGCCGATGGGCGATTTCGGTGGGATCCTCCCTCGCTTTGGCCACCTCCGTTCGGCCCATCCGGACCTTCGCCAAGGAAACCCAAATTCCCTGTTTCCCCACCCTGCAAACGGCCCTTCGGGCCTCACGGGGAGCTCTGCCATCCCCCGCGCCTGAGATGCGAAAACCCCCACACTCGCGCGGGTCGGGAAAAGGGCAGGATTCGGCTGTTCGGGTTCGGGCAGCGGCCCCTCCAGGAGTGGACGAGGATCTCCTCACGCGTTATCTCTTTCGCTCAGGCGCGGTCAAGGGCTTCGGGTCAGGAAGATTCCGGATCCTGGCATTCTCCGCAGGGATTGGTCTCCTCTTGCTCCCCTTCTTCCTTGGGGTTCCCTCCGCGATCATCCGTCTCCAGCTGCCGACCCGGACGGTCGTCGCCTCCACCTTGCTCCCCAAGTCTTCGGGCGCGGGACTAATCGCTCAGGTCCAGGTGTCCGGAAGGCGGTTGTCTTCAGGGGAGGAAGTGGTCCCTACCCAAAGCGCCTCGGGTTCCGTGCTGCTTCGAAATAAAAGCCCGGACACACTGCTCCTGCCGCCCGGTCTTCAGATCCAAGCACCCTCCTCGCGAATGATTTTCGTGACCTCGTCTCCCGCCGCTATTGCTCCCAATCAGAAGCTCTGGATCGGTGTGCATGCGGCGCAAGCAGGGATCCAAGGGAACCTGCCAGCCGGCTCTCTGGGGATGATCGCAGGCCCTCTTGGCCTGATCCTGGAGGTGAGTGACTCGAGCGTCACGAGCGGTGGCCAAAGTGAGCGCCGCGCGGTCGTGACTGTGGATGACCTGCAATCGCTCCGCATGGAACTGGAGGGGGAACTTCGCTCCCAGGCCCTACTCCAGCTCGAGGCGGAGGCTCCCTCGGGCTCCCTCCTGGTTCGGGATTCGCTCACGACCGAAGGTCCGGTCGAATCTCAAGCCGACGCTGCGCCGGGCACCCCCGTCGATTCGGTGGGGATGACACTATCCGCTAAGGCGATGATCCTTTCCTTCAACTCCTCGGATCTCGAAAGAATCGCCACCCAAGCACTGTCCGAGCGCATCGGCCGAGGTGAGGCCTTGGATCTGAGCCAGATGGGAATGACCCTCTCGGGCACCCCCTCCGGCGATGCCATCCTGGACGTAGAAGCGAAGGCCTACCCGGCCCTGGACCCGAGTGGCTTTCCCTATCAAGTCCGCCTGCAGCGGCCCCGCGACGCAGACCGGATAATTCAGAGTCATATTCCGCTCGGAATAACTCCCGAGATCGAGATCTCGCCGTCCTGGCTACCCTTCCTACCTCTCTATCCGTGGCGGATCCATGTGGAAGCGCAGCCCTCCTAGCCTCGCTGGGCATCCGCCCGAGCTCCGGTTTCCTGAGTCGCCCTTCGATTTCGTCTCCGCCCCTACTGGATCCGTTCAGGATTCAATATGCGTATCTTAGGGGTTGACCCGGGAACCCGCCGCATCGGAGTGGCTCTCAGTGATCCCGAGGGAATTGTTGCCCGGGGGCTCGCGATCCTCTTGCATGAAAGCCTTGAGGGGGACGCGGATCGCTTGGTCCGCCTCGCTTCCCAAAATGGCGCCGGTAGGGTCATTGTCGGACTGGCCACGGACTCCGAGGGCCGACCCGGCCCACAGGCCAACCGCGCCCTCCGATTGGTTGCGGCCTTGAGAGCCAGGTGCAGGACGCCCATTGAAACCTGGGACGAATCTTTCTCCACGGAGGCTGCCAAGCAGGCGCGCCTCGAAGGAGGTGAGCGGCGAAAGCGAAGGAGGGCACCGATTGATGCCAGTGCGGCCGCGGCGATGCTCCAGGACTACCTCGATGCCCACCTCCCGGGCTAGACTCGGTCAACACCCGCTGCGATCCACGCTGGGCATACTGGTGGCTGTGATGCTGCTCGGGTTGGCCACTGGAACCCTGGGCTTTCTTTGCTCGGCCCTCACGGCTCAACCCTTGGCGAGCAAGCTCGGCCCCCCCGCCGCGAACCTCTCCTGGTACGAGGGAATCCCCCTGGAGCTCTATTTGTCCCTGAAAGAGGCGGATCTGCAAGCCCCCTCCGCGCAAGAGGCGCCGATCAACTTCGAGATTCTTGCCGGAGACACTGGCTCCGCCGTCGCGGCAAGGTTGCACGGCGAGGGCTGGTTGGGCGATCCCCTCCTCTTCCGGTTGTATCTCCGTTATACGGGGGGAGATCGCCATCTGGCCCCAGGGATCTACAGCCTTCCGGCGGGCGCGTCGGCGCGCGCGATCGCAGACGCGTTGGCGAGCGGGGCGGGGCGCCTCCGCGAGTTAACACTTCTCTCTGGCTGGCGCTCGGAAGAGGTCCCGCCCTCCCTGGCGAGCGCAGGATTACAGATCCCTCCTCAGGACTTCTTGGACGCCCTGCGCCGCAGGCCAGGAAGTCTTTCTCTCTATTCCGCAATCCCTCCCCAGGCCACCCTGGAGGGATTCCTTTTCCCGGACCAGTATCTGGTTGACCCAAGTGCCAACGCAGACTTGCTGGTCTATCAAATGGTCGGGAGATTCGATCAACGGGTGGATGCAACGTTGCGGTCTGGCTTTGAGAAGCAAGGGTTGACCCTTTACCAAGCTGTCATCCTGGCCTCCATTGTCCAAAGAGAAGTGGTCGTCGGCACCGAGATGCCCGTCGTCACATCTGTTTTCCTCAATCGCTTAGCGCGAGGAATGCCTTTGCAGGCGGATGCGACCATCCAGTACGCGATCGGCTTTGTCCCGGAAGAGAACACCTGGTGGAAAAACCCGCTCAGCTCTGAAGATCTGAAAATCGAGTCGCCCTTCAACACCTACTTGCACAACGGCTTGCCACCTTCCCCCATCGACAACCCGGGGCTCGCGGCACTGCAATCCGTGGCCCATCCTGCCAAGACCGACTACCTCTATTTCCGTGCCGCCTGTGACGGAAGCGGCCGACACGTATTTTCAGAAACCTACGGGCAGCACCTCGCAGCAGCTTGCAATTAGGGTCGCAGGGCTCGAGCCGGAGCGTGCCTCCGAGCTCGACCCGCTGGGCCTTGCGTTGCAGGCGGGGCTCGCCTCACGCGCACACAGCTGGGCGGCGCCCCCCACGGGGTCACCTCCGGTCGTATCGACTCTTCCCCCATCGAATGCTCGGCCAGGGTCCAGTCCCGATCGCCGGCGGCTGCAGCATACGGGCAGGAGGCCCATTCCAAGGGCAGACCCAAACTCTGTCGAGCAGGACCAGCCCACTATCTTGGCGGTAGGAAGGGCCTACGCAGCGGCATCCACAAGTCTAGCGGACTTGCTTGTTCTGCTGCCGAAGAGCCTGGCGGTATTCGGCGGGGGTATCGAGATCGGCAAGAACCGACGAACTCTCTACCACCACCTCGCAGAGCTCATCCAGATGCCGATGAACCAGATCGCGAATCGACCGGTCGGGATCCATGGCTAGAAGCTCCGGCCACAACCGCCGATCCAATAGCAGGGGATGTCCTCGCCGTCCCTCAAAGACCGGAACTGCAACCGGACATTGAGATCTGGCCCATTCCTCGACCAAGCGGCACACAATCCGTGGCTCCAGCTGAGGCTGATCGCCCAGTACGATCAGAGTGGCCGGAGATGAGCCGGGGAGAGTTTGCAGCCCGACCTGGGCCGATTGCGTCATTCCGAACCTCTCGTAGCGATCGTTGTGCGCGGGCAGCACCGCAAGACCCTTCAAGGCGGCTAGCACCTGGTTGCGGTGGGCGCCCGTCACCACGACAATCGGATCAATCTTCGCCTCGAGGAGGACGGTTACGATCTTGCCAATCACGGTGGATCGCCCCCAGGGCAAGAGAAGCTTGGGTCCCCCCATGCGGTTCGATTTGCCAGCGGCCAGAATGACCGCTGCCACGCATCGCGTTTGGCCCGTCTGCGCCTGCCCTTCCTCGAGCATATTGGCTGAGCTCATTCCAGCTCCAACAGCTTCCCGTAGTCCTCTGCTGTGTCCAGGTCGAGGAAGGCATTTTGGTCGCGCCACTCAATCCACTCGACCGGATACCGGTCGAGCAGCCCTCGCCCACCGACGTCGCCTCGAACCTGGAGAAGGGCCGGCCAAGTCGCCTGGTCAAAGAGGACGGGGTTGGCAGGCCGGCCCGCGACCCGCGGGGCGACCAGGGGGGACAGGGTTGCGGCATGACGTGCGACTAGCATGAGCACAAGTTGCTCCGGGATGAGGGGTTGATCGCCGAGCAGGAAGAGAACGCTGTGAAACCTGTCTCCGAGGGCATGCACCGCCGCCCGCACGGAGGTGCTTTGTCCTTGATCCCAGTGGGGGTTCTCAACAAACCGGACATCCCGTCCTGCCAGAGCCAAGCGGATCGAAGACTGATTGGCTCCCAGGATGACGAGCACCTCATCCGTTGTCCGCAAGGCGAGGTCAACCGCGTGGGCCACCAGCGGCCGCCCTCGAAACTCCTTGAGCAACTTCGGCTCGGCCATACGCCGGGAGCCGCCGGCAGCAAGCACGACGCCCGCGGTCCGACCCTTGACCTCCTGGATCGGATCGGATGAATTCGCTGAACCGATGAGGACCTCCGCAACTGTTGGGGATTGGAGAATCCGTCGGGCGAGGTCCTGGGCGGCTTCACGGCGCGAAGGGTCCTCAACCTGATTCAAAAAAACCACCAATCGGGCGCCGGGCTGGACCTTCGACGCGTATCCTTCGCGATGCAGTAGCGCTCGGGCTACCAGTTCCGGGGTGACGGTAGCCTCCGGTCCGGCGGCCGCCAGTTCGGCAAACCGAGCCGGTCTGTGGACGCTAGAGTCACCGACCGGCTGCCCGAGGCCATCCATTCCAATCAAGAGGACGACCAGCGAAGTTCCCGCAGGAATCTCGGGTTCATGCTCGAGAGGTGCCTTCAGAGGTCGCCCTCGGGCCCCATCCGCTTCGACGATCATTATTGAATGGTGGCCCCCGATGCGGGCCATGAGATCTCCCCACTGCTTGCGCGAAAGGCCTCCCACCTTTCCTTCCTCTGGATCGAGCGGCCCGGTGAGGAGCAGAGGAGCACCCTGCCTCAGGCGAGTCTCCGCCTCTCCCACCCAATCCCCTTGAGCTGCGACAAGACGGTTTGTCACGCGTTCCGCTTCGCGCTGGGCCAGATGGGTGGTTGTGGTGAGGAGGACCGGGGCGACAGTCGATGTCTCCTCGGCCAACTTCATCATCGTCGTGGTCTTCCCCCCCGAACCGACCAGCGCGATAACCATCCCTGGTTCAATGCGCAAGGCGCGACTCAGCTTCAAGGCCCTATTCCTCGAATTCCTGGAGGTGGACGAGGGTTTGGAATAGCTAGTCGGGAGCGCGGAGGAGCTTGGCGAATTGAGGAGAGGCCAGTAGGGCTTCGAGTACCCCTCCGCCCACGGCCCGTGCTTTGTCCGAGATGGTAAAGCAGTACTCACGGATGCTCCGGGAGTCCAGGTCGCCGATTTTCATCCCCTGGGGCACCCGCACGCCATCATGGAGCAGGCCGCGGAGAACCCCCGGAAAGGGCGCGCGCACGTCCCGATCCTCAACGTGCGCGACCACTTCCCCCTCGTCAACCCAGTCTCCAATCCGCTTCACGCCTCGCATGCGCCCCTCGACAGGGGCGCGCAGGACTCGGTCGGAGCCATGGCCCTCGACGGAATCGGGAAGGCTCGTGTCCCCCTGGGCTCCTCCAGACCAATAGACTCGCCCCAAATTGTGTCCGCGGTGGGTTTCAACAACCGCATGACAGTCCCAACCCGCCGCAAAACCCGGCCCCAGCCCAATCACCAGCGGATGAGGCGGGACCGGCCCGTCCCCTCCACGCTTTGTCATGCGAGCATCAATGACGGCAAGGAACTCGATTTCCTTCGCCAAGCCGGCGGACGGGTCCACCGCCACAGGAACCTCTCCCTGATCCCAAACTTCCCGGAGTCCTTCGGCGGAAAACACGATCCTGGCACGCAAATCCTCGATCTGCACTTTCCCCTCCCACACGGCCGCCGCCAGGGCAACTCCCAACCGGACGGCAAGCGGCTCGGGCACTTCGCTCACCGCCACCGGGAACCCGGCACGCCACAGCCGGGCAGCCACGCCCGTCCCCAAATCCCCGCCTCCTCTCACCAGGACAGGAAAGCGGCCAATGGGGCCTTGGCCTTGAGATCGATTGATATCATCCACCGGGGAGGACCCCCAACCTGCCGTCCAATCCCTCCATGCCCGCTCCAAGATAGAACCAAAAAGTAGGGATCCCTTCGGCTTCTGGACCGTGGTCGGGCGCTTCCTCGCTGTCCCCCATCGACCCCAGAAGTTCGACCGAGCTGCGTTAGCCCAGCCTTCGAAGGCCCCGCAACACCCGCTCGGGAGTGAGCGGGAAGTCGTCGAACCAGACTCCGGTCGCATCGTGAACCGCAGCGACCACCGCCCCAGCAAAAGGAAGGTAAGGCATCTCCCCCATTCCCCGAGCGCCCCAAGGTCCCAGGGGATCCGGGTATTCGAGGACGATGCTTTCCACCTTTTGAGGCACATCCACGGCCGTTGGAATCAGGTAGGTGGAGAGGTGAGGGGTCAGGACTTGGCCGTCCCGCGTCACGAAATTCTCGAGCAGGACATATCCCTGAGCCTGAACGACGGCCCCTTCGATCTGCCCTTCGACCATCTGCGGGTTGACTGCGTGACCCACGTCGTCGGCGCAGATCACCTTCAGGATTCTGATCTGGCCCGTGTCCAGATCCACTTCCAAGTCGACGGCCTCTGCGACGTACCCGTAGGCGAAGTTCGGTTCCGATCTTCCGGTTTCCGGATCGTAAGGCGTGGTCCGGGGTGGCCGGTAGAGATAGGTCCCGACCGCGGGGCGGTCCTCGGCCTTCCACCGTTCCAGAGCCGCTTGCGCCGCTCCGCGAATTGCATTCCCCGACATGAAAGTCATCCGCGATGCCGAAGAAGAGCCCGCATCCTCGGTGCGGGCTGTGTCGGAAACAATCATGCGTATCTTGCCCACGGGCAGTCCAAGGGCCTCTGCCGCCATTTGAGCCATGACGGTGTGGGCGCCCTGGCCCACCTCCGCTCCGGCCTGATGCACGACGGCTTCTTCAATTTGACTCCCGCCCCGCAGTTCCACCGTGGCGGAGGAACGCTCGGGTGCCCCGAACGAGAACCCTACATTCTTGAATCCGCAGGCGAAGCCTCGGCCACAGCGCAAATGCCGGCCGGGAGCGGACGAGGGCTGTTCGGTCGCGTCCCGAAACCACCCGGACGGAGTTTTCTTCCAACCCGCGCGTTCGGCGCAGGCCTGGGCGACGCGGTCAATGCTGACCCCTTTGGGAAGGGGCGTTCCAACCGAAAGGAGCCCACCCTCGCGGATTAGGTTCCGCACGCGGAGTTCGACGGCATCCATGCCCAATCTCTCCGCGAGCTTGTTCATCTGCGACTCAGCGACGAACAGTGCTTGCGGGCCTCCAAATCCCCGGAAGGCTCCCCCCGGGATGTTGTTCGTGTAGACCGCGAAGGCATCCACCTTGACGCTTGGGATCTCGTAGGGACCGGTACACAACAAGGCGGCATTGCCCAAGACTTTGGTGGAGGTGTAGGCATAGGCACCCCCATCCTGAACGATCTCTACCTCGGCCGCGACCACTTTCCCTTCCCGGCTGGCCCCCCAGCGAGTCCGGAAGTGGAAAATGTGGCGCTTGGGGTGGCCAATGATCGACTCTTCCCTTGACCAGACGATCTTCACGGGACGGGCGAGACCACGCTGCTGAAGGCGATAGACTGCCATAGCCAGAATGATCTGGACGGTCATGTCTTCTCGCCCCCCAAAGGCTCCACCGATCGCCGGGTAGATGACTCTCACCCGCTCTTTGGGCAGTCCCAGAGCATGAGCGACTTGCTCTTGATCCTCGTGGGTCCATTGGCCGGCGACCACGATGGTCAGCCTGCCCTCCTCATCCACATATCCGACCCCGGCCTCGGGCTGCAGAAAGGCATGCTCCTGCATGGGGGTATGGTATTCGCCTTGGACGACGATCTCCGCCCGGCCGAGATCGCCTTCCGCATCGCATTTGCGGATTCGATAATGGCAGAAGACATTTGTGCCCTTCTCCGGAAATAGGAGTGGACTGGATGGGCCCATCGCCTCCCGAGCATCGACCACGACCGGCAAGTCTTCGTAGTCAACCCGAATCAACGCCAGGGCGCGAGCCGCAATCGCCTCGCTTTCCGCGACCACCAGTGCGACCTTGTCCCCCACAAAGCGGACGCGCTCCGCACCGACCTTGCTGGATCCAGGGCCGCAGAGAACCGGCTGGTCGGGCATGATCAGGCCGCACTCGTTGATGGGAACATCTTTGGCCGTCAGCACCGCCAGAACCCCGGGTAGGGCTTCGGCCTGGCGGGTATCCACGGCGCGGATCAGGGCGTGGGCTCGCCGCGCAAACAGGACCTTCATGAAGGCCTGGTTGGCCAGATTGAAATCGCCCGGGTACGGCGCCGCGCCTTTGACCTTGGCGACGGCATCCACCCGGGGAATCGATGCGCCCACCACCCCTGCTGACATCGCCTACCTCCGCTCCTTGGGCATGCGCAGGCGCGTAGCAGGGGCGTCGTGTTCGCCCGGCCTCACCGGGCTGGCCAGACCATACAGGACGGTGAAAAGTGCACCGCCAATTAGCATCGCCACCAATCCCACCGCGAGTTTAAAGGCCAAAAAGGGCGCAGCTGGCGGCCAAGCCAGCTCGGGCGGAAGGCTCACCCAGTTCTGAACCTTGTTCGCCTCAATCATCAGGTTGGCACCGATGTACCCCCCCACCGCGAGGGCGATGCCGACGAGCAGCGCGAATACACCCCCCCACAAGTCCTTGGATTCCTGGGTTTTCCTCTCTGCCTCCTTCGAAGACAACTGATATCGACCGGGTGATCTCATGGCTATTCTTGGTCCTCCCTGGGTTCTCTAGTCAAGGGGCCCCCATGTCCTGCAACGGAGGCCGGCCTCTTACAAGACCTCACAACGGATTGAAAGGCGCAGCACGTCTCTCCCGCCTCTTCTGGTTGAGTTGTCCTATCTCCAAGGACGGATCCGTCGCCTCCGCTTGGTGAGTGGTGGCGCATCGTATTTGCCCGGCCTCATCGGGGCGATCAGCGAATACAAAGCGGAGAAGAGGGCCAGGGCAAAAAGCATTACGATGGCTGCAACAACGACTTTGAAAACCAGATAGGGCGCGATCGGCGGCCAAGCAACCTGCGGAGGCAAATAGACCCAGTGGTTCACCTGGTTGGCCTGCAAAAACCATTCCGCCACGAGGAATCCGATCGCCGGCAGCCCCACCACGAGCACGCAGCCGATCCCAATCCAGATTGGATGGGGCGGCTTCCTACGAGTCCGCTCTTCCGGAAGGTGAATATGATAGGTTCCGGTCATCCCCCGCCTCCGGCCAACTCGGCAGCCCGCTCAACGGCATCCAGGATTTTATAGTAGCCCGTGCATCGGCAGAGATTCCCGGCGAGGGCCCAAGCCGCCTGCCCCCGATCCGGATGAGGAATCTCCTCAAGCAACTTGACTGTGGACATTACGAAGCCCGGGGTGCAGTAGCCGCATTGGACCGCACCCTTTTCCACAAAGGCTCTTTGAACGGCGTGCAGGTCTTCCCCTCGCGATAGACCCTCGACCGTGACCACCTCAGCCCCGTGAGCCCTGGCAGCCGGGATCATGCAGGCCATGACCGCCACCCCGTCGAGAAACACGGTACACGCTCCGCACTCCCCCTCGGCGCATCCTTCCTTCGTTCCGGTCAGCCCGAGATCTTCACGCAGAAACCGCAGCAGGGTCTTCTCCATGCCCCCTTGGACCCGGTAGTCGATCCCGTTTACCCGTGTGGCGATGAGGTCCCCTTTCCGGTGGCTCACCGCTTGTGGCAGCCTCCCCCCCATGGGGTGGGACGATCCCCACAACAGAGGGGCGGGTTCGGGAAAACCGGCCCGCTCCTCCCCTCGGGCAATCTGCTGAAGCAGCCGCCCCAGGCCAATCCGGACCATGTGCCGGCGGTACTCTGCGCCGGCTCGGACGTCTGAGATCGGGCGGGCCTCAGCCGCAGCTCGGCGGGCCGCCTCCGCCACGGTGGAGGGATCGAGCCGGCGCCCCAAGAGCACGTCCTCGGCCTCTCGGGCATGAATGATCGTTGGGGCGACTGCCCCGAGGGTGATGGCCGCCCCGTCGACCCGGCCTTCGGGATCAAGATCAAGCACCGCTGCTACACTCACCAGGGCGACGGCCTGAGCCGCTCGAAGCGCGTGCTTGTAGAACCCCCCTGTCTGCGTTGCGGTCAGCGCGGGAAAGGCTACCTCGCTCAGGAATTCGGAGGGAACCATGACGGTCCGTCGGACTCCCTGATAGAAACTCTCGAGTGGGACAACCCGCTCGCCGCCCCGCGAAAGGAGTTTGACCTGCGCGCCCAGGGCCATCAGAGAGGGGATCGTATCGTTCGCCGGCGAGGCCGTGATCAGGTTTCCGACAACGGTCCCCCGGTTGCGGATCTGGGCCGCCCCCACCTCCCAGCAAGCCCGCGCCAGAGGGAAGGCCTTCTGGCGAACCAACGGAGAGGCGACACAGTCATTGTGAGTGACCAGGGGCCCGAGGTGAATCCAGCCTTGGCGGTCCTGCTGGATCTCGCGGAGACCCTTGATCCGGGAAACATCAACCAGGACTTCGATGCCGGAGCGGACGCCTCGCTCGATCTCCAGAAGGAGGTCCGTGGCACCGGCGACAATTCGAGCCCGGTCCGCCCGAGTCGCGAGAATCTCGAGCACCTCGGCCACTTCGCTGGCGCTGTAGTACTCACTCCACATGATCGTCTCCGCCAACGGCCCGCCCCGAGAGACGGGGGACAATCTGAGCTGGAAGGACATCCCCCTGCCCCGGGATTTTATCCCACCGGGCCGGGTCTGAGGGGACCCTCCCTACCGGTAAGGGAGAATCACACTCCAGCAAGAAACCTTGCCTCAGGCCCATTTGCGGCACCTTATCCGTGACGGACTACGGAAACTCCCCTTACCTGCGCCTCGCATCCAGCCGGGGTTGCCGGTGAATCCTCAGGCGCGGCGGCCACGGACACCCAGGGAGGACTCTCGAAATGACCTCGAGGTTAGACGGTCCTCGCCGGTGTAGCTTCCTCTCGGGCTGGGGCAGCCGCCTCGCTCATGCGGGAAAGATCGTCTTGGTCGCGCGGCAGGAGGCCTCCCCCCGGCGCTAAGAGTTGACATCTCCAGATGGTCCGGCCGCATGAGACATCGGTCGGGAACTTCCACCGCGACGCTCGGCGATGATCTCAGCCAGAATGCTGACTGCGATTTCCTCTGGGGTCTCCGCATTCAACTCCAGCCCCATGGGCGAATGGACCCGGGCGATTGCCTCCGGCGGCAGCCCACGGGCCTCGAGCTCCTTTGCGGCAGTCACCCAACGCCTTTGAGACCCGATCACCCCAACGTAGGCGGCGGGCTTGCCGAGAAGAGTGGGCAACCCTTCCACGTCAATGGCAACTCCTCGAGTTGTGAGCACGATGTAGGTTTGTTCCCCGATCTCGACCCGCTTGGCTAGATCGGCCATTGGACCCAGCAGGTATTCGTCGGCACCGGGCACCGCTTTTGGGCTGCAATACTCGGCCCGATCATCCGATAGCACCACCCGGAATCCGAGGAACTTCCCCAGTTGCACGACGGCCCGCCCCACATGACCGCCGCCAATCACCACGAGAGTCGGAGGGGGTTGAATTGGCTCCACAAAGACCTCCGCCTGACCACCGCAAACGCCTGGATCCCCCGAGGCAGGGTCGGTGAGCGCGTAGTGGAGGATTCTGGGATCGCCGAGCTTCAGCGACTCCAGCGCCTCGGCCAGGACACGGCGCTCCATTTCCCCGCCGCCCACGGTCCCCAAAATGCGGCCGTCCGGATAGACCAGCATCTTGGCCCCGGGATGGCGCGGCACAGAGCCCTGCACGCGAACGACAGTCGCCAGCGCCACTCGTTGCCCAGTCCGCTGCGCCTCCAGAATGGCCTGGAGTAACTGCGTGACGTCGGACCCCGATTCCCTAGTCGCTGCTCCGAGTAACACCTACTCCCTCTCGGTTGAAGGCTGGGCCCATCCTGCCGAATACTGCGGCCCGCAGGAAATGATAGAGAAGCCAACACTCGATGGCAAACGGCGGAAAGCCCAGAAACCCGAGCACGGGCATCTCGAAGAGTCGGACTTCGTGAAGGATGGGCCCAAGGTAGTGCCACTTGGCACCCGCCCAGTAGTTCCAGAACTCCCACAGCAAGCCGCAAATCAACCCGGCCAGCAGCAGACGGTAGGTTCGGCCTCTCTTTCCCTGTTCCCATTCCGCAACCAGGGAGGGTAAGCCCCAGTGGTAGTGAATGGGCTCCAGAAAGAGGATGAATCCCAGCCAGACAAAGCCAAAAAGGTACGGTGCCAGATCGGAGTGGATCAACGGAGGCGAAAGAAGGGGCGGTACGGTCAGGAAGGCCAGACCCACGATCGAGGCCGCCCCCAATAGCCTCGGTTGGACCGTAAGTTTTCGGTGCATGACCTCGAAGACTCCAAAGCTCTCCAACAGGTCCTGCGTGACGAAGACCGCCGGAAAGATGGTCCCAAAGGACCAAAAGAAGGAAAAGGTACGCAGAACTTCTTGAGTTGGAACCCCCACATAGTACCAATTGCGCAGGCGCAGGTTGTAGAGCTCGAAAACTAGCCAACCGAGATCCGAGAAGACGAACATTGCCACGGCTTCGGGAAACCGCCGCGAGAGCAAAGACTCGCCGCGTCGCAATCTCACCAGCGCGTCGACGAAGAGAATGTACAGCGTCCAGATGACAGGGGTGAACCAAGTCGTCAGGGGCTCGACGCGCAAGAAGAGCCCCAATTCGGAAAGTCCGATGCCCACCAAGCCGACCCAACCGTACCAGGAAAGCCGTCGCCTCATCGCCCGTCGTCTCCCAAGGACTCCCTGCCCAGTGGTGCTTTCGGGTCACTCGGGGGAATCGCCTGCCCCCGCCTCATGGCCCGCCAAACCCGTTCCGGCGTGGCTGGAATCTCATCGATCCAAATCCCCGTGGCGTCATGAATTGCATTGACCACCGCGGGGGCAACCCCATCCATAGGGATTTCGGCAACTGCCTTGACTCCGAAGGAATGGCTGGGCTCGAATGTCTCCACGAAAATGGTCGTGAGATCGGGCATCTCGTTCGCCGCGAAGATGTGATAATCCCGCAGGTCCTTGGCCAGCGACCTGCCGCGCTCGTCGTAGCGCATCTCTTCGCATACGGCATAGCCGAGGGCCTGAGTCATTCCTCCTTCCACTTGACCGGAGGCCGTGAGAGGATTGACGATGACTCCCGAGTCAACCGCCATGACGAGCCTCTGCACCCTCACCTCCCCCGTCTGCTCGTCGACAGCGACTTCGGCGAATTGGGCGGCGAAGGGGGGCGGAGAAACCGGCGACATGTAGGAGGCGACCGCCATGATCTGGCGCTGGTTGGTATGGTGCAGTGAACGCAAAGCGATCTCCGCCAGCGATACGCTCCGGCCATCCGGCGAAAAGACCTTCCCCTCGGCTAGTCGCAACGATCCGGGGTCCAGCAAGTTCGCCCCCGCGAACAGTTCTGCCGCCACGTCGCGAATCTGGCGCCTCACCTCCTGCGCGGCCCGGACCACCGCCTCCCCGGAGATGTACGTCGTGGAGGAAGCGTAGGCCCCTTTGTCGAACGGGGTAAAGTCGGTGTCGGACGAATAGACGATCACATCCTCAAGCGGACAGCCCAAAACCTCAGCGGCCATTTGCGCCAGAACCGTGTCTGATCCGGTCCCCAAGTCCGTGGCGCCCACCAGGAGATTGAAGGAGCCATCATCATTGATCTTCAGGGAGGCCGCACCCATATCCAGATATGGGATGGCGGTGCCTTGCATTACCAGAGCGCACCCGACGCCTCGCCGGAGTTGTGACTGGGCCTTGCTCTGATGCCAGTCAGCATTTCCTCGCTTGGCCTTCCAATCTATCGCCTTCGCTCCTTCCCGCGCGCATTCCTCCAGGCCGCAGGTTTGGATGTATTCCGGCTTGGGCTCGCGGCCTTCCGACCACGCCCGGGAAAACGGCTGGAGTTCTCCCGCTTTTAGCGCGTTCTTCAGACGAAACTGAATCGGGTCCATCGACAGGGCCGAAGCCACCCGTTCCATGTGAGCTTCGACTGCGAAGAAGCCCTGCGGTACACCATAGCCGCGAAAAGCACCGGCCGGAGGCGTATTGGTGTAGACGACATCAGCTCGGAAGTGAATGTTCGGCGATTCCCGGTAAGGCCCGTCGCCAACGTAGAGCGCCATAGCCTTCTGACCGGTGTTTCCCGTCACGGTCAAGGCATGGGCGCCATTGGCACCCGTGTCGGAGAGGACGTACATCTCGTTGGCCGTGATCGTCCCATCCCGCTTGACACCGGTCTTCATTTGGATTCGCATCGGGTGGCGCGATCGGGCCGAGGTCAACTCCTCCACCCGGCTGTACTCGAAGCGGACCGGCCGACCGGTGGCGATCGTGAGATGGGCGGCCACATCCTCGACCAGAACCTCCTGTTTGCCTCCGAACCCTCCGCCGATGCGAGGTTTGATGACCCGCAGGCGTTTCGGGGGAAGGCCGAGGAGGGGAGCCAGGATCCGGCGCGCGTGGAAGGGAACCTGCGTGGAAGTGCGAACAACCAAGCGATCGTCCTCGTCCCAGTAGGAGATCACCACATGAGGTTCGATCGAAGTCTGCTGAACCTTAGGGACGATGTACTCCCCCTCGACGATCAGATCGGCCTCACGGAATCCGCGCTGAACGTCGCCGATGGGGATGTCCAGATGGGCTGCCAGGTTCCGAGCGGGATCCGATTCGCCGAAGGGGACGTAGTCTGGCTCGTCATGGATCCGGGTCGCACCCGCTTCCATCGCTTCCCTTGGATCCAGAATGGCCGGAAGCTCTTCATACTCCACCTCGATCAGGCCCAGCGCCCGCTCCGCGATCTCCTCTGTTTCTGCCGCGACGAAGGCCACCCGATCCCCAACAAACCGAACCTTCGAGTCAAGCGAAAAGCAGTCCAGTGGCCCCGGAATCGGATCCGATTGCCCGGCGGTCGAGTAAACCACCCGAGGAACATCCCTGAAGGTGAGGACGGCGGCGACCCCGGGGAGCGCGCGAGCCCGGGAAGCGTCGATGCGAAGGATGCGCGCATGGGCCATGGGGCTGTGTAACACCTTCGCGATGAGGAGGCCGCGCATCTCCATGTCGTCGGTGAACGCCGGTTTACCCTGGACCAACTTGACGGCGTCTACCTTGGCCTCGGGTTTCCCCACTGTCTGGTAGCCTGCGGCCTGAGGTGCGACTCGCAGGGCAGGCATCGTGCGGGTTTGGGTCACCAGTTCCGGAGGCACCTCACCCGCAGGAGAGGCTGCCCCAGGTTCAAGCCCAGCCTCCGGCCGGCCTCCCCATTCCACGGGAATGGGGGGTGACGCAAGAGGGGCAAGTGCCTCCCCGCGCATCCGTGCCGCCGCTCTTTGCACCGCCTCGATGGGTTTCACATAGCCTGTGCAGCGGCACAGGACCCCAGCCAGCGCCTCGCGGATCTCGTCCTCACTCACGACTGGAGGTCGGGCAAGTCTTCCGTATCCCTTCTGGTCCAGCAGGCTCTTGGCCGCCAGGAGCATTGCCGGGGTGCAATAACCGCACTGAATCGCTCCCACTTCGACAAAGGCTTCTTGCAACGGATGCAAGCCGCTCGTGGTCTTCCAGCCCTGCTGCGAAACCGAACCAAGGCCCTCCGCCGTGAGGAGGCGCCTTCCACTGGCCTGCACTGCCAGAAGGGAGCACGAATTGATGACCTTTCCATCCAGCAGCACGGCGCACGAGCCGCAGTCCCCGCTCTCACAGCCGTGCTTTACGCTGAAGAGGCCTGCCTGCCTCAAGACATGCAGGAGCGAAGTTCCTGGGCTGACCTCGGCCTCGATTCGAGCGCCATTGACTTCAAGCTCAATCCGCATCACATCCCTCGGGTCACCACTAGGGTCCTTCCAAAAGACAAGCCGATGTTCCTGAAAAGCGAGCCGCTCAGCCCTCGCTCAGCTGGTCCACCGCCCTTTTGAGAAGCACGGGGACCATGCTGGCGCGGTACTCCGAACTGCCACGAATGTCGTCCACCCATGGAAGGGTCTCTTTTTGAGCCGCCTGTTGCGCCAGATCCGTCCCCAAGGGAAGGGTCTGGCCTTCCAAGTACTTTGCAACTTCCAGCATGAGAGCCAGAGGCTGACCATAGGCTCCGCAGGCAACGCGCACTTCGCGCATTCTTCCTTGGACCCTTCGGCCGCCGACAGATAGGCAAACCAGGGGGCGGTCTTCCGGCGTCCGCGAGATCTCGGCCAATCCTAGGCAACGCTCCTTGGGGAGCGCGAGGCCGACAATCAGCCTGCCCCGCAGGGGCCCTTCCGCTCGACTCAGTACGAGGTCCTCGATCGGAATCAGCTGGTCCCCCGGCTTCACATCCACCCTTGCGCCAGAAGCAAGCAGGGCGCACAGGAGAGGCCCCGAGCAACCTACAGCGACCGTCCCGCCCAACGTGGCCATGCCTTGGAGATTCCCCGGCGCCTCGTGCCGCGCCGCCCGCCGCAAGGCCTGCGGCAAGGTAGGGTGAGCTGCAAGGCTCGCCAAGGGGGTCATCGCGCCAATTCGCCATTCGTCCGCCTGGGCGCCAATCCCAGCCAGGGGCACGTCCCTCAGGTCCACCAGGGCCCCCAGGGAGTCGGAATACAAAGACAGGTAGGTGCCCCCTGCCAGGGGTTGGGTGAGGGGACTGGCCCTGGACAGGAGAGAAAGCGCTTCTGCCAGAGTGGCAGGTCGGTGGTATTCAGATGCGCGCAGGCTCATCGGGGTACACCTTCCATCCCAGACGATCAAAATTCTCCGCGCCGATTGGACCCTGCGGGGATTGCGCCAGGTGCACATCAGCCTCCGCCGCAACCTCCCCGCTGGGGAGCATGAGCTGCGCATGGGCGCGCGCCAAGCGGCCGTGATCGCGCGTTACCTGTCCGCAGAGGCGCAAGGGCTTGCCCACCGGAACGGGATGACGGTACTTGACGCTGAGGGATACGGTGACCATAAAGCGCGGCGACTCCCCACCCATCAGGGTCCTTCCGGCGATTTCGTCGAGCGCCGAGGCAACGATCCCGCCATGAACGAGGCCGGGATAGCCCTGGTATTTTTCAGGAGGAGTCCAATCCGCCACGACCCTCCCGGGTTCGTCTTCATAGAAGGCGAGTCCCAATCCAACAGGATTGGAAACGCCGCACACGAAGCACATCCGTGAGTTGGGTTGTTTGCTCAACAGAGTATCTCCGTTCCCTAGCCCTGTGCGAACGTTTCGATGAGCAGGCGAACGTCACTGCCCACGGGGTAGAGCACAGGACAAGTGCATCCTCTTCTCTGGTATTCGCTGACTTTGCTTCTCGCCTCGGCTGGGGTGCCCGAGGCAGTAATCCGCTCGACCAACTCATCTGGGACAAGGTGCTTGGCGTGCTGGATCTGTTCCCGAGTGGCTGGCCAGCCAAGGATCTCCTGGATCTGCCCGACCAGTGTCTCCGAGACACCGGAGGCCTTGGCAATGTGAGGTTGTTGGGCAAGATACTGGGTCAGTAGTTCTCGGGCGCTGTCCAGTGCTTTTTCTCGTTCCAGGTCAACGGAGCAAACAATGAGTTGCGGGCGGTCCAAGTCCTCAGCGCGGCGCCCGGCTTTCTTTGCGCCTTCATCGATCAACTCCAGGGCCCGGTCATTGTACTCCGGGGGAACACAGTAATTCAGCAAAACCCCATCCGCAATCTCGCCCGCGAGTCCCAGCATCTGATCGCCTGTCGCCCCCAAGTAGATTGGCACCTGGCGCGGTTCCCGGCGGCCGTGAACTACATCCAATTCAATTCCGGTCACGTGAAGGAACTCCCCATGAAAAGTGACTCGCTCCATGCGCAAGAGTCTCCGTAGCACTTCCACAGTCTCGCGCATCGCCAACAGGGGCCTGCGCCTTTCGATGCCGACGTTCCTGGCCAGCGGATCCCACCACGCGCCGATGCCACACAGGATGCGGTCAGGGGCCAAGTCGTCCAAGGTGAGAAAAGTCGCCGCCAGAAGACCAATATTGCGAGTCCAATTGTTGATCACTCCAGACCCCACCTTGAGGCGAGAGGTCGTGGCGGCGTAGGCGGCCATGGGCACGATGGCATCTCGGACCAGCCGTGATTCCGCCTGCCAGACGGCCTCGAAGCCCCTCTTCTCCGCGAGCTGACAGAATCCTATCCCGTCGCGCAGATCATGGGCGTCCTGAAGGTAAAGGGCCACGCGCGTTCCAGCCATCCGGTCCAGTCCTTTCTCGGGGGCTCAGGTTCCCTCTCCCCTTCCACTTGCCCGTACGAACCTGGCTGTGTTTCGACTTTGTCGCCTCTGCCACACCCACCAGCATAGGAATAACCTTATCTGCGGTCAAGGGGCGCGAAGGGGACAGTGGCAAGGTCTTCGGCCACATCGATGTCGTGAGCAAAGCCCCTATCCTCCCAGACGATGATCTCAGACCCTTCAGCCCTCGCTGCGGCCAGATGAGCTCGGAAAGACCCGGGTCCGAATCGATAGTCGATCAGGCCCAGGGGGGAAACCACGAGGGCGTTGGTCCCTTCGCGCTGGCGGTCCGGTGCGATTGCCACCACGCGCCCCTCCGGGAGCCGGTCCAGAGCTTCGCGCAAGACGGACCCTGCGAGCCCGGGAAGATCAATGGGCAGAACCAATACCGCGTCTCCGCCCCGATCGGCGACCCTCAAGGTGCCCTGACGCAACGCAGAGTTGAGCCCTCTCTCTCCCGTCTCGATGAGCGTGTCAACGCCTCGGTCCCGCGCCAGAGCGAGTGCCTCCTCATCCGCCGTCACCACGAGGATCCCGGAGAGCTTTTCGCCGGCTTGTGCTAAGGTTTCGAGGGTGTGCAGGTACATGCGCCGGGTCAGTTCGCGTCGTTCCCGAGCCGAAAGTGTGGGCGTCAGCCTCGTCTTTGAATCCCCGAGCCGCTTCACAGGGACGAGCGCCCAGAGCTTCCTCGACATCACAAGATGGTCCCCGCAAAATCCAGGACTTGCTCGGCCACCCGCAGCCTCCGACTCGCCTCAATCATCATGGTCGGGAACGCGGCCGCTCGCATCCCCAGCACTTCGACCTGGCTCGACAATTCTGCGTCCACCTGATCCAGGACAAACCCGCGAACCAAACCCTGATAGTGCCGCGCTATCTCGAGCGCGTTCGAAGCTCGGCCCAGCTCCAGGAGCATCTTTGAAAGAGGTCCTTTGATCGCAGCACCCCCAACGATCGGACTCACAGCTACACAAGGCAGGCTTGCCAGTCTGGCTCGGTTGCCGGGAAGACGCAGGATGGGGTCGATGCTTACCAGCGGGTTGGAAGGGCAGATGATAACCAGATCCGCCGTCTCCAGCGCGCCTAGCGCCTCCGGGCTTGGTTGGGCGGCCTCTTCGCCCTCAAAGCGAAAACCGGTGACCCTGGGCTCGCATCGGTATCTCACGAAGTATTCTTGAAACGGGAGCGGACCTTCTTCCTGGGTAAGAACCCAGGTCCGCAGAAGATCGTCGGACATCGGCAGAACCCGGGGCAGAACCTTCAGACGACGGCCGAGTTCCGACGAAACCTGGGTCAATGTCATTCCCGCCCGCAGAAGCTGAGTGCGTATCAGGTGAGTGGCCAAGTCACGGTCACCGATCTGGAACCAGCCAGGATCTCCCAGTCTTCGCAACGCCTCCAAACAATGAAAGGTGTCTCCCTCGATGCCCCAACCCCGGGCGGGATCGGCGACGCCGGCCAGCGTGTACAGGACCGTGTCGAGGTCGGGGGAAATGGAAAGCCCCAGGAGCTCGAAATCATCCCCCGTATTGACAATGATCGTCAAACGATCGGCCGGAAGGAGTCTGGCCAGCCCATCCACTAGCCGGGCTCCGCCCACCCCACCTGCCAACGCAACCACTCGCCGACCACCCCACAAATCCATCGTGCCCTGGGAGTTGCACTCAGTCTGAGGTCCAAGTCTCAGAACCGCTTCTGGAGTTCGACCTCATCTGGGAGAGCTTGAGCGGAAAGACCACCGGGTTAGCGCCACACCGTGACCTCGACCAGCGGGTGTCGCTCGCGCGGTGCCGCGGGTCCGGCTGGACGACCGAGCAGAACCATCCCTGACGGCTCCCAGTCTCCGGGCAGACTCAGCTCGCGCGAAACCAAGTCCGGACAGAACAAGGGTGAGCACAGCCAGCATCCGCCGAGTCCTTCCGCGTGCGCCGCTAAGAGCAGGTTTTCAGCGGCCAGGGCCGCTCCCTGTACTGCCATGGTGTGTTCCGCATTCTGCCGGCGACCATCCGCATATTGATTAGCATCGCGCATGCTCAGCGCAATCACAATGGCGACCGGTGCTTGCTCAAGCCTTTCACGTGAGCGCCGCACCGCTCGTTCGATCTCCTCCGGTGAGCGACCGTCGAGCATCAGGTCGGATCGAAAGGCCTCGCCCATCGCCCATCCCAGACGCCGCCGAACCTCAGGATCCGTCAAGAGGGCGAAGCGCCAGGGTTGAGAGTTATGAGCGGAAGGGGCCAAGGTGGCCGATTCGATTAGCCGCAGGAGGACTTCACGCTCAATGGGTTCCGGATCGAACCTTCGAACGGAGCGCCTCCCGCGCAGGATCTGATAGAAAGCTAAGCGATCGCTTGCCATTCTCCGACCGTGGGCCGATCTAGAAAGAAGGGGGGCCATCGGCCCTACATCTGCCTGCCTCGCTCCTGGCGGGTTCGTGAGTCCTGCGCAACTCGGATGGAGGAGAGAAAGCTCCGCAATCCCCCCTCTGCTCTTTGCGCAGGATGGTGCCCCCAAGAACGGGAGGGGATTGCCGCGCAAACCCTTTGCTCCCCCAGGCCCCTGGGTGCCTGCTGGAGACACCAATCCACGGCCCGCAGGGCCGCTCCCAACCCCGTCCCACCGGACCGCCCTACCGTTCTCGCTCCACCGAAGCCAGGCAGCGCGCGGATCCCTCGAGCCTGCCGGCCGAGGGTGCTGCGCAGGGGCCTACCTTGTCTGATGCCGATCCGCTCCGCCCTCAGGAATTCGATACGTCAGATCGGCCCCCCTGGAGGGTCTAGCGGAAAGCGTCTTCGTCCTCAGGGCGGATTAGTTCGGCGAGACTCCCCGGGCGGAGCGGGTAGGGAAATCCTCGGGCGTGAACGATCGGACGGCCTTCATCGGCCTGCCCCATGAGCAGGGAGGCTGCCGCAGCCATCTCGTCTGCGGTTCCGATCTGGGTGATCTGCAGCGTGTAGTCGAAGAGATCTGGGTGACCTCGCATGTCCAAGAGCGCCGGGACACCCGCGACGCCAATAGCCACCCCTTGGATGCCTGTCCGCCAAGCCCTGCCATGGGAGTCGTTGATAATCACACCCACGGAGACTCCCAGACGCTGCCCTATCCTCTGGCGGATCGTCTCACAGGAACCGTCGGGATCGGCAGGAAGCATGAGCACCCGGTCCTCTCCTCCCGAGTGAGGGGCAACATTGGATCGGTCGAGGCCGGCATTGGCGCAAACGAACCCGAGCCGATGTTCCACGACCAGCAGACCCGGTCGCATTCGGAGGACCTTCCTGCTCTCTCGCAGGACCAGCTCGACAAATCGCGGGTCCTTCTCCACGTACTTTGCGATCGCGTTCGCGCGGGGAGATGCCACAACCTCTCCCAGGTCCACTACTCTCCCTTCGGACTTCGAGACGATCTTTTGCGCAAGTACGAAAACGTCCCCATCTCGGAGTCCGAGCCCGGCACGCTTGGCTCCTTCCTCGATGATGAGGACCAAGTCGTCGCCTGACTTCACCAGGGGAATATCGGGGAGTGCGGTCAGGACCAGCGTTGCAACCGTGCTCACCGAGGCACTCCCACCACTTGAATCCCGGAGGACCGGACTTTGAATCGCTTATTGATGCCAATCAGGACGGAAGTCAAGCCTTCCGGAACGGCGGAATTGTCCAAAGGTCCTGCGTCCCAGCCTCGTGCCCCCGCGGCTTCCACCAGCTCCATGACTTGGGTTTTGGCGGCCCCGTCGTCACCGCAAACTAGAACGTCACAGGCCAGGGGGATGTCCGGGTCCTCTAGGTGTGCCTGGGCCACATTGTGGAAGGCACTCACAACACGGACTTCGGATCCGAGGATCTCGCGCGCCTCCTGTGCCGCCGAGCCCGCCCGAGGCATCCTCACCCGAGTGACATCGGAGGGATCGAGGGGCACGGTCACGTCCAGGAGGATCTTGCCTTTCAGCGTCGGGGCGATCGCGTCGAGAGTTTGGCGATGGCCTGCGTAGGGAACGGTCAGGACTACCAAGTCCGCCTGACGAACCGCCTCTGAGTTCTCCATGCCGTGAATCAGGCCAGCCTCACCCAGCCGCGCATTGAGCAGGGAAGCATGCGCCTCGGCCTTCTCGCCAGAGCGGGATCCAATGATCACGCGGTAGCCAGCCTTGGCCCAACGCATCCCCAGTCCCGTGCCTTCCGGGCCGGTTCCTCCCACGATCGCAAGGGTGAACAGGAGGTGTTCGGACAAGGAAGCTCCTCCTGGCGGCGCGAGCCGCCGGCTCCTGACTCTAGCGAACCCGTTTCCAGAGCGCCCGAGCCAACTCCCGGCTGGCCGAGGTGATGCGCGCCTCATCGAGGGTAAGAAGCTGGCGGTTTCTCATCAGCCAATTCCCGGCCACCATGGTTGAAGTGACCATGGAATTCTCGAACCCGAACAGGATGTGGCTAGGCAGGTTGTCTTGAGTCAAGGGCGTCGTCGGATGATAGTCAACAAGCATGAGATCGGCGGCTGCTCCGGGACGCAGAACCCCAATATCCAGGGGAGCAAAGTACAGGCTGGCGAGCGCCGCGTTCTGGTAAACCCCCATTTCCACCACCTGATCGGCGGAAGCCCGTCTGGGGTCCCTGGCCACGACCTTTTGCACGAGAAACGCGGCCTTCCATTCGTCCCACATAGCATTCGAGAACCCATCATTCCCAAGGCAAACATGCGCACCCTCGTTTAGGAGGGCTTCCACCGGAGCCACTCCCACCCCGTTGTTCATGTTCGAGCGGGGTTGATGTGTCACCCAGGCCCCACTCCGGGCGAGGATTTCACCCTCGTGGAAATCAACGTGAACGCAATGAGCGGCGATCGTGCGATCTCCCAGAACCCCAGCCTTTTCGAAGCGCTCGACAATCCGCAACCCCGACTTCTCCAGGCTGTCGTACTCATCGGCCTCGTGTTCGGCGATGTGCACGTGGAACCCCGTCCCCGACGGGGCGGCAGCGCGGCAGTCCTTGAGGGTCTGGTCGCTCAGGGTGAGGGAGGCGTGCAGGCCAAAGGCCGCCCGAATCGTCTCCGCCTTGGGTTTGGACAGGAAACGGACATTTTCCGCAATCCCTTGTTTCGCGCCAGAAGCCCCGTTTCGATCCGTCACCTCATAACAAAGCACGGCGCGTAACCCGGCGCGTTCCACTTCCTTCTCGATCCAGTCAAGCGAGTGGGGGATGCACTCGGGACTGGCGTGGTGGTCGAACAGGGTGGTTGTACCATGATGAATGGCATCCAGCATGGAAACCAGGGCGCAGTAGCGCACATCCTCCGGCCCGAGGGCTCGGTCAAGCCTCCACCATAGTTTCTCGAGGATCTCGGGGAAATCCTTCGGTGACGATCCCGGGAGTGCCATCCCGCGGGCCAACGCTCCGTAGAAGTGTGTGTGGGCGCAGATGTTCCCGGGCAGGACCAATTGGCCGCCAGCGTCGATAACCTCCTCGGATGCGGATCGGGGACTCAGCTTCGCGCTGGATCCGATGGCCGCAATTTGGCCACTTTCGATGCGCACGGCGCTTCCCGGAAGCAGGCGATTCGGCCGCTCCCAGGTCACTACAGTCGCGTTTTGAACCAGCACAACGTCAGTTCCCTCCCTGCAGGGAGAATCGGGCGCCAGCGCCTAGTCGAAGGCGGCGAACCGAGGGGAACCCGCCAGGCAAGCCAAAGCAGCGCGGCAGGCCCAGACGATCCTGCCACCCACTCTGAAACCGGATGGGCCTCCCCAAACCCCAGGGCGATCTCTTGCCAGCCTCGCCCTCCCTTCCCCTCGCCATCTCGTACCAACTCCTGCCGATGATCCGCTTGTCCCCTCTCCCGGGATTGCCGCTCCCCCCAAACCGTCTGACCATCCCCTGGCGATCCAAGCCAAACCGGGAAGTGAGTCCGGATTCTGGGAGGGAAGTCATTGTAACGCCCGCATTGTCATTCGTGAAGACTTAGGGCTGCCAGAGCCTGGCGGGCCCAGGCAACCTGGGCCCGAACCCGGGGGTTCGGACCGCCCCGGGAACCTCGGGATTCACATTCCCTGCGCGGCCAGGAGCGAGGCTGTGGTCCGCGCCAGATTCCCGAAAACGATCTCGGCTTCCGCTTCCCGTCGATCCGCGTCCCAGCCGCGCCAGGTCTCGATGAGGTCGCTTGTCTCGGCCAGCTGCCGACTCTCGACTCCCTTCTCGATCAAGTAGTCAAAGAGCGCACGGTCCGCCGCTTTACGTTCAATCACTTCCATGCCGTCCAAGATCTGCCGATGAGGCGTGCCCTCCCAGATAGGCAGAATCATGGCCTCTCGCAGCAGACGCTCTACGCCGTGTTCCGACAGCACGCCCACTCCGCCGTGGACCTCCATGGCCCATATGGCGGTTTGCACAGCCACCTCGGCAGTCCAGTACTTCGCCAGGTGGGCGATGAGGCGAAAGAGGTGATAGTGCTCAGAATAGCGCGGCCTTTCTTGCCACACTTGGTCCAGAAGACGCACGGCCTCCCACGCCAGGCAGAAGGACTGGTGCAACAAGAGTCCTTTTTCCTCGATCTGCCGCCTCAGGAGAGCATGCTGCCCGATGGGCTTTCCAAAGGCGACCCTCTGTCGGGCAAAGGTCGAAGCCTCGCTGAGCGCCCTCTGAGCCAGGGCGACACTCCCCACACTGTTGCCGACTCTGGACAGGTTGAGAACCTCCAGAATGAGGTAGATGCCCTCCTCTACCCGCCCCAGCAGATACGCCTCACTATGACGAAGCTCGACCTCCCCGGTGGGCACCGATCGAGTTCCGATTTTGTCTTTGATGCGACGAAGAAAATAGTTAAGGTCCCCACTGGGTGTCAGACGCGGGACCAGAAAAAGCGCGAGCCCCCCCACCGTCTTGGGTCCGCCGATCGGCCGGGCCGCCACAACCGCAAGATCGGCCCCCGCATTGCTGGCGAAGTACTTCTCGCCCTCCAAGACCCAATGATCTCCCTCTTCCCTCGCAGTGGTCTCGACCGCCGCCCCCAAGTCGGAACCCCCCGCGGCTTCCGTCATCCAAGTTGCTCCCTGCCAACCTTGCCCATCCTGCCGGAGGAGCAAGGGGAGAAAGCGCTCGCGAATCGGCTGGCTCCCGTACTTTGAAATCGGGACGGCGGTGGACAGGCTGACGATATAAGGACAATACAAACCGGGGTCAAAGAACGAAGTTACATACCCTATGAGGTAGGCAGGAATGAGGGATCCGTCCGCGAATGCACGCCAAACAGCACCGGCTTGGTACCCACGCTGCAGCATGGAACGATAGCCGGGCGGGTAGAGAATCTCATCCACTCGCCTACC
This sequence comes from Anaerolineales bacterium, assembly GCA_049516595.1. Taxonomy (GTDB): domain Bacteria; phylum Chloroflexota; class Anaerolineae; order Anaerolineales; family RBG-16-64-43; genus JBEKHT01. The sequence goes on from JBEKSY010000019.1 coordinate 44,855, forward strand.
CAGTTGGTCATACATTCTCAGCCAGGGGGTGCCGGCACGATCCACCGCCTGAGAGATCCCCTGGCCTTGCTCAAGCCACCAATGCTCGTAAGCGCCAAGTTCCGCATCGGCAGGCAGGGGACCCAATCGTGATTTCAAGTACTCAACCGGCGAATGAACGACATCCTCCTCCATGTTCGCCTCCAAGCTTTCCCTCGTCCCAACCCTTCAGAGATCAGCCCTTGACCACAGCTACGGGCCTCAGCTTGGCTACTTTGATTGCGATCCGCGCTCGACACACTACATCGACAACGCGGTCGACATCCTTGTAGGCCTGGGGGGCCTCTTCGGCGAGTCCCGCCATGGAGCCGGCACGCACGTGTATCCCCTGCTGCTCCATTTCGCCACGCAGCTGGTCTCCGCGGAACTGGCGCTTCGCTCGGGCACGACTGAGACGTCGTCCCGCGCCGTGGCAGGTCGATCCGAAGGAGATCTCCATGGCTCGCGGGGCCCCCAGCAGGACCCAGCTGGAAGTGCTCATCGACCCGGGCACGAGAACCGGCTGTCCTATCTGGCGGTACTCCTCGGGCAACCCTTCAAAGCCAGGTCCAAAGGCTCGTGTAGCGCCTTTGCGGTGAACGCACGCCCGAACATGCTTTCCTTCCAGGTCAAACTCCTCCATTTTCGCCATGTTGTGGGCGATGTCATACACCTGATGAAGGTCCCAATGGGAGCAGGTCCGCGCCATCACTTCCTCGAAGCTGCGGCGTACCAGGGAGGCTAATACCTGGCGATTGGCAAACGCAAAATTCGCCGCACATTTCATGGCTGCCAGATAGGCTCTCCCCTCGGGCGAATCAAGGGGCGCGCACACCAGTTCCCTGTCCGGAAGACTGATCCTGTATCTGCCCACGGCGGCCTGAAGGTCTTGCACATAGTCAGTGCAAATCTGATGTCCAAAGCCTCGGGATCCACAATGAATCTGCACGGCCAGAGTGCCTAGGCTCAGCCCCATCACCTCGGCGGCCCGGTCGTCGAAGATCCGGTCCACCACATCCACTTCGATGAAGTGGTTACCTGCCCCCAAGGTTCCAATCTGCCCCCTGCCTCTTTCCTTGGCTCGGGGACTCACACGAGCAGGGTCGGCCCCCTCCAAACATCCAAATTCCTCGGTGCGCCGAAGGTCTTCCTCCCACGCATGCCCGCGACGTAATGCCCATTTCGATCCCTCGGCACAGACCTTTTCCAACTCCTGGGTCGAGAGCGGAAGATGCCCCTTCTGTCCCACCCCACTGGGGCAATTCCGGTAGAGAGCCGTGCATAGGTCTCCCAGAAGCCCTTCAACGCCGTGGTATTCGATGTTGGAGGCGAGCAGGCGGACGCCGCAATTGATGTCATAGCCGACGGCTCCCGGCGAGATCATCCCATCGGAACCGTTCGCCGCCATGACCCCACCGATAGGCATTCCATATCCCTGGTGGACATCGGGCATCACCACGACCCGCCCAATCAGACCGGGCAGGCAGGCAACGTTAACTGCCTGCGTCAGTGACAGGTCCTCCAGAGCGTCCTCCAGCAGGCCCTCATCTGCAACAAGCCAGACGGGGACCGTCATGCCCGGGTGGTAGGAGGTCGGGAGCTCCCACAGGCATTCGTCCAGCGAATGAAAGTCTTTCTTGGTAGGCATAGATAACCCGTTCCCGGAACCCCTCAGCGCTGGGGACTTACACGTCAAACACGACCGTAGCTTCGAGGCCCCGGTCGCTTGAGCGAATTGCCAGGCTGTGGTAAGTCGCCGCCTTTACGTCTTTGGGAACTTGGCTGGAGGCAACCCCCAACGCCCGCGCCCGGAGGTGCCGGTTCGTGAGTTCGAGGAACTCAAATTGCTTGAAGGCCACGCCGTCATTCCCTAAGATGTACAGGAGCTCGTTGAGCCAGCCGATCAGAAGGCTTTCTCGGTCGATTCCGTCGACCTGAATACTTCGTTCCACCTGTCTCCCGTTATCCGTCTGGACGCTCGCCAAATCGTAGAGCGCACGGGCACCTGAAGAGAGCAGGGCTCCGAGGTCAGGGCCCCAGATTCGATATGCGCGATCGGCCGAGTGATCGACCTCCCCATATCCTGACGACGCGAGCCCTTGGCTGGGCGCTTCCATTTTCCCAACTCCCTGGGCTTGGATCTCCCCTGGCTCCGGGAGGCGCGAACTCCCGCCCGAGCGGGGCGCAACGGGAAGCTCGGGGTGCTTCCTCTAGTATATCGAATCCCTCGCCGGGGACCCGTGCGGAATCATTCTGGATGGGCCCATTTCGTGTTCGCGCCCCATCGCAGCCGTATAATACGCGGCGCTTGCCTGTCTCAGGCACTGGGCGGTCAGGAGTTGCTCGGGCTGCCCCCCCGGGAAAGGAGTTGACATGTCAGGAAAGCCTAAAGTGGCCGTCATCGGAGGCTCGGGCCTGTATGCGATGGCTGGCCTTCAGGACTTGGAGGAACATGATCTTGCGACCCCCTTTGGGAAGCCCAGTGATCCGCTGGTGGTCGGAACACTCTCCGGTCAACGGGTGGCTTTTCTGGCCCGACATGGGCGCGGGCACCGGATCATGCCCGGCGAGGTGAACTATCGCGCCAACATCTTCGCTCTGAAAGTGCTGGGGGTCGAGCGCGTGGTTTCTATCTCCGCCTGCGGGTCCCTGCGGGAAGACTACGCTCCAGGGGATATCGTGATCCCAGATCAGCTCATTGACCACACGCATAGGCGCGAGGCTACTTTTTTTGGCCAAGGCCTCGTCGCCCACATCGGGGTCGCCGAACCCTTCTGCCGTGAGCTCTCTGCGAAACTTTACGACGCGGTGAGCAGCACGGGGGCCAGCGTCCACAAAGGGGGCAGCCTCATGGTCGTGGAGGGGCCTCGATTCTCGACCCAGGCGGAAAGCAACGTCTACCGACAGCTCGGAATGTCAATCATCGGAATGACCACCTCGCCGGAGGCCTTCCTGGCAAGGGAAGCGGAGATGTGCTACGCGGTGATGGCCCATGTGACCGATTACGACGTGTGGCACATAGAGGAGGCGCCCGTGAGCGTGGAAATGGTCATCCGGATTCTCAACCAGAACACAACGATCGCCCAACAAGCGGTCAGTCGGCTCGTCGCGAGTCTTTCTCCGGACCGGACTTGCTCATGCGCGGATGCATTGAAAGATGCAATTATCACCGCGCGGGAGATGATCCCCGAGGCGACGAAAAGGGACCTTGCTCCTCTCATTTCTCGCTACGTCCCATGACGCCTGCACCCACTTCTTCATTCCCGGCCCGACCTGAAGGAAAGGTCTCGCAAGCGATCCGGAAAGGGAGGGTAGGCCCTCCTGCGGAGCCTAGGGACGTGCCTTGAGACGAACGAACCTGCGCTTGCCGACTTGGAGGACCGACCCGTTTCTCCGCGAGAGGGTCGCCTCTAGGTCCCGAACGGCCACTCCGTCCACCCTCACGCCCCCCTGCTCGATCAGGCGCCTCGCGTCGCTGCGGCTTCGGGCGAGGTTGTGTTCGGCCAGGAAATCGACCACCTTGGCCCCCTCCGAGTACGAAGTCTCGGCCAATTCCTCGGGCAGGGCATTCTCCTGAAAGACCCGTCGAAAAGCAAGCTCTGCAGGTTCCACCGCCTGCAGGCCGTGGTAGATCTCTACGATTTCCCGGGCAAGCTCCATCTTGGCGTCTCGCGGGTTGACTGTGCCGTTCCTTTGCGCGGCTTCGAGCTCAGCGATCCGCTCGGGAGACCACCGAGAAAGCAGGCGGAAGTACGGCCTCATGGCCAAATCCGGGAGGCTCATGATTTTCCCATACATATCTTCAGCGGTGGCGAGGAGCGGGATATGGTTACCCAGGCTCTTGCTCATCCTCACCACCCCATCCGTGCCGGGCAGGATGCCGAGCAGGATGGCCACGTTGGGGGCCACGCCCAGAGACTCCATGACCTTTCGAGCGGCCGAGACAATATTGAAGAGCTGGTCGGTACCCCCCACCTGCACGTCGGCGCGAAGGCTGAATGCATCGTAACCCTGTAAGATGGAATAGAAGGTCTCATGCAGGAAAATGGCCTCGCCGCGATCCCAGCGCAGGCGAAAGTTCTCTCGGGTGACAAACTGCTGGACCGTGAAATTCGAGGCCAGCTGGATCATGTCGGCGAGAGTCAAACTCCCAAGCCACTCTGAGTTGTAGCGGACCTCCGTCCGAGAGCGGTCCAGGATGCGAAAGGCTTGTTCGGCAAAGGTCTGCGCGTTGGCACGAATTTGTTCCTCAGATAGCTGGGGCCGCAACTTGTCCTTGTCGGAGGGATCTCCCACTCGGGCGGTGTAGTCGCCGATCAGAAAGGTCACACGATGGCCGAGTTCCTGAAACTGCCGCAGCTTGCGCATGGTCACCGTGTGTCCGAGGTGCAGGTCTGCGCTGGTTGGGTCGTAACCGCAGTACACGCGCAAGGGCCGCTTTTCCCGCTGCGCCAGAAGGAGGCGCTCCCGCAGCTCGCCAGCCATGGCTTGTTGGAGGCTGGCATCACCGTATTCGCTGCCCTGCATGAGCAGTGTCACTTGTTGCTCGATATCAAGCACCTTGGCCCTCACCTGGAGGTCAGCGCAGGGAGGCGGCTATCCGCGCTGGATAGGCGGATTATAGCATCGCATCCTCCGGGACCCGCATGGATTCAACTTCTAAGTGCAACGGTGTGGCCGCATAGTACCTCGGCTGGGGTGAGGAAGTCGAGGCATTTGCGGGGTCGTTGATTGCCTGTCCCGTTAGGTTATTGTAGACACGGAACGACTGACGGGGTAGAACGGATGTTAGCCCTATGCTATCCTGGCCGGACAGGCCAGGGAGCTCAGAGGCGATGGCGTCCAAGTCCTTTTGGGTGACGCAATGCAAGTCGGTGTGGTACGGCAGGTAACGACGGACTAGGCCATTTGTGTTTCCTGACCTTTCGGCCAGCCCTGGAGCCAGTCCGGGGGACAGGTTCGACCGTGCCCTTCTCCCAGGAGTGATAGGGGTGGCAGAAGAAGAAGGGGATGTGCAGGATCTGGGAGACCTGCTCGTGCTCAGCATACCCACTGCCGTTGTCGGCCGTGAGGCTTCGCAGGGGTCTTGCGGCTAGCTGCTGGAGGAGGGCGCGGGAGGGTTTCTTGAGCCGTGCGAGCAGCGAGCTCGGTGAGCAGGGTGAAGCGGCTGTGGCGATCGACCAGGACGTTCAAGGCTTGCTGGTGGGGACAGAGGAGCGAGTCGGTTTCCCAGTGTCCCAGTTCAGTGCGCTGGTTGGCGGCCAGGGGGCGGGAATCGATGAAAACACGGTTGGAAGTAGGGCTAACCTGAACGCGGCGGCCCTGGCGTCGGCTGCGCTTCTTCTTGCCCCGGCGCAGGTACTCATAGAGCTTCTCCCCCGGCCTGGCCCACCGGGGCTAGGCTGCTGGCCCAAAGGGGAGTCGTAGATAAAGCGGTAGAGGGTCTCATGGTTGACCACGGTTCTCCCCTCCTCCGCACGCAGCCGGCCGGCGATTTGCTCTGGCGACCAGCCGCGCTCGAGCAGCAGGATGACGGTTCGGCGCAGGTCGCGAGAAGCCAGGCGCAATCGGGGTCGACAGCGCTGGCGCCGGGCCTGGTAGCGGCCCTGGGCCACATCGGGCAGGTACCCCACAGGGGCCACTCCATTCCGGCGGAGCTCGCGGCTGACCGTACCCTTGTCCCGTTCCAGGCCACGGGCGACCTCAGCTTGCGAGCACCCTTCCCGAACCCATTCAAAAAGCACCAGACGCTCGTCCCTGGACAGGTGACTATAGGTCTTCATACAACGCTATTGTCCCCATAGCGTTGCACTTAGAAATAGAACCGGGGCCGCGTCCCCTTCGGCCTCCGGGATGGTATAATCGCGGGCTGCGCTGGTTCATCCTGCCGACCCCCTTGCTGGAGACCCAACAAGGAGCCTCGTTTGCCCTTCAACCCGATCAATTGGATTCTCGGCCTGTTCTCCCTGGACATCAGTATCGACCTCGGGACGGCCAACACTCTGGTCAATGTCCGAGGCAAGGGAATCGTGATCAACGAGCCCTCCTGGGTGGCAATCGAGAAGAAGTCTCGTCGTCCGCTGGCCATCGGAAATGCCGCCAAGGAGATGGTGGGTCGATCCCCCTCCAATGTGCTCACCATTCGACCGCTTCGCGATGGGGTCATCTCCGAGTTTGACGTGACCCAGGCCATGCTCGAATACTTCATTGGCAAAGCTCACGAGCAGAGCGTGGTCCCGCTGCCCCGGCCACGCGTGATTGTGGGTGTGCCGTGCGGGGCCACCGAAGTGGAGAAGCGCGCCGTTTACGATGCCGCCCTTTCGGCGGGCGCTCGCGAGGCTTTCCTGGTCGAAGAGCCCGTGGCGGCAGCCATGGGCGCAGGCCTGGCCATCCGCGACACACGCGGCTGCATGCTCATGGACATCGGCGGGGGCACCACCGAAATGGCCATCTTCTCGAATGGGAACGAAGTTGTCTCCCATTCGATTCGTGTTGCCGGCGACGAGATGGATGAAAACATCATCGCCTACCTTAGGGAAAAGTACAATCTACTGGTCGGCAACTCCATGGCCGAACAGGCGAAGATCTCCGCTGGCGCGGCCTTTCCCCTTCGAGAGGAGAGGGTGACACGCGTTCGCGGACGCAATCTGATCACGGGACTGCCCGAGGAAGTCGAGATCTCTTCGATTGAGATGCGGGAGGCCTTGGCCCCTTCGGTGAAAGTCGTCGCCCAGGCGCTTCGCGAAATCCTGGATCAGGCCCCACCCGAACTTCTTTCCGATCTGCTGGACAGCGGATTGGCGCTCACGGGGGGCGGCTCGCTCCTGCGCGGACTGCCGGACCGGTTGAGCGACGAGTTTCACGTGCGCGTATGGCTCGCGGATGACCCTCTCACTTGCGTCGTTCGTGGTGCCGCGGCGATCCTTGAGAATCTCGAGGCGGACCGCCAATTCCTGGCGCCTCTTGAGCGGCCCCGAGGGACTCGCTGAGCTGCGCGTCGGAAGCCCTCTGACTCCACCTCGCAGAGCGGAGCCCATTGGAGCGGCGAATGACTGAACTTCGTAGAAGGATTCTGCTCGCCTTGGCGCTGATCCTCGGCGCGATAGGACTGCTCTTCCTGCAGCGCAGCGGATATTGGGCCCCCATCGCGGGACTGATCCAGCCGCCTCTGGTCGGAGTGCAGCGATCGTTTTCCAGGGCTTATTATGACTTCCGTGACTTCCTCACCGCTCCGCGCAGCCTAGCTCAACTTCAGGCTCGCAACGCCCAGTTGCAGGCTGAAGTGGCTCAACTGGAGGCCCAGGTGGTGACCTTGCGCGAGCAAACCGCGCAACTGGATGTGCTCAGCGCCCTTCTCGGATTTGCGCGAGAACAGCCTGCGAGTCGATACATCACCGCTCAAGTGGTCGGGCGGGACACGAATCCCTTCCTGCGGTATCTGATTCTCGACCAAGGATCGGATAGTGGCGTTCAACGAGGCATGCCGGTCGTCAGCCAGAATGGCCTGGTGGGCCGCATCTCGGAAATGACAGCGAGCGCCTCCAAAGTGCAACTGATCATTGACCCGCAATCCTCCGTGAACGCCAAGATCCAGGGCGCCGCCACCCCAGCCGAAGGGATTGTGACCGGACAACCGACGGGCGAGCTGGTTCTGACCTTTGTTCCTCAAGATGCAGCGATGAAGGCTGGAGATCTTGTGGTGACTTCCGGATTGGGAGGCGGGTTCCCTCCCGATATCCTAATCGGTCAAGTAATCAGTGTGCACAAGCGGGACTATGAACTCTACCAGACCGCGACCATCCAGCCCCGTAACGACTTCAGCTCGCTCGAGATCCTGCTCATCATTGCCAATTTCCAGCCCATCAATGTTCAACCTTTGCAGGCGGGGGTCAGCGCCCCGTAGGCGCGGAAAGACATGATCTGGGTCATCGCGGTCCCCCTGCTGATCCTTGCCGCTCTCCTGCAGTCTTCGGTCCTGGCCCAGATCCAGATTTTCGGGGGGAGCTTGGGCCTCCCGCTCTTGATGGTTCTGTCCTGGAGCATCCTTCGTCCCGAAGAAGGACTAGGCTGGGCTGCGCTTGGCGGGCTGTTTTCTGACCTCCTGTCCGGAGGCCCGGTCGGGGCCACGGCCATTGCTTTCATCATCGCCGCGCTGGCCGCCGGACAGCTTCAGGGTCGACTCTGGGGACGTCATCCCCTGATCATCATGGCCCTCGCCCTGCTGGGGACCGGGATCAGCCACCTGGTGAGCCTTGCCCTCCTGGGGTTCACTGGCCGACCAGTTGACGTCGGGTTTGCATTGGCCTACGTAACGCTGCCGACGGCCTTCTTCAACACGCTTTTCGTGCTGCCGGTTTATGGCTTGCTCTCCCGACTTCACTATGCCACGCGAGGCAAAGCGACTGTGGGTGAGTTCGAGGAATAGCGCTGTGAGACATATTTCGGAACCGGAAAACCTGGTCAGGCCACGAAGAAACTTGGCCCTGCTGATCCTGGCAATCGCCATCTTCGCCCTGTTCGCGATTCGGTTGTTCGTTCTCCAGATCGTCCAGGGACCCGAGTACACCGCCTTGGCAGACCAGAATCGCTTGACCAAGGTGGTTCTGCCGGCTGGGCGAGGAGTTATCTACGATCGCAACGGGGTTCTGCTAGCCAGGAACCTTCCCTCATACAACATTACCATCACGCCTGCCTTTCTTCCTAACAGCCCGGCCGAAGTACAGGCGATCTACAAGAGACTGTTTGCCCTCACGGGGGTCCCGATCACGGTGCCGGGTTCCAAACCTTCCGCCGAATGCGCGCCGGGTCGAGGGATTCAAGACCTCGTAGAGGAGTGGACCGGATTGGCTCCCTACACGGCGGTGAAAGTCAAATGCGACGCCGACCCTAACGTGGCCATGATCATTCAGGAAGAATCGGCCTTCCTGCCCGGCGTGGGGGTGGATGTTACCCCCGTGCGAGACTACCCCACCGGTTCCCTGACCGCCGATGTCATCGGGTATATGGGGCCGATCCCCGCGAATCTGAGCGCCCAGTACAAGGCGCTTGGGTTTCGGGTGGGAACGGACAAGATCGGCTACTCTGGACTGGAGCTGTCGCTGCAAGATGTCTTGGCGGGGACCTTCGGCAGCAAGCTAGTCGAAGAAGATGCGGCCGGTCTGCAGCTCCGCGACGTGGCGCCGCCTCAGGAGTCCGTGGCAGGCGAGAGCCTGCGCCTCACCCTCGACACCCGCCTGCAGGCCGCTGCCCAGGCCGCCCTCCAGCAAGGGATTGACAACATACGATCCGCCCAGCCGGACTACGTGCGCAGCCCCGTGGCTACCGGGGTGATCATCGCCATGAACCCCCAGAATGGGCAGATCCTCGCGATGGTCTCTCTCCCCACGTACGACAACGAGCAATTCGCGCGGGGTATTCCGCTCGAGTACTACAACCAATTGCTCGGCGACCCCAGTACGCCTCTCATCAACCAAGCGGTACAAGGCCAATTCCCTCCGGGTTCGGTCTTCAAGCTGGCCACGGCGATTGGCGCACTAAACGAGCATGTGATCACTCCCGACCAAGTCGTAACAGATCCGGGATATATCGTCATTCAGAACCGCTACTACCCAAATGACCCCGGCCTGGCCCAGAGGCTCGTCAATTGGTTTCCGACGGGATTCGGGAATGTGACTTTCATCGAGGGGGTGGCAGAATCCGATGACGTTTACTTCTACAAGCTGGGTGGCGGGTGGCCAGGAGAAGTGGGCGGCGCGACTCCGGGGCAATTGGAGGGAGGCGGGCTGGGCATCGTGCGCATCAAGCGGTACGCGCAGGCCATCGGATACGGGCGAACCTTGGGGATCGAGCTCCCGGGGGAAGCAACCGGCTTGATTCCCGATCCCGATTGGAAGCGCATCAACTTGGGTGAGAACTGGTCCACGGGGGACACGTATATCGCCACGATCGGCCAGGGATACGTCCTGGCCACCCCCCTGCAAGTACTGGAATCCGCCGCCACCGTCGCCAACGGCGGCAAGGTGATGAAACCCACGTTGATCCAGGATTATCTCGACGGCGAGGGCAACGTCATCAAGCACAATGCCCCTCAGGCGCTTTGGGACATCACCAAGGGGGTGCCCCCCGACTACAATTGGCATGTCGACCCTCAGTGGATGCGGCTGGTCCAGGAGGGGATGCGCGCGGTCGTGGTAAGCGGAACCGCGCAGGGGAGAGGTGATCTCCCCAACGTTGCCGTGGCTGGGAAGACGGGTACGGCGGAGTACTGCGACAACGTCGCCCAGTCTCGCAACCTATGTCAGCCCGGGGCTTGGCCGTCTCACGCCTGGTATCTCAGCTATGCGCCCTATGACAATCCCGAGATTGCGGTGGTTTGCTTCGTCTACAACGGGGGCGAAGGCGCTGTGACGGCCACACCGATCGTGAAGCAGGTCCTGGAAGCGTATTTCTACCTCAAGGCAATTGAGGCGGGAGCCCAATCTTAGCAATTTCTCATGCTATAATCGATTGGATGGGAACAGAACTCGCTATCAAGGGGACCCGCGAGGGTTTGCTGGTCTCCTTGGGCGACGGCACCTGGGGAAAAGTTCTGGAAGAACTCCTCGCTCGGCTAGACTCCAACAGCGAGTTCTTCCGGGGTGCTCGGGTGGCCATTCGTCTCGGCCCCCGATCCCTCCACGTATCCGACCTTGCGGACCTGAGAAATGAGTTTTCGGAGCGTGGCATCACGCTCTGGGCCGCGCTTGGTGACTCGCCCTCCACTCAGGCCGCGGCGCGGAGCCTGGGCCTTGAAATCGAGCTTCCTGAGGAACAGCCTGCCGAGGAAGTGCCTGTGGGAAGCGGGTTCTTGGGGAGTCCCGCCATCCTCATCCAGCGGACTCTCCGATCGGGCAATCTGATCCAATACTCCGGCCATGTGGTTGTCCTCGGCGATGTAAACCCGGGGGCCGAGATCGTTGCTGGAGGCAACGTGATCGTTTGGGGTCGCTTGCGCGGTGTGGTCCATGCTGGGGCCGAGGGGGACAAGGACGCCGTGGTCTGCGCCCTCGACCTTTCGCCCACGCAACTGCGGATTGCCGAACACGCCGCGACTTCCCCCCCGCGCAAAGGACCTCCTCACCCGGAAGTGGCCCTCCTTCGCGGCGAAGAACTCGTGGCCGAGCGCTGGGAGCCGGGGGATCGTCGGACCGAGAGAGGCTCCACTCGACCAAAAAGCCCCCATGAACAAGTGAGGCCCATATGACCGCGACGGTGGTCACCATCACATCGGGAAAAGGGGGGGTCGGCAAGACGACCGCCACCGCCAATATCGGAGTGGCCCTGGCCGCACTGGGCAAGAAGACGGTGTGCCTGGACAGCGATATCGGGTTGCGCAACCTCGATGTGATCCTCGGGCTGGAGAACCGGATTGTCTATGACCTCGTGGACGTGGTGGAAGGGCGCGCCAAGCTTCGCCAGGCCATGATCAAAGACAAGCGCCTCCCTGACCTTCAGCTGATCCCGGCGGCCCAAACCCGTGACAAGAGCTCTGTTTCTCCCAAGGACATGATCGCAGTCTGCGATGAATTGAGAAAAGGATTCGATTGGATCCTAATTGACTCACCGGCTGGAATCGAGCGGGGCTTTCGAAATGCGATTGCCCCCGCCGATCGGGTGATCATCATCACCAACCCGGACGTATCTGCGGTCCGAGATGCCGACCGCATCGTCGGACTGCTCGAGGCGGAGGGCAAGGGACCGGGTCAGCTAATCATCAATCGCATCAAGCCGGAACTGGTACGCCGGGGGGACATGTTGGACACCGCAGATGTGCTCGAGATCTTGGCCATTGACCTTATCGGCCTGGTCCCCGAGGACGAGGCTGTTCTGGTGTCCAGCAATCGGGGGACACCGGCAGCCCTGCTGGAGAAGAGCAAGGCCGGTCAAGCTTTTCGCGACATCGCCCGTCGTCTTCTCGGGGAGGAAGTCCCCTTCGCCTCGATGGACGGGCAGGAAGGATTTCGAGATCGATTGGCCCGCCTGGTGCGTGGAGGAGCCAGATCATGACCAGCCTCCTGGATCGCCTCGTCGGACGCAAGCCCTCCTCCAGCGCGCAGGCGGCGAAAGAGCGGTTGAAAATCGTGCTCATCCACGACCGCACGGATATCTCCCCCGGCCTTCTGGAGGATATCAAAGACGACCTGATCCGTATTGTGTCGCAGCGGATCGAGATCGAACCGAGCAATGTACAAGTTCGTCTCACCCAAGATGGTCGCGAGCATCGCCTGGTGGCGGATATCCCCCTTCCCGCGCCCTCGCGCCGGAGGAGACTGACCTAGGTCCACCGGCATGTTCAGCTTGCGGCGGTGGAGACACTTCGACTTCTGGCTCTTGGGCGCCGTAGGCCTGCTGGTGGTCTTCGGCGTCGCTGTGATTCGCTCAGCGATCGCCGGCAACGAAACTCTCGCCAATACCGCCCAGCGACAGGCCCTTTACGCCTTGATCGGAATGGCGGTTCTTCTCGGCGCGACGATTCTGGATTACCACTTCTGGCGGGCGGTCACGCGACCGATGTACGTGGTCCTGCTGCTGGTCCTATTGGCTCTGGAAGTCGCAGGGTCCTCCTCCTTCGGTGCATCCCGGTGGCTCAATCTCGGATTCATCCTGGTGCAGCCGTCCGAGCTGGCCAAGGTTTTGCTGATCATCATCCTGGCCGACGAAATTGCTCGCCGAGAGGACCGGATCACCACTTGGGGAGGAGTGCTGCGGAGTCTGGTCATTGCAGCCATCCCTGCCATCGTTATTCTCCGGCAGCCCGACCTCAGCACAGCCATCCTGACCATGGTTCTTTGGGCCGCCATCATCTTTGCCGCAGGCATCCGGCCCCGGCACCTCGCCATGATCGCTGCTGCCGCCGTAATCCTTCCGATCGTGGCTTTTCCATTCCTGGCCTTTTACCAGCGACAGCGACTGGTCCTTTTCATCGAACCCTCGGTCGACGTTTCTGCGACGTACAACGTGCAGCAGGCTCTGATCGCCATCGGGTCGGGAGGCATGTTTGGCCAGGGGTACTTGCACGGCACCCAGGTGCAACTGCGGTTCTTGAAGGTGAGGCAGACCGACTTTATCTTCTCGGTCATTGCCGAAGAGTGGGGCTGGGTGGGGGCTCTGGCCGTGATGGTTGTGCTGGGATTCATCATCTACCGGTGCTTGAGAGCTGCCCGGCAATCCCGGGACACGTTTGGAGCACTGATCGCCTACGGTGTGGCCACGCTGATCTTCTATCAGGCAGCGTTCAACATCGGAATGAACTTGCGCCTTCTGCCCGTGGCCGGCTTGCCTCTGCCCTTTATCAGCTCCGGCGGGAGCGCCCTGTGGTCCTTGTTTTTGGGTGTGGGTCTGGTGGAGAGTGTCGTGCTCTACCGGCAGGAGCTTGAGTTCTAGGATGACTGCGCCGGCCCGCGTCCGCTTTGCCCCCTCCCCCACGGGATTCCTCCACCTGGGCGGGGCTCGGACCGCCCTTTACAATTTCCTCTTGGCGCGGCAGACCGGCGGGCAGTTTATTCTTAGAATCGAGGACACCGATCGAAAGCGCCTGGTGGCCGGGGCCTACGAAGATCTCTTGGAAAACCTGCGCTGGCTCGGCCTGGAGTGGGATGAAGGCCCGATCCGGGGTGGACCTGACGGTCCCTATTCTCAATCGGAGCGGAAGGAGATCTACCTGGAGCATGCGCACATACTGGTGGAACAGGAGCAGGCCTACTACTGCTTCTGCTCCCCCGAAAGGCTCGCCGATCTGCGGGTCCGCCAGCAGCAAAGGAAGGAACCACCAAGATACGACGGCTTGTGTCGCCGGCTGGCCCCCGCACAAGCCCGCGCCCGCGCGGAGGGCGGCGAACCTCATGTCGTCCGCTTCAAGACCCCCTCGGAGGGCTCGACCACAGCTCGTGACTTGCTCAGGGGGGAGATCACCGTCGAAAACCGCAACCTCGACGACTTCATCCTGCTCAAATCGGACGGGCTCGCCCTCTACCATCTGGCGGCGATGGTCGACGATCATCTCATAAGAATCACACACGTGATTCGATCGTCGGAGTGGCTGCCCTCCTTGCCCTTGCACGCCCTCATCCACCGGGCCTTCGGGTGGGAGGAACCGATTTGGTGCCACCTGTCGGTCTTCCTCAAGCCCTCCGGCCGAGGCAAGATGAGCAAACGGGAGAGCTCCGAGCTACTCGCAGAGGGCCATTCCATCTTTGTGCGTGACCTGCGCGAGCTGGGCTACATCCAGGAAGGTGTCCTCAATTGGATCGCCTTGATGGGAGCCAGCTTTGACGAGAAGCGCGACGTCTTCAGCCTGAATGAGCTCATAGAGCGGTTCAGCCTGGCGCACCTTAACCCGGCTCCGGCGGCAATCAATTTCACCAAGGAAGACCATTTCAACGGCGTCCACATCCGCCGACTTTCCCCTCAGGATCTGGCGGAAAGACTGCTGCCTTTCTTCGCCAAGGCTGGCCTCGACGCGGATCTGTCCACCCTCCTGCGGATGGTTCCCCTGGTCCAGGAAAGGATCGTCACGCTCTCCGAAGGTCCGCAGATCGCGGGCTTCTTCTTCCGAGAGGAAGTCCGGCCCGATCCGCAAGACTTACTCGGAAAGGGACTCTCCGCCCGGCAGTCGGCCGACGCGCTCCGGGCCGCCCGAGAATTACTTTCTGGCTTTGAGAACCTCGCGGACGCCGCCGTGGAACCCCGATCTAGGCAACTGGCGGCGGCACTGGCGCTGGAACCCGGTCAGCTGTTCGGCATTCTTCGGGCCGCTGTCACCGGACAGACGGTCAGTCCGCCGCTCTTCGGAACGATGGCGATCGTGGGGAAGGAACGTGTCCTGCGAAGGTTGGATGAGGCCGAGGAGATCCTGCGCGGGATGACCTGACCCTCCCCACCCATCGCGGGAGGAAGGGCGGTTGGCTCCGCGGCCCGGCCTGGCTGCCGACAGCATGGTAGAATTCGAACATTGTTGGGGGTTCGTCTAGCGGTAGGACAGCGGACTCTGAATCCGTATGCCGAGGTTCGAATCCTCGACCCCCAGCCAAATGACTTGGCGCACGCTCCAAACAGGAGGTGCGCCTTATGTTTCCTGCCCAAAAGGACAAACGGACTCTTTGGGTTGTTCTCCCCGATTCAACCATCCGTCACGAGGTCGTGACCTTTCTAAATGACCGGGCTGCGCGCGGGCTATCCCCTCGAACTGTTGATTTCTACCAAGAGAAACTCAACCTCTTCTTGACCTTCCTTGAGCGCGAAGGGATTCGTGCGGTCGAAGAAGTGACGCCGGACCATTTGCGGCATTTCTTGCTCCACGAGGCGGAGAAGCGCAGCCCTGGAGGAGTTCATAGCCTGTACCGCTCTGTCCGAGCCTTCCTTCGCTGGTGGGAGATGGAAACAGAGCCTCAAGGCTGGCGCAATCCTATTGAAAAGGTTGCCGCGCCGAGAGTTTCCGAGGAGGTTCTGGAACCTGTCAGCCTCGAGACGGTCCGCGCCATGCTTTCGACTTGTCGTCGGCGAACGTTTTGCGGCGACCGAGATTTCGCTGTTCTGCTTGCGCTTCTTGACTCAGGCCTGCGCGCCAGTGAACTACTTGCCCTGAATCTCGGCGACCTCGACCTAAGGAGCGGAGCAATCGTCGTCCGCACCAGCAAGAGCCGAAAACCGCGGATCGTTTTCATTGGACACCGTACACTCCGCGAGGTCGTTCGCTACCTCCGCAACCGACCGGGCGCGCAATCCACCGAGCCCCTATGGGTCACCCGGGGGGGAGCCAAGCTGCGCTATTCGGGCCTTGTTTCCTTGTTACGCCGCAGGGCGAAGGCTGTTGGAGTGCCTGTCCCCCTGCCCCATGCGTTCCGACGAGGGTTTGCCCTCTCCATGCTAAGGGGAGGTGCCGATGTCGTCACTCTCCAGCGTCTTCTGGGGCATGCGGACCTTTCCGTGCTCAAGAGGTACCTGAAGCAGGCTGAGGCTGATCTGGCCGAGGCCCACGCCAGGGCCTGCCCTGTAGACAGGCTATAGTGTCCTGGGATACGGGCCAGGCGGCTTCTATACGACGGTCGGTTTCCCGTTGACGGGAAGGGGAACACTTTGCGCCACCTTTGCGCAGCGCGCACACCCTGTTAAAATGCAGAAAGAAAAAATACGCCCGCGAGGTGGTCTCCTCCGGGCGGCGGCCAGTGCGGATTAGGCGCATGGCAACCCAACGGTACATCAACGGGCCGTCTGCGTCAACTGCATGCGTGGGTTCAGGACATATGCGACAGATGGGCTTTCGGGGCCGCCCAGGGGTGGTAGCGGTAAAGGTACTCGGCC
>JBEKSY010000020.1:0-54284 GCA_049516595.1 Anaerolineales bacterium
CTGTCGGATCAGGCGACGCTCTACCTGGAGGGGACTCTTTTCCGCAAAGACCGCACGCTTGTTACCGTCGGCCTCTCTTACGCCCCGGTTTTCTCCCTCGAGAAGAACCTGATTAACATCGTCCTGGGAGCCCGGGATCTCACTCGATTCCGTCAGGCTGAAGAACTCAAGAGCACTTTCATCTCGATCATCAGCCATGAGCTGAAGACGCCCGTTGCTCTTATCAAGGGGTACGCCAGCACGCTCCGCCGCGAAGACGCCCGCTGGGATCCGGCCACCATCCAAGATGCGCTTTCCGTAATCGAGGAGGAATCCGATCACCTCACTTCCCTCATCGAGGATCTCCTGGACGCCTCCCGCCTGCAGGCTGGCGGCCTGGAACTGCACCTGGGTGAGGTAAAATTGGGTGAGCTGGCCTCCACGCTGGCCGAGCGATTCTCGATGCAGACGCCCCGTCACCGCTTCCAGGTTCACTTCCCAGATGACTTTCCCGTCATCCTTGGGGATGAGGAGCGCCTGTCTCAGGTGATATCCAACTTGCTTTCGAATGCAATCAAATACTCTCTGCCCGGTACGGAAGTTGAAGTACGAGGCCGTGTCGAGCCAGACCAGGTCGTGGTGACCGTGAGTGATCAGGGCCCCGGCATTGATCCCCAGGATCTGCCTCATGTGTTCGACCGCTTCTACCGCGCGGTGGACGCCGCCCGCACAACCAAAGGTGCTGGTCTGGGTCTCTACCTGGCGCGTGCCGTGGTGGAGGCTCACGGAGGCCGCGTTTGGGCCGATAGCGAACCCAAGCAGGGCACGCGCATTTCCTTTTCGATCCCTCGTGCCCAGCCGCTCGACCAAGCCCGTACCCAAGGCTAGCCTGGAAACTACCTCAGCTCGATTCCCTTCCGGTTCCGAGCGGCCGGACTCAGGAGTAGAATGCCACCCACATCGACCACCATCAAGTGCCCAAACTGCGGCGCCCCCCTCGCCGCCAGCATTGAACAGATCTTCGACCAAGCTCAAGATCCGACCGCGAAGACCCGGCTGCTTCGCGGTCAATTCAACGTCGCCGCCTGTCCAACCTGCGGATACCGCGGTGCCCTCGCCACCCCGATCATCTATCACGACCCGGCCAAAGAACTCCTGCTCACTTACGTCCCCACCGGACTGGCCCTTTCCACAGTCGACCAGGAGCAGACCCTGGGACGCCTCACCCAACGCATCGTCAGTGCCCTCCCGGCCGAGAAGCGCATGGGATATCTGCTCCGCCCACAGAGCTTCCTGACCCTCCAAACCTTGATCGAACGAATTCTAGAGGCCGATGGGATCACCCGCCAAATGCTCGAGCAGCAGCGCGCCAAGTCTCGACTGGCTCAGCAACTCGCAGAGGCCGATCCGGCACAGCTTCCTCAGTTGATCACCGAGAAGGATGCCGAGATCGACGCCGCCGTCTTCCAACTTATCAACACCTTTGCCGAGGCCGCCGAGGCTCGCAATGATGCCTCGCTCCGGGAGCGCGCCACCAAAGCCCGGGACGCGATTCTCCAGTACTCCCGACTCGGCAAGCGCCTCCGCCAGCAGTCGCAGGCCTTCGAGCGGGCCGCCCAGGACCTCCAAAAGCTCGGCCCCACCCCCAGCCTCGACAAGCTCATCGACTTGTTCGTATCCGCCCCCTCGCTCGACCGGGTCACGGCACTCGCCGCGCTCACCTGGCAGGCCCTCGACTACACGTTCTTCGAACAACTGACCGCGCGCGTCGATCGTGCCGCACCCTCCGATCAACAGAGACTGACCGCCATCCGCGACCATGCCCTGGAGCAAAGCCAAGCCTACCGCCGCGAGGCCGAAGCGGAACTGGGATACAGCGCCTCCGTGTTGCGAACCCTCCTGCAAGCGGCCGATCTCCAGACGGCCATCGAGAACCATCTGGCAGATTTCACGGAGACCTTCTTCGTTGTCCTCCAAGCCAATCTCGAGGCCGCCCGCCGCGGCAACCAACCCGAGCCAATCCATCGCCTTGAGGACATCGAGAAATCGGTCCTCCTGGCCTTAGACAAGGCGCTCCCCCCGGAGGTTCGGCTGATCCGTGATCTCCTGCAGCAGCCCGACGACCCGCAAGCGGATGCCCTTCTCCAGGCACGTGCCGGCGAGATCACCGACCAGCTCCTCAAGGACATGGATCTGATGTTGGAGGACCTTCGCCAACGAGGCGAGACCGAGGCAGCCGGTCGGCTTGGTCGCCTGCGCGAATCCGCCCAGAAGCAGCTGGCGCTCCGCAAGTTCACCGCCTAAGTCCCCGCCTCTTCGATCGGCGCGGACGCCGCCCCGCCCGCGGACCCGCGAGCGATCGGTTGGTCTGCCCCCTTAGCGCCCCTCGCCCGGCCCCGGCCTACCCAAACAGAAGGCGCCTCTCCATCCGAGGCGCCTTCGAATCCTTCCGGTCCTCTTTTTGCGGGGCTTAATCCGGACCATTCCTCCATGGGGCCGCCCAACCCGCGCGTCCCCAATTGTTCATTTCTCTCCAAACTCGGAGTTCAGACGAACCCTGATCGCCTCCGCTTCACGCACTAGGTTCGTCGAAAGATCCGAAACCGGTACCCGCCTCCGATCCGCATCGCGAGCCGCCCCGTCGTCAGAAAGGAAACCGATCACTTCCAATCCGGGAGATCGCCTCCTAACGTAGCTGCGATCCTCGGCGTCCCGTACCTTGCTCCCGACCAAGAAAAGATGTTTCAGTGAAAGATCCGCAGCCAGGCTGCGGATCTGGCTGGCGGTCGCCAAGCTCCTTTCCGTTGGCTCCACCACCACCAGCATGGCATCCACGGCATCGGCCGTCGCCCGCCCAAGATGCTCCACCCCAGCGTACATGTCGAGCAGAACCACCTCATCCCGCCTCAGCAGGATGTGCGTCACCAAAGACCGCAGGAGAACGCTTTCCGGACATATGCAACCTGACCCGCCCCGCTCGACCGCCCCGAGTTCCAACAGGCGGATCCCCCGGTAGGCTGCCGAATACGCATCCGGCAGGTCGTCCACCCGCGGATTCAGCCGGAAGTAACCCCCAAAGGCCCCAGGCTGCGCCCCCGTCCGCTCGGCGATCAGCTCCTCCATCTCGGCAATGGGCCGCAGGCCCTTCAGGGCTTCCTCCGGAAAGCCCAGCGCCGCGCCCAGGCAAGGGGATGGGTCCGCATCGACGGCCAGCACTCGGTACCCCTGGCCCGCAAAGGAATACGCCAGCAGGCTGCAAAGCGTTGTCTTGCCCACGCCCCCCTTGCCGGTAATTGCGACCTTCATCGTCTTGCCTCCCGGTCCCGCCCCCGCTCAGGCCGGTTCCCCATGCAAGTTGCGCGCCGCAATCACGGGGATCCCGGCACCGATCAGTGCCCGGGCCGTCAGGTTCAGCGACTCGTGTTTGTCCAGGTAGTTGCGCAACAACTGCGGCATCAACCCCTGAGAGTCCACATCCTCCTTGGCCATGAAGTAGTCGAGGATATCCGACGGGTGATCCCGCTTCTCCTCCACCTCCACTTCGCCGCCCTCATGCTTCGCAGAAATGTTGGCCACGTGCTGGGCCACCTCCACCAGCTCTTCGCGCCGGTTGTAGGGCTGACGAACAATGTTCTTCCAGGCTTCGGTAATGTGATGCTCGAATCGCACGATTTCTTCCAAATTGAGTGCCCTTCTCGCCTCGGCACAAAGCTCCAGAGTCCGGTTGTCCACGGAATTGCTGAAATTGAAACCAATGAGAGGGGTCGTACCGTCAGCCCGCGAGAACAATCGCGCCCCGATCAGCGTCCACAGCACCGAGTAGGGGTTGTCATTTCCCATGAATACCGAGATCTTAAACTCAATGTCGATCCCCATCTTGTGCAACAAGTAACCGAGCAACACTGTTCCCGGATTGATGTTCAGGACCGACCGCACTCCGTAGTTCGTGTAGTAGTACAGAAGCTCATCTACCCACTGCAGAGCATGGTCGTTCGGCTCCCCGATTCCACCGAAGTAGCCGGTCAGCGTTTCGGGGCCGCCCAGATGAATGTTGGAGCCATCCGTCCCTTTCGTATCCAACGTTTCCACATAGGAAGCGCCCACGATCTGCACCGCGGCGCCCACCGCCAGAAGATCCCCGCTATCCGCCTCGGACTCCTTCATCTTCCGCACACGGATGAACCGCCCGGGCATCAGCTCCTTCCGCTCAATGGACCGGCGCGCCTCTTCAATCATCCATGGAAAGTACTGAAAGGCACTGATTTCCAGGGTTACCGCAAGCCGCGAATCAAATCTTGTCGCCTGCAGCCGTTCTCCAAGAATCCCACGCTGATAGTCCTCCATGCGTACAAAGGCGCACCGATCGCGCTGGTTCCTCAACCACTCCAGATCCCTTAGGTAGGGTGAGCCCTGCTGCCTCAGTCGCTCCATCAGGCCCGGAAGGGACCGCGCTTCCTCCGCCATTCGGTTGATCTCGTCGACGCCGCCATACTTCTCGACCAGATCCAAGAGCCTGCCAATCAACGGCGCTTGGCCGTCCACGAGAAGCCGATTCACCTCCTCGACGTGTTCCCAAGGGATTCGAAGTCGATCCACCAGCTCGCGACTCATTTCCCCTTCTCCCCCAAGGACTTCAGCAACTCACCAAACTGGTCATCCTTGATCGTGAACCAGTTTTCCGGCTGGGGGAACTCTTTCGAGGTCACCTCGTCCACATACCGCTTCAGCCCGCCCAGGATGACCTCCCCGGCATTTCCATACACCTTCGCCATCTTCGGTTTGAAGCGCGGATACAGACCAAACATGTCATGGAAGATGAGCAGTTGGCCGTGAGCCTCCGGCCCCGACCCCAGGCTGATGATGGGAATCCCCGCCCGGTCGGTGATGATCTTCGTGACGCGGTCCGGCACCATCTCGAGCAATATGCTGAAAGCCCCCTCCGCCTCCAGAATCCGTGCGTCCTCCACGATCTTCTTCGCCCGGGCCGCATCTCTTCCCTGAACCTTGAACCCACCCAGGGCCGAGACGCTCTGCGGGGTTAGGCCAAGATGCCCCATGACCGGAATCCCTGCTCGCGCAATCACGCTGACGCGATCCGCCATCTCCGCTCCCCCCTCCAACTTCACGGCATCACAGGAGGCTTCCGCCATGAAGCGACCCGCGTTTCGCACCGCCATCTCCACCGAGGGCTGGTAGGACATGTACGGCATGTCTCCTATCAGAAAGGCGTTGGGCGTCCCTCGCCGAACCGCCTGGGCATGCCGCATCATGTCCTCCATGGTTACCGGCAGCGTGCTTTCATAACCCAGCACGGTCATCCCCAGGCTGTCCCCGACCAGCACAATGTCCAAACCGGCCTCTTCCACCAGGTAGGCCATCGGGTAGTCGTAACACGTAATCATGGTTATCGGCACGCGTCGCTGCATCTTTTCCAGCAGCGTGGGAAGCAAAACTTTGCTTCTCTTCTCCATCCGGTCGTCTCCTCAAAGTAACGAGGGATTCATGCCGTCCTCTCGCCCTGGCCGACCCTCTCCCGCAAAATGGGCCGCGCATCGACCATGTTGTGCTGCAACCCAGCTTCCGCTTCCAGCCCGAACGCGACCGCCATCAGTTGGGTAAAGTACACAATGGGTGTGCCCAGTTCCCGCGGCATGCGGTCTTGCCGGCTTTCCAGATTCGTGCTGCACAGCGGACAGGCGACCACAATCATCTCGGCCCCGCGCGCCCGCGCGTTTTCAAGAATTCTTTGGCACAGCTTCACAATGATGTCTGTGCGGGTCAAGGCCAAGGAGGCTCCACAGCATGTCGTTTTCAAATCCCAATCCACCGGCTGGGCTCCGACCGCCGCCATCGCTTGATCCATCATACGTGGGTACTCCGCTTCCCCCGATCCGGTGATCCGCGGTGGTCGAGTCAGCAGGCAACCGTAGTAACAGGCCACCTTCAGCCCCGCCAAGGGTCGCTTGACCTGGGCCCGAACCTTCTCCAGCCCCAGCTGTTCAACCATGTACCCAAGGAGGGAATGCACCCCCACCCGATCCGAATAGACATGGCCCATCTCGGTCTCAAACTTCTCCCGCCGATCAGGCTCCGCTCGCAATTCATGCAAAGCCACTTGGAAGCGGTTGAAACACGCCGCGCAAGGTAGGGCCACATCCCGAAAGCCCTGGTGATCCAACAGATCCAGATTCATGAGCGGCAAACGCATCGCCTGATCTGCGTCCAACCGGTGCGCCGGGGTGGATCCACAACACACCCAGCCCTCGGGCTCCACAGGCGTCATTCCCAGCGCCTTCAGGCAGGCCTGGGCAGAGCGGTCATACGACTGACCGACCCCGTGAAGCGAACACCCCGGATAATACCCCACCTCATTCTGCGGCCGCCCGGCATGCGTCGATCCCGCTGCCCGCCACCTCGGTCGGACGACCTCCGGCAGCATGGCAACCTGCCCTTTTCGAATCATCGCGACCCCCAGAGGGATATCCCGCACCAGGGTCAGGTTTCGCAAATCGACTTCCGCAATAAGGCCCAGCTCATAGGACCGACCGATCAAGTTCACGTCGCGCAGGAACACCTTGTTGAAGAGCGCAACTTCGGGCACCTTGGGCTTGATCCCTCGCTGGATGGCGTCGCTGACGATGAAATCCATGATGCGGGCCAGGTCGACACCCTGAGGGCAGCGCGTGGTACACGTCTGGCACGAGGCGCACAGCCAAGGGGTCTTTGCGTCAAACAGCTCCTTCTCCAGGCCGAGTTGCGCCGCCCCCAGCACTTGGTTTGGGGCCATGTCAAAGAATTCGCCCAAGGGGCACCCGGACGTACACTTCGCACACTGGTAGCAGAGATAAACGTTTTCGCCCGTCTTCTCCCGAATTCGTTCCGCCAGCTCGCTATTCACCTTGACGGACATGGCTTCTCCTACGCAGCTTTTCTCCCCCAGCTTGGGGAGTCACGCCGACCCGTTCATTCTCGGTCTCGGCAGCAGCCCGGCTCGTGTGACAATCTCCGCTACGGCCTCTTCCCACTCAATTGCCATGATGTGCACGCCAGCCACACCGGGAATCTCGCGCACCTGCTCGATCAATTCCACACAGATGTCAATCCCCACCTTGCGGGTAGCTTCCGCCCTGGCCTTCTTGTCTTCGATGCCCGCGCCGGCCGCCTCCATCCGTCCTACGATTTCCTCCGGCATGTCCAGGCCCGGCACACTGTCCCGCATGTACTTGGCTGCCCCGACTGACTTCAAGGGACCCACCCCGGCCAGCAAGTACACCCTTTCGGGGAGCCCTAGGTCGCAAACGCGCGCCATGAACTCCCGGAAGCGGGCCAGATTGTAAACCAGCTGGGTCTGAACAAAGTCTGCTCCGGCGTTCACTTTCTTCCCGAGGCGCAGCGGCCGCCACTCGGCAGGATCAGCGAAAGGGTTTTCCCCCACGCCCACAAAAAACCGCGGGTTGACCCCCTTGATCTCCTCGCCGCATTGAAAACTCGCGTGATCCCGAAGATCCGCGACCATCCGAACCAACTGGATTGAGTCCAGATCATGAACATTCTTCGCTTGCGGATGATTGCCGAAAGTGTGGTGATCTCCCGTCAGGCAAAGAACGTTGCGCAGTCCGAGCGCATAAGCTCCCAGCAGATCTGACTGCATGGCCAGCCGGTTCCGGTCCCGGCACGTCATCTGCATGACCGGCTCAAGACCCTCATCGATTGCAATCCGGCCTGCGGCTATCGAGGACATCCGCACGATCGCAGTCTGGTTGTCCGTGATGTTCACCGCGTCCGACAGGCCCCGAAGCAAGGCGGCCTTTTTTCGGACCACCGCGCCATCGGCATTCTTCGGTGGGCCAAGCTCGACGGTAACTGCAAAATGACCTGCTCGCAGCACCTTCTCCAAGTTGCTTCCTGAACGGTACCCGTTGTTGGTCGCATCCATAGTTCACCTCGGCCCCGACCCAGGTTGCTCTTCCGCCTCGGCCAGGCGAAGGTCCTCTCGCACGATCTTGCGGGGCCCTCCGTCTCGCGAGGTGCGCCAATCCTTCGGCGGCTGGATGTCCAGCAGCAATTCCAGCCTCCCTTGCGCCTTCAACCGGTCATAGATCAGCTGCCAGGCACAGTCGACGTCTCGATTGATCTCACACCGGCCCCCCACGGAGCCGCCGCACGGGCCGTTGAGAAGCTGCTTGGAACAACGCGCGATCGGACAGATTCCACCGGTCAAAGCCAACAGGCAATTGCCACAGGCCTGGCACCGCTCCGCCCAGACGCCTTGCTCCATAGGCAGGCCCATAAACGAGGTGTTCAAGCCCGGGATCACAATCTTCTGAGGATAGCGCTCGGCTAGGGCTTGGGCCCCCACTCCGCACCCTAACGAAAGGACACAATCGGCTTCCTCAATCTGATCGTGGATGGCGTCGATGTACTCCCATTCGCATTGGCGCTGGACCACGCTCGAGATGACCTGCCTGGGTTTCCCCTCCAGCCGGCTGGACATGCGAAGTGCGGAGGCGAGCACTGCCGACTCCTTCTCGCCGCCAGCAAAACAAACGGTGACGCAGGTGCCGCAGCCAACGACCAACACCTGGCGCCTGTCTCCCAGCAGACCGTTAATTTCCTCCAAGGGTTTCTGTTCCGCAACAATCATTCTGCCTCCCATCTTTCATCGCTCGGCAACTCTTCCGTGCGCCCCCGCAGCTGGCCGCCTTGCCCCTTCCGGCCGCCCAACCAGCGCCTTTCCGGCTTTGAGGGCCACGCCCCCTTACTTCAAACGCAGAGGGCTGGGTCCCAGGGCACGAACCCGCTCCACATGCGACTGGGCCTCTCGGGCTACAGTCCCGCCTTGTCCTCCGGACACAAGGACCATGTGCACCCTTTCGCCTTCGATCCCGACCTTCTGAAGGAGATCTCGCGCCCGCTCCAGACGCGCCTTTGCCCGAAGGTTACCCTGAATGTGATGGCAATTCCCCACCGTACACGCCACCACCATCACCCCGTCGGCGCCCTCTTCAAACGCCTGCAAGAGGTAGAGAATGTCGAGCTTGCCCGCACACGGCAACCGCACCACCTTCAGATTCGCTGGATAGGCTAGCCTCATCGTGCCCGCTGCGTCGATCGCGGTGTATCCGCAATACATGCAGGTGAAGGCTGTGATTTCTGGCTCAAAGTGAAGAACCTCTTGCCTGTGGGCTATCTTCTCTTGGGTCTCAATTTCAATCACGTCGCATCACTCCAGGCTGTAGCCCCCGACCCGACTTCCAAGCCGAAGGGCGTTGTTCGGACAAGCCGACTAGCACGAGCCGCACCCATTGGACTGCCATGGATCGGCCCAGACCGCCTCTTCCCCCGGAACCCAATTCAAGGCGGAGTACCGGCCCACCCTCAGGCAGAGATGGCAGCCATTGCATCTCCGATTATCGACCCAGACCACCAGGGTTGACGGCGCCATCTTCCCTACGCCGCCTGCGTTTCAGTCACGGGCTCCCAACTCCCAAGCCCAAAGCCGACTTGCTCGTCAAGGTAACCTCTCAACTGAATAGCCTTCGCAGGACATTCCGCGGAACATGTGCCGCACCCCTGGCATAGCGCCGGATCAATCCATGCGGCCCCCAGAATCCCACCGACCCCAGGGTGGTCGGCGAGGACACGAGGAACTCCAAACGGGCAGGTACGCACGCAGGTCAGGCACCCCGTGCATCGCTGTTCATCCACAAAAGCTACCCCGCCTCCCACCTCGATCTCCGGGCGGCTGAGGATGGTGAGCGCGCGACCCACCGCGGCCAGTGCCTGCGTGCTGCATTCCTCGATGAACTTGGGGTAGTGAGCCAAGCCCGCCAGGAAGACCCCTCCCTTGTCAAACTCGATCGGTCGCATCTTCAGATGCGCTTCTTGAAAGAAGCCTTCCCGGGAGAGTGGGACTCCGAGAACTCCGGCCAGTTTCGCCGATCCATCGGCTGGCACAATCGGGGTACTGAGTGCGAGAATATCCGGCTCCAGCTCAATCGTTTTCCCAAACACAGGCTCACGGACATCCACCCTAAGCTTGCGACTCCCCCCGTTTTCAACTACGCATGCATGGGGCGGGTTGGAGTCCGTGTAGCGCACGAACAGCACCCCTTCGGCCCTGGCCTGCAGGTAGTACTGCTCCCGGAACCCATAGGTCATGATTTCCTTGTGCAGAACGATCACGCGGCAGTCCGGATTCAGCTTCTTCAACCGCAGGGCGTTCTTGATCGCGTTTGTGCAGCAGATGCGAGAGCAATAGGAGGGGATTGCCTCCCCATCCACGCACTGAATCATCACGACTTCCTTGAGCCTTTCCACCTCTTCCGGTTCGTGCGCGAGCATGTCCTCCAAGCGCGACTGCAGCACGACTCGCTCATCCTCGCCATACAGATACGCCTTGGTGGCAGACTCCTTGCCCCCGACCGCCACAATCGTCACCGCATGCCGAATCTCGTGCCTGCGCACCCCTCCTCCCGGCACTCGGGTCTCAATCAGACTGCGAAAATCCCCTACCGTTCCTTCCTCCCGCACCACCTGGCTCTGGAAATGTATGGTCACATGCTCGTCCGCCGCCACCCGATTCACGAGATCACGCAACAGGCGCTGCGGATTAGCCCCGCTCGCCGTGTAGTAGACATGGCTCAGATTCCCGCCCAGGGCCCCGGTTCGCTCAACCAAATGAACTTCAAAGCCCGCGTCCGCGATCGCCAGAGCCGCCGTCATCCCCGAAATCCCTCCGCCGATCACGAGGGCCGCTCGCTGTGGGACGCGAGCCTCCTTCTCAATCGCCTGCGCCCTCCGGCACCTCCCCACGGCCAAACGCAACATCTCACTGGCCTGGCGTGTCGCTCCACGTGGGTCCCCCGAATGGGGCCAGGCACATTGCTCTCGCAGGTTCACCAGCTCCAGAAAGTACGGGTTCAGCCCCGCCTCCCAGATCACGCGCTGGAAAAGCGACTGATGCGTCCTATGGCTGCAGGCAGCCACCACCACGCGACCCAGCTGGCCATCTTCGATCGCATCGCGTATTTGGGTCTGTCCATCGAAGAAGCAGGCCAAGTTGAGTCTCTGAACATGCACCACATCCGGCAGACGCTCCGCGTAGCGTTCCAATGCCTGCAAATCCACGCTATTGGCAATTTCGCCCGAGCACCCACACAGGAAAACCCCGACCCGGTTGGGCTGGCTGGCTCGTTCCATCGCCTCAGGGACAACGGCACCGCTCACAAAAGGTTGGCTTCGGCTGAAAGCGCGCTCTCCCAGACTTTGGCGCAAGAGGCGCATCGCCTCCGCCGCGGCGCCGGAAGCGTCTGAGAGAGTTTCGGAAATCTCCTTGGGACAGCCAAATGCGCCGCAAACAAACACCCCCGGCCGGGAGGTCGCCAGAGGAGCCAATTCCTCGGTCTGGGTCTGGCAGAAGCCATGCTCGTTCAGCTCAATCCCCAGGGCCTCGGCCAGCCCCGCCGCCTCCTTCGGCGGACGCAAGCCGGTGGCCAGGACCACCAGGTCAAAACGCTCTTCTTGCAGAGGGCCCTGCCCCTGCGCCTCCTCGCCTTGATTCCGCCCCCTCGGAAAGCGCACAATCAGCTGGCCGCTTGCCGGATCCTCAAGCACCTGTGAAATGCGACTCCGCGTGTACCGGATCGAGCCCGTCTGACGAGCCTTCTCGTAGTAGGTCAAGTACTGCTTATTGAAGGCGCGCTCATCCATCGTGAAGATGTGGCATTCGACCCCAGGAATTCGCTCCTGGGCAAGCATTGCCTCTTTGGTCGCATACATACAGCAAACCGAGGAGCAATACGGGTTGACCTGATCACGCGAACCCACACATTGCAGCCAAGCGATTCTTTTTGGCGTTTTTCCGTCCGAAGGGCGCACGACAACCCCTTCGGTGGGGCCCGAACGAGACACCAATCGTTCGTACTGCATCGCACTGACCACGTCGGGATACCGCCCGTACCCCAGCTCCGGCATCAACTCCGCTTCGAAAGGCTCGAAGCCCAAGGCCAGGATGATTGCCCCTACATGTATTTCGAGCTCCACGCTGTTGGCGTTCAGATCGATGGCATGCGTCGGGCAGATCTCTTCACATTTTCGGCAAGTGTCGCACGCCTGTACTTTCGCCGTAAGGTAGTACGCGTCAGGCGCCGCTCGGGGCGCGGATTTATGCACAATCGTCACCCGGCTCAGACCCGCCTGGAACTCGCTGACTCGATCGAATCTGCAGACCTGAGCACATCGGCCGCAATTCATGCAGCGGCTAGGATCCACATAGCGCGGATGCTGCTGCAAGCGCACGCGAAAATCTCCAGCCTCACCCTCACAGGAGGAGATCTCGGTAAGGCTCAGACAAGTGATATTCGGGTGGGGATTGTGGTCCAGAAGGACCGGGGAGATCGTCGGCCGGGTACATCCGTAGCCTGCATCCGAAGTCCCGCGGCACAGAACGCAGTCGTGCGTGGGGAACATGAACCCGATCTGGGCGACCCGGCCCCCCAGCGAAGCGGCTCGTTCCACCAGATACACATGAATACCCGCCTCGGCTACATCCAAAGCCGCCCGCATCCCTCCCACCCCTCCGCCCACCACCAAGACACTCCGTGCGTTGCCCATTCTTCTCATCCTTTTATGAAGGTGGCCGAGCCTTCCCCTCAAGAGGTAAGCAAGTATTCCTGTGCGGCTAGCGCCGCCTTGGCTCCTTCGCCGACGGCGATTAAGACTTGTTCGGCGAAGACATCGGTAACATCTCCAGCCGCAAAAACCCCGGGGGCCGAAGTTGCGTTCTGGCAATCGATATGAATTCTCTGCAGAGGGTCCCGCTCGACCAGATTCGCCACCATCTCCGATTGCGGGGACAACCCCAGCTCAACGAAGAAGGCGTCCGCCCGCAATTCTCGCCTCTCGCCGTCCCGAGAAATGACCAGCGCGCGCGCATATCCGTCTCCGATCACCTGATCGACGGCGTACCCTTCCAAGATTTCCACCGCCTTGTGGGCTGCAATCCGTTTTCCAAAAGCGCTCCCCAAGTCGCCGTGTGTCGGCGCCAGCAAGGTTACCCGCTTGGCAATGCCTGCCAGCTCCGCCGTGGCCCGCAGCGCCAGGCCCCTTTCCCCGATGACAACCACCTCCCGGTCCACGAACAGGGGCGCATAGGAAATCGCACTGTAGCACAAACCGCGCATCATGAATTCTTTCTCACCCGGCACGTTGAGTAGGCGGCCCAAGGCTCCGGTGCACACGATCAGCGTTCGCGAGTCGTAGGTCTTTCCCGATTGGGTGTGCACCCGGTACCCACCCTCCGTGCGTTCGACCCTCTCCGCCTTGTCAAAGGTCCGTGAGAAATCCAAGTATTCCACCTCATTGGCGAACCGGCTGACGACCTCCTCTCCGGTGATTACCAGGTGGTGCTCCCCAAACGGCAGCTGAAGCCGGTAGTTGGTCTTGCCTCCCAAGTCACGCGTGATCAGGAGAACGTCCAGCCGCTTCCGCAGGGCGTAGACTGTCGCCGTCAGTCCGGCCGGCCCACCGCCAAGAATTATCAGGTCGTGCACCTCATCGCCTCCGCGTCGCCCTACTCAGCCGCTGGGATAAACCCCTCTTCCATCATTCGCTTCGTCAGATTCCGCGACCTCCCGATGAGGGCTTCGGCTTGCTCGAACTCTTCATCGTAGCTCAGGTGTTTGTGTGCCACGCCCTCTTCCACCGCCCGGGCAGCGACCGCCGCCGCCTCCCGGGGGAAGACCTCCCACTCGTCCATAGTCGGCAGGATGTAGTCCGGACGCAGCCCCTTGGCTGCGGCCATTCCCGCCAGAGTCTCCGCGGCCGCCAGGCACATTCCCTCGGTGATCGTCTGCGCCCGGACATCGAGAGCGCCCCGGAATATCCCGGGAAAACCCAGCGAGTTGTTCACTTGGTTTGGGAAATCCGACCGCCCGGTCGCCACCACGGCCGCCCCCGCCTCTTTCGCCTCCCAAGGCCAAATCTCTGGAACCGGATTGGCGCACGCAAAAACGATCGGGTCGCGCGCCATTCTCCTCACCCACTCGGCGCGGATCGTTCCAGGGCCCGGCTGAGAGTAGCAGATGACCACATCGGCACCTTCCAAGGCCTCAGGAACCGAACCCTCGCGGTTGTCCGCGTTCGTAATCTGGCAGAATTTCCAGTTGTCGACAAACTCGGCTTTGCGCATTTCGAGATCTTGGCGACCCTTGTTGAGCATCCCTCGCACGTCCACCACATGGCAACGCCCTGGGTCGGCGCCCACAGCGAAAAGCAGCCGCGCACAAGCCACATTGGCCGCCCCCGCGCCGACGAAGGCAATGCTTACTTCGGAAAGCTTCTTGCCCACCAGTCTCAACGCGTTGACCAAGCCGGCCAGAGTCACCGTCGCCGTCCCCTGTTGATCATCATGCCAGATCGGAATCTCCGACCGTTGGCGCAGGATGTCGAGGATTCTGAAGCACTTCGGTTGGGCGATGTCTTCCAGGTTGATGGCTCCAAAACCTGGCTGCAAGAGCAAGACGGTCTCAATGATCTTGTCGGGATCTTTCGTGTCCAGCATGATTGGCCAGGCGTCGACCCCCCCCAGGTATTTGAAAAGCAGAGCCTTTCCCTCCATCACGGGCAATCCGGCTTTCGGGCCAATGTCTCCAAGGCCCAGCACGCGCGTCCCGTCCGAAACCACCGCGACCGCGTTCCACCTATGGGTGTATTCGAAAACCAGTTCGGGGTCTTGCTCGATGGCCCTGCAAGGAGCGGCGACTCCCGGGGTGTACCAGATCGCAAAGTCCTCAAAATCGCGAACCGGACACTTGAGCGTCACCTCGATCTTGCCCCGGTACAGCGGGTGAAGCCGCATCGCGTCCGCAGAGGGCCGCTTCGCCTTTGCCAGCAACTCCTCCACCGTGGGGGTGGACATAGCCTCTGACATGAATGTCCTCCTGCACCACTTGTGCGCTGGCGTGCTCTTGTCCAGCCGACACCTTGCACCCTAGACGCCCAACCCCACCCAACTCGCGGCGGTCTTGCGGGGCGCCTACAGTCGAAGATACGAATCGGTGTAGATCACCTTGTTCAACAGGACCTGCACGGTCTTCCAGACTTCGACCTGTTCCCGGTCCGACATGTCGACACCCGTTGGTTCCAGTTCGCCTCCGGCCGCCACAGCGTCGAACAGCTTCAAGTACAGGCAGGCGAGTGCCACCGACTCATCCCGCCTTTCAATCCAGCGCAGAACTTCCATGAGTTTTTCGTCCAAGGGGTCAATGATGGCTCCGTCCAGCCCCGCGGCGAGCAGCATTACCATATAGGTCCGGTTCAGCAGGGAACGCATCGGCCCAGGCACCTGATTCGAAACGTTCGAAAGCCCAACCACCGTCATCGGCGGGGGATCAGCCACCATCTTCAGCATCCGCACGGCTTCGATCGCCTGCGGGACGTACTCCTGGCAACCCGACACGGTCAAGATGAGAGGATCCACGAGCAACCGATCCATGGGGATTCCAACCTCCTCCGCCCGAGGAAACAGTTTCTCCAGGGCAATGCTCACCCGGGCTTCCGCGTTGACCGGGATCCCGCTTTTCTCCATGCACAGCGCAATCAGCCGCGCCCCGTACTTTGCCGCTAGCGGCGGCACACTGGCTAGCCGCTCTTCCTCGGCCGAGGCAGAGTTCACAATGGAGTTCGATCCGACCTTTCGGAGTCCGACCTCGATTGCTGCGAGATTGGTGGTGTCAAATGAGATCGTCATCCCCCCTACGGCTTCTTGAACACAATCGACCAGCCACTCCATCACCTCCGGCCCCGCCTTCTTCTGCGGGCCCACGTTCAGATCCAACGCATCCGCACCTGCCGCCTTCTGTCTCCTGGCCAGATCAACAAAGTAAGCCCCATCTCTCTGAGCTAGTGCCTCCTTCACCCGAGGCGCAATGATGTGGATGTTCTCGCCGATCTTGATCATGGTTCCTCCCAGTGACTCTGCGCAGGGTCCATCTCGACTTTCCCCCCAACGGCGTCTGCTCGGACCATTCTCTCCGCCTCAAGCGAACAAACGGCCAGCCATTTCCGAGACGGCTCGAAAGGCCGGCGACTCGCCATCCAGCTCGAACAAAGGTCGCCCCGCCCCATCAAACTCAGTAACCAGCGGATCCTCCGGGATCTGACCCACTACCTCAGCCGGGATTCTCCGGAGGGCCTCGTCCAGGACCACGGGCAGCGGCCCGCGAATCCGATTCAAGACCAGCACCGTTCTCCCTACCTTGATCCCCAGCGACCTAGAGAGTGTAGCCATCGCCTCCGCCGTCCTCACCCCCCGCAGCGACGGGTCGGTGGCCAACAAGAGAACATCCACATCCTGCGTCGTCCTTCGGCTGAGGTGCTCCATGCCCGCCTCGTTATCAATCACGATATAGTCGTAAGCGTGACTCACCTTATCGAGGATCTGCCGCAGAAGATGGTTAACAGCGCAGTAACAGCCCACGCCCTCCGGTCGGCCCATCACGAGCAGATCCACTCGATCTCCTTCCTCGACCGCCATCCGTACCTCTCGGTCCAGAAAGTCCATCTTGGTGATTCCCTCCAGGCCGCCTGCGTTTGCCCGCTCCCCCAGCTCCTCGCGAATCTCGCCCAGGGTAGTGGGCAGCGGCAGCCCCAAGGCTTGATTCAAATTGCAGGCCGGGTCGGCATCAATCGCAAGCACCGCCCCCCCGCGATTCTCCAGAAGCCAGTGAATCGTCAGGGCGGCGATACTTGTCTTGCCTGTCCCACCCTTACCCGCTACCGCAACTGCAAAGCTCAATTCGCCACCTCCCACCCAAACCGGATCACTTCCGCAGGGCGGCCAGCTCCTCCCAGACGGGCGAGACGCTCGGGAATAAAGAGATATCCGTGTGCGGCAGGAAGAGCGCCGCCGTGAAGGCGTCGTAGAAGGTATTGTCGGCTGACAATTCCAGGTAGGTCATCTTCCCCGCCATCTCGCTCACCCGCGCGCGGGAGTCCCTGGAAAGTAGAGCCATGTAGGCCCCCTGAACCGCCGTGTTTCCCAGGAAGTTGAATCGCTCCCAGGGCAGATCCGGCAGCAATCCGATCTGCACGGCCTTTTCCACATTCAGATACTTTCCGAACGAACCGCCAATGAGCACTTTCTGCACATCACCAAGTTTCAGGCCTACGCTCCGGGCGAGCACACTGAACCCGGCGTAGATGGCGCCTTTGGCACGCATCAGGTTGTCCACATCGGTCTGGGTGAGCACGATATCCCGCCCCATGCCGGTGTCCTTTGCCCAGACCACAACATATTCCGCCCCGTGCTCACCCTCTCGGCAGCGATTAGTCCGTCCGTCCTGCACGAACTTGCCACCTCGGTCAATCACTCCCGTAATGAAGAGCTCTGCCAGGAGAGATAGCAAGGCTGAGCCGCACAATCCTCTGGGCTGACCCGCTCCCATCACGCGATAGGTCGGCTCCAAGCTG
This sequence comes from Anaerolineales bacterium, assembly GCA_049516595.1. Taxonomy (GTDB): domain Bacteria; phylum Chloroflexota; class Anaerolineae; order Anaerolineales; family RBG-16-64-43; genus JBEKHT01. The sequence continues at coordinate 17,452 of JBEKSY010000020.1, forward strand.
CGGGAATTGACCCACACCTCCTCAATCGCTCCCAGAGTGGCACGCATGCCACTAGCCACGCCCGCTCCTTCAAAGGCCGGCCCAGCCGAGCACGCGCAACTGACCATCCAATCTTTCGTTCCAAGAACCATTTCCCCATTGGTCCCTACATCGATAAAGAGGGTCAACTCTTGGCTGTCGCACATCCCCGAAGACACAACACCCGCCGTGATGTCCGCGCCGACGTAGGAAGCCACACCGGGAAGGCAGTCCACGCTCGCCATGGGATTCACATTCAGCCCGATCTGCCCCGCCTCCACGGGTTGCGGCCGGTTTACCACCGGGATGTAGGGTGCGAGGCGGATCGAGGCCGGAGGGATCCCGAGGAAAAGGTGGATCATCGTCGTATTCCCGACCACTGTGGCCCGGTAAATCTCCTCGGGGCTCACCTTCCGTCGCGTGCACATTCTATCGATGAGGGTGTTGATCGTCCCGCGCACGAGCTGGCCGAGTTCCGCCAGCCCGCCCACCTTCCCGGCGTAGATGATGCGGGAGATGACGTCCTCCCCTCGCGAGATCTGTCCGTTGTATTCCGCAGCTCGATCAATGGCCTCGCCTGTTTTCAGATCCACTAAGTAGGTCGTCACGGTAGTCGTGCCAATATCAATCGCGAGCCCAAAGGGCCGAATCGGCCCAGGCCGCACATCGACGACTCTCCACCACCCCCGCGGGGAATTCCAGGTATCCGTTTCAACAACAGCCTGCGCCTTCCAGCTTCCCGCCCGCAACGACTCTCCCATTTGCCGCAGGATCGCCAGCGGCAGGACGGGAGGAGGTACCTCTCTCGAAGCGCCCGATCGACCCAGGCGCCGGAGCATGTCGGGAGTGCTTGCGTCCAGCAGCGAGCGTAGGAGGCGGGTTTGGTCATCAACGTTGTCCCCCAGATCCGGAGCCTCCATGGCCAGGTCCAGTACCCGAATCGTCTGGTCAAACTCGGCCTGGTAAGCGAACGGCAGCTCCACCGGCCGCTCCACCCGATCCGTGACGAGCCTGCGTTCGACCTGCTCTTGGAGGGGGATGCGCACCGTAGCATCCCCTTCCACCACAGTCTGACACGCAAGGGCGTACCCCTCCTCAATGTCAGCGGCCGAAAGGCGGATCGTGGAGCGCCTTCGCACCGTCCCGTCAACGACCACCACCGCACAACGTCCGCACCGTCCCTGCCCACCGCAGGGCTGGTTCAGCTCCAGGCCCGCCGCCTCGATCGCCTCCACGAGCAGCGAGCCGGTCGGGACCTCGATTTTCTTGTTTTCCGGGAGCAGGGTCACCGTGTGCTCAGCCATGGCTGTTCCCATTCGCCCGCAGTCCGAGACGGCAGATCCTCGTGCAACCCTGGCTCGGGCTCGAACGCCTTCAACCGGGCTCAGGTCTCCTCGCGCCTAGCGGTAGGCCTCGCAAATCCACTCTTCAATTTCCGCCACCGAAGCCACCTCAAGACCGCGAAACCAATAGCGCAGTGGACGTTCCCCACAGGCGGCCTCTGCCACAAAGCGCATGACCCCCTCGATCCAGGCTTCCTGCGGACAGGCCAGAGTGCACGGCGCAGGCGGACGACAGTGAAGACAGGTCACTGCGGCCTGAACCACTGCCTCTTGCGGCGGGCTGAGGCGGTGCCCATCCATGGCATTCATCCGGGCTCCTCCCTCCTCTGCAGGGCCTCTTTCATCTCACTTCCACATGGCCTTCAGATAGCCGGGGATGTCCACCGCCTCCCGCGGCCCGACCATGATTTCCCAGCCCGGCAGGGACTCCTCAAGCTCTCCGGACAGTATGGCCACTTGGCCCGGGATGATCAGCTTGTGATGGGCAACCTTGTCTTGGACGCCAGTGGTCTTCATGGCCTTCGCAATCCGGTCGGCATCGAACTTGCCAGCCGCCCAGGCCGTGAGTACACTCATCCCCTCGGCATCGGCAACCACGAGCCAGCCGGGCCAGCCCGAGCCCTCCACTTCGTTCGAAACCGCGAAGTACGTGATCGAAAAGTTGGTCGTCACAAGCACCGGCGAATCGTCCTTCGGTCGGTTGATCTCGTACAAGCCGGGTTGAACCTGAATGGGCTTCTGAGGATCGGTGTAGATGTTTTGCCGCAACACCAGCAGGGGATAGAGACTCGGTGGGTCAAAGCGTTCCAAGACAACCAAGCTCCCGTACTTGGCGATGTGTTCGGCGGCCAAGATGGCTTCGTCCACCTTCCCATTGGCTGCCACCCCAGGGAAGGTGATCACCGGATATCCCAGGGGACGGAACATCTTCTTCAACGCCAGCCGACGGACCTTGGTCAGTTCGACCAGACTATCGCTGTATCCCTTCACGGCCGGAGCCAGAACGATATCTTCGACCCCGGCTTTGCTCACATTCTGCGTCAACTCCGCCAGCCCTTCCAGGGTCGGCGCCTCCACGGTTAGCGGCAGCTTGCTTGCCTTGGCCAGATCCACCATCGCCTGCCAGTTCTCGCCTGTAGCGCCGTGCAAGAGGGGTGTGGCCCCGCTGGCCGCCTTGACCCCTGCCGCCATGACCTGTGGGTCTCGCGACATCAGGATGAGCGGCTTCTTGCTCAAGGCGCAAACCGCACCAACCGCCGCGCCGAACGCACCCGCATCATCCGAGCAGGCCTCGACGGCGAACCCATCCACCCCCAGAGGGATGCCGACATAATCCACCCGGTAGGCATCGGCCTCTCTCACCAGAGACTGGATGGCCTCCAGCCCTCCGCTGTCCCGCACGCGGATAAATAGCCCCGGGCGGTGGTAGAAGGTCTTCTCGTGTCGGAATAGGACGATCTCGTTGCCGACCTCGATCTTGGATCCTGCTCCCCCGACCACAACCAGACGAATGGGAGGCGCAGCGGCCGCCTCCAACTTGGTCTTCGCCTCCTCCGTGATATAGGGGCACTGCTTCACCTCCGCCTGCTTGGCGGCCAACTTCATGGCAAACGCGAGGCATGTTGGAAATCCGCATTCCTTGCAATTCGTTTGCGGCAGAAGCTTGTAGATTTCCAATCCGCTCAGTGGCATGTGCGCCTCCAAGAGCTATCTGCGTATGCTTCCTGTGGTCACTTCGTGGCCAACGCCTCGACCAAGGTCTTGACCCGCCGCAACGTCTCCGGATGCCGAACGACCGCAATGTCGGCACCTGCCAGGATCAGACTGGCCGCCGTCAGCGCCTCCCAATTCAGGGCGCGTGCCTTCCACTCCCCCCACGCCTTGGGCACACCCTCACCCACTTTGGCTTCTTTTGCCTTCCAGGCTTCCTCACCCGGGGTGACAACCATGGGCTGCTGGGTCATCCCATCGCCTTGCAGCGCGGCAAGACGCAAACGCTCCATCACCGAATAGCCATACTCGATTCCATAGCCAAGCGCGCCGGTGGTGGGGTCCATGACAATCCGCTCCAGGGGCATCCCCATATCATGGATGAGAATTACCAATTGCTTGGCCAGGTTCACATCCATGGGAGTCTTGGACTGCACGAGATGATTGTTGGCCATCGCCGTGGCCACGATCGTCCGGTAGTTCTTGTCTTCGCACACCCCCAGGACCAGCCGCTCCCCCTTTCCCTCCTCCGCGACCGCGACCAGCAGTTCGTTGTCCAATTCCGCTTGGCCTGGACCGATCACCATCAACGGCAGCCCGGTCGCCTTGAGGACCTTGCGCAGCACAGCTCTGGCATTGTCGGGTGTGTTCGCTTGTCCGGCCGCGTTGGTTGCGCTCAAGACGAGCGAGATCAGATCGGCCCCCGCTTCCTCCGCCGCCCGCGCCCAATCCGCCGGATCCTGCATAGCCTCCCCCCAAGCCTCATAGAGCAGAGGCGACCAGTCCTCTGGTTTCTTCTCTCGGACTTCAATCGCCACGGCAGGCGAATGTGGCAACTCCCCGTCAAAAGAGAGCCCAGCCAGAGTTCCCTCGCCCCCCACGGTCACACTCCGGGAACGAGTGCCCCCCTCGGCCGAGGTCGCTCCCAATGTGACCTCGCGGACCTTCCCGGACCATTTTTCCTTCGGAACCTCAATGGTTACAGGCATTCCGCAATCTCCTTCCAGAGACTCGCCCTTGAGGCAGCCCCGCAGGCCGCAGCCCCTCGGCCCTACAGCAGTGAGGGCATGGTCAAGGCGGGATGGTTCTTCTCCTGGACGTATTTCACCAATCCCTCCACGTCCGTCGCAAAGCGCTCATCGCAGATCTTGTCCAGGAGCTCCGGATCCCCCTCGCGTTCGCATGTGGCCCGCAGCGGCTCGGCCATCTGCTCCTTGAGCACCGAGGACATCCACACAACCCGTTTGAACCCGCCATCCGCCGCCAGGAACTTCGGACTGAGGATATAGAATTTCCCGTGGCCCATGATCCCGGGCGTCTGCAGTCCGCCCCCAGCCATGCCCGCCAAAGTCGAGAAGGTCATACCCGCCGGTGTCATGCTGGTATCTTCCCGACTCACAATCATTACGCCGTTCGCCTCCGGGATGACCATGGCAATACACTCAAAGCACCCGCAGGCGGTCATGGGGTTCTCCATGATCGAGTAGACAGCGACCTCACCTACCTGCCCATGGCTGGCCGTCTGGACAAACTCGTTGACTCCTTGCCAGTACCCCTTGACCGGGTCGAGGGTCGCCCCTTTGCGGATGGGCTGGTTGGGGCCCGTTGGATTGATCTGGTTGGAGGCCTTGCAGTCGAGCCAGTTGTAGGCGCCACACAACCCCAGACGCTGCGGGGAGACAACGCAGACGTGGTTGGGCGCAAACGATTGGCAAAGGGTGCAGGAGAAGAACTCCTCCACGCTCTCGTCGGTCATGCTCCCCACGCGCTCGTTTCGCTCTTGATATGCGGCCCGGGCCTTGGCCAGCCAATCCTCGATCTCGGCCGCGTCGGTATAAATCGTCACCTGCACCTTGTCCACAAGCGCTCCAAAATCACTGTGGAAGCGGGCATGCAATATCTCACCGAAATGGCTCAGGTTGAACCCTTTCTCCGCGTCCGCCTTGCTAATCCGGATCCAGGCGATGTCGCGCTGCCCGATATGTTGAATTCCACTGGCCCCGTTGATGAAGTGGTGTATCTGTCGCTCGAGCACAGGCTCGAAGTCTTTCTGTAGCTTGCGACCAGCCACGGCCACCACAATGCCCATGTCCATCGCGGCACCTTCGGGCTGGTCCGCGAAATCTGGGCCCACCAAGCTGATCTTTCCGTCCTGAATCTCGTCGAGCCCGGCCATATGCAGATACTCGAACGCCCGTGAGTACTTCCCTCCGAACTCCACGCGCATGTCCGACTTGCGAACCACTTCCCCTTCGAACGCCGATCCATACGGGACGGGGATGGGCACTTCGTGGACCGTGACCTTGACCCCTCGCACTTCGATGCATTTTTGAACAAGCCGCTCGGCACGTTCCAGGTCATCCTTCCCCTCAATCTCATCGAAGGGCATCGAAACCACATGCTCGTACGTGGTCACACCGGTCGGAAGGATCTCCGGGATACGGGTGTCCGCCACGACCGGGAATCCGAAGTTGATGGCTCCCGCCGCCGTAGCGTACTTGATATCGTCCACCTCCCCCAGCGCCAGCACAAATGCGAAGACGCGGTCCTTGTTGTACAAGAGGATCTCGCGTGACTGCCCGCCCTTCAGGCCCCCGAAAGTGAGCGCCGAGCGCACCGCGAAGCCGAGCGCATAGATCGCACTGTAGGTGTCCAGGCCGAAGGGAACGGTGTAGGTGTCGTACCCGAGCTCCACCCCCTCTTCGGTGAGCTGCTGAATGATGCTCCTTCCGTTCACATTGCCCGAAAGGAAGCAAAGGATGTTCCGTCGCTGCAGTTCGCGAACGATCTTCACGGCGACTTCGTTCGACTTGGCACAGCCGACAATCGCGGCAAACCCAGGCATGCGCCCGTCGACCAACTGGATCCCCCAGGAGCGCAGTTGGATGTCATCGATCGGGCCATTCAAATGGCCGTTCGAACTTACTTTGGCCATTTCTGGGCTGGTGAAGGAAGTCCCTCCCGCTAGATGAAAGCCTTCCAGTCTCTGCGGCTCCTCTCCATACAGGAAGCGGATGGCCTCAATGCCCTCCTCCGCGAGAAGAGTCGCCATCCCCGAATCCAACGTTTCGCCCAGGTAGGGGAGCCAGTGCCGGTCTGCTGGCAACGGATGAAGCAGGACGCGCGCCTTCTCCACTATGGGTTTCAGGTCACCCAGCTTCTCCACGGTCCTCCCGGTCATGCCCAGGATCAGGGGCAAGTGATAGGCCGTATTCGGGAATGCCAGGCCGGCCTCCGCCCCTTTCTCCGCCAGGGCCTTCTCAAATCGCGTCGAGAACTCCTCCACGACTTGGTGGGCACCACGGATCGCACGAGTTGCGATATATCGGGACATCTCAATTCCTCCCGGGACTCTTTCGCCTTGTGAACACTGGATCCAATTAGCCCGCCTCGACTGCAACCGGTTTCCCCATCTTCTCGTAGAAGACGAGATCTCCGCTACGACCCCATCGACTGGCATCGTAGACCGGCAGGTTGAGCGCCACTCGCTTCGCGTCAATGTGCGCCATCGCGCGCTTGAACATTTCCTCGTCGCTCGTGACGAATTCCATCTTCCCGCCAAGCACGCGCTCCCACGTCTCGCTCATCAAGCGCGTCACCTCGGCGCTGGCTCCCACGGGGGAGTCAATCCCGAATAGCACGTACGCTCCCGAGGCCGCCGCGTAGGCCCCGATCGCCAGGGCCTTCTCACTCATCCACTCCGGGGCCAGGCCGACTGCAGGAATGTCCGAGATATCCTCCCCCAGTCCTCCCTCGGCAACCATTTGAGTCAGAACCGTGAGGATCCGCGAATTGTCCACACACGACCCGAGATGCAGCACCGGGGGCATTCCCGTTGCCTCGCACACCTCGCGCAAACCCGGCCCAGCCGCCTCCAGGGCCGCCTCCGGCAGCAGATAGCCGTACTTCCCCGCGGCCAGCGCCCCACACCCGGTCTGGACCACCAGGACGTCATTCTTCAGGAACTCCCGCACCAAGTACTCGTGCGACCGGTCCTGCGTTGTTCGCGGGTTGTTGCAGCCCACATCCGCGGCCACTCCCCGGATGCGTCCGGCCATGATGGCATCGTTAAGCGGGCGGAAAGAGGCGCGATACGAACCACCCAACATGTAGTTGATGTACTCCTGGGAGAATCCCGGAACGACATCCTCGCTGACGCCCGGAATGTGAACCTCCCCGCGGTTTGGGTAATTGTCGACCGCCATTTTGACGAGCTCACGAGCCTGGTCAAGAGCATGGTGCTCATCGAATTCGAGATGGATTCCCCCTTCGATCTCCACCTTCGGGGAGGTGGTCACAAATTTCGTATGGAAGTGGCTGGCTACCCCGGGCAACGCCTGCATAATGCACTGGACGTCCACGATCATGGCCTCCACTGCCCCCGTCAGGAGGGCCAACTCCTGGTGCAGGAAATTGCCGGCGGAGGGGATGCCCTGTCGCATGAGGGTCTCATTAGAGGTGCAGCAGATTCCTGCCAAGTTGATCCCCTGGGCCCCCTTGCTCCGCGCGTACTCCACCAGCTCTGGTTCCTGCACAGCTCGGACCAACATCTGCGAAAGGGTCGGCTCGTGCCCGTGAACGACAATATTGACTTCGTCCTTCCGGAGCACCCCCAGATTCACCCGTCCCAGCCTTGCCCGAGGGGTTCCGAAAAGAATATCCGAGAAATCTGTGGCCAACATCGATCCGCCCCAGCCGTCGGCCATCGCACATCGCAAGGCCCCCTTCAGGATATGTTCTGCCTTTTGGTCATCCCCCATGTGAGTCCGGTGCAAGACTTCCACGACCTCGCGATCCACGCCTCGTGGGACAATCCCGTAACGCTTCCAACGCTCCTGCTGCTTTTTCGGTGCCTGCCGAATGTAGATCAGCTCCCCTTCCTGCTGACCAAACATGCTCAGGCCGATCTGGGCCACGTCACGGCCAATTTCTTCTTTCGCCCGTCCCTCCACTTTCACGCCGTACTTGCGGGCCACCATCAGCAGCTTCTCCACATCGCGGATTTCATATCCCTGCGCCTTGCCTTCCGAAGCCGCCAGAAGTGTGAACGCCAGATCCCGGCCGTGATCTGAGTGGGCTGCCGCGCCGGCCGCTATGGACCGGGCCAGATTGCGGGCCGCGATCGTATCCACCGTGGCACCACAGATCCCCACTTGGCCTTCCTTGGTCAGCCGGCAGGGCCCCATGAAACAATTCTTGCAGCACAGCCCCGCCGCGGACCCGACCCCGATGGGGCAGGCCGCCATGCTGTCGGCACGATCAAATGCCGTTTCGATGCCCAGGGCCTCCGCCCGCGCAAGCATTTCTTGAGCCGCAGGGTCGCGGGAACGTTCGCTTGCGGTTCGCTTCTTCGGCATAACGCCTCCTCTGGAATCTGACCCAACCGAAGGTGGTTCCCCAACCCCGCGAAACCAACTGCTAGAGGGAGTCCACGAGGTTGGACGGTCGCAAGTAAGCTGGGGGGAGGATCGGTTCAATCCCCCGCTGAATCTCCTCACGCAATAAGTTCCCTGAGACGTGCATCAAGGTGTCCCGGTAGTCCTCATCGATATTCATGCTGGCTAAGCAAGGGTAGTGATGATGAAGCATGCCCGCCGCTTCCACCGCCTCCTCCATCCGAATCCCGCGCAATCCATCGGCCACGAAGCGCGCGCACCCGCACCCCGCGTCCCGCACTACTTGAATTGAACCCAGTCTGCCCTCGGAAGCGGAGATATGGAACTTCGGACGCCCAAAGTGCCGGGCAAACTCCCGGATCGCCGCATCGTCGTATTCCACCCGGACGGGGGCGCGGTTGTAGCCGTCCTCTTCCAGAGAGCAAAGCGGCCTGGGGAACACCACCGCCACACCCATCCCCCTCAACCAGCCCTCCAGCTGCCTCACCAACCCAGTTGGCAACGACTCATTTCGGTCAACTGGGACCACCGCCGCACGCACACGAGCCTTCGCCGCGAGCGAGGGCACCAACTGCGCAAACCCTGGCGTGTCCCCCAGAGCAACAAGAAGGTCCGAAGATGTAATTGGACTAGTTAGATATTCTTCGGGGTCATCAACAACTGGAGGCACAAACCCAGGAGCCGCCCAAGTGGAGACCCGCCACCCGGGCGGAGAATTTTTCGCGATGTTCTCGGCGATCCGCTGCCCCCACAATCCTTGGTAGGCAGCAAGCACGCCAAGACCCGAATCAACAATATTGGCTCCAGCAGGAGCCATCCTCTCCTCCGACTAAACCACCGATCCAAGTCCTGTAATTACGATAGTTTGGCTCGAAAACGCTGGTTAGTGGGGAAAGTCACGCTTTGCTTGCGCTACCCGTCACCCCGACGAGCCCGACTCCCTCATGGTCAAACGAAGGGTGCGACCCCGTTCACTTGAAGAACGACTGAGCGGAGCGACCGAATGTCACTCGCGCGGGACTTGGGGCGGCACTAGAATTCATTCAAGAAACTGAATGTCCTGAGAGATGGGGATGGAACCTTTCGCAGTCCAGATGGAATCCAATCTCCTGAAAGCCATTTCGCACCCGGCTCGTCTGCACATTCTGACGTTGCTCAAGGGTGAGGAAGCGTGTGTGTGCCACATCCAGGCTGTGGTCGGTCTTCGGCAGGCCGCCGTTTCCCAGCACCTTATGGAGCTGCGACGGTCTCACCTTATTGCCAGCCGGAGGGAGGGTTCGCGCATCTACTATCGTGTCGACGACCCTCATCTTTCCGCCATCCTCCAGGACCTGCAGGCCCTAGCCTTGGCGCAGGCCCGTAAGGGCAGGCTGCAGACCAAGTTGCGACTCAACCCGCGTCGGGGCCGCTGCAAATGCCCCAAGTGCACCAAACCCGGGGCTCAGGCCATCTGAAGATCCACCCGATTCCATTTCGCGCCGGCCGCCCCCGTTTCCTGGCTCGGCAGGGCCCTTGCTTGCGCCCAGGGACATCTCCGAAGCCCTGCGGCGAGCCTTTCACTACAGGGTCCAACTTCATCCAGCCGTTGCATCGGAGGGGACGATACAAAGAGGAGAGACCCAATGTCACCGATTCACTCCAACTCATGTGATTGTGAGCACGGTTGCGAATGCCGCTGCCACGATGGACCCCAGTTCCACCGCCGTTTCCAAACCAAGGCTGAACAGGTAGATGATCTTCAAGCCTATCTGCAGGAGTTAGAGTCCGAGGTTCTCGCGGTAAAGGAGAGGCTTGCGGATCTAAGATCGCGGTCGTAGCAGGAAACTCGCCCCCCCTGAGCGGTCACTCGATCTCCGGGTCCCAATGCTCCGTTCGCAGTGGGGCCACAGCCTCCCTGCAGCCCCGTTGTCAACCCGCTACCCTGCAAGCTGGTGGGCCGAGACGGACCTGAGTTTCGTTCATGCTATGATTCAGTCCTGAGCACAAACTTCGCTTTCCCGCGTGCCCACGCGGCGCGTTCCCCGGGTGCCCGCGAGCCATTCTCCCACCATGGGCCATCAGCCCTCCCGCTCACGAGTCGGCCCGTCTCGGCCCGAGGGCACGACCAATAGGGAAAGCCTGTGGTTCCGCCCATCCATTGGAGCAGACGGAATTCTATGAAACGACAACGAGCCCTGGCCCTTGTGCTCTTCGGGTTGCTTCACCTAGCCTGGTCTCCCTTCCCTATGGCGAAAGCCGGGGTCCCCTTCCTTTCGGCCCTCCTCAACCGGGCTGAGCTTGTTCGGGGAGCGGGCCCTTCTCCTCTCGCCGGCCAGGTCCCGTTGGGGATTGGGTTGGCGGACTTTGTCCTGGGTATCGCCATCCTCGGGATGATCTACGCCTTGATCTCGTTTGCCCGTGTTCCTGAGAATGCAACTCCGATCTGCGCTTTCGAGAGGTATGGCGTGCCGATCCTCGCCTTGGCGGGACTGGGAGTGGCCGGCTACCTCTCCTATGTCGAACTCTCGGGAACAGAGGCCTTCTGTGGCCCCGTCGGGGGCTGCAATGTCGTTCAGGCGAGCCGCTATGCCAAACTATTCGGAGTTGTCCCGTTGGGGTTGTTTGGCGCTAGCGGCTATTTGCTGGTCCTGATCTCCGCTGCAGCGAGCCTATCGCGGTGGGATGTGCTTACCAAGCCTGCCCGCTTGGCTGTCTTCGCAGAGGCCCTCTTGGGAACGGCCTTCTCCGCCTACTTGACGTACCTTGAGATCTTCGTTCTCCGAGCGGCCTGCATCTGGTGTCTGACCTCTGCCCTTCTGATCACGTTTATTTTAGCCATCTCCGCGCGGCCGGCAGCCTCCAGCCTCGTGACTGAAGCGGGCACCTAGCCCGATTGCAGGCACGGGGGCAGCCATCTCCTATCGACCTCCAGCTGCTATACTGCAGCGACCGCGAGGTCTCGGTGGTCAGAGACCGGATCGAACCCAACTCCCGGGGAAGATCACTGTCGAGCGTAGCCCCCATCCTTCCAATCACCCCACCCAAGGAGGCTGCCGTGCACTACCCCTGGTCGATTCTCCCCCGTTGGATGATGATGTTCCGCTTGGCGCTCACCGCCGTGGCCGCCTACTGCCTGTTCAACGCCGCCCTGTTGACCTCCCGCGAGGGGCCCCAGTACCAAGCTTGGGTTCCCCGCTTTGGCTTGCTTCTCTACAGCCTCGGGCTGGTTTCGATCGCTGCGGCCGGAACCCGCTACCTTCTGACCATGCCCTCCGCCTCTCGTTCCTTCCTGCTCACACCGCCGCAGCGGGCTCTGACGGGCATCACAGCCCTTGCACCCGGGCTCCCCTAGTTGCTCCTGCTCCTCTATCGAGGGCGACCAGCGCGACTCTTACTGCCACTCGCGGCCCTGAGCCAGTTCGGAATGCTGGTACTCACCACGTTGAGCCGCCAGTTCTTGCAGGACAGGGAGATCGCCCCCTTCGGAGCGGTAGGGGCTGAACCGGTCAACGTGCAATTAGCCCCCTTGGTCCTTCTCCTGCTTTTCTTTCTGGCGGGGTCGGGGGTCGTGATGTGGATCCTCGTCAAAGTCCGGAAACCCGAAACTTCCCTGGCGACCGCCTCCCGATAACCCTCTCAACACCCGAGCCCCGATGGCAAAGGGCCTCCACTTGGGAGGCCCCTTTCGTTCGCTGCCAACTGCGCTTTCCAACCCGCGCTCTAAGGAAGCCGCACAGGCCGCATTTCCTGCGCTGACCTCAACAAGGCCTCAATCGCGGCCACGTTCCCGCGACTCTCCTGCAGGCTCACCCTCGCGGGTTTCCCCAATAACACCGCGTCGGCCAGGTCCTCGATCTCCCCACGATACAGCTCCTCGCCTTGAACGGTGATGGTCTGTTTCTCCGTCTCGCGGATCAAGGACACCTGGCCATTGATGTCCGGCTTGTACGGATGGGGCATGCTTAGAGTCCCTTCGCTGCCAATGATCTCCACCCTCGCTCGGTACGGCGTTCGAAACCCACAGTCGATCTGAGCAAAAACATCTCCGGGAAATCGCATCGCCCCCACGAAAAGCTCATCTACCTCGGAAGGACCACGCACTTCCCAGCCCACCACCTCGATCGGTTCAGAGCCGATCACGAATCGCGCATAACTTGTCGTGTAGCAGCCAAGGTCCCAAAGACTCCCCCCGCCGAGCTTTGCGTCAAAGCGGATGTCCTTCTCCCGCGAGAGACGGAAACTGAAAGAGGCCCGCACCAGGAGGATCTTTCCAATCGCCCCTTCTTCCACCAGCTCCTTAACCTTTAGCGTCTGTGGGTGATGCCGGTACATGAGGGCCTCGGCTACCACGACCCCCGCCTGCCTTGAAGCATCGATTATCCGGTCCACTTCTGCGACGGAAAGAGCCAGCGGCTTCTCACAGAGCACGTGCTTTCCCGCTTCCACAGCCTTCACCGACCATTCGCCATGCAGGCTGTTGGGCAACGAGATGTAGACCACATCTATGTCCGGATCCTCGAGCATGGCGGAATAGCTCCCATAGGAACGAGGGATTCCCAGCTCCGATGCGTAAGGCCCCGCTTTCTTCATGTCTCGACTGGCTACGGCGACGAGCTTGTTCCGCTCCGAGAGACGCAACGGGTTCACCAGGGCGCTGTTGATTCGCGCCGTGCCCAGAAACCCCCAACGCAACACACCCTCAACCATTTCTCATCCCCCAACGACAGAATGCATCCCATGAATTCGACCGGATCCAGAAAGTATAGCATGCGCCCCATCTCCGCCTCGCCTCCCACCGAGCTGCCCTCTCCCAAAGGACCCCGTCCTCGCATGGCCGGACCAAGATTGCCGAGCCCCGCATGGACAAGACCTAACGTCACTCCCCAACGCCCCGTCGCCTCTGTCCCAGCAACAGAGGCAGTAGAATTGCAGTGTGCCGGGCTCATTCCCTCCCCAGGCTCAGTCAAAGCGCCGGAGAGGCACCCGTCAAACTCTCAGCCGATATCCAAAAAGGCGCCCGTCGCGAGGGTTCCTTTCGCCTGGCCGTCTCCTTGCCGGCTGAGAAGGAAAGGGGCGGTCCACTCATGACTACGACCTCCCCCAATGGCTAGGAATGCCGGCGGCCGGTCCCCCGTCCATACCCGCATCAGCGGCAGGCAGAATCGAATCTATGCAATCCCTGGGGATCCAAGGGGACTGGCGAATCCACCGCTCACTTGAGGCGACCGAAAGGAGATCCGAACTGTGTCTGATCCACGCGTTGCCAAGCTGGCCGAGCTGCTCGTAGGGTACTCCGTCGATGTCAAGCCGGGCGAGCGAGTGCTCATCCGGGGCGATTCCAATGCTGAGCCTCTCCTGGTCGAGATCTACGCCAAAGTCCTTCAAGCGGGAGGCCATCCTGTCCTGTACCTCGGGTTCTCCCGACAGGACGAAATCTTTTACAAGTATGCCTCCGACAGCCAACTGGACTTTGTTCCTGATCCTCTCCGGCTCATGTTGGAAACCTATGATGTGTACATGCGGATTCTCTCGCCCGCGAACACCAAAGCGCTCAGCGAAGTCGATCCTCTACGGGTTCAGCGGCGCCAAAAGGCCCTCGGGCCCACGCTCCAGACGATCATGGGCCGTTCTGCCAGGGGAAGTCTGCGCTGGACGCTTGCCCCCTATCCGACTTCAGCCCTGGCCCAGGACGCGGAAATGAGCCTCACCGACTATGAGGAGTTCGTTTTCCGCGCCTGCATGCCCGACCTGCGCGACCCAATCGGCTACTGGAAGGGTGTTTCTGCCAAGCAAGCCAGAATCATCGATTGGCTTGGAGGAAAAAGGGAGATTCGCGTGGCAGGCCCTGAGACCGACCTGAGTCTGAGTATTTCCGGGAGGACTTTCATCAATTGCGACTGCCACGTTAACGTCCCCGATGGCGAGGTCTTCACCGGCCCCGTCGAAGATAGCGTGGAAGGGCAGGTGCACTTCTCTTTCCCAGCCATCTACCAGGGACGCGAGGTGGAAGGCGTTCGGCTCTGGTTCGAAAAAGGCCGAGTCGTGCGAGCGACCGCCAAGAAGAACGGGGACTTCCTCCAAAGAATCCTAGATACCGACGAAGGGTCCCGTCGTGTAGGGGAGTTCTCGATCGGCACAAATGAGGGAATCACACGATTCACGCGTGAGATTCTGTTCGATGAAAAGATCGGTGGCAGCTTCCACATGGCCCTGGGTGCCAGCTACCCCGAGTCGGGGGGAACGAACCAGTCCGCCATCCATTGGGACATGATCTGCGACCTCCGCCAGGGTGGCCGAATCACAGTGGACGGCCAATTACTTCATGAAAACGGCCAGTTCGTCATTTAGCGCGAGTCCCCCTATCCCGCCGATCCCTCTCAGCGATCCGGGCGCCGACATGCGCCGGGCTGAGACGTTGTCCACATCTTCTAACCCTTGGCGCCCGTACGGAAGCAGGAAACCAATGGCAACCTATGGAGGGCTGCAGTTCTTGGTTCAAGGAACTTCTTGCCTCGCGTTCGCACCTCCTCCCAAGAGCGCAGGGCGTGCGCCGGTGCTCGTCTGAAAAACATTCCTGCAAGGCCCTCAGGCGGAGGTGGCTGACCCTTCCTGAACCTCGCCCTTCGAAAGGCTTTCCGCAAAGCACTGCACCTCGTAAGTCTGCACCCGGATTCCTTCGCGCCTCCAGGCGCCCGCGGGCTGACCCATTTTCTCGCAGAGCGAATCCAGGAATTGCACCGGATCGGGGATCTTCGCCCAAACCTGTGGTAGGAAGGTAGCTCTGCGATTCCCTACGGTCAGGATGACCCCATCTTCGCCGGGTCTCAGCTTCCGCACCAAGTCCTCGGGCGAATCGCAGTCGACCGGTACCGGGTGGGTCAGCACGGAGATCTCGATCTCGAGCAATGGGACCTCCGCCGTGACCACGGGTGGGAAGCGAAAGTCATTCTGAGCGGCATCGGCCGCATGCTCCCAGACATCCATCGCCAGGGGTTGGCTAGCCTCGATGGAACCGATACAGCCCCGCAGTCGTCCGCCCATCGTCAGGGTAACAAAGCAAGCGCCGAGCTTCAGGAGCGTCGGGTCCAAGCCTTCCAGGTCGGCCTGCGGAGACCACGCCCCGAGCGCGGTCCGCTCAATCGAACGCCGCGCCATTCTCAACAGTGCTCTTTGCTCGACTGGACCTAGCATTGGCTCCTCCCCTGGATATCCTCCTCGCCCAGCGCGCCCCAACCTACCCCTCCTCCAATCTATGATATCCCCGATTGAAGAACCCGAGAGGCGGTTGCTCCGCAAGCACCTCAGCAGCGACATCCTGCCCCAGCACCACACTATGGGTTCCTCCCGCAAGCTCCTTCTGAGTTTGCAATCCAGATAGGCGGCAGCCCCGCGATAGACGCCTGCTCCCGTAACAGCGCGGGTCCAATCGGAGTTGCGGAAACGATCAGACTCGAATTCGGGGCTCGCGAAACGCTCTGAAAGGAGGCGGTCGTCGGCCGTGAGAAAGGAAATCGCCAAGCATCTCGTTCGCAGGATCATCTTCAGATCATCTTCAGGGTGAGACTCTCAGTCTCCATCACCACCACGACCAAGGGCGGTTCGAGCGAGACGGAGCTGAATGAACTGACTATCATCCCCTCCCGCTGCGCCCCTTCCTGCGAGGTCACCAGACAAACGCCACTCGCCCATCTTCGCATGACGCGTCTCAATCCTTCTCCACTCTTCGCCATGGCCTTCCGTCTCCCTTCGAACGCATCTTAGTGCCCAGGGGTACGCTCCTCAAGATCGCGTCTCCATGTCATTCGCCCAAGCTTAGACTCCCTGCCCGTTCAGCGATTGCACCGCATCAGACCCTGACCCGGAGACCACCGGGTGGCGTTCTGACCTCGCCTTCGCGCCAGCTGCTTCGTCCGGCGCCTCTGCAGTTCATCCCAACCCGAATGGGGTTGCATGGCAGCGGGAGATTCCCCCATGGGTTCAACGGCGGGTGGCGTGTGGCCGCCTGCATGCGTTTCGGTATACTTCACTACCAGTCGGATGGTCCCGATCCCAACCCGGTCCGCGCCTACCGCCCGTTCCCGGGATCACGGGCGAATCGTCTGCCGAAAAGCTGAACTCAGTGAAACACAGCAACTGGCACCTCGAACAGGACCAAGACATCATATACCGGGTCTCTCGACCCGACGAGGAAGGGCATCACCCCATCGCCCTTCTCCTGCATGGTCGCAGCGGAAATGAAAACTCGATGGAGGTCTTTGCCCCGAGCCTCCCCGAAAGTTGCCTCAAGGTTTGCCCGCGGGGCATCCTGCCGAGTGAGGACGGGGGCTACAGCTGGCACCCTCGACTGCCAAAGGGCAGATGGCCAGAATTGCAAGATTTCGACCCCGCAATCGCCTCCCTTGCCAAGGTCGTGAGGTCCGTCCAGGAGCGACATTCAGCCCGGGCTGGGCAGATGATCGTGATAGGATTCAGTCAGGGAGCGGCTCTCGGCTGTTCCTTCACCTTGGGTTTCCCTGCTCAAGTCAAGGCATTGGTTCTACTCGCGGGATTCGTTCCAGAGATTCCCCCGAGCAAGAGATCTGAGCGAGCCCTCCGTGACAAGCCGGTGTTCGTGGCCCACGGAATCGCCGACCCCCTGGTCCCAATCACTCTGGCCGAAAAGGGGGTCCAGTCGCTTGAAGAGCTAGGAGCCCATGTCGATTTATGCAAGACTCCAGTGGGCCATAAGGTTGGCGCTGATTGCCTCCGCGCGCTCAGCCAATGGTTCACCCAGCTGCCGGCTTGATGCCGCCCCACAACCGAAGACCCCAAGTCCGAAACTCATGACCCCAGGCGGCCATCTCGTTCTGCGGCCGGTTCATCCCAGTGCGCTTTCCTTTGCCCCTCTCCTCACGACCGCCCTAATTCTCAATTCGCTGGCCGGCTGTGGAACTCCCGTATCCGGATCGGCCACGACTCGTATCAGCCTCGCCCGGCCCCTGCCACAGACCGATATTGGACCCGAAAACATTTCAAGCCTGACGGAGATTGGGAGGCTGGGAAACGGCTGGCCCTCCCGGCCGGCCCTGACACCCAACGGGAAGGTTTTCGGTTTGGCCACGGCATTGGGCCTTTACCTTTACAGTTTCCCAGACCTTACCCTCCTGCGGGTGCTCCCCTCCGACACGCCCGTGCTGACCCTCGCCTTCTCTTCCGACTCCGCCTTGCTCGCCCAGGGCGACTCCGACGGCACGATCACCGTCGTGCGCGTGGCCTCGGGTGAGAGGGTGTTTCAGATCAGCGGCCACCCGCGCGGAGTTCGAAGCCTGGCCTTCTCACCCAACGGCAAATGGCTCGCCTCAGGCAGCGAGGATGGCACCGTCAAAGTCTGGGATCTGCCCAGCGGCGACCAACGCTTCAGCTTCGGAGGCGTTGCCTATGGGTATTGGGGGTACGGCGTCCGCAGCCTCGCCTTCACCCCGGATAGCCAGCTCCTGATTGCGGGTGGTGACACCGGATACGTTTCCCTCTGGGACATGACAACGGGCGAGGAACAGCCAACCCTCAAGGCGCAATCCGGACTGCTCTTCGGCGTCGCCGTCTCGCCGGACGGGCGGCTGTTGGCCTCTGCGAGCAGCGACGGCACGGTGGCGCTCTGGGATCTGTCCCGACGCACTACCCTTCGGATCCTCTCAGGTCACCCGTTCGGCGCCTGGAGTGTCGCCTTCTCCAAGACCAGCACGACCATCGCCGTCGGTGCAGCGGACGGCACGGTCCGACTGTGGCGAACTTCGGACGGAAAACTGCTTGCCACGGTCCAGGCTCATGACACCGTAGTCGACACCGTGCTTTTCACATCTGACGGGACCCGTCTAATCACAGCATCTTCCGGGTACAGCGTTCGGCTGTGGAGCCTGCCGCGATTTAAGCCGTTGCCTTTGCCCTTCGGTTTCTTCCCCGCCATGCGCGCCGTCGCTTTTTCGCCGGACTCCAGCACTGTGGCCGCAGGTTCGGACGACGGCTCCGTGCGCATTTGGCGGACGATCTCAGGCCGTGTCCTTGAGTTGCCGCCCGGCTCCCAGCTCGCAGGCACCCCCGTCATTGGGGTCGACTACTCTGCCGACGGACAGAAGTTGGCCGCTGCCCACGCCACCGCCGACACGGTGGTCGTCTGGAACCTCCAGACTGACCAGCCGATCGCTCAACAGAAGCTGGTGGGCCTGCGAAGCATGGCCTTCAACCCCGATCAAACTGAAATCGCCCTGGGTGCGGGGGATCTCGAACTGTGGGACCTCACCACAGGATCCCTTCGCCAGATCACGACCTCCAGCATCGTCACCGCCCTGGCGTATGCTCCCCCCGGTCTCGCAGACAAGAGAACCCCCCTTCTGGCCGCGGGGGGAGACGACGGCTCCGTCACGCTGTGGGATCCGGCAACCGGCGGTTCTTCCCCCTTCGAGGGACGCCACGCGGGCTCGGTGACTTCGGTCGCATTTAGCAAGGACGGTTCGCTACTCGCCTCCGCGGGTGATGACGGGATCGTGAAACTCTGGTCCGTGGGCGATCGCAGGCTGCTGGTCTCCTTCTCGGGCCACAGCGCCGCGGCCATGATTGTCACCTTCTCGACCAAGGGGCCGCTGCTCGCCTCCGGCGGCATGGACGACACAGTTCGCCTATGGAATGCCAGCACCCAGGTCGGGCTTGGCATGCTCCCACCCTTGAATGGCTGGGTGTTCGGCGAAGATTTTTCCAACGACGGACGGCTGCTTGCAACCGCCTCGTGGGACGGCACCCTCAGGTTGTGGGGAATTTCGAGGTAGCCCGAGCCCCGGACAGCTTCCTGGGACTGGTCGTCAGAGGGGGCTCGCGTAGAGCCCATGGATGGCGGTTACCGCTGCCTGGGAGGGCGCGAGGACCCACAGTGTGCTCGCGGCAGAGGTGAACAAACAAGTCGACTGGTTGTCGGAATCCCAGCAGTCTTGGCTTGGGCCAGTCACCTTTCCGCCACGAAACCGCTTGCCCAAGTAGACCCGCATGGCGCTTGCGAATTCGTCGGCATCCCCCTGAGAATCCCACACCCAGTGGACCGACATGGCGACTTGATCGGTCCGCTCCTCGTAGTAGATCTGCAGGTGATCACCCCCCCACCCGCTCGCCGCGGCCAGGGCCCGAGCATCGGGCAACTGCGACGAGGGGTCCGAACCGTAGCCCAGCAGGAGGTAAGTCCCCCATTCGCCCAGGGTGTCGAGGTCAATCGGACGCCACCCTGGGCCCAAGACCGACCCAATGTCCGGATCTTGAACCGAATCGGGCTTCTCCTGGCTGACGTATTTCTCGGGATGAAGGATTTGCTCCGTGCTGTCGGGAAGCTTCTGATAGGCCGCATTGACTTCGGCCCAGTTTCCACGGGCATATAGATAATTGACAAAGGCCAGCCCTTGCACGTAGGGGAAAGTGGCATCCTTGCTCACATAAGGAGGAGGAGAATCCTCGGGAAGCGCGTAGCGAGGCTGGCCGGACTGGGTGTACTCGGCAATGTCCAACCGGTCCTGTCCACCCGCATACTTGTCCCACCATTGTTGCATGAGGAGAGTCGCGTCCCCCTCGCTCAGGGCCTGCACTGCCTCACAGCGCTGTTCATCGCCTTTGCAAAAACTTGGCTCCTCCAAGTCCTTCAATCCGAAGTTGGCATCCACCAGGGCGTGATCATACTCATGGGAGTAGATGAAGCGATCGACCCCAGGGAATCCCGTGCCGATTACGAAGATCTCCCTTAGCGAGGGCAGGTAGAACCCGCCGATCCCGTCCGCCATCTGGTTGAGAGTGTGTTTGACCAGGTCATAGGTTGGGGTGATTAAACCCAGGGCCTTCAAAGCACGTGCCTGGTCTTGCACGTCTTGCACAGAGCTCTGGGCCAGGAACGCGCTTTCCAAAGTTTGCTCCGCCTGGGATTGTGAAATGACAAATCGAGGAAGACTTGAGGTCATGGTGAGACCGCGTAGATCCGAAACCTCGATCTGGACCACATCTAAAGCCGACGAAATGGTTGCATTTGGGGTGGCCAGCGGAGGGGTGGGTGTGACGCTCGGACTGGGAGTCACCGAGGGAGTCAAGGTGATCGTCGGGGTCGGTGTATGGGTCCACTCGGGTGGAAGACTCATCACCGCGGTCGGAGCCGACGTGTAAACCGCGATCTCCGCGGTTGCCGTCTGTCCACCTCTACCGGGGCCGACAGGCGTTTGAGAGCGGAGGTACGCCAATCCCATGGCCCCCGCGCCCCCGAGGATGATGAGCAGGAGGACAACAATGGCCGCAATCATCCAGCCCGCGGCCCGCTCTCCTTTAGCTTTCGTAACCTTGGGACGCGTCCGGGTTGTGGGCTTCGGGCTTGGGGCTGGCCCAGAGGGGCTCGCGGCAGTAAGAGCGACGACCCCGGGAGGGGACGGCTCAGGCGCCGGCTCAACGGCCGCCTGCTCCTCCTCCCCCGCCTCCTCTGACGTCTCCTCCTCGCCCTCTCCTTCCTGGTCAAAAATGACCGGGGTCACATGTTGATCTGGTACCCCTAAGAGGGCTTTTTCCTCAGGTTCTCGGACTGGTTCGGTCACCTCGGGCGCAACGGTCTGCGGTGGCGGAGCAGGCTTGGAAGTGAGAAGTTCACCCTCACTTGTGACAAAAGGCGGTGTGACCGGCTGAGGAATGGGCTCGGGGGGCGCCACCCCGCCTAGTTTCTCAAGCCGAGCCCGGGCGTTCGAATTGCCCGGGTTGATCCGCAGGACTCTCTCCAGGCAGTCCCGCTGGTGCCCTGGGTCGGTCACCGCAAAACTGAGCAGGAACCAACCCAACTCATCCCGAGGATGCTGGGTGACTGCGTCGATCAGGACCAGCCGCGCTTCGGCGAGCTTTCCTTCCTTGAGAAGCTCTACCGCTTGCCGAAACTCCTCGGCGGTGGGGTTGTCCGTCATTCCTCTCGGGCTCCTGGCGCCTATCGCGTGATTGTAGCATCAGCAACCCAGGTCGGTTGCGGTTCACGGAGCGGGTGGCCGCGCTCAGGCCTCGCCGACCCAAGCTGCCGCGCCCCATTCCGTACCCGCCCTAGGGCTCGTAAGTCGCATCAAGGTAAGCGGCAAGCAGCTGATCCTCCAAGACGGCCCGTCCGGCAGGTTGCGCCGAAAGACCATAGATCGCCCCACTTTCCGCGACAGGCTTCTCCGGATGCTTCGCATACTCAACTGCTGCGCGCAGGTCCTCCACAAACCGCTCCGCCACACCCGGCAGTGTTTGCCGCAATGTGAGGCAGAAGTGGATTCCCGGCGGAAACTGGCATGCATTCATGCGCCAGCCTTTTTGGGTGAGGAAGTCATTCACGTGGTAGATATCGACTACGTCGGAGAGTATCGCGATCAGGAAGGTCGAGTTCCCCGCCGTCTTAAGCTCGGGCATCTTCGCGATCCCGGCCCGGATCTTATCAGCTGCCTTCATGATCTCCCGAGCAGCCTCCAGATACCCGTCCTCGCCCATCGTAACCATTGCGGCCCACGTCGCCGCAGTCAGGCCCTCCGATCGGCTGCCCTGGAAGGTCGGCGAGGCATACATCCCTCCCTGCCATTCTGCGGTCCCAAAGTACTGAAACTGGCGAAGGTGCTTATTGCGGTATAGCACGACGGAAGTGCCCTTCAGACCGTAGCCATACTTGTGCGTGTCACAAGACATAGAAGTGACCCCCGCCAGGCGGAAGTCAAAAGGCGGCACGGCGTAGCCGAGCTTCTCGATCCAAGGCAAGAGGAAGCCGCCCAGGCACCCATCCACATGCAAGCCCAGGTTGTGCTCAAGCGCCAGGTCGGAGAGGCGTGACAGAGGATCAATCAGCCCATAAGGGTAGTTGCCGGCTGACCCTGCCAAGGCTATCGTTTGGGGCGTGATCAGCGCGCGCATCGCGTCAATATCAGCCAGATAATCCCGCACCGGAACTCGAACGAGGCGGATCCCAAAGAGGTGAGCTCCTTTCTGAAACGCCGGGTGAATTGTCTCGGGAGCGATCATCTCCGGTTCGGGGATCCCGCGCTCGCGACGGGCCCATTCCCGGTAGACGAGCATCGCGCTGAGAATGCTCTCCGTGCCTCCCGAAGTGACCGCCCCGCAGACCTCGTCCTCCGGATTGCGCTGTCTTGCCGCCTCGCTGTTGAGCATCCTCGCGGTCATACGGATGATCTCCCCCTCCATCTTGGTCCCGCTCGGACAGAGATCACGCTGCAGTAGATTGGAATGGGAGTACAAACTGAAGACGCGGTTGAGATAGGCGTAGTGCTCCATGCCGCCGTGGTAAAAGGTGCCGGACACTTGGCCCTGGTCCCATTTCTTGTTTTCGCTTTCCGCCATGAATTTGAGCTCGCCGAAAACCTCCTCGGGGTTGAGACCTTCTGGAGGAATCCGCAAGTGGGCGGGGAAGCGTTGGCGGTAGGGATGCAGATCGCCAAACACGCTGGACAGGGCATCACTGGAATCGTTTGAATTGGTCATTGCAACCTCGCTTCCGGGAGCGCGGATCAGGAACCATTGAGGGCGTGGAAGATCGGTTTCAGGCTCTTTTGGCACGCCATGAATTGCCCGAAGAGCTTGTCATACACGGCACGGTTCTCCTGCCTGGGTTGATACACTTGGGCCATCTTTACCAGGCCTGGAAATTCATCAATAGCAATCAGACCGAGGCGGTTAAACGCCAGAAGCCCGATCCCGACCACGTTGCCATTGCGGGGATCGGCCAGCGGATGAATTGGCAGGCCCGTGACATCCGCCATGATCTGAGCCCAGGTGCCGGATTGGGCACCTCCTCCGGCCAAACGCAGGTAACTGAACTTCCGCCCCACGAACTTCTGCGCCGAACCCAGGAGCCACCGCCAGTTGTACGCGATCCCCTCCAAGACGGCTCGGGTCATGTGCGCTCGCGTCGTCTGATGCGAGAGATTGAGGAATCCCCCCCGCATGGCCGCATCCTCCTGAGGACACAGGGTTCCGTTGAACCATGGCAGAAAGATCACCCCCCCACTCCCCACGGGGGCTTGCTCGGCAACTTGATTCATGCGGTCATAGACGTCACTGGGAGCGTCCTGGCTGTTGAAGGCGCTCCTGAAGTAGATCTCATTCCCCAAGTAGGAGTCGAGCACTTTGCCGTTGTTTCCCAAGTCGCCGAAGATCAGGTAGCGGCCGCGCAGAGGACTGGCCATCGTGGTGATGAAGCTGCTCAAGTCCGTCTTCTTGAACGGAACATGGCAAGCCAGATAGCCTGAGGTCCCAAGAACCGCCACCGCCTCATAGTCCTGGACTGCCCCGCTCCCTATCGCCGATGTGTGATTGTCAAATGCTCCGACGATGACCACAGTGGTGGACGGGAGGCCCAGTTCCGAAGCCACAGACGGCGTCAGCGGACCCACCACGCCGTCGTTGGGGAGCAGCTCGGGGAGTTTTTCCGGATCAATGCCGGATATGCCCACGAGCCAAGGATCATAGGCTCGGCAATCCGCCTTCCGATTGTCGGTCATCACCATGGGGAAGACGGTGCTCTGGGAAGCGGCGGCTTTTCCGGTCAGCCGCATGTTGATGAAGTCGAGTGGCTCCAAGAACTTATACGTCTCTTGGTAGATTTCCGGTCGTTCATGCTTGATGAACAGCATGTGACCCAAGGCGTCCACACCGGAGTGGGTAGGCACAATCCCGGCGCGACGTATCCAGTTGAACAGCTTGCCGACCGCATAGCCCTCAACGCTGGGGAAGCCACGGCTGATTTCCTTGTTGTAGGGTGCTCCCCGTGTGTCCATCCACGAAAGGGCGTTCATCAACGGCTCGCCGTCATCATCCACGGCGACAGTGACCGACCATTGGCCAGTGCAGCCGACCGCAACAATCGATTCCGCCGGCACACGCGCCTCCCGAATGACCTTCTTGGAGGCCCGCAGGACGCTCTGCCACCACTGGTTGGGGTCCTGCTCGGCCCCCCCATGCGGGAGCAGAATCAGCTCGTTCCGTTCGAACGCACTCGCCACAACCCGCCCCTGGACGTCCACAAGACCCACCTTGGGCCCTCCTGTCCCAAGATCGATGGCCAAGACGTACTTCTGATTCACGCCTGCCATGTCGCCCTCCTCCCTGAGGCTCGTGCCACCTTCAGAGCGCGCGCTCCGAATCGGGACCGCATCCCATAGGATAATCCCGAACTGCAATCTTGGTTCGCCACCCTGACCCTGGATGGCACCACATTCCCTACTCATTCAATGCCCACGGGGGCTGTCTTCGGGGCGCAGATCCTAACCGGAGTCCCTGCTATCCTTCGGCCGGACCCATCCTACCCCCTGCGGCTCGCACCGCCACCCCGCATCCGTTGGACCTGCCCTCTTGAGGATCTGACAAGGTATAATTGATTAGGGCAGCTGCCTTTGATCCATCTGTCACCGATTTGCAATTGACGCGGTGCGATTTGGCGGGCAGTCATCCAGACCCACCAAGGGCCCCGGGTTTGCCGGCGTCCCGACAATCCAAGTTGACCCATCCGTCGCCCCGGCGAGCAGGAGTGCCCCCGGGGCGTAAGTTGCCAGAACCTCGGCAAGGATTCCACCGTGCCAACACCATCCGATCTTCAAACGCGTGCCATAAACACCCTGCGCTTCCTCTCCGCTGATGCGGTTCAGAAAGCCAAGTCAGGCCACCCCGGCCTACCGATGGGAGCAGCGGCCCTGGCGTACACCGTATGGATGTCCCACCTGCGGCACAATCCTCGCAATCCCCATTGGCCCGATCGGGATCGATTTGTTCTTTCGGGCGGTCATGGGTCCATGCTTCTCTACTCGCTCCTCCATCTGACGGGCTATGACCTCTCGCTCGAGCAGATCAAGGATTTCCGCCAGTGGGGAAGCCTCACCCCAGGCCATCCCGAGTACGGGCTCACCCCTGGAGTTGAGACGACCACGGGACCTCTCGGACAAGGGTTTGCAAACGGCGTGGGCATGGCCATCGCCGAAGCTCACCTGCGCGCGCTCTTTAACCGCCCGGATCACGAGATTCTCAACCACTATGTGTACGCCATCGTTACCGACGGCGATCTGATGGAGGGGGTCGCTTCGGAAGCCGCCTCGCTCGCCGGACACCTGCGCCTTGGCCACCTCATCTACCTCTACGATGACAACCACATAACCATCGATGGCTCCACCGACCTGGCTTTTTCAGAGGACCGGGCGGCGCGCTTTTCCGCCTACGGCTGGCAGGTTCTCCCCGTCCCGGACGGTAACAACGTGGAGGAGGTTGATCGCGCCATCCGCCAAGCCAAACTCGACCCGCGCCCATCTCTGCTCCTTTGCCGCACGCATATCGGCTATGGGCTGCCAACCAGGCAAGACACCTCCAAAGCCCACGGAGAGCCCCCTGGAGAAGAGGAACTGAGGGCAGCCAAGGAACGCCTGGGCTGGTCCCTCGAGCCGAGCTTTTTCATCCCAAAAGATGTGCTCGAGCATTTTCGGATGTCCCTGAACCGAGGGGCAGAAGCGGAGAAGCAATGGAGCGAGGACATGCGCGCTTACCAACAGGACTGCCCTGCGGAGGCTGCGGAACTTGCCCGCAGGCTGGCTGGCAAGCTCCCCGAAGACTGGGAAAAAGCACTTCCGGAATTCCCCCCCGACGCCCAAGGGATGGCGACCCGGGCCGCTTCCGGGAAAGTCATCAACGCGGTTTCGCCGCGGCTGCCCGAGCTGTTGGGAGGCTCGGCGGACCTGACCCCCTCGAACAACACGTGGATTGTCACAAGCACCGCGTTCAATGCGGATAACCGCCAAGGGAGATACATCCACTTTGGCGTGCGCGAACATGCCATGGGGTCGATCGTCAATGGCATGGCGCTTCACGGCGGGCTGAGGCCCTATGCCGGGACGTTTCTCGTCTTCTCGGACTACATGCGACCTGCGCTCAGGCTTTCGGCCCTCTCGCATGTGCCGTCCATCTGGGTCTTCACTCACGACAGCATCGGGCTGGGGGAAGATGGTCCAACCCACCAACCGGTAGAGCAACTGGCCGCCCTGCGAGCCATCCCCAATTTCGTCGTGATTCGTCCGGCCGACGCGAACGAAGTGCGCGAAGCTTGGCGAGTGGCCGTCAGTCGCCGGGATGGGCCCACCGCACTGGTCCTCACAAGGCAGGCCGTGCCAACCTTCGACCGGGCCAAGTTTTCTCCCGCCCAAGGCCTCGAGCGAGGCGCCTACGTTCTGGCAGACCTCGGCCAAGGTCAACCCCGACTCATCCTCATGGCGTCCGGCTCCGAGGTGCTATTGATCACCGCGGCTGGCGAGAAACTTGCCGCAGAGGGCGTGCCTGTGCGCCTCGTCTCGTTTCCCAGCTGGGAGCTCTTCTCGGCCCAGACCGAGATCTATCAGAATTCGGTTTTCCTGCCCGACGTGAAGGCCCGCCTTGCGGTGGAGGCCGGGGTGTCCATGGGTTGGGAACGTTGGGTCGGAGATGAAGGCCTCATTCTGGCCATGCACCGCTTTGGGGCATCCGCTCCTTACCAAGTCCTCTTTGAGCAATTTGGGTTCACCGTCGAAAACGTACTGATGAAAGCGAGGGAGTTATGCGCGTTGCACTCGGTTTCGACCACGCCGGCTTCCCGCTAAAGTCCACGGTCATTGAGGCAGTACGAGCCGCCGGTCAAGAAACCGTCGATCTGGGCACCTACAATGAGCAGAAGGTTGACTATCCCGACTATGCCGAGAAAGTCGCCCGAGCCCTCCTGCAGGGTCAGGCCGAACGAGGGATCTTGGTTTGCGGCTCGGGAGTCGGCGTGTGCATAGCAGCCAATAAGTTCAAGGGCATCTATGCCGGCGTCTGCCACGACACCTACTCCGCGCACCAGGCGGTTGAACACGACAACATGAACGTCCTTTGCCTCGGCGCCCGCATTATTGGTCCGGAACTCGCGGCCGAAATCATCCGTGCCTTCCTGGGTGCCCGCTTCAGCCAGGAACAAAGGCATCAGCGCAGGGTCCGCAAGATTGTCCAGTTCGAAGCTCAAAATGACTCCGCCCAGTAGTGGTCGCCTAACCGGCTCGCGACCAAAACCGAGGCTTGACGCCTGACCGGCCCACCGGATAGACTTGCAGACGCCGCCTTGAGGCGGTGGCCGTGCCGGCTTGGGGTTCGCATAGGCCTGCACGGTCCCGGCTGAGGCTTGGAGGGGCGAAGGCGGATGGCTCTCTGTCTATGCGCAGAGACACCCGGAGGCGCCCCAGGAGGATGCTATGGCAAAGATTGAACTGATCGCAGAACCAAGAACGAAGGTGGGCGGAGGATTGTTCAGCCTTCGGTCCGACGGAAAGATCCCAGCGGTCATATATGGCCCGTCCACCCCCTCCCTGCCCATCCAGCTGGAGGCCAAGCAGGCCGCAAAGATCATCGACTCTCTGGCCGGATCAGATCTCATCTCCCTCAAGATCGACGGCAAGGATCACGACGTCTTGCTGAGAGATGTCCAGCGTGATTCGATACGCAGGGCAATTCTGCACGTAGACTTCTACGAAGTCCCAACCGACCGCGCAATTCGCGTGCGAATTCGACTGGAATTCAGCGGGTCGGCCCCGGCCGTGCGCGACTTCGGCGGAGTTCTCGTTCACCTCATCGACCAGTTGGAAGCGGAATGCCTGCCCAAGGACTTGGTGAGCCATCTCCAGGTCGATCTGAACGGGCTGGCCCAGATAGGGGATTCCATTGCGATAAAGGATGTCGCGCTTCCGCCGGGGATCCGGCTTCTCATGGACCCGGACGAGGACGTGGTCACGGTGACCGCACAGGCCAAGGAAGAGGTTGTGGAGGCTGCCCCGGCAGCGGTCACCCCCGAGGTGGAATTGGTGCGGAAGGAAAAGCCCGAGGAAGTTCCCGAGAAGGAGAACGAAGGAGAGTAGTTTTCGACCCGGAGGGGCCAAAAGGGTGGGGCCAGGCCCCACCCTTTTGCTTCCCCCGCCTCGGCTCCCCGCCGCAGGGACGATTCTTTAAGGTGCCCGTAGGGGAGCAGTCTTGTCCGCAGGGGGGCCAAGTGCTAGAATTGGAATCCCCAATGGGTTGGGGGCCCTCTGAGTTTCCGGTTAGGTCTGGCATGAAACGCATGTTCGCGCCAAGGCGGCTTTAATGCGGTGCCCGTACTGCGGGGCCGAAGATTCCCGGGTCATTGATACCACCCACGACGCGAAGGGGGGAGTTCGAAGACGGCGTGAGTGTTTGACTTGCAAGCAGCGCTTCAGCACCTACGAGCGCCCGTTCCTCTCCTCGCCCTTGATCGTCAAACAGGATGGAACTCGCGAGGAGTTCGATCGCGAGAAACTCGCCCGGGGCATCCGCATCGCGTGCGGCAAAAGACCGGTTCCAGCCGCCCAAATCGATCGCTTGGTTGGAGAAATAGAATCGACACTCCAGCAGCTGGGCAAAGCCGAAGTGTCCAGCCGGGTGGTAGGGGATATGGCCATGGCCGGCCTGAAGGAATTGGACCATATTGCCTACATCCGCTTTGCGATCGTATACCTGCGGATGGACGACCTTCGCTCCATCCGCGACGAAATAAACCAGCTGCTTCAAGAAAACTAAGCCAGGCAGCCTGACCCGAGCTTGTGCCCGTCGATGGCCGCCCTTCTTTTTGCTGTCGAAAACTTCGGAGGTGAAGATGCCCAGAGCAACGGCTGGCGGTCCCATCCGAGATGGGATCGGAGGCCCACACTCAGAACCTGTTGAGCTGTCGCAAAACGCCCGTCTCGTCCTTCAAAAGCGTTACCTTAGGCGCGGGCCTGATGGACAGCCTGTGGAGACTGCCGAGGAGATGTTTTGGCGGGTCGCCCAGCATGTTGCCGCGGCTGAGGCCGAATGGACCCAGCCGGACGCTGGGATCGCAGAGGCATTCTACGAGCTCCTGACGACGCTCCGCTTTTTCCCCAATTCCCCGACCTTTACCGGTGCCGGCACCCCCTTGGGCCAACTTGCGGCCTGCTTTGTCCTTCCTATCAACGACGACATGGGGCGCGACTCCGCTGGCATTTTCCAGACGCTCCGAGACGCTGCGCTGGTCCAGCAAACCGGTGGTGGCAATGGCTTCGCGTTTTCACGTCTGCGGCCCAAGGGCAGCCTCGTGAGGTCCTCGGCGGGAGAGGCGACCGGCCCGGTGGGCTTCCTGCGCGTCTATGATGAGGCCTTCGGCGAGATCGCCCAGGGGGGAACCCGGCGAGGCGCGAATATGGCCGTCTTGCGGGTTGATCACCCGGACATCGAAGAATTCATAACTTGCAAAACGGATGAGAATGCCATCACCAACTTCAACATCTCGGTTGGGGTGCTGGACAAGTTCATGCAAGCAGTGAAAGACGATGGTGATTGGGAACTCCGGTTTCCGGACGTGGAATCCGACCAGTATTCGAGCTTCCGCGGGACCCTGGAGCAACTGGAAAGCCAAGGGGTCCCCATCAGGGTCTACCGCACGGTTCGAGCACGCGAACTCTTTCAAAAGATCGTGCGTCAGGCGCATCACAACGGGGAGCCGGGGATCCTTTTCCCAGACACCGCCAACCGCTACAACCCGGTCCCTCGCCTCTATTCTCTCGAAGCGACGAATCCGTGTGGCGAACAATGGCTTGGTCCGTATGAGAATTGTTGCCTCGGGTCGGTGAACCTCGTGCAGCACTTCGCTCCGAGTCGAGGGGTCGACTGGCACAAGCTGGCCGACAGCATCCGACTGTCGACGCGCTTCCTGGATGATGTGGTCTCCGCGAACGCTTACGTTCCGGCAGTTCCCCAGCTCAAGGAGGCCGCCCACCGCGCCCGGCGCATCGGGCTGGGGATCATGGGGCTTGCTGACCTGATGTACCATGTCAGGATCCGTTACGGCTCGCCGGAGGGCCAGGAGTTCGCTAGCCAGGTGATGGAGTTCATCCGCTTCCACGCCATGCAAACGAGCGTCGCGTTGGCCAAGGAGCGGGGCCCATTCCCTGGAATTTCCGGCAGCATCTACGACTCGCAAGACTTGACTTGGCAACCCCCTGAGCCGCTGGTCCCCTATCAGCACGACTGGAAAAGGCCCTCCCTTGGTTGGGAGACCATCAGCCACGCCATTCGCGGGCACGGCATCCGCAATGCGGCTCAGTGCACCATCGCGCCCACCGGCACGATTGCCACCGTCGCCGGCTGCGAGGGCTACGGTTGCGAGCCCGTGTTTGCCCTGGCCTATGTCCGTCACGTCAACGACAACGGGCAGGACCTCCAGCTTCCCTACGTTAGTCCGCTCTTTGAGCAAGCTCTCCTGGAGGCCGGGGTGTCCGGTGAGGCCAAGGACCATATCATCAACGAGATTCTCAGCACAGGGACGTGCCAACATATCGCCGAACTTCCCGATGACCTTCGGAGCATTTTTGCCGTCTCTCAGGACATCCCCGCCGAAGAGCACGTGCGCATGCAAGCTGCCATGCAGAGCTTCGTGGACAATAGCCTCTCCAAGACGATCAACTTCCCCTCCGACGCAAGCGAGGACGACGTGGCTCGCGCCTACATGCTTGCGTGGGAACTTGGCTGCAAGGGAATCACTGTTTTCGTTACGGGCTCGCGCCAAAGGGTTGTGCTGGAGACTGCAAAAACCGCTCGCGCCAAGGGAAGGGAGCTCCCGCTGCCCAGCCTGTCGCCGGGCCTTACGCCGTCCATTGCCAGGCCTCAGCCTTTGCCGCTCTGGCATGAGACCAAACGCCCGCGGCCGAATCGCCTGGAGGGCTGCACCTATCAGGTCAGCACGCCCGTCGGCAAAGCGTTCGTTACGGTCAACCAGAATGGGAACACCCAGCCCTTCGAAGCTTTCATCATTACGGCCAAGGCGGGATCGGAGACCGCGGCGGTTTCGGAGGCCTTGGGCAGGATGATCTCATACGTCCTGCGGATGGAATCTCCGGTCGCGCCACGCGAGCGCCTGGCCGAGGTCGTCAGACAACTGGCTGCAATCGGAGGAGGACGACCCATGGGGTTCGGCCCCAACCGAGTGCTCTCGCTGCCGGACGGCGTGGCCCGTGCTCTGGCCGAGTACCTTGGACACACACCCGCCTCCAGCCTCGCCCTGGATGGGGATGGCGGATCTGGGCCGGAGCAGATCCCTATGAGGATCGGAGATCTCTGCCCTCAATGCGGCGAGGCGGCGGTCGTTAACGAAGAGGGCTGCCGGAAGTGCTACTCGTGCGGTTACAGCGAGTGTTGAAGGTGGCTAAGCGCCTCGTGGTCGTCGCGGGCAACATCGGCGCGGGGAAGACCTCGCTGACAGAACGTCTGGGTGCGCGGCTCGGCTGGAATGCCGCGTTTGAGTCCGTGGCCGACAACCCTTATCTTCCAGATTTCTACCAAGACATGCGGGCTTGGGCTTTCCATCTGCAGATCTTCTTTCTGGGCCATCGCGTCCGTCAGTACCTCGATCTGGTGGCCTCGCCTCAATCGGCCATTCTCGACCGCAGCATCTACGAGGACGCTCACATCTTCACCCGCGCCCTTCGCCAGCTCGGCAATATCACGGAACGTGACTTGATCGCCTACCGGCGGGTGTTCGATCTGTTGGTGGGGACCCTCCCGCCACCGGACCTGCTTCTCTATCTCAAGGCTCCCGCGAAAGTCCTGCTGGCTCGCATCCGCAAGCGGGCACGCCCCATCGAGTCGGACATCAGCCTCGAGTACCTCTCCCTGCTCGAGTCCTACTACGACGAATGGATGGGCAACTTTGACCTGTGCCCCGTGTTAACCCTTCGCTCGGACGACCTCGACTTTGTTCACGAGGTCAAACATCTGGACCTCGTCATGCAGCGCATCCAGGACAAGCTTTCGGGCCGGGAGGAAATGATCTTCCCGGTCCCTGCGGAATGAGCCGCCGGGATCCGCGGGCCTTTCCTTCCCCAGTTTCCTGGAAGATCAGGCGCCAAAAAGGGGATGCGCTCCGCGGCCAGAGCTTTTCGGGTCGAGAGCCAGGTCGACGCCGCGTTCTCCAAACGAAGCGGGGCTGGCAAACACTCCAGCCCCATCGTCGAGGCGCCTGCAAATCAAGGGCGACCCTGAGCGGCGTCTAGATCACAAGTTGCAGAGGCTCCTCCAGGTGTCTTGCCAGGGTCTGCAGAAAACGAGCCGCCTCGGAACCATCGGTCACCCGGTGATCCGCAGAGATCGTCGCCTTCATCCGCTCGCCAATCCTCACTTCGCCCTGCTCCACAACGGGAACCTCAACGATTGATCCAACCGCCAGGATTGCCGCCTCCGGTGGGTTGATAATCGCAATGAAATTCTCGACCTCCAACATCCCCATGTTGCTAATCGTGAAGGTGGAACCCTCTACATCTTGCGATCGCACCTTCCCTTCTCGCGCCTTGGCGATCATGCCCCGCAGCTCGGCCGAGATAAGACGCAGCGGCTTGAGGTCAGCCTCCTGGCAGACAACATTGAGCAGCCCCCCTTCGACAGCAACCGCCACCCCCACATTGACTGATCCGTGCGTGACCACCTCGTCTCCCTGGATCGAGGCATTCAGGTTGGGGAAGTCAAGCAACGCAAGGGCGACCGCTTTGACCAGGAAGTCGTTGACGGTCAACCTCTCTTGCTCGGGGAGAAAGGCATTGACCTGTGCCCGCAGCGCCATGAGGGGGCCCATATTGAACTCATGGGTGACGTAGAAGTGCGGAATCTGCTGCTTGGATTCGGTCATGCGCCGACCAATCGCCTGATGTAGTCGCTTCAGAGGCGCCCGACGCTCAGTCCGAGGCGGCAGCGCTCCGGTCCTCAAAGGCGTCAGCGTCGCGCCGGGGGCCAGCTCCGCTGGGGCCCGGGCGCCAGCCGGAGTCGACTGCATTGTCTGCAGATCCCTCTTTGTGATCCGACCTCCCGGCCCCGTGCCCTTCAGCCTCTGCAAGTCAATTCCGCCCTCCTCCGCCATCTTTCGCGCCAAGGGGGAAGCACGAACCCCGCCCGGCAGCCCGCGCCCATTGTCGGGCCGAGCTGGGACCGGGGGAACGGCCGCCTCTCCCCGGCCGACCGGCTCGGCTCCAGTCTCTGTGCTTGGGGCGCCCGCTCTCTCCGCCTTCCCGGGTTTCCCGATCAGGTCCGCAAGATCGATCTGTTCGTCCCGGCCGCCGATCACGGCGACAGGAGTACCGATTGGAACGCTGGCTCCCGCCTCGACCAATAGCTTGCGAACGATCCCCCCCAAGCTGGACTCGACCTCCACCGTAGCCTTGTCGGTTTCGATTTCCGCGAGCACTTCGCCTTTCTTGATCTCCTCCCCCTCGGCCCGCAGCCAACGTACCAACGTGCCCTCGGCCATGTCGAAGCCCAGCTTGGGCATGTTGACCAGCGCCGCCATCAGAGCACCTCCTTCACGGCTGCGACGACATCCTTCTCCTGAGGCAAGGCGAGCTGCTCCAGCGAGCGGTTATAAGGGAGTGGGACCTCTTTCTGGGCGACGCGCTGTATGGGCGCATCGACGTAATCGAAGGCCTCTTCGTAGATGCGAGCGCTGATTTCCGCGCCCACGCCAAAGGACTTCCACCCTTCCTCCACAATGACCGCCCGATTGGTCTTCCGAAAGGAGGCGAGCACAGGAGCCATGTCCAGCGGACGCAGGGTACGCAGGTCGATGACCTCCGCTTCAATGCCCTCCTGTGCCAGTTGTTCCGCCGCCTTCAAGGAGGTATCTAGCATCTTGCTGTAGCTGATGATCGTGACATCTTGTCCCACCCGTTGCACCTTGGAGCTGCCGATCGGCGTAGTGTATTCCTCTTCGGGCACTTCGCCACGCACCTGAT
This sequence comes from Anaerolineales bacterium, assembly GCA_049516595.1. GTDB lineage: Bacteria > Chloroflexota > Anaerolineae > Anaerolineales > RBG-16-64-43 > JBEKHT01. The sequence continues at coordinate 51,697 of JBEKSY010000020.1, forward strand.
AAAGCGTGGCATGTTCGATGAAAAAGATCGGGTCATCGGATCGGATCGCTGACTTGAGCAAGCCTTTGGCGTCCTCCGGGGTGCCGGGCGCGACCACTTTCAGTCCCGGGAAGTAGGCAAAGATCACGTCCAGGGTCTGAGAGTGGGTGGCCGCGAGTTGCCGCCCGCCCCCCCCGACGGTGCGAATGACTAAAGGCAGTTTCATTTGTCCGCCAAACATGTAGTGCAACTTGGCCGCCTGATTGACTATGTGATCCATGGCTGACAGCGCGAAATTGACCGTCATTAGCTCAGCTACGGGCCGCAGCCCCGTGAGAGCGGCCCCGATCGCCGATCCGATGATCGCCGCCTCCGAGATCGGCGTATCGCGCACCCTTTCCGGCCCGAAATGATCGTAGAAGCCTTTCGTCACCGCATAGGAGCCGCCCCAGAGTCCGACCTCCTCCCCCTGCAGAAAGACTTTTGGGTCCCGCTCCATTTCCTCCCACAGAGCCTGGGAGATCGCCTCGCGCATCGTAATCCTTGCCATGTATTCCAACCCTCAAGGCCGTCGGCCCCAAGGCTAAGGGGCTCCCGGCCTAGTGCCGAGGCCCTGGGCCTCAACGTAGACATCGTCAAAAAGATCCTCCGCCGCCGGATCGGGGCTGGCCTCCGCAAAAGCCACCGCCTCTTGGAGCTCGGCCTCCGCCTTCCGGTCAGATTCGTCCAGCTCCGCCTTGGAGGCGATTTTCTTGCCTGTCAGGTACCTGCGGAAAATCCCGATAGGGTCATTTTCCTCCCACTGCCTGATTTCCTCGGGCTGGCGGTAGCGCTCCGGGTCCCCCATGGAGTGACCCTTGTACCTGTACGTGACGGCCTCAAGGAATCGCGGCCCGCCGCCGGCACGGATTTCCTTCAAAGCCCCCAGGGTGGCCTCGTGCACGGCCACCACATCCATCCCGTCTACCCTCGCGCTGGGGATGTCATAGCCGGCCGCCTTCTGCCTGATTTCGGACACCGCCGAGGCCCTTTCCACCGAGGTCCCCATCCCGTATTTGTTGTTCTCGCAAATCCACAGCACCGGCAATGACCAAACCTTCGAAAGATTGAGCGCCTCGTGAAAGTATCCTATGTTGGTAGCACCGTCCCCGAAGAGGCATATCGTCACCCCTGATCTCCCGCTGTACTTGTCGCCCAGCGCAAGTCCTGCCGCGATGGGGAGATGAGAGCCGACAATTGCGTGTCCGCCCCAGAAGTTCTTGGACACATCAGCCATGTGCATCGACCCGCCTCGACCCTTCGAGCAGCCGGTTTCCTTCCCGAGCAACTCGGCCATGACCACCCGGCTTTCAAGACCACAGGCGATCGCTACTCCGTGGTCTCGATAGGCGGTGATGATGCGATCCCCGTTCTGCCGAGCGGAGACCACGCCCACCCCGACCGCCTCTTCTCCGATGTAGAGGTGAAGGAATCCCCCAATCCTACCCTCTTGGTAAAGTTCCGCGGCGCGCTCCTCTAATCTTCGGATTAGCACCATTTCGAGGTACATTCTGATCGATTCGTCCCTCTCCATGAGAGGCCTGCCTTCCAGAGATACTCGTGCAAGAATACCGGCTTGCCCCGGTATTCAACTCCAAGTAGATTGCAGGAGATTCCTCCTGCACAATGTAAAGTATACCATGCCGGTCAGCATTGGCCGACTGCCCCAATCCCTCGCCAGTTCGAAAGCGAAGAACGGATCACCTTCCTCTGACCCGCCCACAGCCGGACAAGGGTCTTCCACTCACGGCGCCATTGCCCATCCTGCGCTCGGCCTCGGGCTGCGGGGTCGATTCACCCAAGCGGATCTCTTCCCGTGCGAGGGTGCGATCGATCACCCCCGCTCGCGCCCAGGCCCTGTACGCCAAGATCAAGGCCGCATAGTTGGGGGCCCCCCTCGGCCCATGTCCACAAAACGAATCACCCCCGTCGCAGGGGGTGACGCTTTCTACCGGTTGGGGTGGCTGACGGGGATTGAACCCGCAACACCTGGATCCACAGTCCAGTGCTCTGCCAATTGAGCTACAGCCACCAGGCGCGCGCCATTCTATCACGCGGACTCGGGCGCAGCAAGACGTCGCTCAATCTCGGCGGGCAATTCGTCTAGCTTCACCTCCACCTGCTTACGAGCTAGCATGTCCTTGACGGCCACCACCCCTTTGGCCAGCTCGTCCGAGCCCAGGATCACCGCGAAGCGAATGCCACGCTGGTCCGCGTATCTCAGTTGTCGGGGCAGACGGGCCGGCTCAGGGTACCACTCGACGCGTAAGCCTCGCTCCCGGAGGCTAGTGGAGATCCGCAATGCAGCCTCGACCTGCTCCGGTCCAAACGTGGTCACAAGCACTTGCGCGGGTTCCAGGATCCTCTCGGGGAGTAGGCCATACTTTCTTAACACTAGCTGCAATACCACGTCCCCCATGGCAAAGCCCACCCCCGGGAGCTTCGTCCCCCCCACCTCTCCTACCAGGTCATCGTATCGCCCTCCCCCGAGGATGGCGCGGAATTCTCTGGCCAAATCCCGCGCCTCAAATACTGTGCCCGTGTAGTAGTCCAGCCACCGTACTACCCCA
>JBEKSY010000021.1:0-53883 GCA_049516595.1 Anaerolineales bacterium
GCGGAAGGCGCTGGGGGCGCGGAAGCGGGATGTTCTGACGCAATTCCTGACGGAGTCGGCGACCCTGAGTCTGGGGGGCGGGATCGTGGGGATCCTGCTGGGGGTCGGGCTGGCCTGGGTGATCGGGCGGATCGCCTCGTCCAGTGGCACCAGCTTCGTTCCGGTGGTGACCCTGACCTCGGTCCTGCTGGCGACGCTGTTCTCGGCGGCGGTCGGCCTGTTCTTCGGCATCTATCCGGCCTCGCGGGCCGCCGGCCTCGAACCGGTCGATGCCCTGCGCTACGAATAGCCGGCTCTCTCAGCTCACGACCTGAACCCGAGCAAGTGAGGCAGGAGCTGTCCAAGGAGACTGGCAATGGACAGCCCCTTTTGATTCTCCCCTACCTGCTTTCAGAGGCCTGGGAGCGCCAAATGCCCGTGATCGGGGTTGCCCCAGCGGCCGCTCCCAGTGGGCTGAACCCCCATGCCTCCTCGATGGTGCGCAGCAGGGAATAATGCGTGTAGGGCATTCCGTCGCGCGTGCCCGCCGGCATCCACGGGGAAAGGATAATCGTGGCCACTTGGCCGCCGCCTGCGGCACCGCAGCAGCCCCTGTCCGTGAGGCCCTCATCGAACGTAAGGAACAGGACCCCGCCGTTTTGATAGGCCGGCGACCGGGTAACCAGGGGGATCCACTCGGCCAGCCAGGCGTCGCCGGCCGCGATGTCGCAATCATGCATGGTGTGGCACAGGTTCGGGACGATCCAAATCAGATCCGGGGGATTGGGTGAGGCCAGGTCCGTGGGCAGGCTGTCCAGAGCGACCACCCGCGTTGCGCACCGCTCGGGGTTCAGACGGATCGAGTCGAAGTAAAGGAAGGGATCGTGGCTCTTGTCGAATTCGCCCACGCTGACCCCGAAGCAGGGAGCCGGGAGGTCCTCGTTATAGGCCTTCCACTGACGTCCCGCCGCCTCGATCTGGTCGGCTAGGTTGGGAGCGTCAACGTGGCAAAGGTCACAATCCCGGCTGAGGTTGAAGGTGCTGCCCCCGACCATGGCCAGGTAGTTGGGCAGGCTGGGGTGGCGGATGGCGAAATAGCTCGTGAGGAGTCCCCCCCTCTGGATGAGCGATTGAATCGTCGGCGCTTGCGAATTGCCTACAATTTGGCTGTATTCCTTGTTCTCCATCACGATGATGAAGACATGCGAGAAGGCCGGAACCTCGGAGGGGGTCGCCGAAGGGCTCGCCTGGGTGGAGGTCGGACGGGGGGTTGGCAGTGAGGTGGCGCTGGCAAGGGGAAGCGCCGGGGGCACGGATGCCGTCGTGGGGGTTGGCGTGGGGGCCCCCTCGGACAGACATCCACAGAGGGTGAGGACCAAGGCGAACACGGCGACCGGAGGATTCCAGCCCCTCGGACGATTCGCGCTTTGCTTGGCTTGTCCTCTCCAACCCACCCTGGCACCACCCGATCGGATTGAAAGGCGAGGGGGTTGGGAATCGGGCGACCCAGCGGCTTCAGCGCGACCTCTCATTGCTCCATCCATATTGGCCGATGAGGGGAACAAAGGCAACGGACAGAATGTCTTCATGATCCCACTCGGCCTCACGGCGCGTCCAGAGTTCAAGCTTCTGTCCGCCGCTTGGCCCCGTGGGAAGAGCCAGCCGGCCGTCCGGGGCGAGCTGTTCCAGGAGGGGCGGGGGAACCGAAGGAGGCGAAGCGGTCACCAGGATGGCGTCGAAAGGGGCCTGCTCGGGCAGGCCGCACGACCCATCCCCGGCGAGGACCGTCACGTTTCGGTACCCCAGATGCGCGAGGGTGTCCCTGGCCTGTTGTGCCAGTGGCTCGTAGCGCTCCATGCTGAAGACCTGCCTTACCAACACCGAGAGAAGGGCGGCCTGATACCCCGAACCGGTCCCCACCTCCAAGACCTTTTCGCCCCCCTTCAATTGAAGCAACTCGGTCATCAGGGCCACAATGTAGGGCTGAGATATCGTTTGGCCACGCCCGATGGGCAAGGGCATGTCCTCATAGGCCAGGCTCCGCTCTTCTCCGGGCACGAACAGATGCCGAGGGACTGCGCGCATCGCGGCGAGCACGCGCGGGTCGCGAATCCCTCGCCGGACGAGTTGGTCCTCGACCATGTGCTCGCGCTGCGCGCGGAAAGAGTCCTGTGGGGAGAGTTCGCGTATCCCAGGCGAGGCGGGCCGCAGCCTGCGGAGAAACTCCAGAGCCGACCAGCGGCGCCTAGGCACCTCGCCCTCCTGGGGAGTAGGGAGGCCGCCTCCGCAAGGGCCGGGGCTGGAGCGGGCTTAGGCGAAGCGCTGTTCCTTCCAGACGTTCGCCTCGTTGTGATAGCCGGCCTGCTCCCAAAACCCGAGGCGGTCTTCGCGCATGAATTCCAGACCGCGGAGCCATTTTCCGCCTTTCCAGAAGTAGGGGGTCGTACGGTCGTTCTTGCCAGGAATGTAGCCCACCACCCCTCGCAATGGAAACCCGTGCTCGGGGGTCAAGGGCTCTCCATTGAAGTGGGTCGCAAGCAGGAAGGACTCGCTCAGGGCGACCTCCAAAGGTATGTTGACAGTAAAGCCATATTCGCAATGTTGCATGAGAAAGCGAGCGCTGGGCTTCGGCTGGAGGATTCCCTGATCGACCAGGGCGCGCAGGGAAACGCCCTCCCAGGTCGTATCAAACTTGCTCCAGCGCGTGACGCAGTGGATATCCATCTTAAGCTGGGTCCGCGCCAGTCGGCTGAACTCCTCCCAATTCCAGCGCATTTCTCTCTCGACTTGACCGAAAATCCGCAGGTCCCATTGCGCCTGGTCGAACCGAGGGACCGGTCCGTAGTGGAGGACCGGGAACTTCTGGGTGAGCGACTGGCCCGGCGGAAGGCGACCTTCGCGCCTCACTTCCTCTTCGGCCTGGCGGCGATCTTTTCCAAGCGCACCAAACATACTTGTCCATCCTTATCCGACCAAGGGCCAACCTGCCGTCCAACAGATCCCAGGCAGGTTGGCAAATCATGTCTCCTGGGTCCCTGAAGGCAGGCCCCTTGCAGGGCAGGCTCCCTCAGGTGAAAAGAGGCAGGTGGCCGAGCGAGGTGATGTTCTGCCACTTCGCCCGTTCGCCCTCGGTGAAGATCGCCGCCTCGGCGACAATTTCGGCCCCGGCCTTTTGCATGACCAAGCGCATCCCCTGCAGAGTGGATCCGGTACTGATCACGTCGTCCACCAAGGCGACTTTCTTGCCCTGCACAAGTTCGCGATCCTTCTCATCCAGGTAGAGGGTCTGCTTGGCGCCTGTTGTAATGGAGAGGGTCTCGGCCTGAATCGCCTCTCCCATATAGGGCTTGTAGACCTTGCGAAGAACGACGTAAGGCTTGCCCAGCGCCACGGAGAGTGCGTAAGCGAGGGGGATGCTCTTCGCTTCAGCCGTCACGAGCAGGCTAAGTGGCTTGTCCTTGAGCCGGGCTGCCAGGGCCTGCGCGCAGGCCTGAACCAGCTCGGTATCGCCCAAGATGTTCAGGATAGCGATGCGTAGCCCGGGCTTGATCTCGAAAAGCGGGAGATTGCGTTTCAACCCCGCCAGTTCCACTGCATAGGTCTCTCTTTGAGGAGCCATGCTGCCTTTCTCATTTCTTGATTGAGGGCTGGAGCAGAAAGCCGGGTCCCGTGTCGCGAGGGGCTGCGGTATTATATTCGGAACTGGAACGCCTGCGTGCTCTTTCCTCCAGGGTTCCTCTCGCCTAGGTTGGTCGTGGCCCAATGGGGATCCAACTCGTCTCGGCAGGCGGGCCGAGGGAACCCCACCCGCATCGTTTGGGTATCATGCCTTTGGGTTGGAGGGAAATAGTCGCAGGCGGGTAGCGGCGCGGCCGGGAAGGAACCGGCCACGCTCCCCAACCAATAGGGTGCGTTCGCTCTCTTTGGCCTTCTCCGCTGTACTTCTACTAGGGCTTCTGCGCGTTCCAGCCCTATCGAATCTTGTCTTGGACCGGCTGGAGGTTGACCTTTGGCCTGAGTACGATCGCCCGGGAGTGCTGGTGATATACCGCATCCACCTCCCGGCCGGCACGGCTCTGCCGGAGCCGTTGCAGCTTCGTATCCCGGCCACCGCCGGCGAGCCCAGCGCGGTTGCCTCCCAGCAAGCCGACGGCTCGTTGCTCAATCTTCCCTACGATCGGGGAGTCTCGGGTAGTTGGTCGGTCGTGAGCTTCAGCGCGCCAACGGCCGTGTCTCAGCTGGAGTACTACGATCCTTCCCTTCAGATCCAGGGGGCCGAGCATCGATACGCGTACCTCTGGCCCGGCGATTATGAGGTCAAGGACCTGACGGTCCAAGTGCAACAGCCTGCTGGAGCGACGGCGATGCAGATCACTCCGCCCCTCGGGGTAGGAGTGCTGGGGAGTGACGGGTTGCTCTACTTCAGTCGTTCCCTCGGTCCCAGCCCCGCCGGGCAACAAGTCACCCTGGCACTCGTTTACGAGAAGAGTAGCTCCGCGTTGAGTTTCGAGCGCTTGCGGCCCTTGCAACCGATCGCCCGTCCTCCTTCGGCCTGGGAACGCATGCTCGACTGGCCTGATTGGCCCTGGGTCATGGGCGGCACAGGAGTCGCACTCGTGGTCGTGGGATCCGTGTTCTTCCTGCGAGGGCGTCGCCGCGGGAGAACGGACCACGGGGGAAGACCTCCCGAGCGCAGTGAAGAAGAGGAAAGCACCTCCAATCCCGCGCGGTTCTGCCACAACTGCGGCCATCCGGCCGGAGAAGCAGATCTCTACTGCCGGATGTGTGGGACCCGTTTGAGGAAGAGCTAATCCCTTTAGCCGGATTCCAAGGAGGTTCTCATCCGGGGTTAATCTGGGCAAAGGACAATTCGGTCTGCCCGACAAACGATCCGTGCCCGACCGATATGCGTCACCCTTGCTCGGTGCCAGTTCTGGCGGGAAGAAGCCCGTTTCGGGTGTTGCTCCCCTCATGGAAGTTCCCTAAGGTGCTTGGGAGGAAAGCACGCCATGGATGCTCTTGCGGATACGACCCAGAAAGAGAAGGTTGTGGGGGCGCAAACGCCGCGCCGTTCGGGGGGCAGGCTGAAATTTCTGATCGGTGGGGGGCTGATCCTGGTCGCGGTAGCCTACTTGATCATTTCCTCCACCCAGGCCGCCGGGCAATACTTCATGACGGTCCAGGAACTCCAGTCGCGCGCGGCCAGCCTTGGGGACCGCAACGTGAAGGTCTCGGGGGCCGTGATCGGGAGTAGCATACGCTACGACGCCAAGGACCTTCGTCTGACTTTCACCATCGCCAACGTTCCCGGTGATATGAACGAGGTCAATCGGGAGGGAGGCCTCGCGGCGGTGCTCCACGCCGCCGTTCTGAACCCCGAGGCCGCGCACATGCAGGTGATCTATACGGGCCCGGAGCCCGATCTGATGCGCGACGAGGCCCAAGCCATTATCACAGGTCACTTGGCTTCGGACGGCGTCTTCCATGCTGACGAGCTCTTGCTCAAATGCCCAACCCGCTACCAGGATGCTCTCCCGAATCAAACGCAGGGCTAAGCCGCAGATGGGAACGCCCCGGTCGGGGGGGGAAAATCTCATTCGCTGCACCCAAAGCCGAGGACTGGCCGCCTCCCAGTCCGCCGCGCGGTGGAGGGGAACCTACAGGGACCGCAGGCCTTGCTTCACGTCGGCCCGGCCGGGTTGCGTCCGAGGGCTGGGCTGTATCCCGAGGCATCGCCCCAGCGGAGTCGGACTTTTGGAAGGCCGGGGTTCCTATCGAGGCGGAGCGCTGATCCTGGAAGGTCTGGCGCATGGCCGCTGGCCCGGAGAGGAGCAACTTCGCCTTCCCCGAGAAACGACCGGGAAGGCCATCCGTCCGACCGCCTCCTCGGTGGCTGAGCAAGCTCGGTGGGGTCAGCCCCGAGCGGCAGGAGCTCGATCGACCGGCCGGGACTCGAAGCTTTCGATTCCAGCGTCCGCAGGGCAGCTCGCCCGCCTGCCCACGGGCGGAGCGACGATCGGATAGGTCAGCTAGGCAACTCGCCCGGCGGTCCCAGTCGGCGGCCCGCGCCGAGGGCCTGAGGAGCAAGCGGGGATGCTTCCAACTCTAGGGTACCTTCTTCTGGCCATAGCCTTCCTGGTGTGCCTGTATGGCATAGGTGCCTCAATCCATGGCGTTCTGGCCCGCGAAGAGCGCTGGGTCCTCAGCGCGAGAAACGCCATGCTCCTCACTTGGCCGCTGATCACACTTTCCGCGCTCTCCTTGATCTGGCTGTTGCTGACCAACCACTTCGAAGTCCAATTCGTCTGGTCGGTAACCAGCCGGAGCATGCCTACTTACCTGAAGGTTACTAGCCTTTGGGGAGGGCAGGCCGGTTCGCTGGTGCTCTGGTCCTGGCTCATGTCGGCTTTTGCCTCGGCCGCGGCTCTGCGCCGGTGGGACCGCGACCGCGAGTTCCTGCCCTGGGTCGTCGTCGTCGCGCTGGTCACGCTGGCCTTTTTCCTCAGCCTCGCGCTCTTCTTCGATAATCCCTTTGTGCGGCTTTGGCAGGCCTCGGACGGCCAGACCCTCGCGGCGATGTTTCCCCCGGCCGGGGCTGTACCTCTGATCCCTTCCGACGGTCAAGGCCTCAATCCATTGTTGCGCCATCCGGGGATGATCCTTCACCCTCCGATGTTGTACCTAGGCTTTGTCAGCTTTGTGATCCCCTACTCCTTTGGCATGGCGGCGCTGATCACGCGCCGAAGCGACGACCGCTGGATCCGGCTCACCCGCCGCTGGGCACTGGTGGCATGGCTTTTCCTGTCGATGGGGCTGGTTCTGGGAGCGCGCTGGTCCTATGATGTGCTCGGCTGGGGCGGGTACTGGGGTTGGGATCCGGTAGAGATCGCGGCCTTCATGCCCTGGTTGACCGGGACCGCCTTTCTCCACTCGGTCATGATCCAGGAGAAGCGGGGGATGCTCAAGCGCTGGAACATGGTGCTGATCATCCTCACCTATGGGCTGGTGATCTTCGCCACCTTCCTCACCCGATCGGGACTGCTCTCCTCGGTTCACGCCTTCGCTCAATCCTCGATTGGCCCGGTCTTCTTCGCCTTCATCGGCGGCACCTGTATCATTTCTCTCGCCCTTCTGCTCTCCCGCTGGAATGACCTGCGCGGAGAGGAACACCTGACCTCGCTGCTTTCCCGGGAGACGCTCTTCCTCGTCAACAATCTACTGTTCTTGTCCATCGTGGTGGCATGCTTCTGGGGCGTGGTCTTCCCACTCATCTCGCAGCTGTTCACCGGGCAGGAGGTCACGGTCGGCCCCCCGTTCTATCAACGCACGACCGGCCCTCTCTTTGCTGGGCTGCTGCTTCTCATGGGCATCGCTCCTCTCAGTGCCTGGGGGCATACCGCGCTCAAGAATCTGGGTCGGCTGATCCTGAGACCCTTCCTGCTCTCCCTGGTGCTGCTCGCCGTCCTGCTGGCCATGGCGCGCATATCCGATCCCGGGGCACTGCTTGGATTCTGGTTGGCGGGCCTGGTGGCCCTTGTCACCCTTTATGAGTTCTGGCGCGGCGCATCCGCCCGAAGCCGGAACAACCAGGAAGTCCTCCCCGTGGCGCTCTGGAATCTAGCGGCCCGCGATCGCCGCCGCTATGGAGGCTACGTGATCCATCTGGGGGTGGTCCTCATGGCGATTGGTATTGTGGGAAGTCAATTCTTCCAGCAGCAGACGCAGGGCACCATTGCGCAAGGTCAGGAAATCCAGCTGGGGCCGTACACCGTTCGCTACGATTCGATCAGCGAGTGGACGACGAATGATCAACGCGATGTAACCCGGGCCGTGATAGCGGTGTTCCGCGGCGGGAAGCAGGTCGCGGAGCTTCATCCTCGACGCGATTACTACTTCGTCGCTCAACAAACCATGACGATTCCCGGGGTCTACAGTACGGTCCAGGGCGACCTGTACTTGATCCTGGTCGGGTGGGAACCGGTCGCGTCCAATGGGGCGACCTTCAAGATCTATTTGAACCCACTGGTGAATTTCCTGTGGTCCGGGGCGATTGTGTTCATCCTGGGTACCCTGCTTGCGGCCTGGCCGGACCCCGAGCGGCGGAGGAGCCGGGCGAGTGCTCCCCACTGGTCCTATGTTCCCGCAAAGCAGTGAGGGCCCCAGACGGGGTCCGGCGATCCGCCGGCAGCTGGCCTCTCTGTTTTGGATGGGGTTTCTGGGAGGTTGGGCGGGTCTTCTCCTGCCGCGGGGGCATCCACCAGCCGCGTTCCTGGCCCCGGCTCCGCCGCCTACCCCCTCGGCGGACCAGGTCAATGCGGTGGCGCGGCAGCTCTACTGCCCTGTTTGCGCGAACATTCCTCTGGACGTCTGTCCGACCCAAGCCTGTGAGCAATGGCGTGCCACTATTCGGGAGGAATTGGGCCAGGGATGGACTCCTCAGCAAATCAAGGATTACTTTGTGCAGGCATACGGCGAACGGGTGCTGGCTAGCCCCCCGGCTCAAGGGCTGAACCTGCTGGTGTATGTCTTGCCCCCCGTAGCGTTCGTGCTGGGGGCCTATTTTCTGTACCGGGCCGTTCACACTTGGCGCAGCGGGCCGGGCGGGGTCGAGTCGACTCCGCCTTTGCCAGCGGAGGAGGAGTATGCGCAGCAACTGGAAGAGCAGCTGAGGAGGCGGAGCTGAGGATGGAACCCTCCTCGCGCCTCGCCTCTCGTGCTCCCAGGATCAGCTTGGCCCGCTTGGTCGTTTGGGGGAGCGTGCTGGCCTTCCTCACCCTGATGGGATTCGGGTTGTGGCGAACCCAGGAGGGGCACATCAGCCGCGGCCTGGCTCCCGGGTTCACCCTGACCACATTTGATGGGCGGGTGATCCACTCCAACGACCTGAAGGGCAAGGTGGTGGTGGTCAACTTCTGGGCCTCCTGGTGCACTCCCTGCGGACAAGAGGCCCCAGATCTGCAGGCGGCATTTCAGCAGTACCAGAAATCGGGCGTGGTTTTTCTGGGCATCGACTACGTTGACACCGAACCCCAGGCCCGAGCCTACCTGCAACAGTTCGGCATCTCCTATCCGAACGGTCCGGACCTGGGCACGCGCATCTCCCAGAGCTTCCGGATCGGCGGGGTTCCCGAGACCTACTTCATTGACCGCTCCGGACACGTGGCCTCGGTGAAGATCGGCCCGACCACCCTGGCCGAGCTTCAATCCATCCTGGATCCCCTGGCGGCTGGATAATGAATCCGTCCGGATGGATCGTCGCTGTGACTATCCTGGTGCTCGTCGGGTGGGTCCTGGCGCAACCGCTGCTCCGCCCTATGCGCCGGGGATCCGCAGTGCCCAGTGAGGTTTCCTCACTCCAGGCGCAGGTGGACCAGGTGATCGAGACGATGCGGGAGCTGGACTTCGATTACGCCCTCGGGAAGATCTCGGGGGAGGATTATTCCCCTGGTCGCGTCGCCTTGTTGGCGCGCGGGGCGGAACTGCTCAAGGAATTGGATCCCCAGCGCGGCCTAGCCGCCCGGGCTCGATCCCAACAGGAGGAATCCCTGGAGCGGGAGATTGCCGCTCGTCGGAAAGCGCCGGCCTCCCCCCGCCTGGGGTCCGACCAGCTGGAGGACGAGATTCGGACGCGCCGGAGGGCACCGCAGGGGCAGAAGAAAGAAGTCGGCTCCCGCCGGGCCGGCCTTTGTTCGAGATGTGGCCAGGCGATCCAAGTCGGGGATCGATTCTGCCCTCATTGTGGGGTGGCCCTAAATCACGCAATCTAGTCGCGAACCAAGAGCGAGGTGGGTCTTGTCCCATGATCCGCAGCCCGCAGGGGGTCGGGCTCGCCAAGTCCGCAGGCTCCGGCATGCCGCCTGGTTCGCCCTGCTATCCGGGTTGTTGCTGATCCTGTCGAGCTGCTCCCTCGCCGAGGACATCACGCCTCCCCCCGGAGCGCTGCCGTCTTCCCAAGGTCTTGTCTCCCCGGTCCCAGCCGAGGCGATCCCTCCCGATCAAATCGATTTGCAGCGCGGGGCTGCCCTCTTCTCGGATCAATGCGCTCCCTGCCACGGCCCGGGCGGCCAGGGGGACGGGCCGCTGGCCGCTCAGTTCTCCAGCCCGGTTCCAGCCTTGGCCGCCCCGGAGATCTACCGTCCGGCATCGCCTGCGCAATGGTTCGCGATGGTAACCAATGGCGATCTGCAGCAATTCATGCCGCCCTTCGGCGGCGCCCTGAGCGCCGCCGAACGCTGGCAGGTGACCTACTACGCTCTCGCCTTGGGCACCCCAGCTTCCAGCCTGGCGCAGGCCAGTCAAATCTATGCCCAGCGGTGCGCCTCCTGCCACGGAGCCGAGGGCAAGGGGGACGGGGCCGGCGCCAAAAGCCTGGCCGCTCCTCTGGCCGATCTAACGAAAGCCTCCACTTTGGCCCGGGCTACCGGTCAAGACTTATACAATCTGATCTCCCAAGGATCGGCTCAGGGCATGCCCCCGGCCTCTTCCGACTTGACGGAGGATCAGCGTTGGGGCTTGGTTGCCTATGTCCGCAGCCTGGCGGAGGGGGCCTCGGCCCAGATGGTTCAAGGCTCGGGCTCCGCCCATCCCCCCGCCGCCTCCTCCGGTCCCAGCACGGTGAGGGTCGTGGGCCAGGTGACCAACGGCACGACCCAACAGCCTCTCGCCGGCCAAGCGGTCCTGGTGCAGAGCTATAGCGGAACGGCCCCCTCGGCGCAGCAGAGCGCCATCAGCGACAGCCAGGGGAACTTCGAGGTGGAGGGTGTGGAACTCCCGGCGGACCGCAGCGTGGCCGCTTCGGTGGATTATCGCGGCGTAACCTACTCTTCCGAGCTCAAGCAGGGCCCCTCCGGCTCCGGGTCGATCTCCCTGCCGGTGAGCGTTTACGACACGACGACTGATACGTCTTTCCTGAGCATGGATCGACAGCACATCTTTGTCGAATCCGTGCCAGGTCAAGCGATACTGCGCGTGGGTGTGCTGGCGATCTTCTCGAACCCCGAACAGAAGACGGTGGTGGCCTCCAAAACCGGTGGGGGGATCCTCGTCTTCGATCTCCCGGCTGGAGCAAGGGACCTGCAGTTTGAGGATGGAGCCCTGGGGGGGCGGTACATCTCGACGGCCTCCGGGTTCGCAGACACGCAGGCGGTCATTCCCGGATCGGGCAGCCATCAGGTGCTGTACTCGTTTGATCTGCCCGCGGGGCGCCAGGTAACTCTCAATATTCCCGTCCGCTACCCCCTGGCCGGCGAGGTAATCGTGGTGCCTCAGACCTTGCGGGTGCAAAGCGATCAGGTCGTGGATAGCGGTTCGCGGCAGATTCAGGGAGGAACCTATGAACTGTACGCGGGCGGAGCGCTTTCCCCGGGCCAGACCCTGAATTTGACCGTGCTCGATGAGTCCCAGAGTCTGATCCGGTTCGGATCGGGCGCTCCCGCTTCCATTCTGATTGGGGCGGGGGTGTTGGGGTTGGTCCTATTCGGCGCTGCCCTGTATGGTTGGCGCCGACAGCGCTCTCCTGGAGGCCCGCCGCCCGAGGGCGGCCCCGATCGCGAAACCCTGCTGAGGACGATCGCTGCCTTGGATGACGCTCACGAGGCGGGAGAACTGGAGGAAGAAGCCTACCGAATTCGCCGCACGGAACTGAAGGCTCGCCTGCTCGAGCCCTCGACTTCGGAGGAGCCAGATCGCGAATGAGCATCCGGGTGGTCAAACTGAGCAAGAGCTTCGGGTCCCGCCTCGTTTTGCGACAGCTCGACTTCGAGGTGGCGCGGGGCGAGTTCGTCGTCCTGATCGGACCCAACGGGGTAGGCAAGACCACCCTGCTCCGGATTCTGGCCTCCTTGACTCGGCCGTCGTTCGGGCAAGTCTGGGTGGAGGGGTTGCCTCTACCGCAGGAGGCCGCCCAGGTTCGCAGGCAGATTGGGGTCGTTTCCCATCAGCCGCTTTTGTACGGCGACCTGACCGCCGAGGAGAATCTGCGTTTTTACGCCCAGCTCTATGGCCTGGATCGTTTCGGGCCGCGCATCCGTGGGTTGCTCGACCAGGTGGGTCTTCTGTCGCGCCAGCGTGAGCCCGTGCGCTCCTTCTCCCGTGGAATGCAGCAGCGCCTCTCGCTCGCTCGAGCCCTTTTGCACGATCCGCTCATCCTTCTGTTGGATGAGCCCTACACGGGTCTTGATCCGCAGGCGGGCCAGATGCTTGACAAGTTGCTGCAGGGGGTCGCCTCCCAGGGCCGGACGATCGTGATGACCTCCCATGATCTCCAGCGCGCGGCTCCATTGGCAGATCGCATCGACGTTCTGAGTCAGGGCCGCATCGCCGCGAGTTTTCGGAGAGGGGAATTCCCCCTGGATCGGCTTCCCTCCCTTTATCAACAGGCGGTGGCCGCCCATGGTTGAGACGGCTCCCGCGCAGGCCCGGCCCGCGGGCCCAGGGAATTACTTCCGTTCCGTCGGAGTGATCGTATGGAAGGATCTGGCCGCGGAATTGCGCAGCAAGGAACTGCTGGGTGCCATGCTCGTGTTCGCCTTGCTTGTGCTCTTGGTCTTCAACTTCGCGCTCGAGCTGGACCTCCCGCTGCGGCAGGCAGTGGCCCCCGGGGTGCTGTGGGTGACCTTTGCCTTTGCGGGCACGTTGGGCCTCAACCGCTCCCTGGCTCTGGAGCGCGAGCGTGGTTGCTGGGAGGGTCTCTTGCTGGCGCCGGTGGATCGGAGCGCGATTTATCTGGGCAAGGCATTCGGGAGTTTCCTGTTCATGGCGATCATGGAAGCCCTGGTGCTGCCTATCTACAGCGCGCTCTACAACATCAATCTGTTCCAGCCCGGGCTCCTGCTCGTGGTCTTGCTTGGGTCCATCGGGTACGTTTCTCTGGGGACGTTGCTGGCGGCCATGGCCATTCAGGCGCGGACTCGCGATGTGCTTCTGCCGATTCTCCTCTTTCCGGTCGTGCTGCCGGTCTTGATCTCGGCGGTCAACGCGAGCGCGGGGTTTCTCAGCGCCGCGCCGATGGACCAGATCTGGCCGTGGCTGAATCTGTTGATCGCTTGCGACGTGATCTTCGTGGCCGTGTCCTACTTGTTGTTCGAGTACGTGGTCGAGGAGTGAGATCGGCGCAAGCCCGCGTCCATCGCTGAAGGGATCTGCCCAGGGAGGAAGGTAATGATACGAGAGAGAGCGTCCGCGACACGCATGGCCCTCACGCTCGTTGCCGCTCTGCTTCTGCTGGCCGCACTGGGGCTGGTGTTTGGGTACGCGCCGCGCGAGGCGGTGATGGGAGAGGTTCAGCGGGTCTTCTATTTCCACGTTTCTTCGGCCTGGGTGGGGATGCTTTCCTTCGTGGTCGCCGCGGTGACGGGCGGCCTCTATCTTTCCCGGCGAGAACGGTACTGGGATTTGGTGCAGATCTCATCCGTGGAAATCGGGATGGTTTTTGGATTGATCGCAATCCTCAGCGGGTCGATCTGGGCCCGACCCGTTTGGAACACGTGGTGGACCTGGGATCCCCGTCTGGTCACGACCTCGGTCATGGAACTCGTCTACGCCGCCTATCTCCTCTTGCGACAGGGCATTGAGGAGCCGGAGAGGCGCGCCCGGTTTGGGGCCGTGTATGCCATCGTGGGTGTCATCACCGTGCCCATCACCTTTTTGTCAATCCGCTTCCTGCGCACCATTCACCCGGTCGTCATCGGTAGCGGAGATGCGAGCGCCTTGGGCGGCTTTGCCATGACGCCCAAGATGCTCGAAACCTTCCTGTTCAGCTTGCTGACCTTCACGGTCCTTTACGCGACGCTTCTCGTCTATCGCGTGCGCTTGGCTCTGCGCGGGGACATGTTGGAGGCCCGGCGCAACGCGCTCTTTTCGGGGTAGGAGGGGGATATGACCCAGACGACCACTCCGGACACCCTCATCTTCATGGTTGCCGGGTATACGGTGATCCTGGGAGGGTTGGCCTTGTACGGGCTCAGCCTGATCGCCCGCTTCCGCGGTTTGGCCCGCCAGGAGAAATGGATGGACGAACTGGAGAATGAGGAGAGGTCAAGAAACCGGGAGCCGGTCCAGTAGCTTACCCGCTGGCCCGCCTCCGGGGGCGGAGGCAATACGGAACGGTCGGTATTCGCGGCCCTGGGTCTGGGCGCGCCGGGGAGATCTTTCCGCTGGTTTCCTCGGGCGGAACTTAGGCGGGCACCTTGGGGGCCATCATCGGCTCAAGCAGGCGCTCCAGTGCCATGGTATGGCTGCATAACCCACGCAGCACGAAAAATTCGCAATCACAACTCCAGGATCCGCGCTCATACTTGACCACGTGATCATTGTTGTCGCCGCGAAAGGTCAACTCAAAGGTATGAAACTGAAAGCGCTCCGGCTGCTCCGCATATCGCTTGGCTTTCTCGATCTTACCAATCATCCCGTGATCCATGGCTAGCAGCCTCCTGTTCGCCCGAAGGCAAGGAAACAAAAAAGCACGCGGATTTCCCGGTGCCTCATCGACCCAGAGCTTGTGGCCTGCTTGCCGCGCCGCTCATGGCGGTTTGTCCTTTCTGCCGAACTCTCTGCGAGTATACCCCCGTGGCTCGGGTCCGTCAATTGTTCCGGGGGCACCCTCGCGGGCCGCGCGCCGAGTTCCCGGGGGAGCGAGCCCATGTTCCTGAAGGAAAACGAGGAGCGAGGCCGGAAGTCAGGGCTGCCGGATTCCTCCTCCCTCGGTCACTCCCAAGGCCCAGTCCGGTAGCACATCAATGTCGAGCGCATCTCCTTGGCGGGCCAGGGCGCGATAGCAGCCCGCGGCCGCGACCATGGCCGCGTTGTCGGTGCACAACTCCGCAGGAGGAGTGCGTACCGGGCAAGGAGCGGCCTGTTCCATGGCCGTGCGCAGGCTCTGATTGGCGGATACCCCTCCGGCGACAAAGAGTTGGGTCGCCTGAAACTCTCGTGCCGCCAGGCTGGCCTTCCGAACCAGCACTTCGATCACCGCGGCCTGGAAGGCGGCCGCCAGATCCGGCAGGGGCAGGTGAGCGGTATTCAGAGGCTTTCCCTCCCGGATCTCCGGTTGCAGTCGCTGCACCAGACGAAGCATAGCGGTCTTAAGGCCGCTGAAGCTGAAGTCCCAGGTTCCCTCCAGCATGGCGCGGGGTAGGCGAAAGGCTTCGGCGCGTCCGGACCGGGCGGCCTGTTCGATCGCTGGGCCTCCGGGGTAGGTCAGCCCGAGCAGGCGCGCGACTTTGTCGAAGGCTTCTCCCGCGGCGTCGTCCAAGGTCGCGCCCAGGCGCCGGTAGTCGCCATGATCTCTCATCAGAATCAGTTCCGTGTGGCCGCCGGACACGATCAGGCACAAGACCGGGAATTGAACCGGGTGAGTCTCCTCCAGCAGGAACAGCGAATAGATATGTGCTTCCAGGTGGTTGATCCCCAGCAGGGGAAGGCCGCTGGCCAGAGCGATGCCTTTGGCCAAGTTCAGGCCGATGACCAGCGAGCCCGCCAGACCCGGCCCGCGCGTGACGGCAACGGCATCCAGGTCCTCGAAGCTGAGGTGGGCCTGCTCGAGGGCAGCCACAACCACCCGGTCGATCACCTCCACGTGGCGCCGGGAGGCAACCTCCGGAAATACCCCACCGTACTTCGCGTGTAGCGAGGCCTGGGAGGCGATCAGGTTGGAGAGTATCCTCCTCCCGTCCTCCACGACCGCGGCCGCGGTCTCGTCGCACGAGCTTTCGATGCCGAGGACTCGCAGTTTCCGATCCTCCAACTTGCGTTTTGGTCCGGGCATGGTGACCGCAATGTGCTCCAAGGACCTAGGCGGGGCCCTAGCGTCCTTCCAATCCGCCTCTTTCACTTCCCCCGGCGGGGCTGCCCCCGGGTTGCCTTCCGCGAGCGCTTCCGGGCCGGCGTTTTCTTGCCGGCCCTCGCTTGCCCGCCAGACCCACCCCGGGCAGGGGTTGCCTTGGATTTCATCTTGAGCACCAAATCGAGTGGCAGATCCGCCAACACCTCCAGGGTGCCATCGGGCCGGGCCCAGAGAGTGTTCTCCAGGCGCACCCCCAGCTCGCGTTCGGGATAGTAGAGCCCGGGCTCTACCGTGATGACCGATCCCGGCAGAAGGCGATCCCCATTCGCCTCCAAATGGTTGAAGCGCGGCTCCTCGTGAATATTCAGGCCAACCCCGTGGCCGAGCGAGTGGCAATAGCCCACTTCGGTCTGCGGCGAATTCAACAGGGTCGGATGACCGCGAGCCTCCAAGAAGCGGCAGGTCTGCGTCTGCACGGTGCGACAGAGGGTATCGGGTTCGAGCATTCCACACGCATGGCGATAGGCGGCCAGAACATCGCGATAGACCTCTTCCACTTGGCGGGGGGCGTAACCCAAGCACCAGGTGCGCGTTATGTCATAGAAGTATCCGCCTCCCGCCTCCTGAGGGAAGAAGTCGAACACGATCGGCTTGCCGACCTCGATCACGTCCTGGGGGTTGCCCGTGCTATGGGGGACGCCGGCATCGCGCCCGATCGCGAAGATCACCCCCTCCGGGTCTTCGCCTCCTCGCTCGGCTAGCCAGAGTCGGATCTTGCGCTTGACATCCCTCACGGTCAGAGGCTGGCCATCGCGCCTCAAGAGCCGGCGGCCTTCCAGCGGGCGCGAGGTGAGATAATCCGCCACCATTTCCATCACCTCCGTGGTGATGCGCCCGATCTGGCGGATGTGTTCCACCTCCGCCTCATCCTTGGTGATCATAGCTCGGCTCAGGACCGAGCGCT
The DNA here is from genome assembly GCA_049516595.1 of Anaerolineales bacterium. Classification (GTDB taxonomy): domain Bacteria; phylum Chloroflexota; class Anaerolineae; order Anaerolineales; family RBG-16-64-43; genus JBEKHT01. Next base: position 16,725 of record JBEKSY010000021.1, read on the forward strand.
CCTCCTCTCCCACGAAGCTCAGCGCGGGACGCAGCTTGGCGAGTTCAGTTAGCACCCCGTACATCGGGCCCAGATCCACCCGGCCGTACACCTCCACCTGCCCCGCGACTCCCAGTTCATCAAAAATCCGCACCATGCGGGCTGCCGTCGCGCGAATGTTGCTGCCGCCGGACTGGCGAAGCAGTTCCAGGAGGTTGTACTCATTGACGCTCTTACTGGCCAGGCCCGCCCGCGCGGCCTCCTCCCGTTCCATGGGCCAGTAGAAGAGGATCGGCTCCTGGCCGCGCAGCTTGATCAGATCGGCGTGGGTCAGGTTCGCCAGACCCGTGAAGTAGGTCATGGGCGGGTTGTGCAGGGCGGGACCCGTGACCCACAGGGCCTCCACTCCGCTCTCCGTCATCAGCCGATCGATGTCGCTTTTCATGCCTTCCTCTCGTTGAGGGCCAGGCCATCCGCAACCTGCGTCGCGGCCCCCAGCGCGCTCAGCAGGTCCTCCTCCTGAGGAGGGAGAACGGTTCGCGGATCCAGCAGAACGCAGTGCTCCTCAATTCGCGCGATTACCGGTGGCGAAGAAGCGCGCAACCGCTCGAGAAGCTTGTGCGGATGGGGAGGGGTCAGCGCGAGGCAGAAGGTCGGCAGCGTTTCCTCGGGCAGGCTGCCGCCTCCGACCGTGGAGCGGGACTCCACCACCCGCCCCTGCCCAAGGCGTGCGACCCAGGATTGGACCCGAGCCTGAAGATCGGTCGGGCGAGCGGCAATCATCTGCCAGACGGGGATCTCCCGGGTGGCCTCATCCCGCAGATAATGCATCAGGGTGGCCTCCAGCGCGGCCAGGCACAGCTTGTCCGCCCTCAGCGCGCGGGCCAGGGGGTGACGGCGGAGGCGCGCGATCAGTTCAGCGGAGCCCACCAGGATCCCCGCTTGGGGACCGCCCAGGAGCTTGTCGCCTGAGAACATGACGAGCGAAGCTCCCGCCTCGAGCGACTCCTGCACCGTGGGCTCGTGGCCCAGCCCGAAGGCCGAGGTGTCGAGCAGCGCACCCGACCCCAGGTCATCGAGCAGGGCCAACCCGTGCTGGGAGGCGAGGCGCGCAAGCTCGGACCGGCTGGGTATGCTCGTAAAGCCGATGATGCGGAAGTTGGAGTGGTGCGCTCGCATGAGCAGCGCGGTCCGCGGGCCAATGGCCTGCTCATAATCCGAAAGGTGTGTGCGATTGCTGGTTCCGACCTCCACCAGGCGAGCGCCGGATTGCCGCATCAGGTCGGGCACTCGGAACCCGTCACCGATTTCCACGAGTTCGGATCGCGAGATGATCACCTCGCGGGACTTGGCGAGCGTGGCGAGAGCCAGCAGGATAGCGGCCGCGTTGTTCACTACCACCATGGCCGCCACCGCACCCGTCAACCGCACCAGCAAAGGCTCCACATGGACCAGGCGCGACCCCCGTTTCCCCTCTTGCAGGTCGAATTCGAGAGAGGAATACCCGCCCGCGACCCTTTGTATGGCTTGCAGGGCGGATCGGCCAAGGGGAGCTCGGCCAAGGTTCGTATGCAGGATCACCCCGGTGGCATTGATCACGGGCCGGAGAGAGGCGGCCGTCCACTGGCACAGGAAAGCTTCGGAGGTTCGGACCAAGTCTGCATGGCTCGCCGGAGAATCGCCCAGGCGGACCTTCTCCCGGGCCAATTCGAGGCTCGCCCGGACCGCCTCCCGGGTGAGAGGCCGGCCGTAACGTTCAATGAGTTGCGTCACCTCCGCTCGCTGCAAAAGAGAGTCCACGGAAGGCAGGTCGCGCAGGGTCATGCGCTGTCGTCACCCTCGGCGCTCGAGTCGGCAGCGCGCATATCCTCGAGGGGAGGAGGGGTGGGTACCCAGCGGCTGCGCTCGTACATCCGCAGCAGGAGCTCCACGGCGAAGAAGGCCCCCGTGAGGGACCAGAGCGTGAACCCCGTGAGCAATCGTCCGACCCGAAGCCAGACTAGGAAAACGCCCCAAAGGCCCACGATCATCGCCTCGCGCCAAAGCACGCCCAGGCTGGGAAACGGATTCGGGGAGAATCTCCGGTTGAGGTACCAGACCAACGGCAAGGCCGTTCCGACCAAGGCAATGAAAAGCAGGAAGAAGAATACCCACCGCGGCCCAAGCGTGGGGCTGGTGAAAAAGAATAGAAACACTACCCCCATCCAGCCCGCCGCCGCCATCGCCACCGCGCCCAGGAGTTGAACCCGCTGAACCGAGCCCGAGGTGAGGGAGGATTCATCCGCGCCGGTCATGTCTTGATTATAGCAGTGCCGTTCCGGCCCAAACGCCCGGCCCTCTCTTCGAGTACGCGACCAAGCCGAATTCACGCCGCGGGGGGGATGGAGGTCGGTGAGAGACTCAGGCCGGAGATCGGCATGCCCAGGGAGCGCGGGCGCTCAGTCTTTCTCGCCCGTGAGTTCTTTGAGGGCATCCGACAGGGTCCAGCTCGACGATCTCGGGCCCTGAGTCGGAATGCGCAAGGCCGTGCGTTTTGCGGCGCGACGCAGAGGTAGGTCTCTCTTCCCAATCTGGCGAAGCACCCCGTTGGCGGCGAGCCATACGTAGCGGCGCAGGTCCTGGCTTTCACGCTCGCTGAAAGGGAGGAAATCGAGAAAGACCTTGCGAGAGGCCCGCTGGTCGTGCCGGGCGATCCGTACGAATCCCGCGCGCTTGACAAATTCCGGCCGGCGCCCGGTCCATTGCCTTGCTTTGCGACCGGCATGATCGGTTCAGTTGAAGAGATTGCCGCAGCACGGATTGCAGACATCCCACGAGTTGAAGTTGCATGCCCAGCGGTCCATCTGGGTCAAGGACATCCGTCCGGGGTCGTCCACCGAGGCGGCCAGGATGCGCGCCTGGTGAGTTCCGCTTCGCCAGAGGGCCAGGGCGAGGCGGTCCTCCTTGGCGATCTGCCGCGCCAAGTGGCGCAGCCGAGGAACCGAAATGCCCAGGGCACGGCGGGTCATAGTGGGCCATCCCCTCCCGGGCTAGCGGCTTGGCCTGGGGCTCGGAGGATACGCACGACCCCGGTTGCGGTTCGCCATGCGGCACGATCTCCAACCTTGGTTGCGACCCTCTCAAGGGGGCTCCGGCGGGGCTTTGAAATCACCGAGCGCGCCTCCCGGGCTTGGAGGGACGCTCGTCCAAGACGAGTCGAACGATCGGCCGCCAAGGCGAATTCCTGGCCACTTCGACAAATCCGGCGCGACGAAAGGTCGAGGCCAGCCCAGTAAATACGGCCTGGTCGGGCGTGGCCCCTTTCCTGGAATCGATCGGGTAAGCCTCGACGATACGGGCCCCCTTGCGGCGGGCGTAGTCCGCCGCTGCCTCCAGGAGTTGAAGCGAAACCCCGCGCTTGCGCGCCGCTCGGGCCACAAAAAAGCAGACCAGCGACCAGACCGGCTGATTATCGACTCGCTTGAGAACGGGAGACCGCTCCAGGGATGAGAACTCCTCGCGCGGTGCGATCGAGCACCAGCCCACCGGCTGATCTCCGAGATAGGCGATCAATCCGGGGACACGACCCGAGTTGACGGGTCTCCTCAATGCGCGCCGATTCGATTCGCCGGCGCGCGCCGCAAACTCCGATCGGGTCTGCCTCCACCACATGCACCAACAGCCGCCGCAGGCGCCCGATTTGCCAAAAAGGTTCTCGAGGTCCTTCCATCGGCCAGGGGTAACGGGCCGGACCTTCAAGCCAGGCGAGGGGGGTGTCGTTTCGTTGGGCATGGCCTGTCTCCCTGGGGATCGCGGCCGTGTTGTGCCGCGCTGGACCGCGCTCCAAGCGACGGGCCGTGTTCTTCTGAGGCGAGGCAGGAGGGATGCCCGCCGCCACTACCTGGCCGATTGGAGAATGCACACCTCGTGGGGAAGGAGGCGCAAGCTTTTGCCTACCCGCTGGCCGCTGCACCCGGGATGCGTTCCCAGTCTCCACTCCCATTGGCTCGTCGGCAGGTCCTCATCCAGCACGAGCTGGGTGGGGTGCCGGTAGAAGTTCAAGGCCACCAGCACCGTCTCCTCCTCGCTTTCCCGCAAGTAGGCCAGGCCACTGCTTGGGTTCTTGATGAGGGATCGGAAAGAGCCCGAGTTCAGGGCCTTGGAACTTCGGCGGAACCAGATCAGCCTACGGTAGAAAGATAGGACGGAGTGAGGATCCTCCATCTCCCGGGCGACATTGAGCGAACGAAATTCGGGGTTGATCGGGAGCCAGGGATCCCCGCTGGTGAACCCCGCGCCCGGCCCGTCACTCCAAGGCAGTGGGGTTCGCATGGGGTCGCGGCCCGGGTACAAGGGCCAATAACGCTTCCCCGCAGGGTCGAGGATCTTGCCTCGAGGCACGGGACCGTTCTTCATCCCGATCTCCTCGCCCTGGTAGAGAAAGGGCGTACCTCGCAAGGTGAGCAGCAGGGCGGCGGCAACCTTCGCCCTCTCCAGGGCATAACGCCCGGGGTATCGAGAAACCAGGCGCGCGACATCGTGATTGCCGAGCGCATAGCAAGGCCAGCCTTCGGGTCCCAAGGCCTGCTCGCAGGCGAGGATGGCCCGCTGGAAGGCGAGTGGATTCCATCCGCAGGAGATGAGGTCGAAATTAAAGGCGAGGTGCAGACGCCCCTCGCCGCAGTATCGCCTGAGCTTCTCGGGGCTGCCAAACAAGGGTTCCCCCACGACCATGCGATCGCCGTACCCGTCGACCAGCTTGCGCATTCCGGCGTAGACAGAGAGGAGTTCGGGCTGGTCCGCGTCGTAGACATGGACTTGACGATCGTAGGCGCGCAGCCCCCAGCGGAAAGGGTTGTCGCGAAACTGCCTATCCTTGAAGTACGCGTTGACAACATCCAGCCGGAAGCCGTCGACGCCCCGCTCTAGCCAGAAGCGCATGACTTTCTCGATTTCCTCCCGGACCTCCGGATTCCGCCAATTGAGATCCGGTTGTTGAGGCAGGAACATGTGGTAGTAGAACTGGCTCGTGGCTGGGTCCCACTGCCACGCGCGGCCCCCGAAAACCGACTGCCAACGGTTGGGGGGGGCTCCCTGGGGGCGAGCGTCTTGCCACAGATACCAGTCACGCTTGGGACTGGTGCGCGAGGCGCGCGATTCCTCAAACCATGGGTGGAGATGAGAAGTATGGTTAAGAGCGAGGTCGAGGATAACCCGCATCCCTCGTTGGTGAGCTTGCCGGATCAGTTCGTCCAGATCAGCCAGACATCCGAAGAGCGGATCGACTGCATTGTAGTTCGAGACGTCGTAGCCGAAGTCGTAAGCTGGAGAAGCGAAGATCGGCGAAAGCCAAATCGCATCCATGCCCAGGGAAGCGGGCGTCCCATCGTTGAGGTAATCCAGGTGGGCGAGAATCCCGCCCAGGTCCCCGCTGCCGTCCCCGTTGCTGTCGGCGAAGCTGCGCGGATAGATCTGGTAGATTACGCCGCGCTTCCACCACGGGAGGGATTCTGAAGCCTCAACCATTCTGGGGAGCCTCGGGCTCAGAGGCCGGGAGAAGGCCATTCGCCGGTTGGAAAGAAACGATTGGATTATAGCCCCGAGGCCCCCTCGGACGGTGCGGGCTAGATTCTATTTCTAAGTGCAACGGCATGAGGGAATAGCACCTCCTTGGGAGTCGAGAATTGAAGGCATTTTCGGGGTCTCTGGTTTAGCTCATCCGCAATCTGGTCAAGTTCCTCCTGAGAGAGGCGGCGGAGATCGGTGTGACGCGGAAGGTAGCGGCGCAGGAGGCCGTTGGTCTGCTCGACCGTACCCTTCTCCCAAGAGTGATAAGCGTGGCAGAAGTAGAACGAGACTCCGAGCTGCTGAGAGACGAGGGCGTGGTTGGCGTGCTCGGAACCGTTGTCGGCCGTGATGGTGCGAGCTGGCCAGGAGGCCAAGCGTTGGCAAAGGGCACGGGCCGTCGCTTCAGCAGTCTTGTCCTCCAGCTTGGTCACGAGGGCATAGCGGCTCATGCGGTCCACCAGGACGTTGAGGGCTTGACCCCGGGGGTAGAGCAACGAGTCCGTCTCCCAATGACCAGGCTGGGACCGCTCCTGGGCCTCCGAGGGCCGCTGGTCGATGAAAACCCGGTTGGGAATGGGGGTTTTCTGGGCCTGGCGCCCATGTGGGTGGCTACGGCGCTTCTTCCCCCGGCGCAGGTATTCCCACAGCTTCTCTTGCCGGCCCAGAGGCGACAGGTAGATAAACCGGTAGATCGTCTCATGGCTAACCCGGGCAGGTCCGTGATCCCGGCTCAAACGCCCAGCAATGACCTCGGGGGACCAGCCACGCTCCAGGCTCAGGATCACGTAGCGTCGCAGGGCCCGCTCTCCAAGCTTCGGCCGGGGTCGGCAGGCTTGACGTCGCTGGCGGTAGCGCCGTTGAGCCAGATCGGGAAGGTAGCCGAGCCCGGTCCCATTGCGGCGCAGCTCCCGGCTCAGGGTCGACTTGCTCCGCCCCAAGCCTCGGGCCATGTCAGCCAAACTACGACCCTCCTGGATCCCTTGACAAATGCTCAACCGTTCGTCGGTCGTCAAATGAGTGTATTTGGACATACAACGCTATTGTCTCAATAGCGTTGCACTTAGAATTAGAACTTGGGCGGCCGGGGGAGAATCCGGGCCTACCGCCCTGTGGTCCGTTTCCATCCCGGGCGAGATCTCCCTCTGGGCGTGAGAGACGGATTGGGTCAGATCGTCGGGTCGCTGGGCTCCCGGGTGGGATCAAGCCATGCGGGCCCTTCGCCAAGGCTCGAAATCGTGTCGATTGGACCTGCCCGCCGAGACCACCGCCCGGTTCCTCGCGGGGCGGATGAATTTGGTAGAATCTCCTCTGAATCGCGGAGGGTGTATGGGACAGGCCTCCGGTCTGGAGGATCTTATCTGTGGCGGACAATCTGGAGAGGTTTACGCAGCGGGCACGACGGGTGCTCAGCTTGGCCCATCAGGAAGCCGAGCGGCTTCGCCATGCGAAGATTGGTACCGAGCACCTGCTCTTGGGTCTAATTCGGGAAGAAGGCGGCGTTGCGGGTCGGGTCCTCCGCGAGCTCGGCTTGGAACCGGAGCGCGTGCAGGAAATGGTGGAGAGGATCTCCCTGCCGGGCCGGGGCGAGCCGGAGCATATTGACCTTTCTTCGGGGACCGAGCAGGTTCTGCAGCTTGCGATCGACGAAGCGAGACGCCTGGGGCATCATTACATCGGCACCGAGCACCTGCTGCTCGGGTTGGTCCGGCAGAACGAGGGGGCGGCCATCGATGTCCTCCGGCGTCTCGGTGTGAGTCCTGAGCAGATCCGCCGGCAGACCCGCCGGGTGCTGCAGGAGAGCCCGAGCCAGAGTCGCCAGCCGGCTGGAGCCACCGCGAAATCGGAACGGCCGAAGACGCCGATGGTCGACCAGTTGGCGACCGATCTCACCACCCTGGCGGAGGAGAACAAACTTGATCCGGTGATCGGGCGCGAGACCGAGATCGAGCGCGTGATCACAATCCTTGCCCGCCGGACGAAGAACAATCCGGCCCTGATCGGCGAACCGGGTGTGGGCAAGACGGCCATTGTAGAGGGACTGGCGCAGCGCATCATCTCCAATGATGTTCCGGCTCCCCTGATCGGCAAACGCCTGCTGCAGCTGGATGTTGGATCCCTGGTCGCGGGGACGATGTACCGTGGTCAGTTTGAAGAGCGGCTCAAGCGCGTGATTGACGAGCTCAAGGCCTCTTCCGCGGTGCTCTTCATCGATGAGGTCCACATGCTGGTGGGAGCGGGCTCGGCGGGTTCCTCGGTCGATGCGGCCAACATCCTCAAGCCTGCGCTTTCGCGAGGCGAGCTTCAAGTGATTGGGGCCACCACGCTGGACGAGTACCGCAAGTACATTGAGAGCGACTCGGCCTTGGAGCGCCGTTTTCAGCCCGTGATGGTCGACGAACCGACGGTGGAGGAATCGATCGAGATTCTGCGCGGCGTCCGCCGCAACTACGAGGACCATCATCGCCTGGTCATCGCCGACGAGGCCCTGGATGCTGCGGCCCGCCTCTCCGCGCGTTATATCCCTGATCGCTTCCTGCCCGACAAGGCTATTGATCTGATCGACGAAACCGCCTCGCGGGTTCGGATGTACAAGAGCCCCGAGGCCCGTCAACTCAAGCAGACCCTGCGCGAACTGCGCCAGGTGCGCCAGGACCACGCGGTTGCTGTCGAGGACGGCCGGCTGGAAGAAGCGCGGGACCTGGAACAGCGCGAGCAGGAGCTGGAGAAGGCGCGGCAAACCCTCCAGGCGGGGAGCACGGACCGGGAGAAGATGCCGCGGGTTACGGCGGAGGACATCGCGGAAGTGGTCTCGATGTGGACGGGGATCCCGGTGATGCAGTTGGCGCAGGAGGAGACCTCTCGCCTGCTGAAGATGGAAGAGGCGCTGCGCGGGCGCATTGTCGGGCAGGAGGAAGCGATCGCGGCGATTTCAAAGTCCGTGCGCCGCGCCCGCGCTGGGTTGAAGGATCCCCGACGCCCCATTGGGTCTTTCATCTTCCTCGGGCCAACCGGGGTCGGGAAGACAGAGCTGACCAAGGCTTTGGCCGCCTTCCTTTTTGGCAGCGAAGACGCCCTGGTCCAATTGGACATGTCCGAATTCATGGAGCGTCACTCGGTGAGCCGCTTGGTGGGAGCTCCACCGGGATACGTCGGGTACGAGGATGCGGGTCAACTGACGGAGGCCCTGAGACGCAGACCCTACTCGATCGTCGTCTTTGATGAGATTGAGAAAGCTCACCCCGAGGCGCACAATATGCTCTTGCAGATCATGGAGGAGGGCCATCTGAGCGACGCACGCGGCCGCAAGGTGAACTTTCAAAACGCCATGGTCGTCATGACCTCGAACGTGGGAGCCGAGACCATTCGCAGGCAAGCGGGCATCGGCTTTGCGCTTTCGCGCGACGACCTGACCCAGACGGTCGCCCCGTACGAGGAAATGCGCAAACGGTTGATGGAGGAATTGCGCAGGAACTTCCGGCCCGAATTCCTCAACCGGGTCGACGCCGTGATTGTCTTCCGCGCGCTGACTAAGGAGGACATCACCCAGATTGTGGACCTGGAAATCGGGAAAGTCGCCGAACGACTGAAGGATCATCACATCACGTTGGTTGCCACCCCGGAAGCGCGAGCACGCCTCGCCGACTTGGGTTATAACCCTGAGATGGGCGCCCGCCCCCTTCGGCGCGTGATCCAAACCGAAGTGGAGGATGCACTGTCGGAGGGGCTGCTCGAGGGCCGAATCCACGACGGCGAACACGTCCACGTGGCCCTGCGGGAGCAAGCCCTGGTGGTTGAGACGGTGCCGCCTGGGGAGGAGCCTCCCGAGAACCGACCCGAACCCGAAGCCCTGCCCGCCTCCTGAACAAAGGCCTCCCTCGGAGGCAGGCCCGGATCCGATCGGGCGTTGGGCGAGCGCGCTCCTGGACGAGCCGACAAGTCGGCGGGGAACCCCGCACCCCACCCGGTGCGCCGTTCCCAGCCGCTGGAAGGAGGGGAAAAGATGGCCCCAAGGAGAAACATTCTGATGGCGGGCGGATGCGTCTTCATCCTGGCGCTGGCCGCCTGCCTGTCGGCGCCCGCAACTCCGGGCTCAGTGCCTTTGGCAACGCAGGCCGCGATGACGGTCCAGGCCCTACTCACCCAGGTCTCGGGCCAAGCCTCGTACACGCCCACCATTGCGCTGCCCACAGAGACACCCTTGCCGCCGACCTTCACCGGGACTCCCTTCGTCGGCTTGGAGATTTCGCCCACGGACACCCCCGGGCTGATCCAGCTGCCCGTGGGTTCACCCGTTGCTCAAGGGACGCCGACCCTGGAGAACATCTGCAATGCCGCCTTCTTCGTGGGCGACGTGACTTACCGCAATGGAAGTGTCCTACCGCCCGCTTACCCTTTTGAAAAGACCTGGGATGTCCGCAACATGGGCACGTGCACCTGGACCCGCGCTTATCGACTGGTCTTCTACGATGGCAAGCACATGAACGGGCCCAACTACGTGAATTTCCCGCAGATCGTTCCGCCGGGAGGCCATATCTTCTTGAGCGTGGATCTGATGTCGCCGGTGCCGCCGGGCCCTTGGGTGGGCTCGTGGGTCCTTCAGGCCCCCGACGGATCCCAGTTTGGGGTCCAAGCCAACAACGGCATCTTCCCGTTGACGGTGAATATCATCGTGACGGGCACGCTCACGCCCACGCCCAAACCTTAGCTTTCTATTCGCGCGGCGTTGCTTGCTCGCCTGTGCGACCCTCGGGGAGCCAGGGCGGATCAAGAGCCCAGAGGGTCGCGCAGTTTTGGTGACGTGGGATGAAAGAATTGTCCTCGTGAGCGGGCGACCGCCCGCCCAGGCCCAAGCGTCGGCGGGTAATGCCTCTAGGATCGTTCTCAACCCGGCCCATACGCTCACCGGAATCGCAAGTCACGAGAAATTGGCGTCTTGCGACCGAGGCAGCGTGAGAACACGCGAGGATTGCAGGTATAATCCCCCGCGCCGATTTGGAGGGGAGCGGTGAGCACGATCGACGAGATCAAGACGCGCCTCGACATCGTCGAAGTGGTGGGCGAAACCGTGCGCCTGCGCCGGTCGGGGAAGAACTACATCGGCTTTTGCCCTTTCCACTCGAACGTACACACTCCCGCCTTCGTGGTTTTTCCCGAAACAGGGACTTGGCGTTGCTTCGGCGCTTGCAATGAAGGGGGCGACCTCTTCCGGTACATGATGAAGAAGGAGGGCTGGGATTTTCCCGAGGCTCTCCGTCATCTGGCCGAACGCGCCGGAGTCGAGTTGCGCCCGCATCTTCCTGAGGAACAGGCCGCGGAAGAAGAGCATGCCCGACTCCGAGATCTGCTTGAGTTGGCGGCCACCTTCTTCCGAAGCTACCTCACCAGTTCCGCCGCGGGACTCCAGGTTCGAGCCTACTTGCACCATCGGGGCCTGAGCGACGAGACCCTGGAGGCGTTTGAGGTCGGATTGGCCCCGGCGGGATGGGATACGGGTTTTTCGCATTTCCGATCCCAGGGGGCCGCCGAGGGCGACTTGATTTCCGCGGGCTTGGCTCTGCAGGCCGAGAACGGTTCTGTGCGGGACCGGTTTCGGAACCGGATCACCCTGCCGATCCGCGACTTGGGCGGGCGTTTGTGCGGCTTTGGCGCCCGCGTGGTCGAGGGGCAGGAGCAGCCCAAGTTTCTCAATTCCCCGCAGACCCCGCTGTTCGACAAGGGTCGCTTGCTGTATGGCTTGCACCGCGCGCATCGGGCCATCCGCGCGCAAGGGCAGGCGGTCGTGGTGGAGGGGTATTTCGACGTGATGGCTCTTCACCAATCCGGGTTCCCCAACGCGGTCTCCCCCATGGGCACGGCGATTACCGAGGCTCAGTTGAACCAGCTCAAGCGCTTGGCCCCCCGGATTGTCCTCGCGCTGGATGCGGATGCGGCGGGTGAGGCGGCCACGCTCCGCGGCCTGGACTTGGCCCGAGAGGCGCTGGATCGGGAAGATGAGCCGGTCTTTGATCCGCGTGGCCTGTTGCGGTATGAGGCGCGCTTGCGGGCGGATCTGCGTGTGGCAACGCTTCCGGAAGGGATGGATCCGGATGATGTGGTCTTGCGCGACCCGGATCAGTGGAAGGTCACGGTGGCGAGTGCCAAGCCCGTGGTGGAGCACGTCCTGGGGGTCATTACTCAAGGTCGAGACCTGGGCGAGGCGAAGGTCAAGGCCGAGGTGGCTGCCCGCATGTTGCCTCTGATTGAGGATGTCGCGGATCCGGTGGAGCGCGAGGCGTACCGGCAGGAGTTGGCCCGACGATTGCACTTGGGGGAAGAAATTCTGGCGGCGCAGGGAAGGCAGCCGCTGGGCCGCAGACGGCGCCTTCCCGGCCAAGCGTCCCAGCCGGCACCCGCGCCCCCGGCGGCAGCTGCCCCTCCCCACCTGCGGGAGCTCTTTTGCCTGAGTGCGCTGATCCGTCAACCGCCTCTTCTCTTCCGCATCGATCGCGGGTTTGGGGAACTGGGTTTGGAACGTTTGGGACCGGAAGATTTCACCTCTTCAGAGAATCAGTGGGCCTTGGGCGTCGTTCGCGATGCCTTGGCTCAGGAAGAAAGCGACCCGGTCGAGTTCGTGGCCGCTCACTTGCAGGGAGGCGGGCCTGTCTTTCCGAATCCGGGCAGTCCGAACCCCTTGGGGCTATCTTCGACCGACCCACTGGACCCGCAGGACGTTTTCCAGAACTTGCTCCGCCTCCGAAAACAGAGGCTAGGGCGCCAGTTGACGGAATTGCACTTCTTCTTGTTGGAGAACGCGCCGGGGGAGGCCCGAGGGGAACCCCCTTCGGACGAGCTGATCCAGATCAACCGCATCCGCGGTTCGATCCAGCACATCGACCTGGCTCTGGCCGCACGAGCGCACAGCCCCGGCGGACCTGCGGCGAGCCCGCGGTCCGGCGGGATGTGAGACGATCCCCAATGCCCAAGCATAAGAAAGAGACTGCCTCGGAAGAGCTGGAGGGCGTAGAGAACCTCTCCGATCTGGCTGCGGAGGACACGGAGGTTCCGATCGAGGAGGACCTGGAGGGAACGGAAGCGGGAACCCCCGAAGAGGAAGGGCCGGGGGAAGGATCGGACGACGAGGTCAGTGAGGAGGAGCTGGAGGCCCTCGAAGAAGATGGCCTGCCCGAGGAGCTGGAGGGGGAGGAGGTCTTCGAGGCGCTGGAATTGGCCGACGATCCTGTCCGCATGTACCTGCGTGAAATCGGCCAAGTCCATTTGCTCAATGCCAATCAGGAGACGTGGCTCTCGGTGCGATTGCTGGCCGCCCGCAGGGCGCAGACCGTTCGCGCGCGGGTGACCGTTCTGCAGCCCGAGGCCTCCGCAAGCGCCATCGGCCTGCTCCTCTGCACGGAGTTGTTCGGCGATCTGTCTTCCGATTGGAAACACTTGCGCGAGGAGGTCCGTCGCCTTGGCCAGCCCATGTTAGATCTGGGCCGCCTGCTTCAAGAGGCGAAGCAGCTGGCCAGCACCTGGCAGGACGGACATGCCTCCTATCTGCGGGCCTATCTCGAACGCGGGCCCTGGGGCAGAGATCCGGCCTGGAACAAAGTCGCGCAGGATGCCTTCGATGTTTTTGTCGTACTCTACCTGTTTCCGCTCCAGGTCCAGGCGAAATTCGAGGCGAGCCTTCGCAAGCGCAAGTCCCTCCCGGCCAAGACGGCGTTCCGGGGCTGGGTCCGCGCCGCCCGCCCTGTCACGCGCGGGCGCAAGGCGACATCGCCTGCAAGGAGTGCAGTCGAGGACCATTTCAAAACCATCGAGTTGCGCGCCGAGGAGGCCCACAAGGCCCTCATCCGCGCGAATCTGCGCTTGGTGGTCAGCGTGGCGAAGCGCTATATCGGGCGCGGGATCGCCTTCCTGGATCTCGTGCAAGAGGGAAACCTGGGGCTATTGCGAGCCGTCGAGAAGTTTGACCCGACCCGCGGCTATAAGTTCAGCACCTATGCTACCTGGTGGATCCGTCAGGCGATTAGCCGGGCCATTGCCGACCAGGCCCGCACCATTCGCATCCCGGTGCACATGGTCGAGACGATTAATCGGCTGATGCGGTCTCAGCGACAGCTGACCCAGCAGCTGGAGCGCGAACCGACCCGGGAGGAGTTGGCGCTCGAGATGGACCTGCTTGCGCCCAACGAGGCCGCCGAGGTCTTGGAAGCCCGCACCAAGGAGGAACCGCTGCCTCCTGCCTTAGCGCAGAAGCTTCAGCGGGCCGTGGAGCGGGTCGAGCGGATCCTGCGCCTGGCCCAGGAGCCGATGTCCCTCGAGACCCCGGTGGGCGCCGAGGAAAGCAGCATGCTGGGAGACTTCATTGAGGACGAAAACGTGGTCACGCCCCTGGATGCCGCCTCCCGCGAGTTGCTGCGCGAACAGATCCAGAACGCTTTGGCCTTCCTGAATGAACGGGAACGGCAAGTGCTCGAGCTTCGCTTTGGATTGGTGGATGGGCGCGATCACACCCTGGAGGAAGTGGGGCAGAGTCTCGGGGTCACGCGGGAGCGCGTTCGTCAGATCGAGGCGAAGGCCTTACGGAAACTGAGACACCCGCGCAGCAGCCGGACCCTGCGCGATTACCTAAGCTGATCTCCGGCGACCTGCAAGGCCAGGGCCGACTCCGTCGCAGACCGGGCGAGCCCGGGGGTTCTGCGCTCGCGGCCCTGAAAATCACACTCGTTCTGCCTCCGTTTCGGGTTCCACCCTCCAGACCCTTGCCGCACGGGTGGTGAAGAGCACTCCGTTGAGGTGATCGACCTCATGCTGGAAAATGCGCGCCAGCCAACCGCGAGCCCGCAGGCGGACCGCGGCCCCGTGCCGATTGAAACCTCGAATGGTCACCTGAGCCAGTCTCTCCACTTCCCCGGCGTAGTCAGGGACCGAAAGGCATCCCTCCGTGCCGACCTGCATGGCTTGGGAGGGGCGCACGAACTCCGGATTGACAACCACGTACAGCTTGGGGGGCACGTCCTTCTTGGGAATCCCCTTGCCCGTTTGCTCCTCGTCCTCTTGGCCATATTCCACCACGATCACCCGCTGGCTCACCCCGATCTGGGTAGCCGCGAGACCCACCCCCGGAGCAGCGCGCATCGTGTCGATCATGTCATCAATCAAACGCTGGAGATCCGGTCCGTAGGTGGAAACCTTGCGTGCCTTCTTGCGGAGTACCGGGTCGGGCACCGTGACAATGCGTCGAACCGACATACCTATCCTTTCCTATCCTCACCCGGGCGCCGCTTGCGCACCACCTCATCATAGGCCTGCAGCCACTGCGCGATCTGTTCTCCGCGTTCGCGCCGCTGCGTTTCCAGTTGCCTGGCGCGGTGACTTTCCATACGGCGGTAGATGTCCTCTTGAACCCCGACCGGGTCGTGAACCTCATCGAAGGTGAAACGCACATTGCCCACCGTGGCCACGACCGTTCCAAAGTTAAGGAGGCGAGCCAGAGGCCCGGGCCGATCATATTCCAGACTCAGCACGTTTTCCAGGGAGGCGCTGCGGCGGTCCTCTTGACCCAGGGGGGTGCGGTGCAGGGCGACAATCTGATCCGGGGTCACTTGATAGATATCATTGGCCCAATCGGCATACTCGTACGCGGCCCAGAATAGCCCCACCGTGAAGAGCCCGATGGCCAGGAGTCCGAGGGCCGTTGCCTCGAGCGGGAGAAGCTGGAGCAACACGACGGCACCCAGAGCGAGGCCAAGAACCGTCAGCATTCCTGGCCAGGCCAGGTTGCTGACCAGGAAGTAGTAGTTCTTGCGGTAGATAATGGTGTCGCCGACCTCGTAGCGGAGGCTGAGGCCGGCGCCGCTGGTCGATCCCCAGGGCCCAGCGCCCCTCTTGGCAGCACCCGCTCCTTCGGCTTCCGGGGGTGTCCCCAGTCGGCTCTCCAAGGTGCGCTCGATTCCCTCCTGTCCCTCCTGTTCTTCCCTCGTCTTGTCGCGCGCGCACAACTCCTCGGCGGCCCGGGCCACCTGATACGGCCGCGCGATTCCCCGGAAGATGATCGGGCGAGTAAAAGTGCGCATGACCACATTGCCGAAACCCAGCGCGTGACGAACGGTTGAAGTTTCTACCTCCACCGATAGAATCATGCGCAAGGGGGCTTCCTGCCGGTCCTCATAGATGAGCGGGACTCTTTCCACGTGAACCACCCGACGGTTCGTGACCACGTAGAGGTCATTAACCCAATCCCAGTAGGTCCAGAGGCTGGCTGGCAGTGCATACAGGAGTCCCAGCGCGGGCAACCCGTAGACATAACCGGTCCAACCGTAGGCCTTGAGGACGAAAAGGCCGAACAGGCTTACCCCTCCAGCCAAGAGCGGCAAGGACAGCGAGCTCAAGAAGGTCGCCAGGGAGGGATGGACCAGAATGTGAATGATTTCGCCCGGAGCTATCCAGGCCGGGGCCAGGCGGCGGGCCAGGCGGCGGGAGTGCCAAGTCAGCTGCAAAGCTCGCCGCAGGTCGGGATGTTTCCGCAGCAGCTCGGCGCAGGCCTCCCTTTCCAAGACCAGGACCCTCACCTCTCCGACAGCCCGTACGGTTGTCGGCTCAACCTGTCCGAGGGCCGTTGCCTCACCAAGGAAGTCCCCGGTCTCGTACTCCTCCGGACCCTCCGCCTGCAGCCTGCCTTGGGTGAGAAGAAGGAGACCCTTGGCGGAGGCCCCCTGGAGCAAGACCGATTCGCCGGGCGAGGAGTGGGACTCCCCCAGGCGGGAGGCCACCTCAGCCAATTCCTCTTCGGGCAGATGCCCAAAGAGGCGGCTTGTCTTGAGGGCAGAGAGGGCGCTACTGGAGATCACGGGCGCGGCGGACACAGGTCGCACTTCTCAATCGACCTAGGGCTCATGCGTCGCAAAGGGTGGGAAGAACTTCGGGCAGACGTCCTCCGCCGAGAACTCAGATGCGGAGCCGCGGAAAGTCCAAAAGCATTGTAGCATGAGGGCCGCCCCGGCCAAGGCCGATCTGGCTGCGGGTGCCCACCCGGCCGCGCGGGCGGTTGCCTCCACGGAGAGCGAGCCCTAATCTCTTTGCAGAATCGCTGTGCTATAATGCCTGCCCTCGCCAAAGACCAGGGGCGGTTCATCGCTCCTCTGCCACAGACCCCGTGCCCAAGCCCAATACGCGATCGAGAAGCAGACCACCTTCGCCACCCGCCAAGGGAACCCGTGCGGCGGGGGCACGCGCTTCAGCCGAGGAGGACCTCGGGCGCCGATTGGACGTTCTCGGCTTTGTCCTGTGTGTCCTTGGGGGCTTCTGCCTGGTGGGTCTTCTCTTCTCGGGGCCAAACTCCCTTACCCATTCCGCCTCGTTTCTCTTGCTCCAAGGCTTCGGCTGGCCCGGGTTTCTTCTTCCCCTGGCCTTCCTTGCCTCAGGGGCTTGGCTGATCCTCCGTCAATTCCGCCGCTCGGTGCCGCCCGTCAGCGCGGATCGCGCGACGGGAGTGGTGTTGCTCTATCTGGATCTGTGCCTCAGCTTCCAGTTTTTCAGCCATCCGCGCAGCTGGGCCGACTCTCTGGCCATTGCCCAACAGGGACAGGGCGGCGGACTAGCCGGAGCGGCCCTCCTGCAGGGTTTGCTGGGGTCGGTGGATTGGCTGGGGACCCTGCTCGTGATGCTGGCCGTACTCCTGGCCGGCGTTCTGTTGGCGCTCCGGATCCCGCTCCCGCTCCTCTTGCAGGGAGCCTACCATTTGGGTGGAGCGGGGGTTCAGGTCATCCGGCGTGCTCGGCGAGCTCCGGCGGCGTCTCTCCCCCTTAAGCTCGAGCCGACCCGGGCCACCCCCGGCCCGGGCCCCAGCTCGCTGCCCAGCGAGGTCGCTTCCGGGGAAGCCCCCCCGAGGGCAAGTGGGGCAGAGGCTGGGCCGGAAATGAAACCGGGGGTTGACGAACAGGAAACCGAAATCCTGCCGAGAGAAGAGCCATTGCCCGAGCTTCCGCCTTGGACCCTTCCGGAAGTGGGCCAGCTTCTCAACCCGGGAATGGAGGCGGCCGCCAGTGATGAGTTCGATCGCCAGCGCGCCCGGATCATCGAAGAGACGCTCTCCTCGTTCGGCGCCCCGGTCCGGATCGTCGAGGTGAATCGGGGGCCGACCATCACTCAATTTGGGGTGGAACCCGATTTCCTCGAGCTGCGGGGAGGCAAACGCACGCGCGTGAAGGTCAGCAAGATCTCGGGCCTGGCGGATGATCTGGCCCTGGCGCTGGCGGCCTCCTCCATCCGCATCCAAGCTCCCGTTCCAGGCAAAGGATATGTGGGCATCGAGGTGCCCAATGCGGAGATCTCCTTGGTGGGTTTGCGAGATGTGGTCGAGTCGGAAACCTTTCAGAAGATGAAAGCCCCGTTGCGCTTTGCGCTGGGGCAGGATGTCTCTGGGCGCCCGGTCGTGGGCGACCTGTCGGCGATGCCTCACCTGCTTATAGCGGGGACCACCGGCTCGGGCAAGTCCGTGTGCGTAAACTCCATCGTGACCTGCTTCTTGCTCCACAATACCCCTGACGATTTGCGTCTGCTGATGGTTGATCCGAAACGCGTGGAGCTGACCTACTTCAACGGGATCCCCCACTTGTTGGCCCCGGTGGTGGTGGACCTGGATCGGGTGGTCGGTGCCCTGCAATGGGTGACCCGGGAGATGGACGAGCGCTACCGCCGCTTTGCCCAGGCGGGCGCGCGCAACTTGGACGACTACAACCGAAAGGCGGAGGCCTCAGGTCAGAAGAGGGTCCCGGCCTGGATTGTGGTAATCGATGAGCTGGCCGACTTGATGCTCATGGCCCCCGACGAGACTGAACGCATCATCACGCGCTTGGCACAACTCTCCCGCGCGACGGGCATTCATTTGATGATCGCCACCCAACGGCCTTCGGTGGACGTCCTGACCGGGCTGATCAAAGCCAACTTCTCCGCGCGGATCTCCTTTGCAGTGGCCTCGTCGGTCGATAGCCGCGTGATCCTCGATCAGCCTGGGGCGGAGCATCTGCTGGGCCGAGGGGACATGCTCTTCCAGGCGCCCGATGCGGCGGCTCCGCTCCGGCTGCAAGGCGCTTATGTATCGGAGATCGAGCTCCTGCGCGTCGTCCAATTCTGGCAACAGGCGGCCCTGGCCCGGCGGGCCGCTGAGGCTCAACGGGAAGGAAGAGGGACACCGCGGCCGCCGGCGCAGGGCCAGGAATCCTCCGCTTGGGAGGTGAGCGCTTCCAACCTCCCGCTCGCGCAGGCGCCGCTGTGGGAGGAAGCCGAACCCACAGCTGGTGAGGATGAGCTGCTGGAGGCGGCCATCCATGTGGTTCGTCAGTGGCGCAAGGCCTCGACCACCCGGCTGCAGCGCCATTTTCGCATTGGATACACGCGCGCCGCGCGACTCATGGATGTACTCGAAGAGCAAGGCATCATTGGGCCGCCCCAGACCGGCGCGCAACCCCGCGAAGTCATTGACTTCGGCGAAGCGGAGGAAGATGAACACCCGGCCTCCCCGCCGCGCCCACCCGCGACGCGGTGACCGCTCTCTGGAAGATGGGAGCTGGCTCCGCTTGAAGGGCCCGAGGAGATGAGAAGGTTCCTGATCGGTGCCCTGCTGGCGGGGAGCCTGCTGTCCTCGTGCGCTCCTGGGAGAGGCGCGAGCCTAACTCGCGCGGCCACGCCAAGCCCGCCGCCTTTCCCTCCCGCCCCCCTGCCCTCCGCAACGGTCGTGCCCGGGATTGTGATTCTCTCCTCTGGGGGAGTATCGACCTCGGGGGTTACACTCGCCCAGCAGGCGATTCAGGCCTTGGCCGCTTCGAGAAGCTGGCGGGTCATGCTGGTCTCTGCTGCTCCGGAGACTCTGCGCACAGCGATCGAACAGAAACCCGTCCTGATTGTCTCCCTGGCCTCCGGTCTGGGAGAGTTGATGGCGCAGAGCGCCCAAGCCAACCCCTCCCTCCGGTTTGTGGCTGTGGAGGAACCTCAAGCCCGGTCGGAGAAGAATCTGCTGGTCATCGGAGCCACCGCGCGGGAGGACGAGGAAGCATTTTTGGCTGGCGCGCTGGCCGGGATCGATAACCGCAATCATCGCGTGGGTTGGATCGGCGAACTCGATAGCCTGAGGGGGAAGATTTATCGGAATGGTTTCGTCCATGGCGTTCGCTACACCTGCCCCATGTGCCTGGTATACCCGTACGAATTGCCGTCCGGGTCCCCGGCCGAGGCCGGGCTGGCCGCGGCCGACTCACTGAGGGCGGACTATGTCGACACCGCCTCCGCGATTCCCGGTCCGGCGGGCGATCGGGCCCTGCTGGAGCTTTCGGCCGGTCTGGTGCGCGTTTCCAGCCCGGACCCTGACTTGTGGGCGGAGGTCTTCGGCCAAGGTCAGGGGCGAGGCGCCTCCAATGTCCTCGGCTGGGCGAGGACGCGACCCGACCTGCTCCTGGCCAAGGCGTTGCCCGACTTCTTGGATGGCACGCTCGCAGGAGCAGCTCTTCCGTACTCCCTTGAAGCGGGGGGGTTGGATCTGGCCGCCTCCCCCAACCCTTGGATCAGCCCGGGTCTGCAGGCCAACCTGACCGAAATGCTGGCCCGGCTCCATTCGGGTGAGCTGGACATCGGGGTCAACCCGGAAACAGGGGACCCCCAGTGAAGCCTCGCCGGTCCCTCCGGAGCCTTTGTGCTTGACACAGAACGAATGTTCGTGTAGCATGGGGGCAGATCGGCACAGGCGGCTGGAGCGGGACGGGCGAGCCAAGTGGACGCCGCCCGCTCTGCGGAGAAGCGAGATGAACCCGGGCAACCTCACCCCGCGGCAAGCTGAAATGAAGAAGTACATCGAAGAGTACTTCGCAGACCACGGATACGCTCCGTCCTACCGCGAGATCATGAAAAGAGTTGGTATCTCTTCACTCTCCGTGGTTCGGTACAACCTCGAGCGTCTCCAGCGCGGGGGCTTCCTGGAGCGTGATCCCCGGGTGGCGCGCGGGATCCGCCCGCGATCCGCGCAGCTGCGCCCGATCCGCGTGTGGGGGTATATTGCGGCGGGCGAACCGACACCCGTGCCGGGGGTAAGCGACCCCCTATTTGGCCCCGATGAAGCCCTGGCCATCTCCCGGGATCTCCTGCCGAGGGACCGCGACCTGTTCGCCCTGATCGTACGCGGGGATTCCATGATCGACGCCATGGTCCATGATGGGGACTACGTGATTCTCAAGCCGGAACAACAGGCCCGCAACGGGGAAATGGTTGCGGTTTGGTTGAAGGACCGCGAAGAGACGACCCTCAAGTACTTCTTCTATGAGAACGGAAAAGTGCGCCTGCAGCCGGCCAATCCCTCCATGAATCCAATCCTCATCGATAATCCAGAGAACGTCGAAATCCGGGGCCGGGTGGTCATGGTCGTGCGGCAGCTGGAACGTCCACGTCTGGCAGCCCACTGAGCGGCTGACGCAAGAGCGCGCACGGGGCACCTGCGGGGGTGCCCCGCTTGCTTCGTGGCACTTTCCCCACCCCCGACGTATAATCCACAACGTCACCAGCGAAGGAAGCGCCAATGAGGATCCTTGACTTCTCCACTTTCCGAGACTCCAAAGGGGAGATCGGACTGGGCGCGCGGCTGAGCGGGATGCTGAGAAACGGGCTGCGCTGGCAGGCCGAGATTCAGATGCAGGACCAAATCGTCGATCGCTTCGCCAAGGTGCTGGGCGAAGAGTGTCTCATGTTGCGCAACACCACCTTTCCCGGAGTCGATGTGGCCATCCCCTTGATCCTGGTGGGACCCTTTGGCCTCCGGGTCATGGACACCACCGCCATTCGCGGGACTTACCGCGCCAAAGGCGACCAGTGGATGGTCTTGGATTCCGGAGGGAGCTTTAAAAGCTCGCGGCCGAATCTGGCCGCCCACCTCCGTCTCTACGGGGAAATAGTCCGCCGCTCCCTCAGTTCCAGGGGAATCATGATGCCCGAGGCCGAACCCGTGCTCATCGTGGCCCGGCCCGAGGCCTATGTCGAGAACATCAAGTCCCCCATCCGCGTTGTGCTTGCCGATGGCGTGGAGAATTTTGCAACCAATCTCGGACAGTCCAGGGCTCTCTTCGCCCCCGCGGTCGTGGAGGATGTCGTCCAGGCACTACGACCCTCTCCTTCTGCTGCGGAGGGCCAGGCCAGCCTGGCCGAGACCCCAGGGGAGGACACATCGACCGCGATCCCCGTCGAGGAGACCCCAGCCAAACCTCCGGCCCGTCGCGGGTTGACCTCCCGGCACTGGCTACTGCTGGGGCTGATGCTGATCTTGGACCTGTGCGTCCTGGGAATCCTTGGGGCGATGGTTTGGTCGAGCCTGCAGGTCCGCTAGTCTTCCAACCCTGAGCACATCTCTTGCCTCGCCTCCAGCTGGGACCGGCTGGCGGGAGGGTGCCTCTGATACAATCTCGCCGCCATGGCGGACCCGCTTTTCCTCTCCGTAGTCATTCCAGCTCACAACGAAGAAAAACGGCTGCCCACGACCCTGGCGCGCATTCAACGGTTTCTCGAGCAGGAGAACCTTCGCGCGGAGGTCATCGTGGTGGAAAATGGAAGCCGGGATCGAACCGCGGAGGTCACGCGCGAAGCCTCTGGGCACTTCCCGGAGTTGCGGCTCGTTCAGGTGGGTCCCCGAGGAAAGGGTCGGGCGGTGCAGGTGGGGATGCTGGCCGCGCAGGGAGCCTATCGCTTTCAGTGCGACGCCGATCTGTCCATGCCCATCGACGAGGTGGTGCATTTCCTGCCCCCTCGTCTGGCCGATGTGGACGTGGCCATTGCCTCGCGGGAGGCCAAAGGGGCGCGGCGAATCGGTGAGCCGGCCTACCGGCATGCGATGGGCCGGGTCTTTGCCTTTCTCGTGAAACGGGCCGTGCTCCCCGGCTTCGAAGACACCCAATGCGGGTTCAAGTGCTACCGCGCCCCGGCGGCAGAAGAGATCTTCCGTCGCCAACGCCTGACGGGCTGGACCTTCGATGTCGAGGACTTGTTCCTAGCCCTCAAGCTGGGATATGTCGTCAGAGAAGTCCCCATTTCCTGGCAGTACAGCCCCGAGAGCCGGGTGCACATGGTCAGGGATTCTGCCCAGATGGTGATCGACCTGTTCCGCATTCGCTGGAATTGGAAGCGGGAAGCCTATGCCCTCCCCGGCCCCGCGAATCTCCCCCACCCTCAAGCTTGAACGCTCCCTGATCCGTCGCGGAGCCACACGGGTCGCAGGCCTCGACGAGGTCGGCCGAGGGGCCTGGGCTGGGCCTTTGGTTGCGGCCGCGGTGGTCCTCCCGGTCGCCAACCCGGAGCTTGGCCGCATCCTGCGCCAGGTCCGTGATTCCAAACTCATGACCCCCAGGCAGCGGGCCCGGGCAGGGCTGGAGATTCGTCGGGTTTGCACGGCTTGGGCGGTGGGATGGGCCAGCCCCGCAGAGGTGGATGGGGTCGGGCCGCTGAAAGCCACTCGGCTGGCCATGATGCGGGCCATCGACCGGTTGCCCATCGAGGTGGATCACTTGCTGCTTGATTACTTGCTGCTGCCGGACTGCGCCACCTCGCAGACCGCGATGCCTCATGGCGACAGGCAGGTTCTGTCCATTGCCGCCGCTTCCGTGCTGGCGAAGGTTTGGAGAGACGAGCAGATGGTCTGGCTCGATCGCTCCTTTCCGGGATATGCCTTTGCCCAGCACAAGGGGTACGGGACGGAGTTGCACCGCCGCTCACTGTTTGCTCTTGGACCCTGCCTGATCCACCGTCTGTCGTACCATCCGGTGGCCGAGGCGGCAGCCCGCAGCGGCCCGGTGCAGGATCTGCGATCCCGCTCGGAGTGACTATTCCGAGCTATCCGTGCCAGGGCCTCGCGTCGACCCCGCGCATGCGCTTTCGCCCCAGCGGCAGGCGGGGGGGACAAGCGGAAGCATTGGCAACGGGCCCGGATTCATTTAGCACTCGCTCGTAGATCTTCTCGTAGTTGCGCAGCGCGTCCTCCAGGCTGTGCAGCTGGGCTCTCTCCAGGCTGGCCACTCCCATCTGGGGAAGCCGTTCCGGGTGGTCCGCCAAGATTGCCATGTGTCGCGCCGCGTCCAACACGTCGCCGGCCCGGAACAAGTAACCGTTCACGCCTTCACTGACCAGTTCCGGCAAGGCCTTCGCGCGAGCCGCCAGTATCGGGAGGCTGCTGGCCATCGCCTCCAGGGTGGCGATGCTCAGCAGCTCGGCCTCGCTGGGCATCACGAAAACATCGGCGCTGTGCATCAGGCCGGGCAGGTCATCGTCCGGAACGTAGCCCGTGAACCGCACGCTTCCTTCCAGCCCCAGAAGGGCGGCCAGCCTCCTCATCGAGTCCAACTCCGCTCCGCGGCCCGTGACGGCGACCTGGAGGTCTGCCCGATGTAGAAGGGCCAAGGCACGTAGCAGGACATCCACCCGCTTTTCGCGATCGACGCGCCCGACGAAGAGGAAGAGTCGTCGCTGAGGATCCAGTCCATAGCGCACCCGCATCGCCTGCCGGTCCAACATGGCGTCCGAGCGGAAGCGCTTCAGATTGACTCCGCACGAGATGGGAAAGACGGGCACCCTCAATCCCCGCCGGCGAACGATCTCGGCCGCCGTTTTCGAGGGAGTGGTGGCCACGTCCAGGCGGTTGTACAGGCCCAGGACCCATTGCCACAGGGCCCACTCCAAGGCCGGCTGCAGCGCCTGGCCGACGGGGATGTAGGGGGCGACGTTTTCGGGAACGAAATGATTGGTCCCGACCAAGCGAATCCCGCGCTTGCGGGCCTCCTGCGCAGCGACCCGGCTGATGGGGTAGGGGTCTTGGATGTGGACGATTTCGGGCTGAAAGCGCTCCAAGGCGCCGCGCACTGGGAAAAGCGGGCTCAGGGTGAGATAGGTCTCGGGGTGCAGGAAGGAGAGACCCACCGACGGGAGGGCCTGGATCTCGACTTGGTGGCGGATGAGTTGGTAGGCACCCCCCCTCTGCGAGGGAACCAGGGCGAGCACCTGATGCCCTCTTCGAGCCAGACCTTCGGCAAGGTTGACGGTGAAGGTGGACTGACCGTTGGACGCCGGGTAATAGGTCTGACCCGCAATCGCAATGCGCATGACCCTCGACCTCTCTACGGGTTGTCTTGCAGGCCGTCGGGAGCGGACTCGCCCAGTGCCGTTCCGCCTCTGAAGCTGCGGCGCACCAGATAGAGGATGAGAAGGATGAATGCCGCCGATCCGGCCAGGGCCGCCACCTGCACGCCGGCCTCCACCTTCTTAATCGCCTCCGTCGCATAGTACCCCAGGAGAACTAGGGACCCCGTCCAGATCGTTTCTCCGAGCAACAGCAAGGGGAACCAGCGACGCCATGGCGACTTGGCCAGACCTGCGGCGAGGAGGGACGGAACCATCAGGGCTGCGGATAATTTCGCGAAGAAGAGTATCTTCGGAGCGTGGTCGACCATGCTCCGCCGGAGTCGTTCCAGTTGGCTGCGCCTCACCCCCAGCCATCTTCCGGAACGGAGAACCCATTCGATCTTCCCCGCATATCCGAGGGAGTACCAGACCATATCGGCCGTCAGATTCCCGGATGCCGCCGACACAAAAACCCATCCGGGGCGCATCAGTCCGGCCGAAGCCGCCGCCGCGCCCAGCAGGGTGCAGACCGGTCCCTCTGCGGCGACCAGCGCGAAAAGGACGAGGTAGTCCAGAGGGCCGAGGTTGGGGAACTGCCCGCTCTGGAGGTACCCGGTCAACCCCTGGATGAAACGGAGAACCGCGTCCATGCCCCTCAGGTTAAAGAGCAATTGGCTTCTCCCGCAGACCCACGGACTCCGCACACAGGCGGCCGGCACGAAAGCCTAGGCACGCATTGGCCCCCAAGCATTGTACCTCCGCAGTAAAGCACCGAACCCGTCCCCGAGCCCTTTCTCCGCGCCCGAGCGAATCGGCCCGATTCTTATCGACCGGATCCTTAGGGGGCCATGAGAGGCGTCTGAGATTCTACCCTCTCTCAAGCCGGCGGGGTGAAGGCAGGTTCCCTCTTCTCCCGCGCGCAAGGGGAAACGGGCACCTAAGGGCCTGGATCCGGACCCCGCGGCGGGCCCGCCGAGCCGAGTTGGGCTCCGGGACAATCCCGGTCAAAACCTGGGCGCACCTGTCCCGGTATAATCCGTGCAACGATCTCCTGATCAAAAGCCATGGCAAGCCGCGATCGGCGCAAGCCGGATGATCTCTCCGAGAAAGAACTCGAGCACCTTCTAGCGGAAAAGCGCTTGGCTGCGCGAAGAGGGCGCCTGGAGGAATTCCGCAGATCCGGGAGGAGACTGCCTGCACCTGAGAGGGGGTGGGAATCGCCCCAGTCCGAGTCTCCCCAGAGCTCCGCGCGAGGGAAGCCGGCCCGCCCTCCCAAGATCCTGGATCGCTTGCTGTTGGTCGTCGAGGTCGGGGCCGTGGTCGGGCTGGCGTTCGTCCTGGTGAATGGAGCGGGGCTCCTGCGTGAACTCAATCATGAGGTTTCCCAGGCGCTCAGCCGGGTGACCCCGACCCCTCTTATCTCCGCCGTGGTGTTGCCCTCCGGGCATACCCCTCCGACGGCACCCGGCGGCGCTCGCCCGAACGATGCGGAGATTCCCGAGAACCTTCGGCCGCTGGTTCAATCCCTGCCTTTGCCTCCCGTTCCCACGCGCGGCGCGGAGCAGGCCGTCCAGCTCGACCTGCCGACCCTCGGCGAGGCCGGGGTTCCGGTGGTCGAAGGCGATGGCTGGGAGCAGCTCAAGCTGGGGGTGGGGCACCACATCGGCTCGGCCAATCCTGGCGAAGGCGGCAATGTGGTCCTATCGGGCCACGACGATATTTTTGGGGAAATCTTCAAGGATCTCAGCGTGCTCAAGCCGGGAGACCCGGTCATTCTCTACACGGTCACGCGACAGTTTAGCTATCGGGTGGTCGGCACGCACATTGTTGCCCCCACCGATGTGGGCGTGATGGGCCCCACCATTCGCCCCACCTTGACCTTGATTTCCTGCTATCCCTATCTGGTAGACACGCAGCGGATTGTCGTGGTCGCAGAACTGCAGGGCGGCTGAAGTGAGTATAATTCCCGCATCCAGAAAGGTAGAGGTTTATGAGCCCGAAATACGCGCAGCGTTCGCGGGTTGAGAGCTTTAACCCGGATTACCAGCACATCCGCAAGGACCTGCGGCGCATCGGCCTAATCGCTGGAACCTTCATCGTGGTCATGGTCATCCTTTCCTTTTTCCTCCGCTGAAAGCCACCTCGCCCCCGGCGGGCCCGCGCTCCGCCGAATGACAAGGATGCGTTAAGAAGTCGCGATGTCCCCTCATTCGACTCCCGGCTCGAAGTTGTCTGAGCCAGCCAGGTCACCTCGTCGCTTGTCTCAGATTCGGGGCGGGAATTTGGGCTTGGCCCTGCTCAGCTTGGCCTTCGTGATGGCCCTCGGTCTCAGCCTCTACTTGGCCCTCGGCTTGATCGGCGGGTGGCTTGTCGGCGGGCCCGCCGGGGCTCTGCGGGGCGGGGTTTCCCCTCACTCGAGTGGGGCTCAGGGGGTAGCACCTCCTTCCACGGGCCAGCCCGGCCCGACTCCCCAGGGGTGGAGCGGGGAAGGGCGGGTGACCGTCCTGCTCATGGGGCTGGATTACCGCCAGGATGTGCCTGACGAAGGCCCCCCGCGCACCGACACGATCATGCTGGTCAGCCTCGATCCAGTCGGGATGACCGCCGGGATCCTTTCCATCCCGCGAGACCTGTGGGTGAACATCCCCGGTTTTGGCTTTGACAAAATCAACAAGGCCTACTTCGACGCAGAGGCCTACCGGCTGCCGGGAGGTGGGCCCGCGCTGGCGATGCAAACGGTCCAGGACCTCTTGGGGATTCCGGTCAACTACTATGCCGTCGTGGATTTCTATTCATTCACCACCTTGATTGACGACATCGGTGGGATCGATGTGAATGTCCCCGAGAGTACCTTAAAAATTGACCCGATCGGGCCGGGGAACACCATCAAGTTGCACAAGGGCCTCAACCACTTGGATGGGGCGACGGCGCTCGCGTATGCCCGGGACCGCAACACGGCGGGCGGGGACTTCGATCGGGCGCGCAGACAGCAACAGGTGATCTACGCCATCCGCGACAAGGTCCTCAGCCTGAACATGTTGCCGACCCTGGCGGCGAGTGCTCCCAAGCTCTACCGGGCCGCGGCGAACGGGCTGCGCACCAACCTGACCCTGGATCAGGTAATCGCCCTAGCCTGGACTGCAAAGGGCATTCCGAGCCAGAACATCACCAGCGGCATCATAGGCCCGGATCAACTTCAATCCATCACATCCATCAATGGGCTGGAGGTGCTGGTCCCCAATCTCAGCAAGGTGCAAGAGTTGCGCAACCAGGTCTTGAATGCGTCCGGGGCGCCCGTGCCACCGCCTCCCGTCCTAGACCCCGCGGCGATCGCACCCAAAGAAGGGGCCCAGATCGAGTTGATCAACGGGTCGGGGGCTGCGGGTCTGGCCGCCGCAACCAAGGACTACCTGGTCCGGCACGGTTTCAGCGCGGACAAGATCATCTTGGCGGATGCCCCGATCCGCTACCCATCCACCCAAGTCATTGATTTTAGCGGGATGCCCTACACCGTGGACTACTTGGTCGAACTCATGCACATCAGCCCGAGCAATGCCCTCAGTCAGGCGGCGCTCCAGAAGGGCATCGACGTGCAAGTTATCCTGGGAGCCGACTGGCAGGTTCCCAAGGACTGACCGGCCGGGTCGGTCACCCTTGGGGTGGGATGTCGGTCATTCCACCTCTCTGCAATTCGTCACTCGCTGGAATCCGTTCGGCAAGAGACAGTCTCCCCGAATCGGGCGAGAGAGGCCAAGCCGCCGATGCGCGACCTGACAGAAAACCTGATTGACCTGATCCGCAGGACGGCAACGGACCTGCCGCAGGATGTCAGACGACGTCTGGCGGAGGCGCGGGACAACGAACAGCCGGACTCGGCTGCGCGGAGCGCACTGGAAACCATTCTGCGCAATGCTGACCAGGCACAGCAGGAATCCTCTCCGATCTGCCAGGACACGGGGACCCCTCTCTTCTTTGTGCGCCACCCGATCGGCTGGAGCACCTCCGATCTGCGGGATCAGATCCGGCAGGCGGTCGCCCTGGCCACGGAACGGGCCTTCCTTCGCCCGAATGCCGTCGACAGCCTGAGCGGAAAGAACAGCGGTGACAACTTGGGGGATCCCTACTTCCCGACCATTCATTTTGAGGAGACCAGGGACGACATCCTCTTCGTCGACCTGATGCTCAAAGGCGGTGGTTGTGAGAACGTGGGGGCTCAGTATTCGCTTCCGGACGATCAACTGAATGCGGGCCGCGACCTGCCCGGCGTGCGCAAGGCCGTGCTGCACGCCGTCTGGAAAGCCCAAGGGCTGGCATGCGCTCCGGGCATCCTGGGGGTGTCCGTAGGGGGGGATCGGGGCTCTGGCTATCTGACCTCCAAGGAACAACTCCTGCGGCCTCTGGGGGATCAGAATCCGGACCCGTCCCTGCGCCCGCTTGAGGACCAGCTGACCCGCGAAGCCAATCAGCTGGGGATCGGGCCCATGGGCTTTGGGGGCAAGACGACCGTCCTTGGGGTCAAGATCACAAGCCAGCATCGGCTGCCCGCCTCCTTTTTTGTAACGGTCTCATACATGTGCTGGGCCGACCGAAGGAGGCGCCTGACGATCCGCGGGATTCAGGCAGAAATAGAGTGAGGCCGGGCGGTGGATACCCTCGCGATGAGAAGAATTGAAATCCCCCTGAGCGAAGATGCCGTGCGCAGTCTGGAGGTGGGAGATTCGGTTCTTCTTTCCGGGATCCTGGTCACGGCGCGCGATGCGGCCCACCAGTGGATGGTGGACACCTTTATCCGAAAGACCCGCACCCCCGAGGGGGAGGATGAGGAAATTCATGAGCGCCTGCGGTCCCTGCTGCGTGGGGGGAGCATCTACCACTGTGGACCGGTGGTGGCGGGGCTGAAGACCAAAGAATACGTATTCAAGGCCGCCGGGCCAACGACTTCAATCCGCGAAGAACCCTACCAGGCAGAGGTCATGGAGCATTTTGGAGTGCGGGCGGTGATTGGCAAGGGCGGTATGGGGCCCAAGACACTCGCCGCCTGCGCTCGCGGCCCGGCCGTCTATCTCCACGCGATTGGAGGGGCAGCCACCCTGATCGCCAAGACCATCAAACGGGTGAAGCAGGTCTACAAGCTTGAATTCGGCGTGCCGGAGGCCCTGTGGGTCATCGAAGCGGAGGACTTTCCAGCCGTCGTCACCATGGATTCTGGCGGACACAGCCTGCACACCCAAGTGGAATCCCTCTCGCGGGGGGTCCTTGAGGAGCTTCTCGGTTCCTGAGCAGGAACCTTTCCCTGCGGCGGACCGCAATTCGGAGCCTTGGCGCTGGATCCTGATTTCGCTGCTTCCTGGCATTCTCCTCGCGAGTCTCCTCTGGCATCTCTCCCCACCCGGCCTGCTGGGCAAGGCCGACGCGATTGCTCTTGCGTTCTGCCATCGAATGGAAACCCACTCCTTCCGCCTCGACGATCGGCCGTTGCCCTTTTGCGCGCGCTGTACCGGAACCTTTCTCGGGGCGCTGGCTGGAGTCCTCACCCTCCTGCTTTTCGGGCGTGGGCGGGCTGCCCGTTGGCCCACTCGGGGCCCCGGGATCGTTCTGGGGTCACTGGCCCTGCTGTGGGCTGCCGACGGGGCGAATTCCTTCCTGCCTCTCTTCCCACGAATTCCCCAACTCTACTCACCCTCGAATGCATTCCGGCTTGTCTCGGGGCTCGGCTTTGGAATGGCGCTGGCCGCCTTTTACCTGCCCGCCCTGGCGCAGTCGTTTTGGCGAGAACCCAGGGATATGCCCAGTCTGGGGAGTTGGGCCGATCTGATCGCCTACTTGGCCGCTCTGCCTGTGCTCGGGCTCCTGGTTCTTTGCGGGAACCCCCTGCTTCTCTACCCGCTGGCCCTGGCCAGCGCCCTCAGTGCCCTTGTGCTTCTGGCAGGGATCTACGCCGTTGGGGTGGCCATCGTCACCAAACGGGAGAATCGGGCCGGAACGTGGGCCGAAGTCGTGCCTCTCCTGCTGGCTGGCGGGACCCTGGCCATGCTCCAGATTGCGGCGGTCGATGCGTTCCGCCTTTTTCTCTTCGGATCCTGGAGCGGCTTTCCTGGGCTCTCTTAGCGTGTCCCCGGAGACCCGCCGGCGGGGCGGCCTACGGGGAACTTGGCTCCATGGACCTGTGGTACGATGCGTCCGCCTCCTGAGGGAGGTAGCGCAGACCGTAGGCGGATTGCTGTTCTTTGGGGTAGAGGCCTGTGTGAACCTGGGCAGGTCCTGGGCCGAGAGGCCCGCGGAGGTGAATCTGTGGACGCTGTATCTGGGATTTTTTCTGCGTTTGGGTTGTCGGTAAGTGCAGGGCTGAATGCCTATATCCCTTTGCTGGTCGTTGCGCTGCTCGCCCGCTACACAACGTGGCTAAGGCTGGCCCCGCCCTGGGACCATCTCACCAACGGCTGGGTGATCGCAGCCCTGGCTGTCCTGCTCCTGATTGAGGTCCTGGCGGACAAGATTCCAGTTGTCAATCATGTCAACGACGCGATTCAAACCTTCGTGCGCCCGGCGGCTGGGGCGATTCTTTTCGCCGCCAGCGACCAGAGCCTCTCCAGCCTCCATCCGGTTCTCGCGATCCTGTGCGGTCTCCTGGTGGCAGGTAGCGTACATGCGGTCAAGGCTGTGGCGATTCGTCCTGCCGTCACGGCCACCACGGGCGGAACCGCCAACGTGTTGGTCAGCACAGGAGAGGACCTCACAGCGACCGCGCTTTCCATTGTCGCGGCGCTGCTGCCGGTGCTCCTGGGGGTTCTGATCTGCCTGGTTGCCGCCTGGATCATCCTCAAGGCGTGGCGACGGGCGAATGGCTCGACGGCGCGTGTGGAAAAACGCCTGACCTGAACTGCTGGACGAGGGGCTCCCTGCCATTTGCTGCGGGCAGGGCGGATTCAGGCAGCCGCCAGCCACCCCATTTTCCCGCTCCGACCGACCCCGTTGCGCCGCTCTCGGGATTCCCTGTGGCCGGGGAACTAACCTCCGTTTTCCCCTCATACTCGGGCCGCCTAGTCTAATTCCTCCTTGGGCGGCGAGGCCTGGGGAACAGGGCTGAGATCGGATCTTCCTAGGAATGTGGCCTGCGAGGTTTTCCTCCGCGAGGGAGCGGGGGATCCTTGGGTGAAGGACTCCCCTGGCCCAGTCTTGCGAAGGGAGGTTGTCGCTGCCGGACCAGGTCCTTGAGTTCTCGCAGGGCGCCCAGGGCCTCGTCTCGCTCGACCTGGGGGAGAGGCAAGGTCCGGAACTCCTCCCAGTCGAGTTCCAAGGTTTCGCCTTCGGCGGAAACAAACAGGTCCAAAGCCAGATCCACGGTGTCCAGGAACCCGCCCGTCCACCGCGCCGGTCGGACAATGTTGCAATACCAGCCTTTGAAGGGTCCGTCTGATCCCGCGAAGATCTCGTAGACGCTGTACCAGCGATCCGAATAGTAATGCTCGACCATCCGATCCCCCTGCGCCAGAACCAGGTAGCCCAGGTCCCGGGTGGGGTGGCTGAAGGCGGCCTCCAGCACGATTTCGGAGCCCTCCTGGCAGACCAGCCTGCCGGACCAGCGGATCTGTTCCCGCCCTTGGGGGTCCAACTTGCGCACAATCAGCCCAGACACTGCACCGCCTCCGGGTCAATCGCCATTCTCGCCTGTGTTCCAGGAGACAAAGGTTCGGCCACTTGAAAGGTCAGAGGCAGTCCTTCCCCGCTACGGAGGAGGATGCGGTAGCCATCTCCTTGGAAGACGGAATCCTCGACCAGGCCTTCCATTTGAATCATTGCCGTTTCGTTCTTCCCCAGGAGGTGGGCCGCGTTCGGCCGGATCAGGAGGGTGACTTGCTGACCAGCCGGGTGCCGCAGGTGATCGCAGCCGCAGGTCAGGATTCCGAGTGAGGTCCGTACGCGCAGAGGGTCTCCCTCTAACACATTTCCAGAAAGGAGGTTCCCCAGCCCCAGGAAGCGGGCCACCCATTCATTCGCTGGCGATCGATAGACCTCGACCGGTCGGCCTTCCTGGATCACCCGGCCCTCATGGAGGAGAAGAAGCCGATCCGCAATCGCATAGGCCTCTCCCTGGTCATGTGTGACGTAGAGGGTCGGCACCCTTTCCCGTCGCAGGATACCCCTTAGGTCTCCGAGCAGCTTTTCCCGCAAGGCCCGATCCAGCGCCCCCAGCGGCTCATCCAGCATGAGCAAGCGTGGGCGGGGCGCGAGAGTGCGTGCCAGGGCCACCCGTTGCTGCTCTCCGCCGGAAAGATCAGCCACGTTGCGGGCGTCAAACCCCCCGAGGTCGACTCGGGCCAAAGCCTCTTGGACCCGCGCGGCAAGATCCTTGGGCGGCAACCCTTTCATGCGCAATCCGAAAGCGACGTTCTCAGCCACATTCCGGTGCGGGAAGAGCGCGTAGTCCTGGAACATGAGCCCGAAGCCACGCTGATGGGGAGGCAGCCGAGTGATCGGCTGGCCTTCCCAGAGAATCTCGCCAGCCATAGGCTCCTCCAAGCCTGAGATGATCCGCAGGAGGGTCGTCTTTCCACTCCCCGAAGGCCCCAGGAGACAGACGATTTCGCTTGAAGACACCTGAAAGGTGATCCCTCGCAAAAGAGAAGCCCCTTTATAGGATTTTTCAACGCCACGCACGTCCAACATGAGGTGAATTTTACCTTCCCGCGGAGGGAAACAGGCGCTGGCAGAGAGAGGCGCTCTCAGAACTCTCCAACCCCTGGGAGCCTCAGCCGCTCGATGAGCAGAATCCCGAGTCCCGTCACCAACATGAGCAAGGTGGCCATGGCCAGGGCCTGGCCGTAATTCAAGGCTCCTGGCAAAGAGAGGAACCGGTAGATGGCGATGGGGAGGGTTGGATACTCCGGGCGTGCTAGGAGGGAGGTGGCCCCGAATTCACCCATGGAAGCGGCAAAGGCGAAGGTGGCTGCGACGGCGGCGGCGCGGGCGACGATTGGAAGATCCACCTCGCGCCAGGCTCGCCAAGGAGAAGCGCCAAGCATGCCGGCCGCCTCCCGGAGCCGCTTGGGGATTGTGGCCAGAGCCGGCACCAGGCTGCGCACGACGAAGGGGAACGCCACTAGGCTGTGCGCGATTGGCAAGAGCAGTGGAGAGGCGTGGAGATCCACGGGCGGCCGATGGAAGGTGACAATCAGTCCGAGGCCAAGGGTGACGGCGGAGGTACCCAGGGGGAGCATCAGGAGGGAGTCGAGCGCAGAATTTCCCCTTCCTGGGCGAGAGAGAGCGGTCGCCGCGAGAAACCCCAGCGGCAGCGAAATCACCACCGTGGCCATCCCATAGAGTATCGAATTCCGGGCGGCGTCAATAGGAGGAACATAGAAGAGCGACTGGCGGGCGTTCTGAAAGAGCTCGCGGTAGAAATCCAAGGTGAGCCCGTACCTGATCTCACCCTCCTGCGCGCGGTTGGCCTCCAGCCGCGTGACCGATCCGAGGCCGAGAGCGGCCAGAGGTGAAACGAGAAGCAGGCCCAGGCCGACCACAACGGCCAGGACGATCCCGCGCTGCAGGACCCCCTGCGGGCGGAGCCGGACTTGGCTCTGGCTCCGGGGAAGGCTGGGGACTTGAGTCCGAGAGGTCATGCGCGCATACGCTCCGGTCAAGATCAGCGTGCACAGAAGCTGGACCAGGCAAACCAGAGAAGCGACGGGCAGGTTGAGAAGCTGCAGAGCCTCGACGTAGATCTGCACCTCGAGGGTGGAGAATTGAGGTCCCCCCAAAATGAGGATCACGCCGAAACTTGTAAAGTCGAAGAGAAAGACCAGAAGAGCGGCGGCCAGCAGGGCGGGCCAAAGCAGGGGCAGCGTCACTTCGAGGAAAGCGCGAGTTCTGCCGGCCCCCAAGACCCGTGCCGCTTGGTTCCAGCGTGGGTCGAGATGGGCCCAGTGGTTGCCCACGAGGCGCAAGACCACCGTGGTGTTGTAGAAGACGTGGGCGAGCAGGATGGCCCATAGCGTATTAACCAAGACCAGTGGGGGAACGGGGAGACGCAGGATGGACATCAACGCGAGGTTGGCCCACCCCCGAGGGCCGAGCAGGGCGTTGAAGGCCGCGGCGACCACCACCGCAGGCAAGATGAAAGGGATGGTGGTCAGGGCCTTCAGCAGGGTCTTGCCCGGAAACTCGTAGTGGGCGAAGACATACGCCCCGGGTAGACCCACGAGCAAGGTAAGCAAGGTGGAAAGCGAGGCTTGCCAGAAGGTAAACCAGAGTGGGGGAGGGATCGTCTCCCGCAAGGCTCTCACCCAATCCGGGACGGAGAGGCCAAGTAAGCCGATGCGCAGCACGGCTCCCAGAGGGTAGAAGAAGAAGACCCCCAGGAAGGCCAGGGGGGCGATCCACAAGGCCAATGGAACCAGACGAGAGGCGCCTCGCCGGGTTGGGCTGGCCCGCCCCTGGGGGGAGGCTAATGCAGTACGGCCTGCGTCCATTCAGCGATCCAGTTGTCGCGATTCTGGGCAATCTCCTCGGGGGATAGCTGCGCGGGTCGATCTGGGACCTGGGTGTACTGGACAAAGGCGGCAGGAACCTTGGCGTTGGTGTTCACTGGATAAACGAACATCTTCAGGGGCATGTCCTCCTGGAAGGGAACACTGAGCATGAAGTCGACGAACTTCTTGGCCAGCTCGAGGTGCTTGGTTCCTTGCAGGATTCCCACGAACTCAATCTGGCGGAAGCACATGTCCGGGCCGACGATGGAGGCCGTGGGAGCTTCACTGATCGGGGGATTGGCGAAGATCACCTCCGCCGGCGGACTCGAGGCATAGGAGACCACCATGGGTTGAGATCCTTTGCCGGAGGAGCCGCTGAAACTAGTGTAGTAGGCCGTTTCCCAACCATCCACCACCACCACCCCGTTCTGGCGCAGCGCCTTCCAGTAACCCAGGAATTGATCCGGTCCAAAGTGGGCTACCGTAGCCAGCAGGAAGGCCAGACCTGGAGAGGAGGTGGCCGGGTTTTCGACCACGAGCAGCCCTTTGTATTCCGGCTTGCCCAAGTCCTCGAGACTCTGGGGCACGGCCAGATGGTGATCGGCGAAATACATTCTGTCGTAGTTCAGGCAGACATCTCCATAATCGACCGGGAGGGCATGGTCCGTTGGATCCAGTTGGAAGGCCTTGGGGATCTGCGCCAGCAGTGGGGAGTCGTACGACTGGTAGATACCCGCTGACAAGGCGCGGGAGAGAAAGGTGTTGTCCACCCCGTAGAAGACATCCGCCAGCGGCGAGTCTTTGGAGAGGATGGCTTTGTTGAGAGCTGCCCCTGCGTCGCCACTCTTGAAAAAGTTAACCTTGGCATGGTTGGCTTGCTCAAATTGAGTGACGACTCCCTGACTCACGTCGAAAGAATCATGGGTCATCACGTTGAGAGTGCCTGCCTGCCCCGACGCGGAAGGGCCTGGGCCGTTGCCCCCCGTCATTCCTGGAAACGTGCAGGACCCCAGGAACAGCGCCGAGGCAACCAGGGAAACGATGCGGCTCCGCTGTCTCATTTCGACCTCCCTCTGCTGGTGGCCGGGCCCTGGACCCTTGCCCGGTGATGCTGGAAAATGTGAATGCACAGAAGCAGTCCCTCTCTCACGGCAATGTTGGCCACCGGATCGCTCAATCGGTTGCTCACCCCCCGGGTTCGGCTTAGGTGGAGCGGTTCTTCGTGCAAGGGATAATGGAGTCCCTGGGTCACTATGCCCTGAACTTCGCCGGCCAAAGGAATCAGGGACACGACATCGCCCTGCCTGCCCCGCACGGAAGCGTGGCCGGCGATTACGAAGGCCTCGGTCTGGCCATCGAACAAGCGGATGCTCCTCTCGCGCAAGTCCTCGCGATTCAGGAGCAGGAGGTTCGCTAAGGTCTGGTCGACCCGGCCCCCAAAAGGAGCGAGCACGAGAATCGGTGCATGGCCTTCCTGCACGGCCAGATCGAGAGCGAGTTCCAAGTCGGTCTGGTCCTTGTCGGCGGGATGGTGCACAACGCGGATTTTGGCTCGCTCCAGCTTGCGCTTTTCCCCCTTCGGGAGGGAATCGAGGTCGCCCACGATGACGTGCGGAAGACGGCGGAGCTTGCGCAGATGGCGCAGGCCACCATCGGCTGCAATCAAAAAGTCCTCCGGGAGAAGCTCCCTGCGCACCGCCTCCGCATTCCGCATTTGTCCGTTGGCAAAAATCACGGCTCGGGAAGTCGCCATAGCAAAACCACCCTCCGCCAGGGAGGGTGGTTGTTTCTCTGCTTCGCTTGCTCCCTCCGCCGGCATGATCCGGATCAGGTGATGCGGGTCGAGGGCTTTCCTGCCCTCCTCTCAGCCCGAAACACGGGCTCCCCGGGATGTCTTTTTCCAACCGGGATTCTATTTCAGATCGTTGGGGGTGTCAATCCCGTGTTCGAGTTCAATACATGTGAGACAGTTTCGGGGCCAGATGAGGGTGACAGGCCCGAATGTAGTCAGCGGGGGTACGCCTGTCAAGGGCCCGGTGCGG
>JBEKSY010000022.1:0-53120 GCA_049516595.1 Anaerolineales bacterium
GGAAGTGTTGAAATGCCCGGTTCCGCTGGCCGTGTTTGTGATGTGCCCGGCATCCAGGTCCGCCTGCACCACCGTGTAGGCGGCCGTGCAGGTCAGGTTGGCTCCGGGGGCCAGGGTTGCCGTTGCGCTACAGGCGAACGGCGTCCCGGTTGGGCTCCCGATGTGATCGTCCGTGACCTCGAAGGGTGCGGAGAGGGTCACATTGCCATTGTTGGTCAACGTATAGAGGTAATTTACGGTGTTCCCCACGGCACTGTACGGACTTCCCAAGGTGATGCTCTTCGCCAGTATCAGGACCGGATTCTGGGTGGCGGTCACCGTCCTGGTAGCGGTATTGGAAGTGACCGTATCGTGGTCGGCATCCTGTCCGGTGGCCGTGACATGATTGGTAATCGATCCCGCATCCAGGTCCGCCTGCGTGATCGTATGAGACGCGGTGCAGGTGAAGTTTGCCTCGGGGGCCAGGGATGCAGGCGGACTGCACGCCGGCGTCAGTTTATTGTCCACGACCGCGAACGGGCTGCTCAATGTGGATGTACCGGTGTTCGTGATCGTGTACGTGTAATTAATGATTGTACCGACAGTGGCATACGTGGCCGGGTTAGCGCTTTTCGCAATATTGAGCAAATTGAGAGTGTCGATGTCCGTCGCGATGTTGTTATTGATATTCGAATCCGTCACACCGACAGGCGGAGTTACCGTTGCAGAATTGACGATGTCGGTTGGGGCGGTGTCTGCAACGGTCGCAGATAACGTATAGGTGATCTTCTTTCCAACGGGGATATTGACTGTATCGCTGATATTGCCGGAACCGCTGGCTGTGCAGGATGCGCCGGAATCGGGAGTGCACGTCCAGATCGCGCCGGTGAGCAAAGCCGGAATGAGATCAGAGACCGAGGTACCGGTCGCATCGCTGGGTCCGAAATTGTTGACAACGATCGTATACGTCACTGCTTCGCCGGGCGTCACCGCGATCTTGCCGTCATTCTTCGTCACCGCCAGGTCAACCAATTCATTCACGATCAACGTGGCAGTATTAGAGGTGGCTCCTGTGCCGCCATTTGTGGAGCTCACCAATCCTGTCGTATTGTTATAGGTACCGGCAGAGGGCGCCGTGACATCGACCATGACGGTGCACGTCCCGCTCACGGCGATCGTCCCACCGCTGAAGTCCAGGGTCGTATCGCCCGCGCCGGGCGCAAAAGCGGGTGCGCCACAACCTGCCGAGGTACTCGCATTGGGGGGATTTGCGACGTGCAAGCTGGTGGGGAAATTATCGGTAAAGCCGACACCGGTCAGCACCACGGTGTTCGCCGCCGGATTGGCGAGCGTGAAGATCACAGTGCTTGTCCCGCCAACCGTGATCGTGCTCGGGCTGAAGGCCTTGCTGATCGTGGGAGGCGCGATCACCGTGAGCGTTGCGGAGGCCGTGTTTCCGCTTCCGCCGTTCGTCGAGGTCACCACACCGCTGGTGTTGTTCTTAATGCCGCTCGTGGTGGCGGTGACGCTGACCGTCACCGTACAAAAACTGTTCGCCAGGATCGTGCCGCCTGTCAGGGTGATTGAGCTGGCACCGTTCGTCACCACCCCTCCGCACTGCGCAGGATTGGGCGCAGCCGCAACGATCACTCCGGCGGGGAAGGTGTCTGAAAATCCGACCCCTGTCAGCGGGATCACATTCTCGTCCGGATTCGTGATGGTGAAGGTCAGCACGGAGATCTCACCGACCGCGATCGGGTTGGGCGCGAATGCCTTGATAATCGAGGGCGGCTGCACTTGGTACACAGTGACACTGTCCGGGTTGGAGGTCACCGTGTTGCCGGTTGCGTCCATGGCTGTTGCCGTGGCAAGGTTGGTTACAAAACCGGCCGTCACGTCCGCGGCCGTCACCGTGTAGACCTTGGCGCAGGTCACATTTGCTAAGGGCGGAACGCTGGTCGCGCTCCCGCAGGAGAAGGGCGTCCCCAGGGGGCTGCCGATATGATCATCCGAGACCTGGAATGGCGCCACCAGCGTCACTTTGCCGGTGTTCGTCAACGTATAGCTGTAGTTGATCAAATTTCCTGCAACGCGATAGCCCGTCGTTGACGTTGTCTTGTCCAGCGTCAGGGACTCCAGATCCACCGTCACGCTGTCCGGGTTCGAGGTCACTGTGTTCCCGCCGAGCGGTGCATCCATGGCCGTTGCGGTCGCCGTGTTGGTCACGGACTTGGCTGTTACGTCCGCGGCCGTCACCGTGTAGACCTTGGCGCAGGTCACATTTGCTAAGGGCGGAACGATGGTCGCGCTGCCGCAGTCGAAGGGTGTCCCGGGGGGAATGCCGATATGATCATCCGTGACCTGGAACGGCGCGTAGAGCGTCGCAGTCCCTGTGTTTGTCAGCAGGTAGCTGTAGTTGATCGTGTCCCCGGCTGCCTGGTAGGCAAAAGTCGTTGTTGACTTTGCCAGGGCCAGCCCGACCCCCGTCACGGTCAGCCTATCCGTCGCCGTATTTCCCGTCCCGCCGTTCGTCGAGCTCACTGGGCTGCTCGTGTTCGGGTAGCTCCCCCCGCCCGCGGTCACATCCACGTTCACCCTGCAGGTCCCGCCCCCGGCGATCGAGCCAGAACTGAATGATAGGCTCGTGTCCGCGGTTGCAGGCAAAAAGATCGGTATGCTGGAGGCGTTGCATCCTGCCGTGCTTGCATTCGGCGGGGCTGCCACCTGGACTCCGGAAGGGAGGACATCTGTAAAGGCAACCCCTGTCAGGGTAGTGCCGGCGTTTGGGTTCGTGATCGTGAAGGTCAGGGTAGAAATACTGCCTGCCAGGATGGGGTTGGGTGCGAAGGACTTGCTGATCGCGGGAGGCGCGATGACCGTCAGGGTCGCGCTCGCCGTATTGCCCGTTCCCCCGTTGGTCGAGGTCACCGCGCCGCTGGTGTTCGGGTAGCTGCCGCCGACAGGGGCGGTCACGCTGACTCTCACCGCGCAGTTGCTGTTCACCGCAATCGTGCCGCCTGTCAAGGTGATCGAGTTCGGCGTACTGCTCACGCTCCCGCCGCATTGGGCCGGATTGGGCACACTCGCCACCGTCACGCCAGCGGGGAATGTATCCGTAAAGCCGACCCCGGTCAGGGGAACTGAGTTCGCGGGTGGATTAGTGATGGTAAACGTCAATACGGATGTGCCTCCGGCCGCAATCGGGTTCGGCGCGAAGGATTTCGTCATGCTCGGAGAAAGGGGCACTTGATTCACGCCCAGCGTGTCGCAGGCCGCCGATTGATTGGTCGCGCCCTGATTATCGATCAGCGCGCCCTTTGTGATG
Organism: Anaerolineales bacterium; assembly: GCA_049516595.1. GTDB lineage: Bacteria > Chloroflexota > Anaerolineae > Anaerolineales > RBG-16-64-43 > JBEKHT01. Next base: position 3,305 of record JBEKSY010000022.1, read on the forward strand.
CAGTTCTGGTAATTTCCGGCTGCCGGAGCGGTCACGATGACAACGATCGTACACGTGGAACTGCCGGCCAGCACCCCTCCGGTCAGCGTGACCGAGTTGGCGGTGCTTGTTATTGTGCCGCCGCATTGCGGGGATGCGGGTGGGCTTGCCACCATCATGCCGGCAGGGAATATATCGGAGAGTCCCATTGCGTCCAGCTGGAAGTTACTGGTGTTTTGGATCGTGATGGTCAGGGTGGCTGTATTTCCGGCCCCGGCAAAGATCGGGTTCGGAGCAAAGAATTTGCTGACGCTGGCCCCGGGCAGGTTTGTCAGGGAGGCGGCGGTGGGTTGGTCATTGAATGCTCCATTGCTGGTATGGACATCCCCTCCAGTCGGGCTCCCCTGGATGGTGTTGGTCAGATTGGCGTTCACGTTCATTGTCACGCTGAGGGTCAGGGAACAGCTTGCATTGGCCGCCAGGCTGCCGCCGCTGAAGGAAAAAGAGGTGTTGCCTGGGATCCCGCTCAGGCTGCCGCCACAAGTCCCCACGGAGAAGTTCGGAGGGTTGGCGATCATCATCCCGCCGCCCACCCCTTGCGGCAGGTTATCGGTGAAACTAATTCCAGCCAGGGCGGTGTTATTGGGGTTCGACAATAGGACGGTCAAGGTCGAGGCCGAGCCGCCGAAAACCGACACTGGAGTAAAGCTTTTGTTAACGCCGATCCTAAGCTGGGCGATCGTCAGATTGGCATTCGCGGCCGCCGGGTTGTAAACGACTATGGAGGTGCCATGGATCGTCCCCGGAACCGCACCGACCGGGATGGAATTGGTATAGGTTGCCGAGTTCCCTTTCCCGACCACATCGACATTGATGGTGCATAGACCCGCGACGGCGCCCACCTGGGCTGGGATGACCGCTCCCGTGAGCGAGATGGTCTGGGTTCCCACAGTGACGATTCCGAGCGGGCAGGTCGTGGTGGCGTTCGGCGTGGGGGCGATGACGACGCCGTTGGACGTGTCGCCAGGCAGCGTATCGGTCAAGGAGACGTTGTCGAGCTGGCTGGTGTTTGCGTTGGTCAGGGAGATCGTCAGTGTAGAAATACCGTCCGGATTCACGGTGGGGGGGAAGAAAGTCTTGCTGACCGACAGGCCGCTCACTGTCAAGTTTGCTGTGATGTTGTTGGGGAGGTTGCGGTTTTCGTTGTCCGAGATGTTCGCCGGGGAAATGATGTTGGTGTACGTACCACCCGGCGGGTTCGGTGTATCGCTGGTCACATTGACAGCGAGTGCGCAGGTTGTCCCGGCCAGGATGGTCCCGCCGGATGCGGAAAGAAGCGTATCACCGGCGGCAGGATCAAATGACAGGCTGCCGCAATTGGTAGTTGTTGGATTCGGCGTACCTGCCACCTGGACGTGTGTCGGCAGAGCATCCGACAGGGTAAAGTTGGTCAGCCGAGTATCGGCCGGCGCGGTGATGTTAATGGTCAACCGTGAAACGCCCCCTACCGGAATGACGTTCGGGGCGAAGCCCTTACTCCCGCTAACGCCCAGGCCGGTTGCATAGACGGTGAGATTGGCCGTCGCGGCAAGCACATTGGTGGCGTGCTGATCTGTGGTCAGGGCACCGGGCGGGATACTGTTCGTGTAGGTTGCGGGGGTCGATGACGTGACCATAAAAGTAATCGTGCAGGTCCCGGGTGTCAGGATCGAGCCGGCCGGGATGATGCCCGCGCTCAGGCTGACCGAAGTCGCGGTGCTAGTGACTGTCCCACTGCACTGGGGAGAGGACGGAGGCGAAGAAACTGTCACCCCTGCCGGCAGGTTATCCGTAAAGGCCGCACCGGTGTAGGGGGAGGAGGTCGGGTTTTGCAAGGTGATGGTCACCGTGCTCGTGCCGCCCTGCTGAAAGGCAACGGGTGAAAAGCTTTTCGTGATCCCCACCGATTGGACGTTGAGAGGCGCCGTAGCCGCAGCTGCGTTCGTGACACCTTGCTGGGTCTGGATCGCGTTGGCCGGGATGGTGTTGGTATAGGTCCCCGGGGTTACCGATGTCACCGTTACGACGAGGTTACACGTTCCTGATTTCGCGATGCTGCCACCACCCAGAGTGATCGAAGTGGCAGTGCTCGTTACCGTCCCGCCGCCGCATTGGGGAGAGGCCGGTGGCGACGCCACGGTCACATTCGCGGGTAAATTATCGGTGAGCGATACCCTGGTGATGGCATAATTCGGGTCATTATTCCTGATGGTGATCGTCAGGGTACTAGTCTGCCCAATCCAGATCGTATTGGGCACAAAGCCTTTGCTCAAGGTGGGAGCATGCACCGCATTGACCTGCAGGGTAGCGCTCGCCGGTGTCGTATTGGTCACCGGGATCGTGCCGGTGGGGTCGGTGGCGATGAGGGTATTGGCGAGGATCGTGTTGACCAGGTTGCCGGCTGTGGTCGAGGTCACGTCGACCGTCACTGTGCACGACCCCGGGTTGACACCGACCTGCGCAGGAACGGTCCCGCCGCTTAAGGATAGGGTGTTCCCAATTGCGCTCACGATTCCGCCGCAGGTCGTGGTCGTGTTGGGCGGACTCGCAAAATTGAGGCCGGCCGGCAGGGTATCGGTCCAGGCGGGTGGAGTCGTGGAGAGGATCAGTGCAAATATATTGGGGTTGAAGATCGTCACGCTGAGTGTGGAGGTTCCCCCGGCCGCAATGGAGATCGGCGTAAAGGACTTGTTCATCTGGGCCGGAAATGAAGGGCCCTGGGCCTCGGCGCGGTCGATCTGCCGGACCGCTGCGCCGACGAGAAGCAGGATGATCGCAATTTGGAGGAGACGATGATAGACCGGGTGCTTCGTCAATCAATATCTCCCGAGGCCGCGCGGATTCGGGTGATCCAGACCGTTGACGGAGCTAGTTTTAGGCACTGCACCTTGATTAAAGGATGAAGGAAAAATCAACAAGTTCGTTGTAAAGCGCTCTTGCGATAAAGAATGGCGGAGCCAACGCTTCATTTTTCGCAGATCGACCAGACTCGCTTCAAGTATAAAAATGCGCGGAGCATAGGATTGGGTGGGATTCCTTCTCCTTGCCCCATGGATATTATTGCACGTAGTCATTATCGGGTTCAAAGGCATCATTCGAGCAGGCGGGGTCCGGGGTGGGTGGCTGGGCGGATACGGGGGTTGCAGAAACGGCCGCCATGATGAGAGGCAACATCATCACGAGGCACGGTGTAAGCCTCAGGGCCGCGAAGCGTCGGGAATGAGACATGGGTGAGGCAGGATCAGTTCAGGCTGATTTGGCTACAGGCTCACCGGATGTTACTTGCCGGAAATAGGAAACAATCCCACCTCGAGATCGACGCCTCGCCAATATGTCCTTAGGATACCATTTTTCCCCTCTTTGTGAACGAACGCACCCCCTCCCGCACACTCACGGATCCCTGCGATGGTGCTCCATTCGCGGGCCAAAGCGATGGCGGCAATCGTCCCTCCAACTTGCGCCTTTTCCGCTTGCAATCACACCCTGTCCCTGACCTCAACGGCGAGAGCGGGTCGCCGCGAACATGAGTTAGGTTCTCCACCGCGTTGCAAATGAATTGAACTGTGCGGGGATGCATTCACCTGGGTTGAGAGATGGCCGGTTGGAGCGCCCATCCCCTTTTCTGGCCGTCCGCATTCGTATTCATCGTGGATTATCTGGGAGTGGCTTCAGTCTGCTCTCCGGCCCGAGCGGAGGTAATCGTTCGGCTGCAGGCACATGCGGGGTCTCACGAGAAGGTTGCGAGCATTGAGAGAGGAACCAGGCCTTTCTGGCCGTCTTCCCGATGAAGCAAGAGTCAGTGCCCAAGCTGGGGCCCGACCAGCCAGTAAATATTGAATAGAGCTCCATCAGCCTTGGGCTCGACGTGGCCGTCCGTGTCGACCCGGCCATACCCCCACAATGGGATGCGACCCTTTGGAATACCCCGTCTTCCTCACAATGAGAAGTGTGCGCTTCCTGCAGGCCGAATTGCACCTTGGTGTTTCGGGTCAGTAACTCGTCCTCTCTGGGATGAGATCCGGGAGTTCAACGGCCGATTTCGTCAGGGATTGTGAAAGGGTCAGTGGTTAGGCGCCCCCAGTGACCAAACGAAGCTCAACAAAAGGGATCGCTGTGGTTCGCGCTTTGAGGCGACTCAAGGTGGAAACAAGAGTGGAGGCTGCGATCCTGTGCTAGACTGGCTAAAGGTTGAGGACGCACTTGAGCTCGAGGGTGCGGGGCGCTACCGAATGGATCGCTGGTCCAAGTCCTCGAGGCTGAGAGAACATGGAGGCAAGTGCATATGGACTCCCCCCAGGAACCATCCCCTTTGCTAGAGGCCTTGGAGAACGTGAAAGACCAAGTAGGAGTGTGCGGGATCTGGTGCGGCAGCTGCGTGGTCGGCAATGGCACCCTCCGGGAGCTGTCTCGCAAGTACTCGGCGATCCTGCGTGACTATGGCCTCTCTGAGTGGGGGCCGAAGGACTTTGACTACGGGGAGCTCTCGAAGGGTCTGGCCTCCCTTCAGCGCATCCCGATCTGCCGGGGCTGTCGACAGGGAGGGGGACGGGAGGCCTGTGAGATCCGGGCCTGCGCCACGAGCCGGTTCGTCGAGTCCTGTTCCGAATGCTCCGCGGCTTCAGATTGTCCTCACGCCGCACTCTTGGAACGCATGCGTTCGGGCGCCCGCCAGGCGGCACTTTTCGTCGAGTCCGGTCTCTACGACCCGCAAGAGCTCCTCACCCAGTGGCGCGCGCGCCTGGAGCGCAGTTGGCCGTCGTGCACCCTTTTCTTTGACTAGAGGCCGGGCTCTTGCACACCTCCCGACGGGACCGATCGTGCAACTTGGACGACCCTCCCTAGCATCAGATGCTCCACACGCTCTCTCGCAGGAGCCGGCTCGGATGGTGGCCGAAAGTGGAGGGCTTCTTTGCCTGCAGCGGCTCCTGCGCAAGAATCATAGTGAGCCTGTGCCGCCGAGCGGTTCCGCCGTTGAGCAGCGGCCCGTGACCGCTGCGCGGCAGAAGGGAATCTGTTCGGATGCCTCTTCATATCGATCCCGAGAGAAACGAGGTCCGGGCGCTCAAGAGGGTCACCAACTGGCGCGACAAACGTGTGCTTGACATCGGCTGCGGTGATGGGCGCCTCAGCCTGCGCCTGGCACGCCTGGGCGCACTTGTGCATGGAATTGACCCCGACCGGAAGCTCATCCTCAAGGCGCGCACGGGTTTGCCCAATCACCTGGCGGCCCGAGTCCGCTATCGCGTCGGCAAGGCGGGAGGGCTGGCCTTTCGAGGGGAGTCTTTCGACCTCGTGGTCTTCTCCTGGTCGTTTTGATGACTGGCCAAAAGGGGCATGGTTCATGCCCTACACGAAGCCAGACGCGTGCTCAAGCCGCACTCGATCCTCATCGATCTTCGTCCGGCCATCGCGCACCGCGAGGTCGGAATCGTGTCGGCCGGCCGCTACACGCGTCTCGGCAAGATACATGAATGCTTGGACCAAGATCGTGCGGCGGACCAAGCCATAGCGCGCGTCCTGCGCGAAGGCCTCTTTGAGTCCCGCAGCCGCATTCGACTTGAGGTCAGGCGCGTGTATAGCACTTTCGCCGAGTTTCACGACGCTATCTGCGAATCCGTCCAGGCGGGCAGCCTGACTGCATATAAGAGGATGATGCAGCGCGCCGAAATAGCATGCCGAGAATCTCGAGAATGCAAGATCGTCACCAAGGGACCGTTGGTCCTGACCGTCCTGGCCAAGCGCACGGGCTATCCGCAGCGTGGGCGAGGCCACGAGAGCGGAAATCCCCCTCATCATCGGGAAGGGCGACCCGGGGCGGACCCAAAGCGTGGATAGGAACCCAAGGATCGTCTTGGACAGGCAGCGCCCCCCGACCAGGCGGCGGAGTTCCCGGGATCTGTGAGGGAGGCAGTTGCCACCCCAGGGGCTTCCCGAGCGGACTCGTGACCGTCGGAATCTTTGGGTCTTTCGTGCGATTGGTGCGATCACGCCCCCCACGGGATCATTCGGGGGATAAGCGGGGAATTCCGGATTGCGCGGTTGCTGAGGATCGGGGGTTCTGATCAACCCGGAGGAGTGGCCAAGCGCCCTCCACTTCCATTGTGCCCAATCATCGTCCCACGGGCACTTGGGGCCGCAGTCAGCCCCCGAACCATCGAACGCGCGGATCAAGAAGCGGAAGGATACCTATCTCGCCTGCTCACGCGCGCTGCCAGAGCGCTGCGAACCCCGAGGTCGAAGGCGCCCGCGGCTTATTGTCGAATAACGACCGACGTCCCGATAACCGCCCAAGAGAAGAGCTGCTTCGCATTCTGAGTGCCCAGCACGATGCAGCCGTAGGATATGGGCGTGCCCAGCGAGCTCCCCCAGATCTGTTGCCCGTTCGGGTACACGGGCAGCGCGTGAATGCCATTTTCCATGCTGGGACTCACCCAGTAGATGCCCATCCAATCCGGCATCCAGAATCCCCAGTCGGCGCCCCAGGCTTGAGGGACCTTGTCCAGGACGCTGAAGGAGCCGACCCGGGTCGGGTCGCCGCTCCGCCCGCTGGAGGCCACGAAGCTGTATACCAGCGTGTTCCCTTGATAGGCATACAGGTGCTGCTGCGAGAGGTCCACGACGATGCTCTTCGGCCCGCTGGGAGGGGCGCGGGTAGGGGCAGGGAGGCCGGCGTCGGAACCAGATCGCGGGATGACCAGAGTTTGTCCGGCCAGGATGACCGATGGATCAAGGATGTGGTTGGCCTGGATCAAATCCTCTGTATTGACACCGAACATCGCCGCGACGTCTGACAACGTGTCCCCCGGTTGAACGACATAGGAATTGCCCGACAAGGGGATGGCCGTGGGTTGGGCGGGCATCGACGTCGGAGCTGGCCTGGAGGTTGGGACTGGTCGCGAGGTCGGAGTCGCGGCTGGCCTGGAGGTTGGGACCGGTCGCGAGGTCGGGGTCGCGGCCGGCACAGGCGTGTTGGGGAGAAACGGGGTGGGGGAAACCCCCTGGGCGGACACGAGTGTGGCTCTAGCATCATCCGAGAGTTGAGGCCCCGTCTGTTGGGCGGAGGCGGCCAGGACGGTTGGACCGATGTTCGCCCAGACGGTCCAAAAGGTGAATCCGAGCGTGGCCAGCCCTGCCAGTGGGATCAGCAGGAGGAGTAGCACAGTAGGAACATGGCTGGAGCGGAAAGGGGTACGGGTGACGTAGGGGGGTAAGTCTGCCGTAGGGCGTGGGAACGCAGCCGTCTTGGATCCATTTTTGTTTTGTGCGCGCACGCGCTCAAGCGCCCAGCGCATGCCCGCTGTTGCCCGCTGGCTGCTGGGGTTGATTTCCAGCGCCCGCCCCAGATACTCCACGCTGGCCCGCGGGGCAGCCACGGCGGCCAACGTCAGCCAGGACTCCTCCCATTCCGGAGCGAGAACCATGGCCTGATGCGCCCATTGGCGGGCAGCGCGAGTGTCGCCCCTCTGCATAGCCCGATAGGCGTGTTGGATTGCATCGTCGGGTGTGACGGAGTCGGCGATCATTCTTCGGTATTCGGCCCCTTGTTCCTCATGCCGGCGGACCCCAACGACCTTGGAATTCCAGGCGAACCCTTGCTCGCGCGTGGGATGATGGAACGCCGTGCTGATTGTGCTTCAGTCCACTGGCCAATTGTATGGACAGGGCGCAGGCAGGTTGCTTAGACCTGGCTAAGTGTAATGGATTTCGGGACAAAGGGGGCAGCATTTGGATGAAGGGCCTCCCCTTCGGTCCCGATTCGGGTTGCAGGACTGGGTCCAGCCGGCCGGATGTGCAGGTGAGCGAACCTGATTGGTGGGGGATGGCCCGAGCAAGTCCGACCTAACCCGAACGTCCCCTGGCCCTCCGGGGTTGTCCATCCGTCTCGGCGAGCCCTGTTTCAGACCTCCAACCATAGGGTCCCCTCGCCCTTGGACTCATCATGAGTCTCAGCAGTGTAACCGCTTGGGGTGACCGGGTCCGCGTGGTCTCTCATGGAAGGGGACGCCTTGACCCGCCAAGGACGCCTGCCTATTCCATTCGCTTTGAGTTCCACGGCTTTCCTTGCAAGTTCGCTGGCCTGCAATCTACCGGTCCTTCGCCGAACCCCGACGAGCGTCCCGCCCGGCGCGGCCGGTCCATCGTAAGCTACTCCGATCCCCCCCTCCGCCTCGGCCGTGCCCGCTGGGGTTAGCCCGACCGCGATGTTTGTGAGAGGCGCAGCCATCTGGACTGCAATGTCCGTGCCAGGGGCGGGAGCCACCTGGACCCCAACGTCTGTGCCTGCCTCGACCATTGGCGTCGCAACCCACCGCGGGACCGGCCCGACCCTGCCACCCGCAACAGGTGTGCCAACCTCGGTCGGCCCGACGCCCCCGCCCACAACCCCCCCCTTAGGGCCCGGGTCAATTGCGCACGGGAGGCCAGGCTTCAACATGAGCGACATGGCGCGGTCGCGAGCCGCCTGTTGCTTCTGAATCGGTCATTGCCCCCGGCGTAGTGCTGGACATCGTTGTCCCATTGAGGCCTTGTCATCCAGGTCGATCGCGCTGCAGCTTCTGGGCGTTGTTCGAACACCTGAGACTGTCCATCCGGGCCCTGTTTTTCGCGTAACAGGATAGCCATGGCTGACTGGTCTGAGCCGGCTTAGTGCACAGGGGAAAGGTGGATGCGGGGGTGACCACAGGACCACACATGAACTCCTTCGCAGTCAAGAAGAGAACCTCGGACGCGATTGTCCAACCGCGCCCCGCAAGGCTGGCCGCGCCGAGCATGCCCCACGCCTCCAGCCAATTAGAGCACCCCGCAGCTGATGACCATCCAGGAGGTGTGGGGGAAGTTGATCTTCAGCAGGCGGTCGAGCAGAAAGGGTGCGAGGATCCAAAGCAGCATGAGGCCCACCTGGATGTCATACAGTGCCGGCCGGCGGAACGGTTGAGCCGCAAGCAAGAGGTAGAGCCATGGGAAAAAAGGAAGCAGGAGGGGTGTCCAAATCATTGGCCGAGCGCGACCTTACCCGCCAGCTAGGCCCTGAAGGTGAGGATGCTGGAGAGGTAGATAAAGAGGGCCACGAAGGCACCCAGGGGATCCCATGTTTCGAGGTTGGTCCGCCTCCCTCATTAATGAAGATGGCGCACCCCATTGCGTCGTCGGAAGCCGAACGGATGAAAAGGGTTTGGAGCCATTGGCTGATGCCTTCTACAGGGTCGCCACCCGGGCGATCGTCTCGATCGCGATGGCGGCAAGGGCGCTCCCGTAGTCCAAGTCGATATTGTCCATCGTGTCGTGAGAATCGTGGTATCCGACCCGGTCAATGTCATAGTCTTCCATGAACAAGATGACCGGGATCCCGGCGTCGGAAAAAATCTGGCCGTCCGTGTTATAGAGCGAACTCAGGGGGCTGTCCGCTGTGCGCACCTCTCCGAGCAGGCGCGGGTGCCGAGCCACGGGGGGAAGGCCGACTCCCCTCGGATTTCGAAGGCCTCGGCCTGCGCCCTTTCGCTCGGGAGCTTGGTTCCATTCGAGTGTGTGGGCATTCCAGATCATGTTGGCCATGTGCGCCTCTTGGGCGAGAAGCAGGGATTCCCGCCCCCTTCCGGGGGAGATCTGGAAGATGTCCTGCGCACTTTCGCGGTTGTGAGCGATCATATCCATCACGCCTAGCCCCACCACCTGCACGGACGAGAGGTGCTTGCGCGCGCCGCCGCGGAGAAGAAGCTGCAGTCTTCCCTCGATCAGCGCGTGGCAGAAGAACCGGGCGCCCAGGGAGTCCGCGGGGAATTCTTCTCCGGTAAGGTGGAGCAACCATACGTCTCTCTCGAGTCTGCCCTCCCTGGCCAGCCGCAGATAGATGGGCGCCGCCTGAAGCAGGGTGGCCGTTGCCGAGTGGTTGTCGTCGGCCCCCGGAGCTGCCAAGCGGGCGCCCGAACCCCCGCGGGAGGGGTCGAAGATGTCTTCCATGTAGGCCGTGTCGTAGTGGTCGGCGAACACGACCGCTTGGGCACGGTTTCTCCCGGGGATGACCACCAGCAGGTCTCGTTCGTGGGCCCGGTTCGGCTGATTCGCCTTCCACCCGCCAAAGTCCTTGAAGTCGAAACTGGTTTCCCAGTGAAAGGGCAGTTCCCCGCAGTCGGCCCTACCTTTCATGCCGGCCACGTCGATCGCCTGGCGATGGCGCTTGAGCAGGTAATCGCCCAGTTTCTCCAGGTCGCGATGGGGGTGGGTCAGCTTGCTCTGCGTGACGGCGTCGAGCACCGTGTCGGCATTATCCGTGTTGCGATAGCGGCCGTTCGACAAGAGCTCGATGTCGTGCCAATAGGCTTCTTCAAAGGCCCGGGTGGCGGTCTGGGCGTAGGTCAGGGGTTCTGGAAGGTCTTCCGCAGAGGGGCTCAGTCGATCTGCTAGGTTCGCTTGCATCTTCTGCCCGAGGGCGGGTGAGGCGGCCCGGGACGGGAGGGATGCAATCCAATCCTCCAGGGAGTCCTCCTTTGGCGCAATGATGAGCTGCCGGCCGAATGTGCGGGCAAGTGGCTTTTCCCCCATCAGCTGCCAGGCCTCCAGAAGCGAAAGGAGGTTGTGCGTTGTCTGGAGCGAATAGTGGTCGTGACGCCCGAAATCCTCCAGGGCCTCAAGGAACGGTTCCCGTCGCAGCAGGCGCGGCCAGAGTTCGACCGGGTCGCCCAACTCAGGTGAGTCTGCGTCGTAGGCGGTAAGGTAGCCGGTCGGGCTGTCGGCGAGGGGTTCGATCCGGCCCGTGCGCCGGGACAGGCAGGCGACCAGCGGGCGGTGCCAGTAGACCTCATGCCGCCCCACGCGCATGGCCGGGAATTGGAACCGGTAGCCGAACAGGCCGCCTTCGATCAGAGCGGCTTCCGCCCGACGGAGGTCTTCGCGGTCGGCGTGCGCACCGTCGAGCAGGAGTTTGAAGTCCTGCGTCCACAGGTGAATGTTCAGCGCCAGGGGCTTGTCATACAGCCCAAGGTCCTTCAGCGAGGTCCCAAAGAGCGCATGGGCGAGGCGGTCTACGCGGGGGTTCAGGGCCAGTTCGTCCTCGTAGCGGTGCACCCGGCTCCAGCGGTGAGTGCGCTGATAGGTTTGCACCAGAAGCTCTTTTTGGATGGTGGCCGGATTGAGGTCGGGGCGAGGTTCGTGCAGCCAGCCGGACTGAGGAATCCGCAGGCCTGGGGGACCGCCGCGGCGCGGAACCAGCTGGAGGAGGGGGATTTGCATCGCCATCGGCAGTTGCGTTGCCAGCTCCAGGTAAGTGGGCATATCCCAGAAAACCAGGCTCCCCGGGAAGGGCAGCAGGTGCAGTTTGCCCGCGAGATACTGTTCCTGCACGACGACGGGCAACCGCTCGAAGGGGCGAAAGGTCAGCAGGCGCCGAACGACTTGCCAATCGGTGGAATCGGAGGCGAGGAAGGGTTCCGTCCAATGAGGCAAAGGTTCGACCTTCCCGGAGGGATAGGGGCTGGAGCGATCCGAGGGTAAGATGCGAAAGCCGATGGCGAACAGATCCGTGGGTGATTTCACCTCCAGGCCATAGGCTTCCGACAGGATGCGGTAGAGGACCGCCAGGCATTCCTTTTCCGGTCGTTCTGCGTTCGGCGCGGTGAAGAAGCTTTTCCAAAAGGCGCGCTCCGGGCCTTGTTCGCTGCCACCAAAGAACGTCCAGCGTACCCGGCCCAGATCGTCCTGGGTGCGCGAGAGCGAGAGGGGAAGCACGAAGATAAAGCGTTCATGAGGAAGCCTCCCAGCAAAGTGGGCCAGTTTAGGAGGCCAGCACGGGTTGCCCATGAGGTTCTTGTTCTGATGGCCGGCGATGGCCGGCGCAGGCTCGCCCTTGCCAAACCTCATGAGGAGGTTGAGGAGGCGCTCGGCCAGAAGGCTGAGCCCCGGCCGGATCTCCAATTCCTCCTCGGCCTCGGTGATGGTCCAGCCGTAGGCATCGGACACGGGGGAGGCTTCCTCCAGCATTCCGCCATACGGGCTGCGGCCGAGTCTGGGCGCAGGCATCCGCTCCGAGTAGGCTGGCAGCGGATAGTTGCCTTCCCCGCGGAACCACGGAAAGCCCTCCAACAGCGCCTGCCACCCCAATTTCTGAGAATCGGCCATTCGATTCTTCTCCCAGTCTAAGTGTCGTGGAAGGGTTGCCAGCGATTATATTGTGTCTGTGGACCGATGGCCTGGCGGAGGATTGTGCCCGGCCGGTCTTGAGCCGGAATTGGCACGGGGGGGAGCCTCGCTATTCGAGTCGTGTCTTGGGGTGCTGCTGGCATGGACAATCGGCGAAGCCGCCTGCGTTCATTCTCAACCACATGGATCCAAGGCCATCCAGGACCACCCCATCCTTCGTGAGCTGGCGAATGCGTCCATACAATCATTCCTTATTGAGGGGACCCTGTCGGGAGACTTGGAGATCCGCTCTTGGCAAGATCGGTCTGAACCCACGGGAGTACGGCAGGACCCGTGGCGACGGGATGTATGCGGTGGGTGAGTGGGCCCCATGTATGCTCGCGGCCCCGGGGGAGTCAGAGTGTCTCTTGGGTTCTCGGGTTGCTTGCCCCCTTCGCCGGCCCGAGGCCTAGCTCAGAATCCCAACGTGCGAAAACCGATCCCCTAGCCGGTCCCGGACCGAACGGCCAGCAGGCGGCCTTTTTTTAGGCAGAGGCTAATGCCTTGAGGGGACACTTGCCGGCGGGGAGCGAAGAATCCCCGAGGATCATGTTTGAGAGAGGCCGACAGAGGCGCCGGAGCGGGGCTGAATCGAAGCGAGTCGGCCTCGGCGAGAGCCAGTCAGGGGCTCCGTGTCATGAAGTTCAGCTCGCCCGGTGCCCTGATCCCCTTCCCCTTCCGTGGTCTCACCTTCCTCAGCAGGTCACTCATGGGATTGGACAACACAAACTGACCGGGACCCTCTGGCGTGCTCAGGCGTTGGCATCCTCCTTCCGGGCATTTTCGTGCATTGTTCCCATTTCATGGGAATAGCCCGCGACCCAGCTTGTAGGCCGCCAAGAGCCCCGTGGGGGCACCCGGGCGGATCTTGAATCGGGCGAATCTGGTCGAATAAGCCCCAGAGAACGCCCAAGGTTGCCGACCCTGGCTACTTATCTCCCAAGGGGGACCTTTTCTGGGCCAGGAACCCAAAAAAGGCCCCACGCGGAGCCTCTCAATCCGAATTAAGGGGGAAACCGGGCCAGTTCGGCCGCCTGGGGACCCCCCGCCGCCGGGGCCCCAGGCCACTCAACTGGCCAGCCTCGCGCTGCCCCGGCGTCACTTGCTCAGGTGCGAGAAGTACACCCCTTCCCGCCGCAAGAGGGAGCCCAGTTCATCAGCTTCGACAGAACCGGTCTTAATCGTCGAAGCGCGAGAAGTTCACAATACCCCAAGGAGGTGCAATACGATCAGTATGACGGCGATAACGATCAGAGCGTGAATCCAACTGCCGGTCTGCGGGAAGCTTGGACTTATGTTCCGGCCGAAAAACCCGAGCAGCCACAGTATTACTAGGATCACGATGATAGTCCACAACATGAGGTTTCTCCTTTTGAGCTACTTGCTCAGTTAGGTGATTGTGAATGGCGGTTCAAGGAATGCCCACCGCTGGCAAGGTTTGCAACTGGCAGACCAACATGCATAGGCCGGGCACATACTTATCCTACAACAAACACTTTCTGGCTACATCCATCGGCCGGGGAGTGTCCATCTCCGCCAGTTGGGGGAGGCCCTGGCAACCCGCGTCAAAACCAGAGGGCGCCCCAATAGGGATCCACAAGGGTTGCCAGAATCCCCCAAACACAACCGAGCACTGCGCCTCCGATGACATCGCGCGGATAATGCACTCCAACATACATGCGCGTGAAGCCGACCAGTACTGCCACTGCGTACAGAGCGGCGCTTGCTCCCAAGCCAAGCTGGAAGCGGTGGATCAACAGTGTCATCAGGAAAAAGATCTGGGCTGTGTGACCGCTGGGGAAGGAATGGCCTCTTTCTCGCCAACCAATGACGCGCGCCTCCTTGAGAGTAATAAATGGGCGAGCCCGGTCCGTCAGGGCCTTGACGGTCTCCACCAGCAACCAGAGCGTGAGGGTCCCAATAATGGCTTCGACGGCCAGGCGGCGGTAGTTCAGTAGGAAAAAAACGACGGCCGCGATGAATGCGACCAGCATGTTGCCAAGCTGCGTCGCCAGAAACATGAAGCCATCCAGCCACCGGGAATGAACCCGCAGGTCAAAGAGCAGGAAAATCCGGGTGTCCAAGCGCTGGCCTGCCGGCCAGATCAGGGACAGTGTCACCAGAGCAAAAAGGAAAAGCAAGCCAACCAGCCCCCGTTGGGCGCTGAGCGCCGTCAATAGTGATGCTCGTGCTCCATCCGGCAGCCAGATGAGAATCAGGACCAGCCCAGTCACCAATTCCAGAAGGAAAGCAAGCCGTCGCTTATGGACAGACCAAAAGGAAGCGCTGGGTGCCTCCACACGGATGGGTTCCTGTTCCGGGCCGCTATCCATCAATCGCCGCTCCGGTATTGATTACCGGTGTTGCTGATGGCTCTCCGGAAAGTTCTGTGCCAGCCATGACCATCAGGGCGTGGCGATAAACTCGGACTGATAATGAACCCTTTCCAAGGAGAACACCATCGGCAAGCACAGGCATTTCCGGGTCCGAGCGAATCCTCATGTGCCTGACACGGTAATGCTCGATTCCGAGATTCTCTACAAGGCCACCCTGAGACAACATGGCATAGGAAAGCATATTAAGTTTGGTCATATCTGTAAAAGTGAATAGATCCAGGCGGCCATCCTGGAAGGATACGTTGGGAGAAATTTGGAAGTGTGGCCCAAGAAAGGGCATATTGGCGACCAGCATCATATGGGCCGAAGCATCGAGACGCTGATACGCGTCCAAAATCATACGCAGACGCGAGGGTGTCGCAGAGATAAATGTAGACAGCAACTCTCCAATCTGACCCAGCTTACCGTGCTGGATATCATCCGCCATCGGATAGAGATCGGAGATGAGACCCATCGCCATTGCTTCCAGGAACCAATGACGAGTCCGGCCGCTGCGGACACGCCCAACGTCGATCCTCAGCCGGCGGCCCTCGCGCAGGAGTGCGACGGATTCCGCAATGTCCCCGCTGATCCCAAGGTTAAAGGCCAGGTTGTTTCGCGTACCGGTTGGAATGATCCCAAGAGTTGCAGAGCTTCCCACCATAGCCCCCACAATGCTGTCTATCGTGCCGTCACCGCCGGCCACGACGATCAGCTTGATACCTGCCTTAATTGCGCTGTGTACCACCGCTTCAAGCTGGCTGTCAGGAAGCACCGTAAAGACCTCCGGCAAGATATCCTGTTTCTGCATCTCGGAAAGGATACTGGCAAGCTGTCGTGGAGAATCTTCCGGCCGTCCGGAATTCGCATTGAAGATAAGTTTTGCGCGGATCGGGCGATGAGCGCCTATCCTGGTTCGGCTTGGCATCTGCGTCTTCCTTCCTGTGGGAGCCCAGTCTGCATGGCGGCTCTCAGACTCCATGACGATGTGCATTAGACTACTAATCGTGGGTCGTGATTCTACAGAGAGCGCGTTCCTTGCTTGCAATGCCAAATGTGCCGCAGGCTTGCATGACTTGATCCAACGTGAAGTGGTACGTAATCAACTGCTCCGGCTGGAGCTTTCCCGAAGCCATTGTTTTTAGAGGGATCCCGGTCCTCACGGTATCAACGAGGCGTGTTGTGAGGGCTATGTTTTGGGCCAGAATCTGTCCAGATTCAACTGGATGGACTTGCCATGCACGCCGACGTTAGAGACCTGACTGCCCTGGCGATTCCCTGGCAACTGTCGACACTCGCCGAAATCCCATCGGCCTCAATGGCAACGTTCACGCCCCGGTTGTCAGTCAGCGCAATCATCTTCTTGGCAGAGTTGCCAAAGCAGTTGTTGACGACCTGCGTCGCCCCAAACCTCCTTGCGGCTTCTGGACAGCCGTCATCGGTATCGATCATGATGATACCCGCTGGCTCTGACGACGTACAATTGACTCGTGGAAGATGTAAGACGCTCCTGAAGAGATCTCGGCTGCTTCGGCCAGCTCGTCAGTGTGGGTTTTCTTCAGACCATGAACGGCAGATCTCTTGTCGCCCTGCTCTTGGCAGCCGATCCCCGATCGGTTTCCTCCCATATTCTGTGAATGCTCTTGGCAGGTTGATCCTCGGCAACCACTTATCCAATTCAGATTTTCTTGTCTTCTCCCTTCCGAGGTCCCTGGTACATCCTGATCTTCGCCCTGGCCTACCTTCTTTGGGTGGTGGCCGAGAATATTGGGTCGATCACCCAAAGGGCTCGGTGCAGACCGCGCGCCGCGAGCGCGAGTCAGGCTTTGTGCTTCTCCTGGCGTTGTAGGACGCGCTATTCTTCGCGTTTGCGCTGGCTTGCTAGCTCCCTCCGGCCGCATAGTCAGCGGTCTGCCCTGCGGCCTTGGCTGCCGGGATTGCGCTCATCCTGGGCGGGATCTGCCTGCGTTGGTACGCCCTCCGCCTCCTCGGCTCATGCTTCACGAGGCAAATCGCGGTTTCGCTCAGGCCTCAGGTGATCCGCTTGGGGCCGTACCGATGAGGAAGTCACCCAGCCAAGGACGGGAGTCTGCTCACGCGGCTTGGATTGGGGCGGGCCTATCCGACCGGGCAAGCCTCCCCGTCCTCATGGGTTTCGCCCTGGTCGGCTGCCCTTAGCGCTTCTGCGTCGAGGAGGACATCCTCCACGAGGCGCTGGGCGAGGCCTACTGTGAATACAGGTGCGAGACGAAGCGCCTCTGACTTCATACTCTCAAGGACCCCTCCCGGTTCCCTTAACTCGTGGAGGGAATCAGTGCAAGGCAACCCATCTTTGCGCGTCGCGGCTTCCCCCTGGCCAATACCCTTGGCATACTGCGCTCATCCTCTCAAACGCAACTGGCGGCAAGGTCGCTGTGCCTTAGAGGGCGGCGAGGCGGCGCATGAGGGGTCGCTTGACCAGTTCCACGAGAGCCAGGTAAGTGATCGTGGCCGCGGCAAGGAAGGCGAAGAACGCCATCGGGAGCGGAGTGAACCCCAAAACCGACGCGAGCGGCGAGAACGGCAAGCCCAAGCCCACAAGAATGACTAGAAGAACCGTGATCGTCAGAGGAAGGCTGGGTCGGTTGCGGAAGGGGTTCGCGGCGGTGCGGATGATGAAGAGCACGAGCGTCTGGGTTGCCAGCGACTCCACAAACCACCCCGTGTGGAAGAGCGGCTCCGAGGCGTGGAAGACCTCCAGAAGCACGTAGAAGGTCAGGAAGTCGTAAACGGAACTGATCGGTCCGACGACCAACATGAAGTTGCGGATGAAGTTGATGTTCCAGTGGCGAGGCTTGAGCATGAACGCGGGATCGACGTGATCGGTAGGGATGGTGACCTGGGAGAGATCGTAGAGCAGATTGTTGATCAGGATCTGCGTTGGCAGCATGGGCAAGAAGGGCAGGAAAATGATCGCGCCCGCCATGCTGAACATATTGCCGAAATTGGAGCTCGTACCCATCATGAGGTACTTGATCACGTTACCGAACGCCTTGCGCCCTTCGACAATGCCTTCGTGCAGCGCGCGCAGGCTTGGCTCGAGCAGGATGATCTGCGCCGCGTCTTTGGCAACGTCCACGGCGCTGGCGACCGAGATGCCCACATCGGCCGCATGCAGGGAGGGGGAGTCGTTGATCCCGTCGCCCAGGTACCCAACCACGTGGTTGCGGCGTTTGAGGGCCAGCAGGATCCGGTTCTTTTGCGCGGGCGAGACGCGGGCAAACACGGCCGTTTGCTCCGCGATCTGCGGCAGCGCAGAGTCGCTCATGCGGTCCAGCTCGTCGCCCTGGACAATGCGGCTGACATCCAGCCCTACCTGCGCGCAAACATGGCGCGCGACGAGTTCGTTGTCACCGGTCAGGATCTTGACCTGCACGCCGTCCTCGCGAAGCGCACGCAGGACATCCGCCACCTCCGGGAGCGGAGGGTCGGCAAACGTGGCAAAGCCAAGTAGGGTCAGGTCCTTCTCATCCCCGACCCCGTAGGCAGGCTGTTCCGCCACGGGCCGGTAGGCGATTGCGAGCGTGCGATATCCCTCGGCGCTGAGATTGCGGTAGGTCGCTTCGCATTTCGTCCGAGCCTCGGCGTCCAGGTCCCGGGACTGACCATCGGCTTCGTACTTCGAACACGCGGCCAGGACGCCCTCGGGTGCGCCCTTGGTCACGAGCTCCCGCCCTGGGCCCTTCTGCACAACCACCGAAAGCCGTCGGCGCTCAAAATCGTAGGGGATCTCGTCGAGTTTGGCGTAGCCCGAGATATCGGGCCGAGCGTGATCAAGGATCGCCGCGTCGAGAGGGCTCTTGATGCCCGTCTCGTAGGAACTGTTGAGGTAGGCATACAGATACACTCGCTCGGCCGGGTGGCCCAATGGATCCAGATTCCGGTCATAGGTCATCTGGCCGCTCGTCAGGGTGCCGGTCTTGTCGCTACACAAGATGTCGATGCTCCCAAGATTCTGGATTGCTTCCAGGTTCTTCACGATCACCTTGCGTCGGGCCATGTGCACCGCCCCCTGGCTGAGGGTCACGGTCGTGATCATCGGCAATAATTCTGGCGTGAGCCCGACGGCCAGGGCGACCGCAAAGAGCAGCGATTCGAATGCGGGTCGGCGCAGGTAGATGCTGAAGAGGAAAACAAAGAGGACGAGAAAGAAAACGGTGCGCATGATCAAGTTGCCGAAGTTGCGCGTCCCGCGCTCAAACTCCGTCTCGGGCGGACGGGCGGTGAGGCGCACAGCGATCTCTCCAAAGACAGTCTTGCGCCCGGTCGCAACGATGGCTGCCGTGGCGGTGCCGCTGACCACCGAGGTACCCAGGTAGACACTGCCTTTTGCCTCGGCGGGTCCGGCGGAGGGCGGCTGATCCTGGGCGACCTCTTTGTCGACGGGCATGGACTCGCCGGTCAGCGCCGCCTGCAGGACGTGCAAGTCGCGAGACTCGAGCAGCCGAGCGTCGGCCGCGACGAGATCACCCGCCGAAAGGCGGATGATGTCGCCAGGCGCCAGATCTCGGCGGAGGACCTCGGCCCAGACCCCGTCCCGCAAGGCGGTTGCGCTGGGAGCGACCTGGTCACGCAGCCGATCGGCGGCGCGCTGGGAACGAAAGGTCTGGATGAAGTTGAGCACCACGCTCAATAACACGATAGTCGCAATGATGCTGGCATTCACGAGTTCACCAACGAGCGCCGAGACCAAGCTCGCGATGAGAAGAATCACAGAAAGGGGGCTGGCGAAGAAGCTGAGGAACAGGAGGAGCACGCTGCGGTGTCGTGCCGGGGCTGGCTCATTGGGGCCGACCTCGGCAAGCCGCTTCCGGGCTTCCTGGGTCGTGAGACCGGACGGGGAGGTGTTCAGCTGCTTCAGCAGGGTAGACAGAGAGGCGTTCTGCATGATCTCCTCCTCCAGCGCAATCGGGTCGCGAAGGTGCTCGCGATGGGTCTTTCATGTCGGCTCGGGTCGCGAGTTGGCTTCGGATTGCCGTTCGAGGCAGCAGGGTCCTCCCCAACTTGAGCCGACCCGGGTGGAATGTTCGATCCTCCGCCCTGCATCCGCCGGGCACAGCGTTCGACCGTGTGGCTCGCCCTTCTCCTACAAGGATGCCGCCTGGCCTGGATCTTACCCTGCCGGGCGGGGCCCCTCCTGGAGCTCAACTGCGAGGCTACCTCTCGCAACTCACATAAGTCAAGCTCCTCAATCGCCCCGGGGTCCAGTCCGAACCTCCTGAGCGATCATCCGCTGGGGGAGGCGGCCAACGGAGATTTGCAAAAAGCGCGAGGGGAAAACGGCCCGGTTGGGTCGGGCATAATCTCCCTGACACGGGGGGAGGGCCACCGACATGGTCTGCGGATGGGCAATGGTGCCTCAGCTGGCCTTCTTCCTACATGGCCCGGCGGGCTTCTCCGAAGACCTCACATGTCTCCCGAACGAGCCAAAACAGGAATAAAAGAGCGGCCAGGCTTTCCGCCCACCCCGAATGGAACAAGGCGTTGACCACAAGTCCGACCAGGACGGTCCCGGCTATGTAGGGGCAGGTCAAATTGCTGGCGGCATCGCCCTCCAAAGCTTCGCTTTGGATCCAGGAAGCGATACGATGTTTGCGCACGGTAAGGTACGGCACCACAATCACCGCAACCACAGAGATACCGATCCCGACTGGCGAGCTCTCTGAGCCTTGATGACCCGCCAGGCCATAGATCGCCGTGACGAGAATATAGGCGCTGAGAAGGGCAAGCGCGATGCCAACAACCCACATGGGGCCCTCTGCTCGACCCGCCGCCGGGGGCCGCCTCGCGCTTCCACCGGGAGCCTCCAATAGGAGAATCGCCCCGCTCGCCAATTCGATAAGGCTCATGATCCCGAAGGCCATCAGCAGAAGGCTCCAGGCCGCGAGTCCCAGCATGATCGAGACACCCGCTTCCATCACCCTCTAGATGATGGAAAAGGCCTCAATCGATACCCATTGGCGTACCCGCAGACCCCTGCCGATGCCTGTACTTATCGCTTCCTTCCGGAGCAGGGCTTTTTTCCCAAGGGTCGGGGGGGCGCCCGGGCCTGGTTTTCCCTCTGACTCCTTGGAGATCCCGCGCCCCGCTAGGACGAACTTGCGTGAAGCTTGAGGTGAAGGCAATCGAGCAGGGCGGTGCCAGAGGATGAATATGGAGACAGTTATCCGAGATGCTTCTCGTGCCGGGGGCTACGGCGGAAAGGTGGCTCAGCTCTGCGCGCGGTGAACCTCGCTGGACGTTGGGTTTTGCCGAGCGCCGCCGATGACGTCTGGCCATTTGGCCCCGAATTCCAATGGCTCAGCCGTCAGCCGCGGCGGGCAAATCTGACCGGCGGACTGCAGAGGGATAGTCTCGCCACGCCGGCTGACGTTCCGCCCGCTGCCGCCCGCGCACCACACCAGCGCGCTAAGCATGTCGCACGCCGGTAAGGAGGTCGACCTGCGGGCGCATCCCTTTCTTGCCAGCGTGACCTGCCACGTCCCACCTAGACCACCCGCCAGCGAGCCTTACCTCGCCCCCCTTCCAGGGGCTTCCATGCTCCGGGCTGGCTGGCGTATCTACCATGCCTCGACACCGCTCGGAGCCATCTGAATCCAAGTTGTCATGAATCCAAGTTGCCTATTGACAGATTGCCTCGTGGTGCTATTATGAACCACAATTGGAGAAATGAGGTAAGGGATGGCTTTCAACCTCTTGCTTCCGCGTGCCCGTCCAGGATTTGCCCGGCAACTTTCGGGGAGGGCTAGCTTTGTGGCATTCGGTTGATGAACCGTACGAGAACAAAGACCATTGGGTCTTGGAGCGCCCTCCTGTGTCCGGAGGGCGCTCTTTTTTTGTGGCCTGGCACGCAGAGAAGGAAGCGAGGCCTCTCCGATTGGCCGATCCATGGGAGGCAGGGGCCCTTTGGCGGCTGCCACCCCGGAGCGCGGGAGGTCACGACCGGTTGAGGGATGCTCTGAAGGAGGAAACAATGGTTGCCCAATGTCCTGAATGCGAGGCCGAGGTCAAAGCGGCAGAACCGGTTCAACTCGGGGAGATCATGGTCTGTCCCGATTGCGGGAGCGAGCTGGAGGTGACGACGCTCGAACCGCTGGCCTTGGCTATAGCGCCCCGCGAGGAGGAAGACTGGGGGGAATAAGCTAGGAGAGCGTGAGGCTCAGGGGAATTTGACGGCGTGGGGGCTGGGCCGTTAGAGCCGGTGGGCATCTCTTTGCTAGGGCAGAGATCCTGTCGAACCGATTAGGAGGCCAAAGTGAGAATTGGCTTGCTCATGTCACGCCTGCGCGTGGAAGAGAAGTGGCTGATGGCGGCTCTGGAGGCCCGCCATCTCAGCTACGAACGGCTGGACGATGGAGAGGCGACCTTTGATCTGACCACGAGGGCAGATTCGTGGCAGCGGTTTGATGTCGTCCTGGTCCGAAGCCTTTCGTTTATCCGCGGCCTTTACGCGGCCCAGATCCTGAATGCATGCGGGGTCCCCACGGTCAATTCCGCCGCAGTCGCGGCAACCTGTGGTGACAAGCTGGCCACTTCGGCGGCGCTCGCGCGCGAGGGGGTTCCTCAGCCACGCGTCTGCATCGCCTTCACGCCCGAATCCGCCCTGCAGGCCATCGAGGAGTTCGGCTATCCGGTCGTCCTGAAGCCGGTGGTCGGGTCTTGGGGCCGTCTACTATCCAAGGTCAATGACCGTGACGCTGCCGAGGCGATCCTCGAACACAAGGAGACTCTCGGATCCTACCAGCACGGCATTTTCTACATTCAGGAGTACATCGCTAAGCCCGGGCGAGACATCCGCGCCTTTGTGATCGACGACCGCACGGTTACGGCGATCTATCGCAACTCCTCACACTGGATCACCAATACAGCACGCGGGGGTCAGGGTGAGAACTGTCCGGTGACGAGGGAGCTGGACTCGATCTGCCTGGCCGCGGCGCGAGCCGTAGGCGGCGGTGCGTTGGCCATCGACATTCTGGAGGATCCCGCCCGGGGGTACTTGGTCAACGAGGTCAATCACACGATGGAGTTTCACACCACGGTTCCCGTCACCGGAGTCGACCTCCCGGGCAAGATCGTGGACTTTGTCGTCGAGGTCGCGGAGAGGAGCAGGCTTTCGCGCGGGGAGGAGGCCGGCCTGCGGCAGGCAACCCTGGCGCCGGTTCCTGTCGGAGCGGGTGGTTGAGACCGGCTCTGGAGAAATGGGGTGTCCAAAGGCGGCCTCCAGGGGAGTTGGCCGAAACGCCCGCCCTGCACAAGGTCGATCGGCTGGAGGCGGGCCAGGCACTGATGAACCTGATGGCCGCGGTGCTGGCTGTTGAGGAGTGAGCCCTGGGTCGTGGGTGGGTTCCCTGTGTCCTATTGGGTGGAGGGATCATGATGGACTATTCCGCACTTGAAGAGGCGCATTCTTCGGGGGTGTACGCCAAGCGTCCGGTGATGATCGTCCGAGGGGAAGGGGCACTGCTCTGGGACGACAAGGGCCGGGAATATGTGGACTGCATTGGGGGCCAGGGAGCAGCCAATCTTGGCCACGGGAACCCGGCCGTCGCCGCGGCGCTGGCCGCGCAGGCCCGCGAGCTCATTTCCTGCCCGGAGATCTTGCATAACGAGCTGCGGGCGAAGCTCATGGATCGTCTGTGCGAGCTGACCGGCCTCCCGCGTGTGTACCTGTGCAACTCGGGGACGGAGGCAGTGGAAGCCGCCTTCAAGTTTGCCCGGGTTTCCACGCGGCGCACCGAGATTGTCGCTGCCATGCGCGGGTTCCACGGCCGCACCATGGGAGCGCTGTCGGCAACCTGGAACAAAGCTTACCGCGAACCGTTCCTGCCCCTCGTCCCGGGTTTCCGCCATGTCCCCTACAACAACCTCGAGGCCCTCCGTCAGGCAGTAACGGATCAGACCGCCGCGGTGATCTTGGAAGTCGTGCAAGGGGAAGGAGGAGTACACCCGGGCTCGCCCGAGTTCCTATTGGGTGCTCAGGCGCTCTGTCAGGAGCGCGGTGCGCTCCTGATCGTGGACGAGGTGCAGACGGGCTTCGGCCGAACGGGGAAGATGTTTGCCTGCCAGCATCACGGCCTGCAGCCCGACCTCCTGTGCGTCGCCAAATCGATCGCAGGCGGGGTGCCCATGGGCGCGCTGCTGATCGGAGAGCGGGTCGGGGTTCTTCCTGGGCACATCCACGGGTCCACGTTTGGAGGCAACCCGCTGGCCTGCGCCGCCTCCCTCGCGGCGCTCAGTGAGATGGCCCGCCTAGACTTGCCGGGGAGGGCGGCGGAGAGCGGGGCCTACTTGATCGCGAGGCTGCGCGAGATTCCGTCGCCCCTTGTCCGGGACGTGCGCGGACTGGGCCTCCTGGTGGGAATGGAGTTGCGTTCCAAGGCAGCCCCCTACCTCTCGGCGCTGATGGATCGCGGCGTGTTGGCTCTTAACGCGGGGCTGAACGTGCTGCGCTTCCTTCCGCCTCTGGTAATCACCCATGAACAGCTGGACCGGGTGGTGGAGGCCGTGGGGGCGGTGCTGGCTGAGCCCGTGCGCGAACTGGCCGGGGTCCCAGAATGAACACGGAACCGGACGACCCCTTTCGTCGTTTTACCCCTCGGCCGTTGGAGATCATCGATTGCACCCTGCGCGAAGGGCAGCAGACTTCCCTCCTGCACGACCACCACAAGTACTTCCTAACGCGCTCTGACAAGATCGAGATCTTGCGCGCCCTGATTCTCTACGGGGTCAAGTTCGTGGAGCTTTTCGCGCCCGTCGTGAGCGCGCAGGAGGCGGAGGACCTGGAAGCCCTGCGCGAGACGCGCGAGGATCTCGTCACGCAGAAGGGGTACACCTTCTTTTTGGCGCATGTGCGCTGCCACCCGCGTGACGTGGAGGGAGCGATTGCGGCCGGGTTCGATGGGCTGAACCTTTACATGGGTACTTCCCCGGAGGCTTGCCTGTATAACCACGGCCAGAGCCTGGATGAGGTTATCACGCAGGCCGGAACGTTGCTTGAGGATGTGCGCCGCAACCACCCCCAGTTGATCTTGCGCTTCAGCGCCGAGGACGCCTTCCGCACGAGACGGGAGGATCTCTTCCGCGTGTACGATGCCCTGGCGGAGCGGGTCGACCGCCTGGGGGTTCCCGACACGGTGGGTATCGCCGGTCCTGCCCAGGCCTACCAGGAAGTGCAGGCCTTGCGGGAGCGCTACCCCTCAACCCCCCTGGAGACCCACTTTCACGACGATCGCGGCCTCGCGCTGATCAACACTCTCGAGTCTGTGCGCGCCGGGGCCCAGTATGTCGACACCACTCTCTTGGGTATCGGCGAGCGCTCCGGCATCACTTCCACGACCGCGCTGCTCTTCAACCTGTTCGTAGAGCAGGACTATGACCGCCTGGAGGGATACCACCTGCGCGGTTCCTATCCCATTAACGTCCTGGCCGCCGACAAGCTGCGAACGCTGGTCCCGTCCAAAGAGCCGATCAGCCTGACCAACCGGACGCATATGGCCGGCGTGCACCAGGGGGCGGTGCTCAATCACGCCAGCACGTATGAAGCCCACCCGCTGGATCTCTTCGGGGTAAGCGAGCGTGACATCCTGCTGGGGCCCCTATCCGGATGGAACGCCGTCCACTACTATTTGCATGAAATTCACTATTTCGAGGTCGATGAGCAAACCGCCCGGCAAATCACGGCCCGTTTGAAGGAGTGCGTGTACAAACTGGATGGGGACCTCTCGCCGGCCGAGCTGCTCTTGCGCATCGCCACGGAGGAGTTCCATCTCGCCCAGTTGCTTCTCCCGGAAGACGCGCGTGCCCGGATTGTGCAGCGCCTGGACGCGCGAGCTGAACCCACTGTGCGGGAGCGGGTGCGGTGAGCGCGGCGCCTCAGACCTTTGTGGAGAAGGCCCTGGCTCGGGGGGCGGGCCGGTCCTCCGCCCTAGCCGGAGAGATCCTCGAGGTGCGCCCCGACCGCGTGCTCTCCCACGACAACACGGCGGCCATTGCCCAGATCTTCTACCGCGAACTGGGAGGGACGCGCGTGGTCGACCCGGATCGGCTCTGCATCACTCTCGACCACGCTGTCCCGCCGCCCACGGCGCGGCACGCTCAGAACCACACCGAAACACGCGCCTTCGTCCAGGCTCAGGGCATTCGTGATTTCTTTGAGGTTGGTCGAGGCATCTGTCATCAGGTTCTCTCGGAGGAGGCCCTGGTCTTGCCCGGCCAAGTGATTCTTGGTGCGGACAGCCACACAACGCATTTTGGCTGGTTGGGGGCCTTTGGAGCCGGCATCGGAAGAAGCGAGGTAGCGGCGCTCTGGCTGACCGGCGCCCTCTGGCTGCGTGTACCCGAATCGATTCGGGTGACCCTATCAGGCCACCTCCCCCCGGGGGTAACGAGCAAGGATCTTGGCCTTGCCCTAATTGGCGGATTGGGGGCCGATGGGGGCTTGTACTCCTCACTTGAGTTCAGCGGTGAGGGCCTGCGCGCTCTCACGCTGGAGAGCCGAATGGTTCTGCCCAACCTGATGGCGGAGTTGGGCGTGAAGAACGCTTACTTATCCCCGGACCAGGATGTATTTGACTATCTGGCGGAACGTGCAGCACGCCGGATCTCTCGAGCAGGCGCGGAGCAGGAGGCCACGCTCCGTCTCCAACTCCGCGAAGAGATCGAGAGAGAGGCTCTCTTCCCCGACTGCGGGGCTCGCTATCAGGACAACTACGCACTCGTACTCGACGACCTGGAACCCTACGTTGCCTGCCCACCCGATGTGGACAACGTCCGCCCCCTCGGGGAGGTCGCCGGGCGGAAAGTAGACCTGGCCTTCCTGGGGACGTGTACGAACGGCCGTCTCGAGGACCTGGCTGCGGCCGCCGAGGTGCTACGCGGACGGCACGTGAGCCGGACGACTCGCCTGCTCGTGATCCCGGCCTCGCGCGAGGTTCTCGAGCAGGCGCTCCGGCGGGGGATCCTGGAGACGCTCCTGGAGGCGGGAGCTGTGATTGGGGTCCCAGGTTGCGGCCCTTGCATGGGGAACCATTTCGGGATCCCTGGCCCGGGGGAGGTGGTTATCTCCTCGGCCAACCGCAACTACCGGGGTCGGATGGGCCAGCCGGAGGCGGAGATTTACCTTGCCTCCCCCGCGGTCGTCGCGGCCAGCGCCGTCGAGGGCCGCATTGCTCATCCGGCCGAGATCCTGGCGGAAACAGCCCCTTCGATTCGATCGCGCGTAGGGAGCACTTCCGTCCCGCGCTTGCTGGTGCGAAGCGGGGGGACGGGGACCTCAAGGGCTCTCGGCCCAAAAGCCGGGCAAGAGACTCGAGGGCCCAAGGCAGGATCCGGGCTCGCCTCCTCGGCCGCCGCCCGGTCGTCCTCCCGGGCCTGGAAATATGGCGACCACATCAACACGGACTTGATCTTTGCAGGCAAGTACACCTATACCCTGCTTTCCCCCGAAGAAATCGCCGCCCATGCCCTCGAGGACCTGGACCCGAGGTTTGCCAAAGAGGTCCGGCCGGGGGACGTGCTCTTTGCCGGGCGCAACTTCGGCTGCGGGAGTTCACGCGAACAGGCAGCCGCCTGCCTTCGGACGAAAGGGCTGGCGGCAGTGGTCGCCGTCTCCTTTGGGCGCATTTTCTATCGCAACGCCATCAACCAGGGGCTGCCAGCGATCATCTGCCCGGAGGCGGCAGATGCGGTGGGTCCCGGAGATTGGGTCCGGCTTGACCTGGAGGCGGGCCGGATCGAACTTCCGGCGGGCACCTTCCCCTTCGCTCCCTTCCCACCGAACGTCCAGGCTCTCCTCGACGCAGGCGGGCTGGTTCCGTTGCTCAGGTCCAAGGTCCCTGATCGCGGCCCGGGCGTGTCGGAAGGAGGGCGGTGATTGGTGAGGATCCTGCTCATCCCTGGGGATGGCATTGGGCAGGAGGTTGTTCTGGCTGCCGCCCGAGTGCTCGGCCGCCTTGGGCTGGACATTTCTTTTGATGAGGCCCCGGCCGGGTTCGATTGCTTCCAAGCCTGCGGAGAGGCTCTGCCTTCCCGCACCCTCGAGCTGGCGCGGGGGGCAAGCGCGGTGCTCTTCGGAGCCTGCGCCTCCCCGCTGGGGGAGGTAGCGGGATACGCGAGCCCCATCCTCGCCCTGCGACGCGAACTTCGGCTTTTTGCCAACTTGAGGCCGATCCAGTCTCTGCCCGGTCCTTTCTCACGGCCCGGGATTGACCTGCTGATTGTGAGGGAAAACAGCGAGGGTCTGTACAGCGGCCGTGAGCGGCGAGAAGGGGACACAGCCGTCGCGGAGCGCGTAATCACCCGGGAGGCCAGCGAGCGCATTGCCCGGGTAGCCTGCGAGCAGGCCCTGCGCCGTGCCTCGCAGCGGGCTTCTCCTGCCACCCTGACCGTGGTTCACAAGGCCAATGTTCTCCGTGTGAGCGATGGCCTTTTCCGCCAGTCAGTCCTGGCGGTCGCTCGCCAGTACCCTGAACTGAGGCTCACGGAGCTCTTGATCGACACGGCCGCGATGCGCCTGGTCCAGTCGCCCGAGTCGTTTGACGTCATGGTGACCACCAATCTCTTTGGAGATATCCTTTCGGACGAGGCGAGCGCCCTTATCGGGGGCCTGGGAGTTGCACCTTCAGCCAATCTTGGGGAGGGGACCCCGGTTTTCGAACCGGTCCACGGGGCCGCTCCGGACATTGCCGGGCGGGGGATTGCCAACCCCGTTGGGGCCATGCTCTCGGGCGTCATGGTGCTCGAGCACTTCGGGGAGGGGGCGTCCGCGAGCAAGCTGCGTTGGGCGATCCGCGCCACCCTGGAATCCGGGATCTCCACCCCTGACCTTGGAGGCTCGGCCGGGACCGAAGAGTTCACCCAGGCCGTGTGCCGCTCACTCGCCGGCTGAGGGGGCTTTCCCCAGCCCCTTCCCGAGTCGGGAGCGATCTCCGGAGCCGGGGAGTCCTGGAAGAGGCAACATTCATGGGTGGCAATTCGCCTCTGCTGGGAGTGAGCTGAGAGGGTTGCGGGGGATTGGTCTGGTAGAGGGTCCGAACGAGGTTACCAGGTCAATAAGGTGATGGACACGACGAAGTTTCATACCGTGGCGCAACTGGCGGGGGCGGACCTGGTTGGTACTCGCGTGCCCTTTGCCCTCGCCCTGCTGTGCGCGGCTGAATATCGCGTTGACCCCGGGCTCATCGCCGGGAGGGCAGGGTGATCCGGGCGAGCATCGTCGGCGCCTCGGGCTATACGGGCGGCGAACTATTGCGAGTTCTCCTTTGCCACCCGCAAGTGGAGATTGCCCAGGCCACCTCAGAGCGAAACGCGGGCCAATACGTCCACACGCTACACCCGAACCTACGCAAGCGCACGGATCTGCGCCTGGTGCCGGCCGGAACCCTGCAGCCATGTGACGCCCTTTTTCTGGCTTTGCCGCATGGGGAGTCCCAGAAGAGAATCGAACACTTCGCAGAGCTGGCTCCGCGGATCATTGATCTTTCTGCAGACTTCCGCCTGCGCGATCCCGCCTTGTACCGTCGCTGGTACCCGGCGGACCACGAGGCCCCGAGCTGGCTCGCACGATTTGTGTACGGACTGCCTGAACTCCATCGTGAGCAGATCCGCGGCGCGCAGTTTGTCAGCGGTGTGGGGTGCAATGCGGCAGCTGCGATCCTCGCCCTGCTCCCGCTGGTCCGGGGGGATCTACTCGACCTCTCGCGGCCCGTAATTCTTGACATCAAGGCCGGTTCCTCCGAGGGCGGAGCCGAGCCCAATGCGGGTTCGCATCACCCGGAACGCAGCGGGGTTGTCCGCACGTATGCACCTACGGGCCATCGCCACACGGGGGAGGTGGTCCAGGCTCTGGGGCTGCCGGAGGTGCACGTGACCGTTACCTCGGTGGATATGGTGCGCGGGGTGCTGGCCGCGGCCCATGCCTTCCTCCGGCCTGGCCTGGGGGAAAAAGACCTTTGGCGCCACTACCGTGTGTGGGCCACCTCCGAGCCCTTCGTGCGCTTGGTCAAGGAGAAGGGGGGAATCCATCGAGTGCCCGACCCCAAGATCTTGGCCGGAAGCAACTATGCTGATGTCGGATTTGCTGTGGACGAGGAGAGCCATCGCGTGGTAGCTCTTTGTGCCATTGACAATCTCATGAAGGGCGCAGCGGGGACGGCGGTGCAATGCATGAATTTGATGTGTGGGTTGGAGGAAACCGCCGGGCTGGATTTCCCCGGCCTGCACCCCGCTTGAGGGATCGAGAACTGGGAGACCCATGATAGGGAACGAACCGGCGGCGGATCTCGTGGTCAAGCTGGGCGGGACGCGCGGCGTGGAGTGGGAGGCGGCCTGCGAAGATCTTGCGGCGGTAATCCATCAAGGGACCCGCGTGATCGTCGTGCACGGAGGCTCCGCCGAGACCAACCGCATGGCCGAGGCACTCGGACATCCTCCCCGCTTTGTCACCTCGCCCTCGGGCTACGTCAGCCGCTTTACCGACCGGGAGACGCTGGAGATCTTCGCCATGGTGACCGCCGGACGGCTCAGTTCCATCCTGGTGGAGGCGCTGCAGAAACGAGGGGTGAACGCGCTCGGCCTCTCGGGGGCGGACGGGCGCCTCATCGTGGCACAACGGAAGGAGGCGGTTCGATCGCTCCAAGAGGGTAAGGTGCTCCTCCTGCATGGCGATCACACCGGGACAATCCGGGAAGTAGATGGGGATCTCCTGCGGCGATTGCTCCAGGCAGGCTACACTCCCGTGATTGCTCCGCTCGCCATTTCTCCACAAGGAGAGTTGCTCAACGTGGATGCCGATCGTGCCGCGGCAGCCGTTGCCAGCAATCTGGGGGTGAAGACCCTCATCCTTCTCACCGCGGCGCCGGGTCTGCTTCACCGGTTCCCGGATGAAAGCACGCTCCTCTCCTTCCTGCCACGAGCTCAACTGCCGGAAGCCCTCGAGTTTGCGCAGGGAGGGATGAAGAAGAAGATCCTCGGGGCGAGCGAGGCCCTCCAAGGGGGGGTCGCCCGGGTCATCCTGGGAGATGGGAGAGTAGATCATCCGATAACTTACGCCCTCTCGGGAGGAGGGACGTCGATCACATGAACGTCGGGGAATGGGGATTGGACACGGTCGTTCCAGAAGGACTGAAGGGACGAGATGGAGCCCCCTGAAACCCTGGCCGGGCTGCTGCGGCAATACAGCCCGACGGGGCAGGAAGCCCAGGCGGCCAACTGGTTGGTCACCCGGATGCGGTCGCTCGGGTTCGAACAGGCCTCGGTGGATGCGGCCGGGAATGCGGTCGGCCTGTTGGGGAAGGGGCCGCGAGAACTGGTCCTTCTCGGGCACATTGATACCGTGCGGGGCGAGATCCCGGTCCGCCTTGAGGAGGAGCGATTATTCGGAAGGGGAAGCGTCGACGCGAAGGGTCCCTTGGCTGCGTTCGTCGATGGTGCAGCGGCAGCAGGATCGCACTCGGGATGGCGGCTCGTCGTCGTCGGGGCCGTAGAGGAGGAGGGGGACTCCCGGGGCGCGCGGTTTGTGGCGGATCAGTACCATCCAGAGTTTGCGATCGTAGGCGAACCAAGCGGCTGGGATCGCGTGACCCTTGGGTATAAGGGGATTGCCAGGGCACGCATCACCGTGCGGCGCGAGACTGTCCACTCGGCCTCCAACGTGCCTTCTGCCTGTGAAGACGCGATTGCCCTTTGGGTGAGCTTGAAAAGTTGGGCCGAAAAGTTCAATTCGGGACGCCTGCGTGCTATGGATCAGGTCCAGGTCGCACTGCGGGGCGTGAGGTCAGGGGAGGAGGATTTCGAGGAATGGGCCTCCCTCCTGGTTTGGGCGCGTCTGCCCCTCCACCTTTCCCCTCAGGGTTGGTACGACGCGCTGGCGAATCTGGCTGGCAGCAGGCAGGCCGAGGTTACTCCTGAGGGCCTGGCAGTCCCCGCTTATCGAGCTGGCAAGGATAACCGGCTCGTTTCCCAGTTCCTGAGAAGCATCCGTGCCGCAGGTGGCGAACCGCGCTTTCTCTTGAAGTCCGGCACGGCGGACTTGAACCTGGTCGCTCCCGCCTGGGGCTGCCCAGCGCTTGCATATGGTCCAGGCGACTCGGCACTGGACCACACACCCGGCGAACACATCATGCTGAACGAGTACTTTCGCGCGGTGGGGGTGCTCACCGATGTCCTGTGTCATCTGATGGAGCCGGCCTCAGGGCCTTGGTCCCACCCAGAGCCTCGCAACGGAGCTTTTCCGAAAGGCCTGCTCCGGGTGTTGTTTGCTGCCACACAGGACCGTACGCTGTTCCCGAATTCCCCCATTTGCTTGGGCGAAAGCAAGCGGGGGGGAGGGAGGGCAAATCGGTTCTCAGGATGGCGCTGGGCAGACCTGGCCAGTCTGGCAGGCCAGCAGGGATGATCGCCGGTGTTCTTGTTCTGATGGCCGGCGCGAACCCGCCGTTGCCCAGCTTCGGATTTGGCCCAGAGGGTACGGAGGTACTGAGGTACTGAGGAGAGATTTGGCATTTTCCGACGTGCGCCGAATCCCGGTGCAACCCGCTCCTTTTGCCTGGAGCTTTGCGCTCTTTAAATTCGGCCTCATGCGCCCGTATTGTCGCCAGCCGATACGCGCCCATGCGATATTGGGACCAAGACTTCCGAGGCCGCGGCCTGACCCGCGCCAGGATTTGCGGCCACCCCGCTGCGAATCCCGCCGGTAGGTCACAGGCCGCGGTTTGGCGGTGACCTTCTTGGTCCCAAGGCACACCCCATGAGGAGGAGCGGTCATGAAACCAAGAAAGCAGGATTCGTCCAAGCAGAGCCTGGACAGTGGGCGCCTCATGCCGGTGCTATTCGTGGGGCATGGCAGTCCGATGAACGCCATCGAAGACAATGAATTCTCGCGAGGCTGGCAAGAGGTGGCGCGCACCCTTCCAACCCCCAAAGCCATCCTGTGCATCTCCGCGCATTGGGAAACGTGGGGCACGCTCTTAACCGCGATGGAAGAACCGCGCACGATTCATGATTTCGGCGGATTCCCGCGGGAACTGTCTGAGCTGGAATATCCAGCCCCGGGAAGCTTGTGGCTCGCCAAGGAAACCCAACAGGCCGTCAAGAAAACGGGAGTAGGTCTTGACCAGGATTGGGGCTTGGATCATGGATGCTGGAGCGTGCTCAGGCGAATGTTCCCGAATGCCGACATTCCGGTCACTCAATTGAGCCTGGACTACAACAAGGCGGCTCAAGATCACTACGACCTGGCCAAGGAGCTTGCCCCCCTTCGTCAGAAGGGGGTCCTTATCCTCGCCAGCGGGAACATGGTTCACAATCTGCGCCGGGTGGTGATCCTGGGCAACAACCCCAGTGATTTCAACAAGCCTTTCGGGCTGGACTGGGCCATTGAAGCCAACGAGATGTTCAAGCGATTGATCAACGAGAACAATCATCCAGCGCTGATCGACTATCCATCGCTGGGCCCAGCAGTTCAGCTGGCCGTGCCCACCCCCGAACACTACTTGCCTTTGCTCTATGCGCTTGCCCTGAGAGAGGGAGGCGAATCCATCACCTATTTCAACGACAAACCTGTGGCTGGATCGCTCACAATGACGTCGCTCAAAATCGATGTCGCCCGTTGAGGACATTCGTCGGCTGGCCAATAGCCCCGAGAGATGGCGAGGCTCGCAAGGGAGGCCAAGATTCCTTTCCCGCCGGAGTACGCAGCGGTTATTGCTCGGAGAACGGCTCACAATGACTGGGAACAGGATGATCTTCTGGATCGAGAAAGCTGCAGGGGCACCGGTGCTTACCTTAGAATCACTAGTTCGGCAGTGGCCAGCACAAAAGGGAATCGCGATGCCCACATTCAACGGGGTGCGAGCAAGCGCGCGATCCGTCCAAGAGGCGCCTTCTGAGACAGCCATGGCGACTGCCACGATGCGGGCGCTGGCGGCCCATGATGACAGGGACGAGATCCGCGGAGCGGACTACCTTGCCGAGTTATTCCTCACGGAGGATCGGAAAGCCCCACTGAAAGACCCGGCGGTTCGGCAATGGGTGATGCAGAACAAGATCGCGCCCGGCGCTTACGAGTTCATGATCGCGCGCACGGCGTTCTTCGACCATGTCGTAAGAGACGCATTGGTGCAGCATGTCCCTCAACTAATGTTTCTGGGAGCGGGATACGATACGCGTCCCTACCGTTTCCGAGACCTGGCCGGGCAGACCAAGATCTTCGAACTTGACGCGGCCCCCACGCAAGCCCGTAAGAAAGACGTGCTTCATAGGGAATCCATTCCTCGGCCAGATCACCTGGTGTTTGCGCCTATCGATTTCACCACGGACAATCTGATCCAAGTAATGCTTGAGGCGGGGTTCTCTCGGGACGAAAGGGCGCTGTTTGTCTGGGAGGGTGTCACCTATTATCTTTCTTCGAAGGCCGTGGATGCCACCCTCCGGGCGGTCAGGGCGGTGTCCCTTGCTGGCAGTTCGATTTGCTTCGACTATGCCTCCTTGTCGCCCGAGGCTCTGAGCGAAGAGGGGATCAAGAAGCTCAGGGAACACATGAAATCTGACCACCCGGCGGAACCGACCAAGTTTGGAATTCCCCAGGGGAAGCTCACTGAGTTTCTTGTGGCTCGAGGATACAAAGTCCTTGAAGATCTCGGGCCCTCAGAAATGGAAGCCAACTACCTTACCCTGAGAGATGGTTCAACTGTCGGGAAGCCGCCCTCACTGTTCTCGCTGGTGCATGCATCGTTGCGCAACTGAGCGCCAGCGGTGACGTTCAGGCACGCAAAGCTGCTGCCGAACAATCCGCTCGAGTCGACTCGGCGGGCTGGCTCCAATTGCACAGTCCGTTGCCTGTCATCTTGCTCCAGAATAAGGTAACGAGGCCCGTGCCCGCCGATCGGCTCAATTCGATGTTGTTGGGCAGCCTGGATCCTTGACCCGAGGGCCGCCCTTTGCTAGAATGGGGGGCGTATTACGGTAGTTCGGTCGATAGGAGGATTGTATGGATACTACGACTGTCTCGCCGAAGTTTCAGGTCGTGATCCCGCTTCGGGTTCGGCGCGCGCTGGGGATCCGGCCCGGGCAGAAGATCCAGGTCATCCCCTATGAGGGGCGGATAGAGCTCATCCCGATCCGGCCGCTGAGGCAGGCGAGAGGGTTTCTCAAGGGCATCGACACCTCGGTCGAACGGGAGCAGGATCGCGTATGAACGCAGTCGATTCCTCTGGCTGGTTTGAGTTCTTCAGTGATGGGCCGAATGCGAGCTTCCTTGCTCCGCCCATTCTGAAGCTGGGGGAGCTGACAGTTCCCACGGTGAGCCTGTACGAGGTATTCAAGCGGGTCTTGCAGCAGAGAGACGAGAGTCAGGCCATGCAGGCTGTGGCGTTGATGAAGCAAGGGATAGTGGTCGAGTCGCTAGTACACACTTCTCGGCCCTAGTATAGCGAAACGGGAGGGAGAATGGCCGAGAAGAAAGAGAGCGTGAAAGCGATTGTCCGGACGACCCGTTGGCTGAGATTGCCATTTCGTCCTACACTAGAGCGCATCTTGGGTTCAAAAGGGAGGCGCAATGGCAAAGGATCTGACGGTCATCATGGAGGACCGCCCAGGGTCGCTCGCCACGCTCGGCGAGGTCCTGGGACGGGCAGGGGTCAACATTGAGGGAGTTTGCGCGGTGACTGCGCAGGGGAAAGGGGAGATTCATATCCTGGTGGAAGATGCGGTAAAGGCTGGCGGGGCCCTGCGAGCGAGCGGCATGCAAGTACTCCGCGAGACCGATGTCCTCGTTGAGGACATTCGGGACCGGCCCGGAGAGCTCGGGAATGTTGCTCGACGCCTGGCTGGAGCGGGGGTGAACATTCAAGTTGCCTACTTGGCCACTTCGACCAGGCTGGTCGTGGGAGTGGACAACGTGGAAAAAGCCCGGACGGCATTGCGGCCCGCAAAATAGGGCGCTTGCAGGTCTTGCCCGGCCTCGGACAAAGTACCGGCCAGGGACGTTGATACCAGTTCATAGGTGACGACGAGACGCCATCCTGACTAATCGCGCTCGGGAGTGGCTGCCATGACTCGCGGGGGCTGGACCTCCGGAAGGTGGCTGCTGCCATGACTACCTCGACGCTGTCCTCGTTCGTTATCCTCTTGCTGATGTATGAAGCGGCACTGGCCTTGTTCTATGTGCGCCCGATGGTCAGGAACGACCGACGAGCCAGCCCGTGGAACTGGAGAGCATTGGCCCTGATTGTCCTTCTATGCTTCGCAATGGTCACTTGGTCTTTCATCCTTCACCTTCGTGGGTTCCCGGCGGAATCCCTCTCCCTCAATGTCCTCGCAATCGCCCTTGCAATCTTAGGGTTGGCCTTCTTCTACTTCCGCTTGCGAGCCCGTCGAGAGCCGACCAGCGTCTACCAGCATTGGAGGGTGATAGTCTGGATTGCATTGGCAACCTTCCTGGCGGGGATCCTGCTCCCCGCCATCCCAACCCCCTGACGGCTGCGACTAGCTCCCCAATCTCCCCTTCAACATAAACAATGTACTTGAAGGTCCTACTGACCAATCGGTGGATAGACGCAAAGAGGAGCAGCGAAACGCGAAGGCAG
Organism: Anaerolineales bacterium; assembly: GCA_049516595.1. Taxonomy (GTDB): domain Bacteria; phylum Chloroflexota; class Anaerolineae; order Anaerolineales; family RBG-16-64-43; genus JBEKHT01. The sequence continues at coordinate 39,489 of JBEKSY010000022.1, forward strand.
CCCAATGACTACGGGGATCCGGTTGCCGCCAGATGCGGGGTCCCCCGACTTCGGCTTGCCAGAAGATTCGGCCATCACTCAACACACGGGAGGCCCAGGGCGACGCAGGGGCTTTCTGAGCTTGCACACGCCAGGCTGGGCGAGGTCGTTCCTGGGGTAATGCCTTGCGATAGCGGTGCGTTCCCCTTGCGCTACCTCCAAAATGCACGTGCGCGGCCCATACCAGTGCAATACTTGGTGAGACAAAAGGGAGAAGGCGTGGGCAAGCGCAAGGAAACGCTGAGAGCAACGTTGGTATTGCCCAACGGACACACGGCGACCGCGGGGTTCGACACGGATCACTGGTGGCGGTGCAGCGATGAGGCAGTTGAGAAGCGTCTCAACGGGCTGGCCTCGGCTTGGCTTGCCGGCGGCCACAACGCGGACATCATTGGACGGTTGGTGACCCGGGCGTGTAAGGAATTAGGTGCCAAGATTATCAGCACCGAGGAAATCGAAGTGGAGGACCCGTCCGTCGTCATCCTTGACCAGGCCTAGCAGTATGCTGGCCACAGAAGAGCCGCCCAATGAGGCGGCTCTTGCTTCCTACCAACAGAGCCGGGAGATCGTTGGGTTTTCTTCAGATGCACGCGCGGATGGTTAGGTCTCGAGGAGACGAGACACCCGCATCGATGACTGAAGCCTCCAAAAAGCAGTCCAAGACCCTGGTCAAGATACAGAGAGACCTTCCTGAAGAAGCCTGTGCCAGTAATGAGGCAGGGAAAAGCGAGGCTCGAAGAATCCCCCCAAACAATCAAGTTCCACGCCCGATCCAAGTAACTTGTCGAACGGATATGGTCTTGGCCGGTACTGGACTCCCCCGTCCACTGGCTCATAGGCCCAGGGGGGGCTCCGCCTCTCTCGTGGCGGGTACCCGGACCGTAGGAACCCTGCCAGCTTGCAATTACCTGCTTTCTTTGCGAGCCCTTCCGGAACGCCCTTTGCCGCTTACCTGGTTGGTTCCCCGAACGGCTCCGGACCGAGGTATCGAAGACAGCTACTGGGGAAGTGGCTGATTCTTCTCCAGTCCGGGTCGACCGGGGTTGGAACCGCAACCCTGGCTCAAGGACCGGCACGGGCGATCAACGATTTCCTCCCGATGGAACGGCAGCCATTGCAGGACACGACGCGAGCCTTCTCTCCAGATCAGGCAGGTCTCTTAGCGCAAGAGCTCTTCGGCATCTGAATGGATGAGAATGCCGTCCGGCCTCAACAATCTTCGTTCTTGTCGCCGGATCTCCTGCGCCACATCGGAGCGGTCTGCTGAATGAGGGAATTGGAACGTGAATTCGGGCGAGCCAAACAGCCGGCTATCTTGAACGGCGGCAAACGAATGACCCGGCAAAAAGCCCAGGGCGCCTCTTTGTCCAAGGTCCACTCGATAATGCTCAAAGGCCTCACGCTCCAAATCACCCAAATCAACCCCGACGGGATGTGCGCCCAGCTCCAAGAGGATCCGGCAAAACCACGGCTCGAATTGGGCCGTGTATCCGCTGGTCGCGCGGCCGATTTCTATTTTGCCAAATGGCGTTGGGATACGAAGCGAAGTAGGGGCCTTGCTAGTGTTGGAACCGCAGGCGATATCCAGAATCCTCTTGCCTTTGACATTGGAGAATCTCCCAAAGGCATTCCCGATTCTCCCCAACATCTGGGTGATGATTCCTTCGACCCCGGGTTCTCTTGCCGCTTTCTGGTACAGGTCATACTTGGCGTCCAGGGCTGTGATCACCTGGGCAAGCAAGACACGGTCCTCCTGACTCTTGGCCAGGTCGCCGAGTTTCGCAATGATCTGGTCCCTTCTCTTTTCTTCCGGGGTTGCTTTCATCCTGGCCGAGACCGATTGTGCCCTGCAGCGAGCCTTGTCTTAGGAAAGGTATCGGGCGGAAGAGCGGTGTTTATTCGATTCTTGGGAAAGGGATGCCACCCGGTCGTTCCCGCTATTGAGATGGTTCACCCGGGCTCCCGACCATGGATGGCGGTGGGCATCTCTTGGCAGAGGGGCCAATGGGTGGCCAGGCACGCGCCTCGGCCGCCACCGGGCTGTCCTCGATCGAGTCTGCAACGTCCGCCCCCCGTTCGAGATGACTACTCGCTTCGTGCTTTCTTGGCGATCCAGCCGAGGAGCCAAAGGATCCCGATGACCGCAAGCACGGGGAGCAACATAAGAAGGAAGACCAAACCAGCAAACTCAACCGCCCCGGTTCCGTAGAGGAGGCCGATCAGCGCCAGCCCGACCCCGACGATGAGAACGATCGCCCACTTCACCAGCTGGCGCCCCGTGGCCGAGGCGAATTGGCGCATATCGATTTCGTGGCGGGGTTTCAACCGACACCTTTTCCTGGGGGCCCGAACCTTGTCTGGCCTGATCATACCTCTGCTCCGTAAGGAAGGAGGTGAGAACGCATGTTGCCAAGAAACCGGGTTCTGATGAAGCGCTCGCGAGCGGATAGCGGGACTGGCAGATCGACTCAGCCGCGCCGACTCTTCCGGACAGGATCCATGAGCAGGCCTGGGAAAATACCGCAGCCGGCAAGAGGTCCGAGGCCACCTTCTGTGTTGTCTTGCGTTGTGGATCTTCAATTTTCGAAATGCAGATAGTTAGAGCCGCTGAAGAACAGGGAGCATCTCGATAGCGAGGTTTGGGGACCGCCTGGGGGGAGGTGCGCCGTACCTGTCCGGCAAGGAGCCCGCTTTCCCCGTACGTCTGATTGCCTCTGTCCGCACGCTGTGCAGGCCGGGGTTCCCTTTCCTGTTTCTGGCTGGCCCTGGTTGCGGGAGGGGACCTTCCTTCCGTGGAGTCCATCTTGGGCGCCGCGGAGCGGAGCGTCCGCTCCTTGTTTTCCGCCAGGTGCTCTTCCATGCCATCTCGGTTTTGTTAGAGCCCGTGCTGGGGGTGAGAGGCACTCCCCTGGCAAGTTGCACCATGGGTCTCATGTGGTCCGAGGCGCTGCAGGCCCCTCTTCCGCGTCGGGGAGGGGGGGATCGCAGCTGAAGTGCCTGCCGGGGGTTCCCGGAATCCTTGGCTGGAGGACACATCGCTTAGATAGGTGGGCTCGGGGTTGCGCGCTGGCTGGGCGGCGGCTCGAACCCGGTTTTGAGCGGACGCGCCGGATGCTCAAGATTGCCCAGCTCTACTTCGCGACCCTGCTCGACAATGAACTGGGTCGGCTTTCTCCCCAGGGCACGGATCCAGCCTCTGTCAAAGTCCACAAGGACTTGAACTTCTGTGTAGCCAGCGGTTCAGAAGAGCTCATCTAACTCCTCTACGCTGGGGTAGGCCGTGCCTTCGGGGTCCGCCAACTTCAGAAACTTCAGATCTCGGTCTCCGTACTTTCCACCTTTGTACCCTTGGCCGATCATGATCAGCATCCCACTGGGCTTCAGCACTCGAAGGACCTCTCTCATATCGTTGACGAGATAGGGCCAGTAGTAATGGGTGTTGACGGCAGTGACTAGATCAAACATGTTACCGGGGAAGGGCAGAGAGGATACGGGACCTTGGTGGATTTCGACGTGACCTGCCCGGATTAACCTCCGGTTCGTGTCCCTGGATGCGCTGACACTGTCCTCAGAGTAATCAATGCCGTAGACTCTTCCTCCAGCAGCGATTTCGGCTAGCTTTCGGACGGTGCCACCCCCGCCACAGCCTACGTCGAGGAGGATGTCGTGCAGGCCGATTGAGACTTGACGGAGCCCCCAGTCGGTCAGCATGGAATGGGTCGAGTTCATTCCCCTGGCCAGCAATCTGCCGAGCCGACCTGTTGGTTTGCGCCATTGCCTCGCCACAGTATTCATGATGCCCGTGTTCAGGACGACCTCAGAAATGACATTTGCCATCGCCATGAGGAGCCGGCCTTTGGTCTGCTTGGCGGAGGCTGGAGTGTCCACGATGAGGTCCTTTAGCGTCCGGTGCAGACGCCGGGCGCTTGGGGCGATCTCAATCAGCGAGGGGGAGCAGCTATCTTCTAGCCCTATTCTATCGTGCCGCTGCCTGTTGCGGTGCCGGGCAAGACCTAGGCCTGTTGGAATCAGTTACTGAGCCAGAATTGTGGTGCGGTTTGAGAGGACTGGGGTGCATCCACCAGGCCCACGCGGAATGCGTGGACAGCCCCCCAGTGAGCGGGCGGCAAGCGGATCTGCGCTGACGGGCCCAATTGGAGTCAGGCGTCCTTGAGGCGACGTCTCGGGGGTTGCCACCCGTCAAGCTTGCTCTTGAACCGGATCGGGGCCACTGCGCATTCGACTTCAAACGAGGAAATTCTCCGAGTGCCCTCGGCGGGCAGGGGTAAGGCGTTAGCTGGGAAGGCCTGTCGTGGGAAGGCGTCGGTTAGAGGGGAACAGCTTGGGCTTTTCTTTGCGCCTCGGCCCTTCTCAGGGCCTCCAGTCCCACCTCGCAGATCCATCCGGAACTAAGATGATCGACCTATTGTCCGGCTTCCTCATCCAAAGACTTCCGGCTCTCCGCAAGAGGCGACTCAGCCAGCGAGGCGGCAATGCGAGCTTCGAGCTCTTTCCTGCTGGGCTTGCGCTTGCCCAGGCCCTTGAGCATGTCCAACATGTATGCGGTCATGGTTTTGGTCAGCTTCTTGAGCACCTCGGGCGTGAGTTTCTCAGACCTCTCGAACCAGCGGATGGCTGCGTAGCCCATGACCACGGTAGTCGACGAGGCAATGGCGGCCGCCAGGAACCAACCGAGCAGCCCTTCGAACTCGCTCAGTTGCTGGAAGATGGTGCGGGCCAGGAACGCCATCCCGAAGGTGGTCACCAGTTCGGTGGCACGCTTCGGCGTGATGCGGTAGTTGTATATGCGGGCGATGCCCAGCACCATGACGGATTGGGTGATCACCAGCGGAATGAAGTCGATCACCGGCAGCGGCGCCAGGGCAATGACGGCGGAAATGGAGGCGGCGCTGACAATCGAACGCCAGGCAAGCTGCCAGCGGTACTCGGGCAGCGCCTGCCCCAGCGCCGCAATCATGGCCGGCTCGGTGGCTGCGATCGCGAGCAGCAGGCGGGACAGGTTCTGGCCATCCTTGGCCACGATCGGTACGACCTGCTCCGGCTTCAAGCCCAGATTGGCCGCGCTCTGAGCGATGACGTTATTCATGTCACTATAGCTGACCAGGTCCATCTTGTTCAGCACCACCAGATAGGGTTTCTTGAGGGCGGCCAGTCCGTGGAACAGCTCTTGTTCGGTCTTCTTGATCCCCTGGATGGCATCGAAGACCAGGAGGAGGAAATCAGCCTGCTCGGCAGCGGAAAGTGCCAGGTGGCGTTCACGCTCGCCTTGGTCTCCAACGGCATCGGCGCCGGGGGTGTCCACCACGGTGAACAGCCCAGCATCGGCCTGTTGTGTCTGACGTGTAGTGCCGGGCAAAGGGCCGACGGCGGCCGCATCCTGTTTGCTGCGGAGCATCTGGTTGTAGAGGGTGGATTTGCCCACATTGGCGGGCCCAATAATGGTGACGTTGTGTTTCCGGCCGAAGGTCTGCCGGACCTGGGCGGTGGACAGCTTGATCAGGCCTTTGATCAGTCCGGCATCCGTGGGAAAAGCGGCGAGGAGGGAGAGGAAGCTCGTTTTCTCTTTGGGCCCCAGGGCGTTCCAGATCAGGCGAATCGAGTTCTGGACGTCCGTTGGAAAGTAGCTGAGAAAGTCGTCGAAATTGGACATGTTCTACTCATCCGGGCCATACATCATGAGAGGGCTCCGTGGGCGCATCAACGTCTTGGCAGGCCTGTCCTTTTGAAATCAATGTATCCCCGCTCGACGTCGACATCGATTAGCTCTACGCGGACCCGCTGGCCGACATCCAGGCCAGCGAATCCCTGAACCAACTTCCCTTCAACAGGCATGGTGAGGAGCCGGACCCAGGTCCCCTTCGGAGAGGCGCCGGTCACAATCGCCTCGAATTGTTCTCCGATCCTCGACTCGAGCACGAGCGCGGCGGCAGATTTGGCGACCTGTCGTTCCACCTTGTTAGCGGCATCTTCCTCTTCCGTGCAATGGAGAGCAAGTTTCTCCAGCTCGTCGGGGGCATAAGGGGAAGGTCCCTTCTGGATGGCCGCCTTGACCAGTCGCTGCGTGATCAGATCGGGATAGCGGCGATTGGGAGCAGTGGAATGGGTGTAGTCCTGGACCGCCAGACCGAAATGCCCTGGGGCGACCCCTCCAGGCAGCTCGGCAACATATTCGCCCGGCCCCATGAGTTTAATCACCGCGAGGGACAGATCAGGGAATCGAACCGGATCGGCCGCTTTCTCCTTCACCAGAAACTCTTCCAGCGCCTTGGAGTCCGGCTCGGGAGGGAGCGCGAACTTGTGTTCGGCGGCAATCTCGACAATCCGGTCCCACCGTTTGGGGGTGCGCACCACGCGGCGGATTGAGGGGAACCCTTGGGAGGCGAGATAGCGGGCGGTTACCCCGTTTGCCGCAATCATGAAATCCTCGATGATGTCCATGGCGCGGTTTTTGGTTTGCACTTCGAGATCACGGATCTCATCCCCGTCAAATCTGGGTCTGGCCTCCGTGGTCTCCAAGGTCAGCGCTCCATGAACGTGTCGGGAATCCTTTAGTTGTTGAGCTACCTTGTCCTGCAGACGCAGGTTCTCGGCCAGTCCGCTTACGCCCGCGATGGGAACTGGCATCGGCCCATGGCCTTCCAGCCAGGCGGCCACACTGTTGTACGCGAGCTTGGCATGGTTCTTGACACGCGCCGGGTAGATATCCGAGTCCTGCAGGGATCCATCGGCAGCGATCCGCATTTCAATGACGATGGAGAGCCGCAGGGCGTTGAAGTTCAGAGAAGTGAGGTCGGTGGAGAGCTTCTCCGGAAGCATGGGGAAGATCTCGGCGGCGGTATAGACAGAGGTCGTGTTGTGGTTTGCGTGTTGGTCCAGAGCGGATCCGTGGCCCACGAGAGCATCCACGTCCGCGATCGCGACCCGAACTTTGACCTGGTCTCCCGGTTGGGCCTGGGCGACGGTGAGCTGATCCAGGTCGAGCGAGTCGTCGTTGTCGATGGAAGCCCACAGAAGGTCCGCCAAATCACGAACTGGCGCCGCCTTCGGGGAGGCGGCTCCTTGAATCCTGTCCAGTTCGGCGAGGGCCTCGGCAGAGAAGTCAGGGAGCAAGCCTCGCTCCAGCATTGCACGGCGAGCGATACGCTTTAGAAGGTCCCGATGCTGATTCGGTCTTGCCTTCATAAGGGTAGATTGTACCCGACCTTACGAAATCACTCGGTCTACGCTGGATCCTGCCCATTTTCTCTGGGGCGAGGATTTGGTGGAGAGGCCTCCGCCAGAGGGTCAAGGGCGAAATTCGCCCGGGGACCGCGTTTCCTTAGTCGCTTGCCTCCCGGCCAATGTGGCGTCCGGATAGTATCTGCAGGACGTGGTCGCCCTCCTTCGTTGTTTGGCAGGCTAACCTCTGGGTCGAGGGTTCAGGTTGAATCTCCCATCCGTGTCGCGTCCGCGTCGACGGCCGCACTGGGCGGGGTGTCGGCGAGGCAAGCACACTGGATGAAGAGATATGAATGACCGGGATCGAATGCTAGAAGGTTTCCTCGACGAGGGCTCTTCGGGCGACGCGCTTGACTATGGCGACGACTCTGTCCAGGGCATCGAGATAAGGATAGGTGTTGCTTTGGCCGATGGGTTCCCCGTTCGCCGTCTTGAGGACGAAGAAATGAGTTCCGTCCGGCGCGAGCTTGCGCTCATATCGCGAGTCATCCGTGCTGTTATCGCGAACGGATTGGATGCCGCCTTGGGCACCCGCCTTGGTGTGGTACGTCTGGCTCTTAAGGATCGCTTCGTTATTCTCGGCGGTGAGCACGAAGGAGTACAGCTGATCGGAGGACTTGCTGAGGAGGAATCTGGGAGGCACAAGAGCCGTCCTTTTCACGGAGATGCATTGGACTGCCCGACAGCTGCCATTATATCTTTTGGCCTTTCTTCATTGCGGCCGCGAGTCAGGCGGCGGAATGCCTGTCGCTTGATGGCGTGATGCCTTACCGGCAGGGACTTTGGGTCGGCGAGAGATGCGGGCCAAACTGCCAGTGTCCGCAAGCTGACCTCTCCTCCCAGTGATGGAACGGTCCCCGACCTGAGCTGAGAGGCTTCTGCCGCCTAGACCCCGCCTTGGACCGCACCCTGGCCTAAGAGGAACGTATCGCCTGGCCTAAGCGTGACCCATGGGGCTGGACCATGTGGCCGGACCCATGGCTTGGCCCCTGCTCGCGAAGCAGGACATGAGGGTTTTCATCCGCCCGCCAAGATGTGAGAAGCCCGAGCGGCGATCCACTTCGGAGGTCAGTCCCCGAGCAGGCCTCAGGCTAGACTGTTCGAAGTGAGGGATCCCCCCGAATCTTCTCGAACTCCCTAGCCTTGCCTTCGGCGGCAGACCATCTCCCCACATCAGCGAGGTCGATGTCGTTGTTCTCCGAGATTAGCCTGGCCTGCTCCAGAGCCTGGCGGTCTCCCCAATGGTAGTAGGCGGCAAGCCTGTCCTTCACAGAGTCCGTCGGTGAAATCACCTTGAGGACCCCTGTTGAGAGCTTGATCTCGTCCACTCGCGTCACCGGCTCAGCTTCGACCGTTAGGGGGCCTGGAGGGAACTCGACGATGTGCGGCGTGTCGGGATGTAAAGTGCCTGCCCTCTTCTTGAAATCCGATCTCCGTCATCGCAGAATGAATAGCGAGCCTCTTGGTGGAGTACACGTTGACCAAGTCCAAATCCTGAGAAACGTACTTCCCAATCGTGTAGATCGAGACCGAAGCGCCGCCCGAAAGGACAACCTCGATCCCCTTTCGCCGCAAGTGAGTCTGGACAAATGCCCCAACCTCGGCTTGGGTCATTTCAGCGATTGATTTCATAACGGCTTGCCACGGCGCCTTGGTCTCCGCCTGTTCATCAGCAGCCGCTCACGCAAGTTTGCCGGGTAAAACGACAGGGCCTTTTCGAGAAGGGCCTTGAGCTCCCCAAGGAATGGATACCTCGGATCGAACGTGTACAGTCGCGTGCGGCCGGCCGTTCGACTAACAAGCACACCACCCGCCTCGAGTTTGTCCAGCTGTTTCTGAACTGCATAGAGCTCGGCACCGTAGAAACGAGCGATCTCGGCTCCATAGCCCTCATTTCGGGCGAGGAGAAAGATCAGGACTCGCTCACTGCTCTCCGACCCGAGAAGCGCCTGCAGCATTGCGTCCTCCCAACGCATTATCTATATAACCAAAGGATTTGGTTATATCACCAAAGGTGTTGGTATTATACGCCTTTCGACCTAGATGGTGCAACGGACTGACCCGCAGCGCACCCGCAGGGCACGTTCTCTCCCCCGGAAACGCCCGAATCATGCGTTTACGCCAACCGTACCGGATCTTGGGCCAGCGTGTGGGAGGTCTCGCAGTGATCACCATCCAGGAGGGCCTCTCAGGGCAAGGCAGAACCGCCACCGGCAAGTCCAGCCAGGCCCCCTGGCCGAAGCGCGTAGCCTCGCGAGGTTGTTGTGCCTGCAGTAGCCGAAAACCCCATCCCAAAATGTCAGGTGTGGAAGGACCGGGCGAAACGCTGTGGGCACGAGCCTGCTGGTGGACCATGGCTGGGGAGGGGGCATCCCCCGGAGTGGAACCTGGGACGAGCTGGTTACGGGCCCATGTGGGGTGAACTGGATCGAGACGCCGCGATCGCAAGAGGGGGGTTGCTGAAGACGCGTAATCGGGGCTGGTGTGGATGAACAAAGAAGCGAGGCTTAATAGGCCTCCGTTCTGCTTCGAGGTAGCGGGGGGTGGACTCGCCCGTCCCCTCGGCCCGCGCACCGAAGGCGGGCTGGCGGACTGGGCGAGGAAATCACGGGAGAGGACGACGAACTCTCCTCGAACGGAACCTCCCTCGGACCCAACCTTCGCCAACCTTAGGGTGCCCCTCGTTCACGGTGGGGATGAGAAGGGCGAGGCCCGCGGCTCAAACTAATGGCAAGGGGACCTCTCCTCCCTTCTCCAGTCCATGATGGTCTAATCGCCGGCGAGCTTTCTCGGCCAGGGCAACGGGCTGGCGCCCCTCTCGGGCCGCCTGTCCGGGCTCGAAGCTGGATGGGACCCGGGAGATCGAAGGGCGCGTAGCGCTTCTGGCTCCTGGGCCGGAAACTCACGGGAGGCTCGCATTCATGCGTCCATTCGGCCGAGGGCCGGGTTTGCGAGAAATGGAGTCTAGTTTGGGGGATCAACGCGCCGTTGCGACCGCTCAGGCAAGGGAGCGCATGCCCCGCACGGCTCTCGCCTGGCCCGGGGTCAATGAAGGCCCGGGATTCACCTGGACAGGCGAGGGAAAACCATTCACTGAGAAACGGAGCAGGGGGAAGAACCAAGACTTCGGCGGGGCGGGAAGGTGCCATGGGCCATCGAGACCGAATGCATTCACCCTCCCTGGGCCGCGGAGCCTGTCAGGAGGGGGCTCGTGCTTGCCGGAACCTGCCGATGGGCTTGTGGCTGAGATCGCCTGAATTATGTTGCCTGAGCCGGTTCCAGGCGGCCGGTTTCAAACTGGCTGTCATACAGCTCGGCGTAGAAGCCCTCGCGGGCCAGGAGCTCGGCGTGGCGGCCTTGCTCGACGATGTCGCCGTCCCTCATCACCAGGATCCAGTCCGCGTTTCGGATTGTCGACAGCCGATGGGCGATGATGAAGGTGGTGCGGCCTTTCATCAGATGGTCCATGGCCTGCTGGATGAGCACTTCGGTGCGCGTATCGACCGAGCTGGTGGCCTCGTCCAGGATGAGGATCTTGGGATCAGCCAGGATCGCGCGGGCAATGGTCAAAAGCTGCATCTGGCCCTGAGAGACATTCGAGGCCTCCTCGTTGAGGACCATCTGGTAGCCGTTCGGCAGGGTGCGCACGAAGTGGTCGACGCGGGCTGCCTTGGCGGCGGCTATGACTTCGGCATCTGTCGCCTCGGGCCGGCCGTAGCGGATATTCTCCATGATCGTTCCGTTGTAGACCCAAGCGTCCTGCAGGACCATCCCGAACATAGTGCGCAGGTCGTGGCGGGTGAAATCCCGCACATCGTGGCCATCCACGAGGATGGCGCCGCGGCTCACGTCGTAGAAGCGCATGAGCAGCTTGACCATGGTGGTCTTGCCTGCTCCCGTCGGGCCGACGATGGCAATCTTTTGGCCTGGGCGTATGAGCGCAGAAAAGTTGTGGATGATGATCTTCTGCGGGTTGTAGCCGAACTGCACATTTCGGAACTCCACTCGCCCCTCGAGGGCCGTCAGTTGGACGGGGTTCTCGGTATCAGGGACTTCCTCCTCCTCATTCAGGAATTCAAATACGCGCTCGGCCGCCGCAGCCGTTTGCTGAAGAACGTTAGAGATATTGGCCAGTTGCATGATCGGCTGGGTGAAGGACCGCACGTACTGGATGAAGGCCTGGATGTCGCCCACGGTGATAGCATTGCGTATGGCCAGCCAACCGCCCAGAAGAACCACGGCCACGTATCCCAGGTTGCCGATAAAGTTCGTGAGAGGCATGATCATGCCGGACAAGAACTGGGACCTCCAGGCGGAGTCATAAAGCGTGTTGTTGTACTCGTCGAAGCGCTCGACGCTCTTCGCCTCGCCGTTGAAGGCTTTCATCACCGCATGGCCGCCGTACATCTCCTCAACATGGCCGTTAACGTGGCCCAGGTAGTCCTGCTGCTGCATGAAGTATTTCTGTGACTGCCGGACGATCAAGCTCACCACGACCAGCGAGAGCGGGACGATGCACAGGGTCACGGCGGTCATCAGCCAGTTGATGGTGAACATCATGAAGACCACCCCGACCACTGTAGCTAATGAGGTGATGATCTGGGTCAGGCTTTGGTTGAGGGTCTGGCTCACCGTATCCACATCGTTGGTGAGGCGGGAGAGCACCTCGCCGTAGCTGGTCCCGTCGAAATAGCGGAGCGGCATCCGGTTGACTTTTTCGGAGATATCTTTGCGGAAGCGGTAGGTGATACGCACCGCCACTCCGGACATGATCCAGCCCTGGACATAGCCGAACAGCGCGGAGACGAGGAAGAGGCCGAGAGCCAGGAGCAGGGTCCGGCCGATGTACCCGAAGTCAATCGAGCCGGTGCCGGCGATCTGGGCGAGCACGCCGGCAAACAGCTTGGTGGTCGCGTTTCCCAGGACCTTCGGCCCGACAACTGTAAAGACCGTGGAGCCGGCGGCGAAGACCAGCACGATCACGATCGCCACCCGGAAGGCGCTCAGGTATCGGATCAGCTCGACAATCGTGCCACGGAAATTGCGAGCTCTTTCGCCGGGCATCATGGCCATCGGGCCGCCCCGCCCCATAGGGCCACCCCGCCTCATCGGGCCGCGTCCGGATGGTCCGGGTGTGTCGCGCATGGTCATGCCAGTTCCTCCCTGCTCAGCTGCGACAAGGCGATCTCCCTGTAGGTTTCGCAATCCTTCATCAAGTCCTGGTGGGAGCCCTTGCCGACCACCCGGCCCTCCTCCAAGACGATGATCTGCTCGGCGTTCTTGACAGTCGAAACGCGCTGGGTCACGATCAGCAAGGTGCTTGCGGCAGTCTTCTCCCTGAGCCCTTGGCGCACGGCGGCATCGGTCTTGAAGTCCAAGGCGGAAAAGCTGTCATCAAAGATGTAAATGGGTGCTTTCTTGACCAGGGCGCGGGCGATCGAGAGCCGTTGCTTCTGGCCGCCGGACACGTTCTTCCCGCCTTGCGAGACCTCGGCCTCCATTCCCTCCGGATTGGCGGAGATGAATTCGGTCGCCTGGGCAATGTCGGCGGCTTCGTCCAACTCCTCCCGGCTGGCATTTTCATCCGCATAAAGCAGATTGCTCGCGATCGTTCCGGAGAAAAGAGTCCCCTTTTGAGGGATGTAGCCGATCTTGTCCCGCAGGGCCTCCTGCGTGACCTGGCGGACATCCACGCCATCTACCAGAATGGAACCCTCATTGACGTCGTAGAAGCGCGGGATCAGATTGACGATTGTGGATTTTCCGGAACCCGTGGAGCCGATGAACGCCGTGGTCTGGCCGGGCCGGGCGGTAAAGCTGATGTCATCCAGGACATCCTCCTCCGCATCGGGGTAGCGGAAGCATACCTTGCGGAACTCGATTGCGCCCTCGAAGGGCTCGCGGAACCTCTGTGGGGCGGGGGGGTCCACGACCACCGGCTCGGTTCCCAGGACGTCCGCAATCCGCCCGGCGGATACCGACGCGCGCGGCAGGATGATGAACATCATCGACAGCATGAGGAAGGCGAACACGATCAGCATCGCATACTGCATGAAGGCAATCATGTCGCCGACCTGCATGTGGGCCTGAGCGACCTGGTGCGCGCCGACCCACAGGATCAGCAAGGTCAGGCCGTTCATGATGAGCATCATGGCCGGCATCATGATGACCATCAAGCGGTTGACAAAGAGCATCACGCCCGTGAGGTCTAGGTTGGCCTTATCGAAGCGTTCAAGCTCCAGGTCCTGCCGGTTGAAGGCCCGGATCACCATCATGCCGGACAGGTTCTCGCGCATAACCAGATTGAGCCGGTCGATCAGGCCCTGGATGATCCTGAATCGGGGGAGGGAAATA
>JBEKSY010000023.1:0-53036 GCA_049516595.1 Anaerolineales bacterium
CGCAACTATCATTTCTACAAGCGGGGCGGGGTGGCGTTCTTACCCGCCTCCCGCCTGGAGGAAGGTTTGGTGGCTGGACTGAACCTGACCGAGCATGTCATTCTGGCGGAAGAGGCCACAGGTTTTTTCATTAATTGGGAAAAGGGCCGCCAACTGGCGCAGAGCCGCATCACGGAATTCAATATTCATGGGACGCCGGTCAACACCGTCGAATCGCTGTCGGGGGGTAACCAGCAGCGGACCTTGCTGGCCCTGATGCGGGTCCCGCTCGATCTGATGCTACTGGAACACCCGACGCGCGGGCTGGATATCGAGTCTACCATTTATATCTGGAATAAGCTCAAGGAACGCTGCCAGCAGGGAACGTCGATCCTGTTTGTTTCTTCTGACCTGGATGAGATCCTGCAGTACAGTGATCGGGTGCTGGTCTTCTTCAGCGGCCGGGTGACACCTCCATTGGATGTCTCGACATTAACTACGGAGAAACTCGGCGAGTTGATCGGCGGTATGGGCTGGCCGGAATCAAAGAACGAGGCAAGCGTCCATGAAAGAAAACCAGTGGCTTAAGATCGGTTTTCAACTGGCAGCGATCGTCCTGGCGCTGCTCTTTACTACCCTGGTCCTGTTGATGGCCGGCGCGTCGCCGCTGCAGGCCTACCTGAATGTGCTTGAGGGCATTTTCAGTTCCACCGCAGACATCACCAATGTCCTGGCCGCCTGGATTCCCCTGCTGCTGACCACCTCCGGTGTGCTGATCACCTTCGCGGCCGGCCTGTGGAATATCGGCATCGAGGGGCAGATCATGCTCGGAGCGGTCTTCACGACAGGAGCGCTGCGCCTGCTGCAGAACAGTTCGCTGGCCGGAGGATGGATCATCCTGCTCGGTTTTCTGGCCGGCCTGCTGGGCGGAGCCTTATGGGGGGCGCTGGCAGGCGTGCTGAAGACCTTCGGCGGGGTCAATGAGATTTTTGGCGGGCTGGGGTTGAATTTTGTGGCCACCGCCTTCGCGCTCTACCTGATCATTGGGCCGTGGGGGCGGCCGGGAATTGCCTCGACAAGTGGGACCCTGCTCTTTCCGACAAGGCTCTGGTTGCCAACCCCGCCCAACGTGGCACTCAGCCCCTGGGCATTGGTGGTGGGCATCCTGTCGGCTGTGCTGGTCTATTTCCTGTTGCGCGGAACCTACTTCGGTCTGCGCCTGAAAGCGGTGGGGAAGAACATGCGGGCAGCCTTTCTGCTGGGGGTCCCGACCTGGCAGTACAGCATGTACGCGTTCCTGCTGTGCGGCGCCTTCGCCGGCTTGGCGGGCGCGGTTCAGGTCACCGCTGTCTATCACCGCCTCATTCCGACCATTTCAAGTGGGTATGGCTTCCTGGGCTTGCTGGTGGCCATGCTGATCAACTACCAGGCGATCTGGGCTGCACCCATTGCCCTGTTCTACGCAGCTTTGAACATTGGCGGCATTCAGCTGCCGATCGTGATGAAAATGGACTCATCCCTTTCGGGCGTACTGCAGGGGATCCTCGTCCTGTTCGTTTTGATGGTCGAGGGCGCCCGCCAGCGACTGTTTGAGAAACGATAGGTAGGGACTATGACTTCCATAGGTCTTCTGATTAGTCTGGCAGGAATCCTGTACGGTGCGGCCCCGATCATGTTCGGAGTGATCGGCGAGACGATCACCGAACGGGCTGGCATCATCAACCTCTCCATGAACGGGACCATCCTCCTCTCGGCCATGGTCGGCTTTGCCGTAGCGTACGGGACCGGCAGCCTCCTCCTTGGCTTCCTGGCCGGCGCATTGATTGGCGGCCTTGTAGCGCTGGTCGTCGCATTCAGCAGCATCGCCCTCAAGCAGTCCCAGGTGGCGGTGGGCTTCGTGCTGGCCGTGCTCTGCCTTAATCTTTCGTATTTCCTCGGTCATGCGTATATCAGCAAGAACGGTCCAAGCATGAACATCCTCCCCGTCCCAGGGCTGGACAAGATCCCCATTCTGGGAACGTTATTCTTTAGACAGGATTTGATGACCTACTTCAGTTTTGTGATCATCTTCCTGACCTGGTTTTGGATCTACCGGACCCGCCCGGGGTTGATGCTGCGCGGGATCGGGGAACGCCCGGCCGCGGCCTATGTGCGCGGGGCGGATGTTAACCGCCTGCGCTACATCTATACCTTCCTGGGTGGGGCGATCGCAGGATTGGCGGGCCCGACCTTTTCACTGGATGTTAAGGCCGGGTGGGCGGGACAGCTTTCCGGTCTGGATGGCTACGGCTGGATCGTCCTTTCGATCACCATCTTCGGCGGCTGGAATCCATTCCGAGCGGCCTTCGGAGTGTACCTGTTCTCCTTCCTGCAGTGGCTCGGCCTCGTGCTGCAGCCTGTCTTGCCCAACATCCCGACCCAGGTGCTGCAGGTAGCACCTTTCCCGCTGATGATCCTGACCCTGCTGCTGGTCAACATTGGGAATGCCGAATGGATCAATCGCATGATGGCCACCTTGCCTGAAGGGACCCGGCGGCTGGTAGCCCGCCTTTTGCGGGCTTTGCGCGCCTCGCCGCCGGCCTCGCTGGGCGTTCCCTTCGACAGCGAATGACGGATGACCGGACTGCCGGTGTCCGGCTGGCCGAAGAACCCAACAAGCCGTGAATTGAGACCCTGCCGGTTGAGGCCAATGCAGTGCGCGTTCGGCCGAGGGCGGCTTCGTGCGCTCGCAGCGTCTTTTTCCTGGAAGTGCGGCTCGCCGATCTTGGGCCCCGCAGGCGCGCCGGAGACCCGGCCTGGCCACGACAAGTGCTCGTGACCATTCCGGTGAAAAGAGGAAACGCATGAACTTCCTGGGTTACCGCTGTTCGAGATGCTCGCGCGAGTACTCGCCGGGGGAAGCCACGTACCTTTGTCCTGCGGACGGTGGGAACTTGGATGTCGTTCTTGATTACAACAAGCTTCGAGATCGAGTCGACCGGCGCGCGCTCCGCGCCTCTTCCCGGCAGTCGATCTGGAGATACCAGGCGTTGCTGCCAGCCGAGGCCCCGGGACCGGAGGACACGCCGATGAGCGCGGTGGGGTGGACACCTATCTACGAGGAACCGGCCCTGGCTACAGAGCTTGGTCTTGGTCGAGTATGGCTTAAGGATGAGGGCCGGAACCCGACCGGCTCTCTCAAGGATCGGGCCAGCGCCGTGGTCCTCGCCCGCGCGAAGGAGATTGCGGCTCCGGTCATCGTCACGGCCTCCACAGGAAATGCAGGTGCGGCCCTGGCCGGGTTGGCGGCCGCCTGCGGCCAGCGGTCCGTGATCTTGGCTCCACGAAGCGCGCCTTCGGCCAAGGTGGCGCAGCTGTTGATCTACGGAGCCGCTGTCTTGCTGGTGGAGGGAAACTACGACCAGGCCTTCGACCTCTCGATCGAAGCTTCGAAGGAATTCGGGTGGTACTGCCGCAACACGGGCTATAACCCATTCACGGTGGAGGGGAAGAAAACCGCCGCCTATGAGATCTGGGAGCAGGTCTTGGAGGATGGGCCCGTGGCCCGCCCGGACCTTGCACCACCGGCGGTGGTGGTGTCCGTAGGGGATGGGAATATCATCACCGGGCTGCAGAAGGGCTTTCATGATCTCCACGCCCTCGGCTGGCTGGACCGAGTGCCGCGTCTGTTTGGGGTTCAGGCCAAAGGGTCTGCCGCGATCGCCAGTGCGTGGCAGAGGGGAAGCGAGGAAATCGTCCCGGTGTCGGCCAGGACGTTGGCGGACAGCATATCGGTCGACCTTCCTCGCGACGGCGCGCGCGCCGTGCGGGCCGTGGTGCAATCGGGGGGGGCTTACCTGACGGTGAGCGATGCCGACATCCTGAAGGCCATGGTGGACCTGGGACGGGTAGGGGTCTTTGCGGAGCCGGCGGCCGCCGCTGCCTATGCGGGCCTGCGACAAGCCGTTCGCGAGGGCCGGTTGGGTGAGGAGGATCGTGTGGTGGTCCTGATCACCGGGAGCGGGCTGAAGGACGTTCGAGCGGCCGCCGAAGCGGTCGGGGAGGCGAAGGTCATCGAAGCCAGCCTGGGGGCGGTGAAGTCGGCGCTGGGGCTCTGAATCGGATCCGGGGCAACGCCTCTTCCGGATCTCATTCGTGCGTGCGCCTGGGCCATTGGCCCAGGGCCAGTTATGACACAGACCGGCCTGCCGTGGAATTCGACAGGCCGGCCGCTGTTCCCAGGGAAGAAGCCCAACAACCCGGGGGCGGGTTCGTATCTCTTCTGAACTGGGCGCGTATCGAGAGGTCATCGCGAATCGCTCGCCCAGCAGGTTGAGGCTGAGAAGAGTGATCGGGAGGTCTTATCCTACGAAAGACGGAGGGGCTTCCTATCCTGATCCTGTACGGGGCGTGCCAATAGAGAGGGCGGCGGCCCCCGCACGAGGCCAATGGCATGGCGGAGACGCCCCTCTTCCGAAGGGCTCATTTCAAGAGTTCTTCGGCGTAATGGCAGGCGACCTGGTGCCCGGGGCGGATCTCCCGCAGCAGTGGTTCTTCCACGGAACAGTTCTCCCGTGCGATCGGGCAACGCGGGTGGAAATGGCAGCCCGAAGGCGGATTGATGGCGCTGGGGATTTCGCCCGACGGCATCGGCTCGGTACGCCGGTGGCGCGGGTCAGGTACCGGCACCGCTTCCAGAAGGGCCCGGGTATAAGGGTGAGCGTAATGTTCGTAGACCGCGTTGAGTGGACCCACCTCGCACAGCTTGCCGAGATACAAGATGGCGATGCGGTCGCAAACGTACTTGGCAGTGGCCAAGTCATGGGTGATAAACAGGTAAGTCAGGTCGAACTCTTTCTTCATCTTCATCATCAGGTCGAGAAGGATCGCCCGGACGGATACATCCGCCATGGCAATCGGCTCATCCGCCACGATAAATTCAGGGGAGGTCACCAGGGCCCGCGCCAGGACGACGCGCTGGCGCTGGCCGCCAGAGATTTGATGCGGAAACAAGTCATAGAATGCCTCCGGCGGATTCATGCCCACCGCCTGAAGGATTTTCATGACGTGATTGCGCCGTTGGGCGGGAGAAAACTCGGGCATGTGGATCTGGGTCGGGTGCCCGATGGCCTGGCCTGTCGTCATTCTTGGGTTGAGCGAAGCCAGGGGGTCCTGGAACACGATCTGCATGCGGGCACGCATCCGCCGCATCTCCTCCGGCGACAGACTTTGCAGGTCGATGCCGTCGAAGACCACCCGGCCGGAGGTGGGGTCGTACAGACGCAGGACCAGCCGTCCGATCGTGGATTTCCCCGAGCCGCTTTCCCCGGCTAGGCCGAACACCTCGCCTCGGCGGATGGTGAAGCTGACGCCATCGACCGCCTTCACAGACGGGATATTTCCCCTGTTGAGCAGCGAGGCAATAAAACCGCTCTGGACGGGGAAATGCTTGCGCAGGTTTTCGACGCGGATCAGCTCCTCGCCTTCCAGCGCGACGCGCACCGAATTGCTCCTGTCTGCGATGGGTCTTTGCCTAGCCGTTGCGCACCTCTTTTTTTTCGGACGCCCTTTTCGCAATGGTCTTCTGGTAAAGCCAACAAGAAGCGAGATGGTCTCCCACCACCGGTTCAAAGGCCGGCTCTTGCTTGGAGCAGATGTCCATGACCTGGGGACAGCGAGGGTGGAAGCGACACCCGCTGGGCGGATGCAGTAGGCTGGGAGGCTGTCCTCCCATTTTGTAAAGTTCACCACTGTTCAGTTTGATATTGGGGACCGATCTCAGCAGTCCCTGGGTATAGGGGTGTTTCGGGTCGGCGAAGACGTCGCGGGCCGTGCCGACCTCCGCCAACCTGGCGGCATACATGACGGCCACCCGGTCGGCCACCTCCGCCACCACGCCGATATTGTGGGTGATGAGCAGGATGGTCAGGTTGAACTCCTTCTGGAGTTCTTTGAGCAGGTCGAGGATTTTCGCCTCGACGATCACGTCCAGGGAGGTGGTCGGCTCGTCGGCGATCACCAGTTTCGCTCGCAAGGCCAAGGCCAGGGCGATCATCACGCGCTGGCGCATCCCGCCGGACATTTGGTGCGGGTACTCTTTCAGGCGTTCACGCCGGATCCCCAGCCTCTCGACCAGTTCTTCGGCCCGCTTGCGAGCCGCCGCTTCGCGGGTCTTGGGTTCATGAGTGAGAACCGTTTCCGTCAAGTGGTCGAGGATGCTTTCCACCGGGTCGAGCGAGGTCATGGGATCCTGAAAGACCATCCCGATCTCGGCGCCGCGGATGTCCGGCATCTTCCGCGCGGGAAGGTCCATCAAATTGCGACCATCGAACCAGAGTTGCCCGCCGGTGATGCTGGCGGGAGCCTCGTGCAAGCGCATCAGCGCTTTTCCAATCGTCGATTTTCCGCAGCCGGATTCGCCCACCAGGCCGAGGATCTCCCCGCGGCGGATATCGAGGGAGAGATCGTCGACGGCGCGCACGGGGCCGGCCCGGGTCTTGTATTCCACGGAAAGATTCCGAATGGAATAGAGGATATCCTCCGGCATCAGCGCTCCCGCAGTTTGGGGTTGTAGATCTCCATCAACCCTTCTCCCATCAGGGTAAAGGCCAGCACGACCAATAGGATGGCCAGGCCGGGGAAGGTGATCATCCACCAGGCCGTCTGGATGAAGGTCTGTCCGCGGGCCAGGTCGATGCCCCAGTCCGCCATCGTCGGGGGCAAACCCAGGCCCAGGAAGGACAGGCCAGCGCCGGTCAGAATGGCGTCCGCCACGTTGACGGAAAAGATGATGGCGACGGATTGGATGACGTTCGGGAAGACATACTGGCTCAAGATTTCCAATCGCCGTGCCCCGATGCTCCGGGCGGCTTCAACGTAGACCTCCTCCTTGACAGAGAGAGTCTGCCCGCGCACGATGCGGTAATAGGTCGGGACATACAGCACGGCGATGGCGACGATGATGTTCAGCATGCTCGGGCCCAACACCGCCGTGATGGAGATGGCCAGGATCAGGCCAGGGAAGGCGTAGAGGCTGTCCATCAACAGGCTGAGCAGGCGGTCAAACAAACCGCCCCCGAAACCGGCCAGCAGGCCCAGGGGCACGCCCACCAACAAAGACACAAGGGAGGAACTGAATCCGATGGTCAGGGCAATTCGTGTGCCCCACAACAAGCGACTCAAGACGTCCTGACCAATATCGTTGGTCCCCAGAAGGAATCCGCCCGCTGAGAAGGTTCCTCCCTGGATCGGCACCGCCTCCCGTAGGCTGGGGAAATTCGCTGCGACGCTCTTGAATTGAGACTCCTGCACCACCGACGCGCTGTCCTGGCCGTCGACAACGGCATGCAAGGCCTCTTGGAGGGAAGGATAGCGATCAATGACCGGGCGCAGGCGCAACCCCCCCGGCTGATTCTTGATCTGCTCGTCGATCTTCTGCGATTCTGTGTCCAGGGCCCCGGCGGTCGGATACCCCTCGACAACGCTGACCTGTGGCCGGTTGGCTTCCGGAGGGACGGCCAGACCCTGCAGGTTTTTGACCGAGGACTTCTTGGGCACAATCAAGACCGGCATGTCCACATGGGCCCTCGGGGCAAGGAAGGGGGGCCCGACCAGGTCGAAGGGGGAGTAAGGGGCAAACAGCCCGGGAAAGAGGGCCACAATGATAAAGCCGATCACTGCAACGGCCGAAAGGGCGACAAACCACCAATCCACGCCGTACCATCGGCGGGCCATCAAGAGTCGCCGTACGAAGCCTACCCGGTTAAGTTCAATCTCCCAGGAGGCACCTTCGGGGAGCGTCTCAGATGTCTCTTCTTGGGTCTTGGCCACAGTTAATACTTCACGCGTGGATCAACGACGGAATAGATCACATCGACCGCCAGGCTGATGAGGGCAACCAGGAGGGCAAACACGGTAATGACGCTCTGGACCGCGGTGTAGTCCCGGGCCGAGATGCGCTCAACCAGATAGCTGCCCATGCCCGGCCAGGAAAACACCGTCTCGGTCAGGACTGCCCCGGCCAGCAAGATGGCGACCTGCAGGCCGATCAGGGTAATCACCGGGATCATGGCATTCTTGAGAGCATGCCGGTAGACGACTGCCTGCTCGCGGATGCCGCGGGCGCGGGCCGCGGCGATATAGTCGGTATGCAATGTCTCAATGACATTGATGCGGGTCATGCGAACAAAGACGCCCGACAGGATCAGGCCTAGGGTAAGCGTAGGCAAGACGAGATGCTGGAGGACGGAAAAGAAAGAGGGCCAGTTCCCGGAAATCAGGGCATCGATTGTGTAAATGTTGGTGACAGTCTTAAGGGTGGTGCCGATGATGGGGTCGATGCGACCGGAAATCGGAAGCCATTTGAGAACGATCCCGAAGAAAAGCTGCAGGATGAGGCCCAGCCAGAACACCGGCAGGGAATAAATGACCACCGCATAGATTCGCACGGCAAAGTCGGTGGCGTGTTTGCGGTTCGCGGCAGCCAAGGCGCCGCCGAATATTCCGATCAGGAGGGCCAGTATTGAGGAGGGCACGATGAGTTCCAGGGTCGCGGGGAAGCGCTCGCTCATTTCAGCGATGATCGGGCGGTGGCCGCCGATGAGCGAATTCCCAAAGCGCAGAGTGATCATGCTCCACAGGAACCGGCCGTATTGCACGATCAGGGGATCATTGAGTCCGAGCTGGGTCCGCATCTGCTGGACCATCTGGGGAGTGCCCTTGGGACCCAGGGCCGAGGTAACGGGGTCACCCGGCAAGATCCGCAACACCAGGAAGACCATGGTCGCCAAGATAAGAACCATCGGCAGGGTCAGAACGATCCGGGTGAGGATGTAGCGGCGAAGCGCCGTCGAGCCTCGGACGAAAACGATGGCCAGCAGCAGGATTGACGGAACGCCGATGATCAGGGCAATGATTGCAATTGGGGACACGTGTTGTTCCGGTCGGGAAGAGGGATTGGGGCGGGGAGAACTCCCCGCCCCAATCGAGGTGGAGCCTATTACTGGCCCTTGGTAAGCGCGGAGTAGTTGAACTCGAGGTCCGGTCCGATGTTCAGGGTCTCGGGCGTGGCAAAGTTGGACGAGCCTTTGATGTTGCTCCGGAACACCACGTGCTCGGCTGAGAAGAATATTGGCAGGGTCACCACCATGTCGGCATAGATTTGCTGGGCCTGCTGATATTCGGCAGCGCGTTTGGCCGTGTCGGTTTCGATGTCCGCTTGCTGGAGCAGTGTGACCAGCTGCTTGGCCTCGGCGTTGATCGGGATGCCGGTCGTGCTGCCCGTGGCGGGAAGAACGACGTTCGTGCCTTCCCCGCGGTTGTAGACGAACGGATCCAGGTAGTCGGATGGATCCGGGTAATCGAAGAACCAACCGAGAACGCCAGCGGGATAGGCCTTGCCGCCCGTCAGGGCGGGCACATATGTGCTCCATTCCTGAGCTTGCAGGGTCACCTGGATCGCACCGGTGGCTTCGAGCTGTTTCTTGATCACCTGCATCCAGGCGGCGGTCGAGGCGCCGTAGTGTTCAGGCGGGTACCAGAGCGTGAGTTTCAGGGGTTTCGAGGCCGTGTATCCGGATTTGGCCAAGTAGCTCTTGGCCGCGTCGAGGTTCGGGGCTTGATACATCGTATCGAAAGCTTGGTCGGCCCCCAGGAAACCCAGCGGGACCTGCGAATAGAGCGGGGTGACCTGGCCCTGGTAGACCGTGTCGGCGATCTCGTTGCGGTTGATGGCCGAAGCGACCGCCTTGCAGACATTCGGGTCGTTGAACGGCGCCATCGTGTGGTTGAGATCCAGGAACTGGATGCGGCCGCCGGCGAGCGTTCCGATCGTTAGGCCGGAGACAGCCTTGAGCTGGGTGAGTTGATCGGGGGAAAGCAGACGCCAGGCGACGTCAATCTCGCCGCTCTGGACGGCCAGGGCCATCGTGCTGGGGGAGGAGTACAGGCGCACGATGACCTGCTTAACCTGCGGCATCAAATCCCCGGTGTAGTTGGGATTGGGCTTGAAAACCATCTGCGTGTCCGGGTCGTATTGGGCGATATACCAGGGACCCACGCCATAGACAGGGGCAACCGGATTGGTCACGCACTTGTCGGGCGGGAAGTTATTCGGGTCGGCCGGGACATACGGGGCGGTTGCCAAGAGCCCGGGGAAGAAACCGATCGGCGCCACTAGTTTGAAGACCAGGGTCTTGTCGTCCGGTGCCGTGATGCTCTTCACGAACGGGACAGCCAAGGCATCGGCCACATCATTAGGGCACTTGGGCCCGATGGTAAGCAGGCGGTTGAGCTGAGAGGCGTAGAGGGTTGCAGTCAGGGGGGTACCGTCGCCGAATTTTATGCCATCCTGCAGGGTGAAGGTCCAGGTCAGACCGTCCTTGGAGACGGTGCCCATGTCGGTCGCCAGACCGGGCTCCAGGTCCGTGGTCCCAGGCTTCCACCTGATTAGGCCATAGTCGATATTCTTGATCACTTCCCAGTCACGGATCGAGTAAGCGTCACCAGGATCGAGGCTGGCAATCTTGTCCGTGGTACCGATAATGATGGTGTCCGGGTTCGAAACCGCGCTTGTAGCGCTGGGTGCGGGCGCAACTGTAGCGGCCGGTGCTGCGGTGGGCAGAACGGCGGTGGCTTGCGGGACCTCGGTCGGAGCGGGCGTGGGCGTTGCCGCTGGCGCGCAAGCCGCGAGGATCAGGCTGGCGAGGACCACAGCGCTCAATAGGAACTGCAGATTGCGTTTCATGTGCTTTCTCCTCCTGATTGGGCTAAGATGCGAAACTGGGGAACAGTCGCGGGGCCTTGGCGATATGCCTCACCTCCTCCCAACAACTGGCGCTCAATGGGGCCAGATAACAAAAACAGGTCCTTCACCGCATTTCCACGGGTGGATCGGGCCTATGTGATCCGCTGAACAGAGGACCCATTAGGGGTTTGGAGATGAGTATACACCCCTGGGGGTCGTTGTCAACGCTTGGTCAGGGCCAGCAGGGCGAGCAACGCCAAGGCCGCCACCACAGCGTACTCAACCAGCGAGGCGCGACGGAGCTCGGACTGCAAGCGAAGCCTGCCCAGCCCGCCGAGGACATACGCGGAGACGGTCAATCCCAGGCCATAGGCGACGGATGGCAGTGGCCAGAAATTCAGAGGCAGCGCGAGCTCACCGACTAGAAGCCCTATCCCCGCGGTGTAGGCCCAGATCCTACGGTCGAGGGGGGCCGCGAGGGCCAGCACGCGCAGGGTGAGGATCGAGGTCGACAGAGCAATCAGGGGCATCGCCATCGCCAGGCGAGTGTCGGCCGCGTGGAGGGCGCTGAAGACCAAGACGAGGAGAGAGTAGACGAGGATCTCCAGGCCGATGGAGGCCTGGGCATAGTAAGGGTCGTCACGATCGAGAGCAAGGTACTCGCCAGCCACGGCCAGAACGACCAGCGCGCTCAGGAAGGCCAACCCAACCCACCAGCGCGGCCCGGAAGGGACGAGACTTAACGCCGCGCCGCCCCCAACCGCCGTCAGAGCTGGGACGATGAGATGAAGACCCAACCCTTCCTTTTCGCTGGGGGCCCGGAGCGCAGGGGAATGAGAGCGGTAGATCGAGTAAGCACCCGAGGCCACGAGGGCGCCCAGGAGAACCATAAACAGCATCGGACCATTGACCCCGACCATCCAATGGATGTTTAAGACGGTAACAACGAAATCCTGGCTGGGAAGACGAACGAGTCGCGACAACCCGTTGGCTAGGACGATCGCTGCAGCCAGAACGCTGAAGCGCTTCGCGTCCAGGGGAGGTGACTGGGAGGGCACGTCGGGCATTCTATCACCAGCGCGCTTCCGCTCGGTGTGGTGCCTTGTCCCGGCCTGGGCATCGTCGCGTATAATCGTTCGCGTCGAGACTGGACTCAGGCAGAGATGAGTGTGGAGGAATTCCTGGCCAACACCCTGGCGTTCGTGTCACTGGCCCTGCTTGGGTTGGGCTTGGCCCCCGTCCTGAATGGTCTGGCGGACAACCTGCCGAGGACCAACCTGGAGGGTCAGGGACCTCCCGGGTGGCGGCTGTTCGTGCCGCGCTGCGCCTGGTGTGGGGAACCGCGAGCGGGTGTAAGAGCCCATGCGCTTCTGGCCAAAATGATGGGGAAGCCGGGTTGCGGCCACTGCGGAGGGCCGGCTCCGAGGCGCAACGAATGGGTCGAGGTCGTCCTGGCGGTGCTCCTGCCGTTGCTCTGGATGCAGGGACGTCACGCCGCGCTGCCATTGCTGGAGGGCAGCGTGGCTGTGATGCTTTTTGTGCTGGTGACGGTTGTCGACCTGGAACACCGATTGGTCCTGATGGAGGTTGTGCTGGGTGGTGCGCTACTGCTCCTTATCGCCTCGGCCATTCGTGGAGACCTGCTGGGTTCCTTGGTCGGCTTGGCGGTCGGAGGCGTGGTCTTCTTCGTGCTCTTTGCGTTTAGCGTGCTCTTCGCTCGTCTGATTGGCTCGGACTTGGCGGCCGGTTTGGGATTGGGGGACGTGTCGCTGGCCGCCCTGGTCGGGCTCGCGGTCGGGTGGCCAGCGGTGCTGCCCGCACTCCTGCTGGCGATCCTCTTCGCGGGCGGCGCGGGGGGCGCAATCTTGCTCTGGAACCTCGCCCGCCACAAGCCCCTTAGCGGGATCACCATGGCCTACGGGCCTTATCTTGCGATCGCTGCGCTGGTCATCCTGGTCTTGGGGCCGAAGCTATTGCCCCGAGTGATGCCGGTCGGCTAGTCACCTCCCTGCGCCCCTCGCGCTAGGTGAGGTTGTCGATGGGTTTGCTACGCAGCGGCCGCCTGGGCGGGGCCGCGGCGAAACCACGTCCGCCACTCTCTGTTCTCCCAGACCACCAGGATGGCGGCCGCGTTGAAGATCGAAGAGTAGGTCCCGCTGGCCATGCCGAGCAGCAGGATGAGGACAAAATGGCGCGTGGTCACTCCCCCGAAGAGGGCAAGGGCAAGCAAGGTCAGCAGTACCGTGAGGGAGGTGTTGATGGATCGGTCAAGAGTCTGGACCACGCTGTGATTGACAATCGTCTCAAAAGGAATGCGTTTGTACTGCAGCTCATTCTCGCGGATGCGGTCGAAGACCACGATGGTGTCGTGGACCGAAAAGCCGATCACGGTGAGCAGGGCGGTCAAGAAGAGGGAATCGGCCTGCCACCCGAGGAAGTGACCGAGAATCGCCTCGCCACCGATGACCACCAGGACATCATGGATCATGGCCACGACAGCGGCGATTCCGAAGCGAAAGGCGTTGGGGACCCGACGAAAAGCGTAAGTGATGTAGAGGGTTATCGCCAGCGCGGCCAGGGCCACCGCCCCCGCCGCGCGCTGTGCCACCTCCGATCCCAGCGCGGGTCCGACGCTCTCGAATTGCGTGACCGTCGCGGCACCGAAGTCACCGGAAAGGGCCTTGGCCACCTTGTCCTTGGTGGTCGTGTCCATCTCTTGCGCCTGGATGGCTATCGAGTCGGTTCCCACCGTCTGGACGCTCGCCCCTCCAATTCCCAATCGGGCGAGCGCAAGCTCAACCGACGCGGGTTGGGGGGCCTGGCCGGAGGTGAATTGAACTTGAAGCAGGCTGCCCCCAGTGAAATCAATGGCCGGATGCAAGCCTCCCGTGGCCAGAAAGATCATGCCAGGAATGATGATTGCCAGGGAGAGACCGAAAAACCAATACCGCTTCCCCATGATATTCATGACGAGAGCTCCTTCATCCCTTTCGAAACGGATCCGGAATGAATTCCCTGGGCCCAACCATGGCCAACTCTAGATCCCGAACCACGAATGGCGGCGCGAGAAGTCCATGCGATCCAGGACCAAATGCAAAAAAGTTCGCGTCACGATGATGGCCGTAAACATGCTGACGAGGACACCGATTGCGAGCGTCAGGGCAAAACCCTTCACCAGGCTGGCTCCAAAGGCCCCGCCGAACCAGTACAGAATGATGCAGGTGATGAGAGTTGAGATATTGGAATCGCGAATGGATGGCCAAGCGCGAGAAAATCCCGCCTCGACAGCCGCCCGCAGGGGTTTGCCGCTGCGAAGCTCCTCCTTGAGCCTTTCAAAGATGAGCACATTCGCGTCAACCGCCATCCCCACTGACAGCACAAACCCGGCGATGCCAGGTAGAGTGAAAGTCACTGGGAGGGCACGGAAGATGGAAAGGGCCGTGAGGAAATACAGGGCTAGGGCTACGTCGGCCACGATCCCGGGCAGCCGATAGTAGAGAATCATGAAGAGTACCACCACCGACATGCCCACGGCACCGGCGACCAAGCTCCGTCGCAGCGAGTCTTGGCCCAGCGAGGGGCCGACCGTTTGGATTTGGGCGACCCGCAAGGGAATCGGCAGAGCTCCGTATCTCAGCTGGACGGCCAGAGCATTGGCGGAGTCGACCGTGAAACTCCCCGAAATCTGACCTTGGCCGTTGGTGATTGCGGTCTCGACAACCGGGGAGGACAACACCTGGTCGTCCAAGACGATGGCCAGATATTGACCCACGTGACCGGTTGTGTAGTCTGAGAAGATCTTCGTTCCTGCCGCATTAAGCACAAAGTTGATCACGGGCTTGCCCAACTGATCGGCCCCCGCGTTCACCGAACTGAGGTTGGCTCCGGTCATCACGGTGTGGTAGACCGGTCCGGTCGGGGTTGGAACGGCGGTTGCCGCTCCACCGGCCGGGGTTCCCGTCGCGGCCCCCGCCGCTGCGGTCTCGGTGCTGCTGGGCGTGGACTCAGGGGTGGCGGATGGGGACGAGGATTGGCTCGGCTGGGGGGAAGAGGTGGCTTGCGCGGTCCCCTTCTGCGCGAAGTCCGTGCTTACCTGCATTCCTGCAACGAGCGGCGTCGTGCCCGCGTCGACGAATTCAAGAAGTCCTGTCTGCTTGATCAAGGCGACTGCGTCTTGCGGGTTCTCGTAACCGGGAAGTTCGACCAGGATTCGCCGACTGCCCGAGAGCTGGACGACGGGCTCGGACACCCCGAGACCATTCACCCGGTTTTCAATGACCGCCCGCACCGCATCCATGCTCGTGGCATCCACGGCCTGATTGGCTGGCACATCGGCCTCCAGGAGAACTTCGAGTCCGCCCTGAAGGTCCAAGCCCTCCCGCAGGCTTACATTCTGTGAATACGGGCCGATGCGGACGGATGTTGTGCCTGGCCAGTTGATCCAGAGATCGATGCCCAGGAGGATCACAATGACGATCAGCCAGCGCAAGTGTCGTTGACCCATTGGGAATGTCTGCCTCCACGTGAAGCGCGCCCCGGGTTCTCGCCTCGAGGGCGTGCAAAAGGCCAGCCAGGAAGAGGGCCCCACACGTCTGGCCGGCCAGCCAGTGGATTATACCAGCACTGCCAAGGCTCTCCTCCCGCTTGAAAATAGGAGGGACGTCCTCCGACTTCCTGGCCGTAAGTCCCGAGGCGCATGGTCCAGCCATGCTAGAATAGAAGGGTGCCTGCGGTGCCGCGCTGGTGGGGGTGGGGTTCGCTCGATACGTCCTACTCGGCCGAAGAGCACCCTGCGCTGGGTCCCTTCCTATCCGCGCACATCGGTCCCCCTTTTCGCGGCTATCCGGTGCCTGCCCTCGAAAGTCTCTCTCTTCCTGCCCCTAGCTCTCGGTTCCTCCCCCAAATGTTCTCCCGCGTGCTTTCGAAAGAGGACGTCCGCGTTGACCGGCTCAGTCGGGTAGAACACGCATTGGGGAAGTCGTACACCGATCTGATGCGAATCCGGACAAACACGATAGCTCACGCCCCCGAGGCCGTACTATTCCCTCACAGCGTCGAACAAGTGGAAATGATCCTGGACACTTGCGAAAGAGAAGACCTCGCCGTGATCCCGTTTGGGGGAGGGACCTCGGTGACGGGAGCTCTCGACCCAGAGCAGGAACCCACGATCAGTCTGGATCTTGAGAACCTTCAGGGCCTTTCCCGTCTCGATGAGGTTTCGCATTTGGCTACATTCGGGGCGGGAACCTTGGGACCCAAGCTGGAGGAAGCCTTAGCCCGCCGAGGATTCACCCTGGGGCACTTCCCCCAATCCTTCGAATACAGCACCTTGGGCGGATGGCTGGCGAGCCGGTCGGCCGGCCAGAACTCGATTGGCTATGGAAGGATTGAGGATGCGGTTTTTCATCTGGAGGCCGTGACTCCAACGGGAAGGCTGTCGATGGGGAGAGGCCCGGCCTCCGCTTCAGGCCCTTCGCTGAAGGACCTTTTTCTCGGAGGGGAGGGGGCTTTCGGTGTAATCGTGTCAGCCACCCTGCGGGTACGCCCTCTTCCTGCGAAGAAGGACTATCGGGCCTACTTCTTCCACTCGTTCGAGGAAGGAGTGGAGGCGATCCGCGAATTGCTCCAGACCGGGCCCAAGCCCTCGCTGGCCCGTCTTTCCGACGCTTGCGAAACCCAGGTCGGGCTGGCCCTCTCCAGGCGCCCACACGGGGCAGGGTCACGTGTCGTGCGAGAGGTGGGGCTGCGCCTGGTAGAAGCCCTTGGCTATGAGCAGGGCCGCACTTCGCTTCTCTTGCTGGGCTATGAAGGAGGGGAGAGAGAGGTGAATTATGGGGGCTCACGGGCGATGCGCGTCTGCAAGGCCCGGGGAGCGTTCGACCTGGGTCATTCTCCGGCCAATGAGTGGTTGGCGGAAAGGTTCTTGCATCCTTACCTGCGCGACTTGCTCATGGACTGGGGTGTCATGGTGGACACCTTTGAGACGGCAACCTCCTGGTCGAACCTGGTCCCGCTGCATGCGCAATTGACGGGGACCGCCATGCAGGCTTTGAGACACGGCTATGTGATGTGTCACCTGTCTCATGCCTACGAGACCGGCGCGTCTTTGTATTTCACCTTTTTCGGTGCGCAGGACCTCCGAGATCCGTTCGAGCAATGGGATCGGGTCAAGAAGGAAGTCACCGATCAGATCATGAACGGGGGGGCTACCCTCACTCACCATCACGGCATCGGGCGCTCCCATCGGCCTTGGCTGGAAGGGGAGATCGGAGCCAGGGGTTTGGACGCTCTGCAGGCGATGAAGCGCGCGCTTGACCCTGCGGGAATCATGAATCCCGGTGTGCTCTGGAGGCCGTCGTGAAGCTCGACCGGGAGGGTTGCTGGCAGAGGCTGGCCTGCGAGAGGTTCGACCTGCTCGTTATCGGGGGAGGTATTGTGGGCGCGGGAATCGCCTGGGATGCTGCGCTTCGAGGGCTGAAAGTGGCCTTGGTCGAAAAGGAGGACTTCGCTTCCGGAGCCTCCAGCCGCTCATCCCGGATGATCCATGGCGGGTTGAGATACCTCGAATACATGCATTTCGGCCTGGTACGGGAAGCCAGCCGGGAACGAGGAGTCTTGCTCCGCATCGCACCTGGATTGGTTCGAAGAACGCCCTTCTTGATTCCCTTCTACGTGAAGGATCGTCCCAGCCCGTGGATGATGAATGCGGGGTTGATCCTTTACGAGTTGCTCGGTTGGGTGAGCCGTAACCAGCACCACCGGATGCTTCGCCCAGAAGAAGCCCTGGCCCGCGAGCCGACGCTTCGCCCGGAGGGTCTTCAGGGTGCCGCGCGCTACTACGATGCCCTGGCGGATGATGCGCGCCTCGTTTGGTGCGTTGCAGAAAGGGCGATCGAGGCTGGGGCCGTCCTCTGTAACTATGCCGAGGTCATCCAGATCCTCAAGGAGTCCAAGAGAGGCGTGGCCGGCGCGGGAGCCAAGGATATGCTCCGTGGCCGGGAGGCGGAAATCCGAGCCCGTGTGGTGGTCAACGCTTGCGGTCCTTGGGCGGATGCCATCTGCAGGCTGGATGACCCGGACGCCGAGCCGCTCCTTCGTCCGACCAAGGGAGTCCACTTGGTCTTCCGGACCGAGGGAGCCCCACGCAGGGAGGCAATTGTTTTCAACGCTCCTCAGGATAACCGCAAGCTCTTTCTGGTCCCTTGGGGCAGTTTTGAATACGTCGGGACCACCGACACGGACTATGACGGGTCGCTCGAGGAGGTGCAGACCGAGCCCGCGGACATCGCCTACACCCTGCAAGCGATGGAACGGGCTTTTGGCCGTCGCTATCAGGAGGACCGTATTTGGAGTGCCTGGGCGGGCGTGCGCAACTTGCTGCGGGACGAGCAGGAACGGCCGGGCAGGGTCTCGCGGGAGCACCGCTATGTGCGCAGCGCTTCCGGATTGCTGACGGTTGCGGGGGGCAAACTAACGACTTTCAGAGCGATGGCGGAGCAGGTCACCTCGCTTGTCTTGCGGGAGCTGGGAGCCTCGAGACGGGCAGCGCGCACAGCGCAAACGGCTCTTCTGCCTCCCTTTCCCGAAGAGTGGGAGCAGGTGGAGAGTGACCCACGAACGGCGGAGCTCGTTTGGAACTACGGGGCCCGCTCTTGGGCCGTGATTCGCAGGATGCTGGAGAATCCGGACCAGGCGGCGCCGATCACGAAGGGCTCGGCCTATCCTTGGGCCTGCGTGGAACATGCCATGGAGGAAGAGCTGGCGCAAACCGTGAGCGACGTGCTGGTTCGTCGCACACGAACGGTTCTGGAGGCGGACGACGGTGGCCTGGGCGTGGCCGCGCATGTGGCCCAGAGGCTCGCCGAGCATCATGGCTGGACCTTTGAGGAGCAGGTTCGCCAATTGGCTCAATTCCGCGACGAGATTGGTCGGGCTCATCCTCACAGGCGGGTCGGCTCGCCTGATGTTTCCGCTCCGACCTCGGGTTAGGAGGCTACCTCGAATGGAAACACTCTGGGATCAGCGCTACGCGCAGCGCACCCAACGAATGGAAAGCTCGGCGATCCGCGAGCTGCTCAAGTTGACCGAGCAGCCGGAGTTGATCTCCTTCGCCGGGGGACTACCAGGGCCGGATGTCTTCCCGTTGCAGGAGATCGCGGAGGCCACGCAGCGGGTGCTTCGTGACGTCGGGCCTCAGGCTTTACAGTATGGGGCCACGGAGGGCCATCTCCCCTTGCGAGAGATGATCGTGCGCCATTCCGGCCGCTACGGTTTTGACATTTCCGCCGAGAACGTGCTCATCACCTCGGGGTCTCAACAGGCTCTGGATCTCTTGGGCCGCATCTTTATCAACCGAGGGGACCGGATCCTGGTGGAGTCCCCCACCTATCTGGGGGCGATCCAGGCTTGGAATGCCTACGGCGCCGAGTACGTGCCCGTGCCGATCGATGAGGACGGGATGATTACCGTCGCTCTAGAAGAGGCATTACGTGCCGGGCCGAAGTTCATTTACGTGCTGCCGAATTTCCAGAATCCGACCGGGGTGACCCTCTCGCTCGAGCGGCGAGAGGCTCTCGTCCATCTGGCCGATCAATACGGGGTGCCGATTATCGAGGATGACCCGTACGGCCAGCTTCGGTTCGAAGGAGACCACCTCCCAGCCGTAGTGACGCTCGACGGAAGGTCCCGCACGAACGGGGATCACTGCTACCACGGGAATGTGATCTATCTGAGCACCTTTTCGAAGGTCCTGGCCCCTGGATTCCGCCTCGCCTGGGTGGTGGCGCCGCCGGAGGTGGTGCGAAAGCTAGTTCAGGCAAAGCAAGGGTCCGATTTGCACACCTCCACCTTCATCCAGTTCTTGGCGTACGAAGTGGCGCGAGGCGGCTTCCTCGATCGACACGTTCGTCTGATTCGCCAAGTCTACCGCCGCCGACGGGATGTCATGTTGAAAGCAATGGAAAGCGATTTCCCCAAGGGGGTCCATTGGACCAAGCCGAAAGGCGGCCTTTTCCTGTGGGGCGTCCTTCCGGAGGGCATGAAGTCGGTGGAAGTTCTGCGATCTGCCGTGGAGCAAAAAGTGGCTTTTGTTCCGGGAGGCCCTTTTTTCCCGCGGGGAGGGGGCGAGAATACGATGAGGCTTAACTTCTCCTTTGCCAGCGAGGATCGCATCCAGGAGGGGATTCGCCGGCTAGGGAACGTGCTGGCCGAGAGGGTAGGCCGGAAGCCGGCAGTGTAGACCGGAATCTGATTGAGCCGCGCCCCTCATTAGGCGGTTGCGATGAAAGCGGCACGGACTGGCTTCAACCGCCCGGTCCTGATTCTTGATCCTCGCGCACTGGCCAAAGCAACATCGGGCGGCGCAGGCGGCCGGCCACCATGGGGGCCACGCTTCGAGCCCAGAATGCGTCCATGCCTGCCTTGCCGTGGGTGGACAACACTACCAGATCGGCATTGAGCTTCTCGGAGAATTCCACGATCGTGGCCACGGGGTCGCCCCGCACGACCTCGGCCTCACACGCAATCCCCCCAGCTCGAATTCTGTCCACCTGGCGGCGCAGGTAGTTTGCGCCGCCCTCGTAGGCGAGGTCGAGAACCGCGCTCATCGCGCCAGGGAGTAGGATCCCGGTTCCCGAGGCTTCGGCAGGCAAAGTGGTCAGGGTCGGGACGACCAGCAGCAGGAGAATTTGCGCATTGAAGGCCTGAGCGAGTTCCAGAGCGGCGGGCAGCGCCTTTTCATGGGCCGCCGAACCATCCAACGGGATCAGAATCCGTCGCAAGGTGAAGGAGGGAGGCTCCTTTCCCTCCACGGCAGGCGGAACGAGCAGCACGGGGATCGCGCCCTGGCCCACAACCTGCTGGGCTTTGCTGCCGAACAACGCCCCGCGGACACCCCCACGGCCGTGAGTGCACATGATGATCAGATCGGGTGCCAGCTCTTGCGAATAAGCGACCAGGCCCCGCGCGACATCCGCCGTGGCACTGGCGTGCACGTGAATCTCAGGGGTGGCGCTTTCGCCGAAGTATTGGCGGCGTACCTCCTGCAGATAACGTTCGGCCTCCGAGGCATCCGTCAAATGGCGTTCGCCGTGAATCTCCTGCGGCGGATCGCGTTCGACAATGTGAACGAGGGTGATCCTTGCCCCGGTTGCCTCGGCGAGAGCCCGAGCCGGGGGCAGCGCCACCTCAGCGAGTTTGGAGCCATCCAAAGGGACTAAGAGACTTCTGAACATAGCCTCATCTCGTCAGGAGCAGCTGATGAAGCAGGACGACGTTGAGGAGGATGATCAGCGCCGCCACGAGCCAGGCGGCGATCGTCGTGAGCCGCGAATTCACGAGAGGGCCCATGACATCGCGTCGGCGCGTGAACAGGACCAGCGGAACGACTGCGAAAGGCAAGCCGAAGCTGAGAACCACCTGGCTGAGGACGAGCACGCGGGTGGGGTCGAGGCCGAAAGCGATCACGATCAGCGAGGGAGCCATGGTCGCCAGGCGTCGGATCCAGACCGGGATGTGACGATGCAGAAAGCCCTGCATGATAACTTGGCCCGCCATGGTCCCCACCGACGAGGACGAAAGACCGGCGGCGAGCAGGGCAATGGCGAACACCGAGCCTGCGGCCGGACCGAGCAGAGGTTGAAGTGTGCGGTAAGCCTCTTGAAGGCTGGCAATCGTGGTGAGCCCCCGGTAGTAGAAGGTCCCAGCGGCCATGATCAACATGGCCGCATTGATGAGGCCCGCGACTCCCATCGCCAGCGCGACGTCCACCAACTCGTATCGGTAAAGGCGCTTCATCTGCGAAGGCTCGCGGGTAATGATGCGGCCCTGGGTCAGAGAGGAGTGGAGAAAGATGACGTGGGGCATCACCGTCGCTCCCAAAATGCCGGCGGCCAGGAGGAGACTTTCCGGACCGGAGAACTGGGGGATCACGGCGTGGGCCAGAATGGGGGTCCAATTGGGGCGAACCAGGACGATTTCGACCAGGTAGGAGGCTGCGATCACGCCGACCATTCCTGTGATGACGGCTTCCAGTAGCCGGAAACCACGCCGCTCCAGGCCGAGGATCAGAAACGTGAAAACTGCCGTGAGGACGGCGGCCAGGGGCAAAGGAAGCCCGAAGAGGAGGTTGAGGCCCACGGCCGCCCCCAGGAACTCGGCCAGGTCGGTCGCCATGGCCACCACCTCCATGAGACCCCACATGGCCCAGGAGACGGGCTTGGGGAAGTGGCGGCGACACTGTTCCGCCAGGTTCAGCCCGGTGGCTATGCCGAGTTTGGCGGAAAGGGCTTGAATGAGCATGCCCGTCAAGTTGCTCAGCAGGACGACCCACAGAAGGGTGTAGCCGAACTCTGCCCCCCCTTGGATGTTGGTGGCGAAGTTGCCGGGGTCTACATAGGCCACGCTGGCGATGAAGGCGGGGCCCAGGAAAGGCAGAAGGCGGGTCAGGCCTTTCCGCTTGCTTTGCCCAGAAAGGATGAGACCCGCCTCCTCAATCGTGCCGGCGTCACCAGGCTGGACGTCCGGGCGAGTGGGTGGGGAAACCGCAGGCATGGTAGGAACACCAACCTCAGTCGTTTCCTGCAGAGATCGAAAAAGGGCCCATCAGTTTGCAGGGGCCAGGGTGCCAATGGCCTCTAATGGGCCGTCGCTCGGGAATGGCTCGCGGAGGCGGGGGCAGAAGCCCGGCTCTTCCTGAAGCCCGAATTAGAATGCTCTTGGCGGACCAAGATGCGACGGGCAAGCGAGGCACTCAGCTGCCGGAGTGTGCCCTGCACGCTCACTTCGAGAGGGTTATTGAATGGCCCGCGCTGGATCAAAAGAACGGAAGCACCTGGGACCAAGCCCACGGATTTCGCATAGCGCAGGAATCTGGGCTCTTCGTCGGCCATTTGAGCGATCGTGGCGCGTTGTCCGTTCCCCAAATCCGCGAGAGTGGTTTCCGATTGCTTGGTGACGCGGCCTGCGGGCGAGGGGATGGGGTCACCATGAGGATCAACCTCCGGATGGCCTAGCAACTGGTCGAGCCGGTCGATGAAGCGTTGGGAAACGACATGTTCGAGGCCATCCGCCTGCGCATGAACCTGATCCCAGCGGAACTTAAGGATTTGGACCAGGAAGGTTTCGAGCAGTCGGTGGCGTCTGAGGACCGAGCGCGCCGCGCGTCGCCCCATGGGGGAGAGTGTCACATCTCGGTACGGCCTGTGTCGGATGAGACCGGCCGAGGACAACCGCTTCAGCATGGCGGTAACACTGGGCGCCGTGACCTGCAAGGAGGTGGCGAGCCCGCTGGTGGTCGCGACCTTGCCTTGCGCTTCGAGGGCGTGTATCGCAAGAAGGCAATCCTGTTGGGCGGCGCTGAGATCAGCCATCGCAGGCTAAGTTAGTCTAATCTAACTTACGGTTCTTATCCTACTCAGTTCGTGTGGCCCTGTCAAGCGGAATCGGCGCGGGCCGACCCTCGATCCAAGGGATTCAATCGTCCATTGATCTGGAGTCCGGAGGATTCGAATGCTCAGAGTGGGTCGGGCGGGGGGGAATTGGGCAGGAGCCCCTGACCTCCCCCCGGGAGGGTGAAGCTGCTGACATCATCCAAGGCCACAACTTGCACATGGTTGCCAAGATTCGGGAGGCGGGTCTCGTTTTCGGCAAGGAGCCGGTCCAACGGAATGGTGGAGCGGATGTGGGTGGGAGCCAATCCCGCGAGGATGAATCCCTCCGGGCCGGGGGGGATGCGGGGAGCCAGCGCCCGAAGCACCTTGGCTTCATATTCGAGGGCGTCCAGCGGTGAGCTCTGATCGCTCAAGAGCGCGTCGACCACCTCCTGACCCCGAAGGGACCGGCCGTCTAGAAAAACCCCTCCGAGCCGATTGGCAACCGTCTCAAACGCCTGGTTGTCAACCAGGATAACGGCGTCCGGCCGACCCTTGAGGTAGCTCTGGAGTACGTCGGGGTTCACGGATTCCGGGTCCGCCAGCACATCCCGCAGCACGGCTGGTTGCCCGTTGGACAGGAAGACAATGGTTGCCGGAGAGATCCCGAGGAGCTTGGCTTGGGCATTGTTCTGCAGCTGGACAATCCAAACGGCGAGCAAGTGAGCGGGTGGAACCAGCTGATCGTAGCCGAGCACCAAGTAGGTTTGGGACTGAGGCGCGCTTGTCGGAGCGGCGAGCGGGGTCCACTGTTGCCCGGCGACGTGGCCAAGGAACACGCCCACAACTAGGAAGGACACAACCACGAGGAGAGTGGCAGCGAACCGCATTTGGCTGCTTCGGTTGGCCGCTAGCATTGCCCGATGATGGTCTCGTCACCGCGCTTTAACAAATCCAAGCCTATGCTATTCCACTTACCCACAAAACGCAAGCTGCAGGCGGGATTGGCAAGGATTCTGTCCGGTTTCACTTAAGGACTCTTGCGTTGGATGTCCGCTCCTAGTTGCCTCATCTTTTCGTCGATGCGCTCATACCCGCGGTCGATCTGGGCAATATTGCGGATCACGGAAGTCCCCCGGCCAGCCAAAGCGGCCAAGATGAGCGCCATTCCGGCACGGATGTCTGGGCTTTCGAGTTGTTCACCCCAGAGCTCGCTGGGGCCTTGGACGAGAGCTCGATGCGGATCGCAAAGCACAACTCGGGCCCCCATCGCCACAAGCTTGTCGATGAAGAACATGCGGCTCGGGTACATCCAATCGTGGAACAGCACCGTTCCGTTGGATTGAGTCGCCGCTACGATGGCCATGCTCATCATATCAGTGGGAAAGGCTGGCCAAGGCATCACGCTTATCTCGGGAATTGCCCCTCCCAGATCGGGCCGGATCGTCATTCGCTGATCGCTGGGGACCAGAATGTTGTTCTCTTGCTCCTGCCACTCGATCCCCAGACGGCCAAACACCAAGCGGGTCATGGTCAAGTACTCTGGCTGCACTTTCTCAATCCGGATCGAACCGTGGGTCACTGCCGCGGCCACGATGAAGCTGGCGACCTCCAGATAGTCCGCCCCGAGGGTGAACTCCCCGCCGCGGAGCGCAGCCACGCCCTCGATGTGCAGGACGTTGGAGCCGATATTGTTGATTCTCCCGCCCAGCCCGTTGAGGAAATGACAGAGCTCTTGAACATGAGGTTCAGAAGCCGCATTGCGCAGGAGGGTTTCCCCCTGGGCAAGCACCGCGGCCATGATGGCGTTCTCCGTCGCAGTCACACTGGCTTCATCCAAGAGAATCTCGGCTCCGTGCAGTCCCTGGGCCTGCATATCCATGACTCGTTCATACACGACTCGCGCGCCCAGCGCCGAAAGGGCGAGAATATGAGTGTCAACCCTCCGTCTGCCGATGACGTCCCCTCCCGGAGGCGGAAGACGAACTCGGCCCAGGCGGGCCAGCAAAGGACCCGCCAGCAAGATCGAGGCCCGGATCTGACGGCAGAGGTCTGGGTCCAGTTCGATGCTGCGAATGTCCTTGGCCCAAATTCTCCATGTGTGAGGCGCGATTGCCTCCAGAGAAGCCCCCAGGCTGGCCAACAGGGCCATGAGAGCATGGACATCCTGAATCTCCGGAACATTGTGAAGGACTACGGGTTGGTCCGTGAGCAGGCATGCGGCAAGCAAGGGCAGGGCTGAATTCTTGTTGCCCGAGGGGGTGACCGTCCCATGCAGCGGCACTTGACCTTCAATGACGAGTTGTTCCATTTGGGTTCCTTCGCCGGCGAGGATGGCTGTGAATGCCGCGTTAGGCCGGGCCCTGCGCCTTCCAGGAGGAGAGCAGGTCCCCAAAGCTTGAGCGCGGTTCGAGCGATACTCTCGGCGAGGTCCTCGCGGGTCGGATGGCCGGGTCGCGCCCGCGGCGCGGTTCACATCGGGAGCCACCCTGAGAGTCCCCCCAGAGAGCGTCTTGGGTTTGGTGATCCGCCACCGAACATGTCGCCCGTGTTCCTTGTCGGCAGGTCGATTGTAGCGGGGTTGGAACGATCCTACAAGGTCAGGGAGCGGGCAGGGATCGCGCTTGGATTCCCTTGGGTCCCGAGCGGTTTGCGACAGGGGTTGTGGTAAAATTCCTTATCGTGAATCAGCAGAATCTAGCAATCCCCAAGATGCCGGCCGGGGCGCTGCGTTCACTTTGGATGGGAGCCGAGACCGTGAGCTCCCATCCCGTTTTGCTATTGATCCCTGTCGCGGTGGACCTCTTGATTTGGCTCGGGCCGCACCTTTCGGTCCAGCCGATCGTTAGCCCCATCCTGGATCTAATGGCCAGAAATGCGGGCCTGAGCGGCCTCAGCCCTCAAGACACCGCCCAATCCATTGCGGGTCTGGTGGAGATTGCCAAGCATCTGAATCTGGTGGCCCTGTTGGCTTTCATGCCCCTTTTCCCACCGAGCCTGATGGCATCGCAACCCCCGTTGAGTTCGCCCTGGGGATCCCCGCTCACCCTTCAGGTGAGCAGCATTCCCTTCTATGTGCTGATGGCTTTCGCGTTTGCATTGGTTGGGCTGTTCTTGGGATCGCTGTACTGGATCTCGGTGGGCGAGGCGGTTCGTCAGGAGAAGGAGGCGGCCAGCAGCCGCCTGTACGAGTGGTTGCGGGTATCGGTCGGAATGATTGTTCTGGGTGTGGCGGCGGCGATCCTGCTGATTGCTCTTGCGGTGCCGGCCGGGTTGCTGATCGGAGTCGCGGACGCCATCTCGCCTTTGGTTGGACAAATTGCTTTGGTCATGGCTGGGGGATTGGCGCTTTGGATGCTGGTCTTCCTGGTTTTCACGATTCATGGCATGGTGCTGAGCGGCGATCTCCCTCCGCGAGCGGTTGGGAAAAGCATTGAGGTCGTGCGCTGGTCCTATGCTTCCGCCGTGAGTTGGGTCCTTCTGACCGTTCTCGTTCTGGTGATGACCAACACGGTGTGGACGCTTCCAGCCGAGGGTTCCTG
The DNA here is from genome assembly GCA_049516595.1 of Anaerolineales bacterium. Lineage (GTDB taxonomy): Bacteria > Chloroflexota > Anaerolineae > Anaerolineales > RBG-16-64-43 > JBEKHT01. The sequence goes on from JBEKSY010000023.1 coordinate 26,613, forward strand.
GACGAGGCTGATTGGCGTGCTGGGAAACGCTTACACCAGCTCCGCCCTTGTGGCGGGTAGCCTGATCTTCTACCGAGATCGCCGGCGCTGGGTGGAGGAGATGAGGCGGTATCTGGAGCAGAGGAATCGGACCAGCGCGGGGGGGCCTCCTGCGAATGCCTAGAAACTCGTCAGCCAAAGCCGCCTCGGCGGGGGTCGGGGAATACGAAGCCAAGGACATTCAGGTTCTTGAGGGGCTGGAAGCTGTGCGGCGTCGCCCCGGAATGTATGTGGGCGGAACCGATGTCAAAGCACTTCATCACCTCGTCTTTGAAGTTGTGGACAATTCCATTGATGAGGCGCTGGCCGGATCCTGCGACCTGATTGAAATCACAATCCATCCCGATCGCAGCGTCACGGTTCGGGACAATGGGCGCGGGATTCCCGTCGATCTGCATCCGGAGAAGAAGAAGCCCGCCTTGGAGGTGGTCATGACCACCCTCCATGCTGGGGGGAAGTTTGGGGGGGACAGCTACAAGGTCTCCGGCGGCCTGCACGGTGTCGGCGTGAGCGCGGTGAACGCCCTCTCCGAGTGGTGCGAAGTCGAGGTCCGCCGGGAGGGAAAGGTTCATTTTCAGCGCTACGAACTCGGGAAACCAACCACTCCCGTGAAGGTGACCGGGAAGTCCCGGCCGGGAGAGACCGGCACGACGACGACGTTCCGATACGACTCGAAGATCTTTCAGGAGGACGTGGACTATAGGTTCGAGACGCTGGCCCAGCGGTTTCGAGAAATGGCCTTTGTCACTCGCGGCGTCACGATTACATTGCGGGATGAGCGGCAGGACACAGAGACCTGCTTTTATTTTGAGGGCGGCGTTCTTTCCTTCGTGCGCTATCTGAACCGCAATCGAGAAGTGCTGCATCCCGTGGTGTACATCAACAAGGAGCTCGAGGGAGTGGGCATCGAGGTGGCCGTGCAGTACACCGACGCCTATTCCGAATCGGTATACTCCTTCGCCAACACGATCAACACGGTCGACGGAGGTACCCACCTAACGGGGCTGCGGGCCGCGATCACCCGGACGGTCAACGATTATGCCCGCAAGTTGGGGCTGCTCAAGGAAGGGGACCCCAACTTCTCGGGAGATGACACTCGGGAAGGGCTGACCGCGATCGTTTCGGTCAAGCACCGGGATCCTCAGTTTGAATCGCAGACCAAGGTCAAGCTGATGAACACCGAGGTGCAAACCTACGTTCAGCAGGTGGTCAGCGAAGGATTTGGCGCGTTTCTTGAGGAGAATCCGAGAGAGGCCAAGGCCATTGTGGAAAAGTGCCTGACCTCGGCGCGCGCGAGGGATGCAGCTAAGAAGGCGCGCGACCTGGTCATCCGCAAGTCCGCACTGGAGAGCCTGACGTTGCCTGGCAAGTTGGCGGACTGCTCCGAACGCGATCCGGGGAAATCGGAGCTTTACATCGTCGAGGGGGACAGTGCCGGTGGTTCCGCCAAACAGGGCAGGGATCGGCATTTCCAAGCGATCCTCCCCTTGCGCGGCAAGATCATGAACACCGAGCGGGCCCGTCTGGACAAGATCCTGGGCAGCAATGAGATCAAGGCCCTGGTCTCCGCTCTGGGGACCGGAATCGGAGACAATTTCGAAGTCTCGAACCTCCGCTATGGACGGGTAATCGTGATGACCGATGCAGATGTGGACGGTTCCCATATCCGCACTCTTCTCCTCACGTTTTTCTTTCGCTACATGATGGCTCTCGTTGACGAAGGCCATCTTTTCATCGCGCAGCCGCCGCTTTACCGCCTGGAGGCCAAAGCCAAAGGGGGGAAGCCGACGGTGCGCTACGTCTACTCGGACAACGAGATGAGCAAGGCTCTGAAAGAGATGGGCGGGATTGAGAAGGCCGCGATCCAGCGCTACAAAGGGCTGGGGGAAATGAATCCGCAGCAACTGTGGGAAACGACCATGGATCCGGCCAATCGAACGCTGCTTTTGGTCACCGTGGAGGATGCGGCGGAGGCGGATCGAACCTTCGATATGCTCATGGGTTCTGCGGTCCCCCCTCGCAAACGGTTCATTCAGACCCATGCTCGGGAGGTTCGGAACCTGGATATCTAGGCCGGGTGGGAAGCGAAAATCCCGTGGGTCTTGATACTGCGCCTCTCGGCGCAGTATTTGCACCCGGGAGATACTGCCCCGGACAAATCCGGCGGGGAGGGCGTCGCCGCCGGCCGTCCCTGTAAGGATTCCAGGGTAAACTACCGGAGCGAGAACGGCGAGAAGGCTCGGGCGCGTCACAATTCCAATCCGGCAATCCCTTGGGCGACCGCATGGCACTTGAGGCAGGCGCTCTTCTCAACGCGAGATATCGCATCGACCGAGTCCTCGGACAGGGAGGCATGGGCGCGGTCTACTCTGCCGTTGACGAGAATCTTGGCCTGCCGGTCGCCGTCAAAGAGAATCTCTTCACCACGGAAGAGTATGCTCGCCAATTCCGGCGGGAAGCGACCATCTTAGCTGGTCTCCGTCACCCGAACCTGCCGCGTGTCACGGATCACTTTGTGATTCCGGGGCAAGGCCAGTATTTGGTGATGGACTACATTGATGGCGAGGATCTTCGCCACCGCCTGGAAGGGCGCGAACCTGTTCTTGAAAGTGAGCTCTTGAGTTGGGCCCGCCAAATCTGCGAGGCCATTGGCTATCTGCATCATCAGCGACGGCCGATCCTGCACCGCGACATTAAGCCCAGCAACATTCGATTGACTTCCGATGGGCGGGCCGTGCTGGTGGATTTCGGGCTGGCACGCGTGGAAGGAGCCACGGCCACGGCCGGGGCCAAGGGAATGTCCCCCGGCTTCGCACCGCCGGAGCAATACGGGAGCAATCGAGTTGATGTGCGGGCCGATATCTATTCTTTCGCGGCAACGCTTTATGCACTGCTGACCGGCGTGCCCCCCGAGGACGCCTTGGATCGGGCCATGGGCTGGGCGCAGCTCACGCCAATCCTCACACGCAGACCCTCTGTTTCTCCCGGTCTGGCGAAAGTGGTGGAAAGGGGCCTCGAGGTCCAGGCCGAGGCTCGTTACGCCTCGATTGACGACTTCTGCTCAGCGCTGGCCGACGGCAGTACCAAGCCGGTCCCAGCCATTGAGGGGATGACACGGGTCGCTGGGGCCGCACCCAACTTGGCCAGGCCACCCGTTGGGGCGGGTCCTCAGGCCAGACCTCGCCGTCGAGCTTGGGGTCTTTGGATCGGGTTGGGGGTGGTCGGGATCGGCGTGCTCGCTGGAGGGGCCTTGTGGGGTGCCCGCCAGGTGTTCCCTTCTCTGACTGGGCCGCCTTCTGGCACTCCTGGAGAGCCTCGGCAGAGCGCGGTGCCTCTGGAGACGCGCGCGTTGATAGCTCCGGGGACCGCGGCCGCCCTTGGGGTGACCCCCTCGCCTCCCCTCCCAGCGACCATTGGGGTTGTGCCGAGCGAGACCTCGCTCGTCTTGCAGCCCACGGCGATCGCCTCTGACACGCCGAGGGCTCAGCCCTCCCCGGTCGGCGGCGGAGATCTCGTCGCATTTGTTTCGGACCAGACAGGAACCCCCCAAATCTTCCTGCTGAACCCGGCCACTCGGACCGCGACGCAGGTTACCGATTTGGGCGAGGGGGCTTGCCAGCCGGACTGGTCGCCCGACGGGATGCGTTTGGCGTTCACCTCGCCCTGCCCGGGAAATCAATCGAGCTATGTCAATGCCTCCATCTGGGTGATGAATTGGGACGGGACGAATGTGAACCCGATATCCACGGCTCCAGGCGGGGACTATGATCCGGCGTGGTCGCCGGATGGCAAGCAGATAGCCTTCACCTCCTTGCAGGGGGGGCAGCCGCAGATCTTTGTGATGGATGCGACTGGGGGGAATCGAAAGCGGCTGAGCCCTTCGGGTGCCGTGGACGATCAACCGCGCTGGTCGCCGGACGGCAGCCTGCTCGTGTTCGTTTCGATCTCCTCGATTCAGACCCCCACGGTCTTTGTGATGAACGCAGACGGAAACAACCGCCAACAGTATTCGCGCGGGCCAGGCGCGTATTCGAGTCCGGACTGGTCTCCCAACGGCCAATTGATACTTGCCGTCCGAGCTGCTCTCAACGGTCAAGTGGTGACCACTTTGTTTGCCGATCATGGCTTTAACGAGAAGCAGATCAGGATGGTCAGCGGGGGGGTAACGGAAGCTCGCTTTTCCCCAGACAGCCTCTGGGTGCTTGCGGATGCCTTGGGACCCGGTGGAAACCACGATCTCTACATCGCTCGTGTCGTCGGCGGCGGCCTCGACCCACTGACGTCTGACTCCCATGTCGAATATGATGCCGCCTGGCGCCCGATCCCCCACTGATCCGGCGGACACTGCCCCATCGAGCGAGAATGCGCGTTATCTCCGGAACGGCCAAAGGGCGAAAACTCAAAGGGGTCCCCGGCGGGTCGACCCGTCCCATCACCGATCGGGCAAAGGTCGCGCTGTTTGACTTGTTGGGTGAGGAAGTCGTCGGGGCCTGCCTCTTGGATCTGTTTGCTGGCACAGGAGGAGTTGGAATCGAGGCTCTCAGCCGGGGCGCCCGCTCGGTGGTGTTCGTGGATCGCGATCCGCTTGCCATCCGCACCGTGCATCAAAACCTCGAACTAACTGGTTTGAGCGATCGGGCCCGGGTGATCCACTCAGATGCCTTCCGGTTCTTGGGCAGGAGGCCCGCGGAGAGATTTGAGATCATTTATGTTGCTCCGCCTCAGTACGAGGGGCTCTGGATTCGTTCGCTTGAGAAGCTGGATCAATCGCCAGATTGGCTGAGTGGCGAGGGGCAGATCGTAGTTCAGATTGACCCGAGAGAGTACCGGCCGGTCCTTGCGGGGAATCTTCAGGAAAGGGAACAGCGCCGATATGGGAGTACTTTACTGTGCTTCTTTGATCGAACGGGCGGGAAGTAGCGCCGGTCGCGAGATCATGGGCTGAAACGGACTCGGAGCATCTCGTGCTCGTCGTAGTATGAGTGGGCGTGAAACACGGGTGCATCGGGCTTCCAAGAAAAAACGCGGGGCAAGACCTCGTACAGGTCGGGAACGAGGGGGAGATTAGGTGCCTCCCGAATAGCAAACCACTCGGCCGTTCCCTCTGGCGACGAATGGGTTCGAGGGCAGGATGGCAATTCACCGCGAAAGACGGCGATCAGCACGCCTCGCTCGGGTTCGGCATCCAACGTGATGAGCCCGCACAAGTGCAAGTCCTCGGTTTCCAGACCCGCCTCCTCTCGCAGCTCCCTGCGAGCGGCCTCGAGCAGGCTTTCCCCCCGCTCGAGGTGGCCTCCCATTCCGTTGTAGCGACCTGGCCAGATCCGCTTGCTCGGGGCACCCTGCAGGAGCAGCACTTGGTCGCGGCAGAATAACAATACAAGCGTGCGCGGGATCAGCGCATATCGCGCCTGCCCTCGCACGCCTTGTTCTTCTCGGCCCATGGCGGTTCGCTCGCCGAGCAGTCCTTCTTGGTCACAGGCCATTCAATCGGCAAGATCGCCAGGGCCCGATGACCGTGAGGTCTCGCGCGCACCAAAATCCTGCGGGGAACGATGGAGAGCCGGGGCCTTGACGTTCCGGGCCACCGTGTCGGCCGTTCCGCCCACGCAGAGTTGATCGAAGAGAAACGCGAATTGTTTTTCCCAGGCGTCACGGATTGTCAGGCGGCTCTCTTCAGGCAGGTTCCAGAGTCGCTCCTTAAAGGGGCCGATCGTCCTCTTGCGAGTCTTGTAAAGGAACTGTTCCTCAGTGTCCTGGGGCTTTCGCTCGTCCGCGCAGTTTTCCTTGGCCCAAGCGTACATCTCAGCGGACAGGTCAGCGGGGAGAAGATCGAAGGCGATATTCTGGAAATTGGTGGCCAGGTGCACCTCGCAGGCTTCGTGCTCGACAAAACTCCGAAAGGCCCCTTCGGGCAGGGTGGAGGCGCCATGCTGCACGGCGCCGGCGAGGCCGAAGTCCTTGCGAGCCACCTGGGAGAGATGCTGCAGCGTCTTGAAATCGACAGCTACCTGGGCGATGGTCCCATCCGGCAGAACGACTCCTCCGTGAGAAGTGCCTGTTTGAATGCTGATCTTGCTGACCCCATGGGCCTCATTCGAGCGGCGATCGAGTTCCACTCCGAACAGCTCGAGGAAGGCCCGCAACTCTTCCTCGGTACTATTTCGGCCGCCGACCTCCCCGATTTCCCCACCGATCGAAACCTCGACTCCTTTGGGCTGCTTCTGACGAATGAAGGCAGAGAACTCGGCACACAAGGCGGCGTTGACCTTCTGTTGCTCTCGGACTGTAGGTCGAGTCAGGTCCACAAGAGTGGAGGTGTCAATGTCAATGTTGAAGAAGCCAGCGGCGAGCGCTTCCACGATCAGGTCGCGGATGGCCTGAATCTCGACCTCGGGCGAGGTTCGATACTTCTTGGCTGAAACCTGAAAGTGGTCCCCCTGGATGAAGAGAGGGCCGCTCCACATCTCCGCCAGAGCCGCCGCCAAGACCGAGGCGGAATACTCGCCCGGACGCTGCTCGGTATAGCCGATCTCTGAGCGCGCGATCTCAAAGACGATAGCCCCGGCGGCACGGGACTTGGCTGCACGGAAGACGGCTCGAGCGGCATCGAAGGCTAGCATGCGCAGATTCATCGCTGGCACGGTGAAAGTGGGTGGAACCTCCCCTCGACCGCGCGCCATGTAGAGCGAGTTGATCGAGGCAGGTACGATGCCCATCGCTTGGGCGGTTTCCCAGATCAGCCAGCGGGCCTCGCTTTGCTCTGCGGGCGATCCCAAGGCGGAGAGTCTCGCCAACTCTCCAGCTTGGTCCCGGACGCGCCCTTTGTCCTTCACGGCCAAATGGCCCGCGTCCATATACACGACATTGCCTTTGAGATGTCGATCAATGATTCCTTGTTCGAGTCCGCTCATCTTGTCCCCTCGCTCGAGCTTTGTCCCCGGGCATGGCCGGGATCGGCGGCTCCGAGCCCTGTGTCAACCCATTATACCCTTGGGGAATTGCTTCGGGCGCGGCCTCGGCGCGCCATCCCAGGGCTCAGGCGGAGGGCACTTGCATTCCGGCCGGAGTCTCGGCCGCCCGGCCTTACTTTCCGAGCCCCTCGGGCAGATTCTCGCCGCCGCCGGACTTCGAGGCGGCGGGGGACAAGGGCTGGGGGCGGGGACTGGGAGATCTGGTTCTCATGCGGAGATCGGCTGCTGGCAATTCGGACAACGGCTCAGGGATCGGGGGAGGACGAAGCCGCAGTGCGGACACGTCGTTGGCTGTGCGGAGCCAAGAGGAGCGCCGCAAGCGGGGCAGGAGGGCTCGCCTACGGGCGCAGCAATTCCACAGTACTCACACTGGACTCGCCTGAGTCTCTCGGAAAGGGCAGTACCGGCTCCAATCGCTGCCGCCGTGGCCTCCACTTGAGCCCACACCTCATCTCGAAGCTGCAGGGAGGAGATGTCCTGCGCAATGTCATCCAATCGCCCCACAAGGGAAAAAGGATTGCGAAGCGCGGTGAGTGCTGTCAACCCAAAGCTGGCTGCAAGGCCCAGCCACTCTTGATTCCCAACCTGGACTAGGACGCCATCTTCGGTCTTCTCAAGCAGAACCGAAAGAGCCGTTTGTCCACCCGAGTGAGGTTGCTGGCGTGTCGCGATTTGGACTACCACTTGGTCGCCTTGCCCCAGGACCTGCGCGCGGAGGTTGCCCTGGTCGAAGCGTGACACCAGCGCATTGGCAAGTAGGTCCAAGGTCAAGTCCCCGTGATACGCACGCTTTTCCACGGCCCAGCCCCGTTCCTCGAAATTGTGCCCGAGAGGCGTAGCCATCGGGCGACGCCGGCAGCTATTCTAGCTTGGACCCTAGAAAGCCGCGGGCTCCGCGGGCGAAGTCAACTCCCTTGAGAACCTTGCGCCCGGGGAGCTGAACCTGAAGAAGCAGGAGGTCCCCGGCTCCCGTCCTGGCGGCGGGTCCGCTGGAGGTCTCGAACACCTTTCCCGGCTGGGTGAGGGCCGAGTCCGCCTGGGAGGCGACTAACTTGGCCTTGATGATCTTCAGACGCCGCCTGTCCCAGTAACAATACGCCCCTGGCCAGGGGCTCAGGGCGCGGATTCTCCTTTCGAGGGACAAGGCCGAATCGCAAAAGTCCAATCTTCCGTCCTCTTTGTGGAGCCGTGGGGCGTAGCTGACTCGGCTCGGGTCTTGATCCGCAGGCACGAGCTCCCCACGCAGGTACCGGGGGAGATAGCGAATGACCATGGCGGAGGCCAGCTCCGCAAGGCGGTCGCCCAAGCTTCCCGCGTCTTCCTCGGGCAGGATTTTAGCAACCTCCTGGGCCAGTATGGGTCCGGAATCCATCCCGGCGTCCATCTTCACGAGGGTGACTCCGGTCACCCTATCGCCCGCCAAAATGGCGGCGGCGATTGGAGAGGCCCCACGATATCGGGGGAGCAGTGAGGCATGCAGGTTCAGGCATCCCAAGCCTGGAAGGTTCAGGACCTCCCTGGGCAGAATCTGACCGTAAGCGGCGACGACAACCACATCGGGCTTCCAGGCCCTCAGCTGGGAGACCACCTCCTCACCCTTCAAGCGCACGGGTTGCAGGAGAGGGAGCCCCAATTGCATGGCGAGCTCCTTGACGGGTGGCGGGGAGAGCTGACCGCCCCGGCCGGCGGGTCGATCAGGCATGGTGACCACCCCGCTGACGTCATAATCGGACGCCAGAGCCCGCAACGTCGGGAGCGAGAAGGAAGGGGAACCCATAAAGACGACCTGCATGACTGGATTCTAGCACGCGCAACCTGCCAGCGAGGGCGGGGTTATCATTCGGGACCCGGACGGCGGATCCACCGGGTTTGATCTGTTAAGCTGTCGTGGATTGACGAAATCAAGAATTCGGTTCAGGCCAGAGGAGGAGTCAAATGACTGCGCAATCCGGAATGGAAGCTACCAGTGATGACAAGCTGTGGTCGGCGCTTGCGTACGTTTTCACACCGCTTGTCCCCATCATTCTCTTGCTGATGCAGGACAAGAAGACGAGGCCCTATATCCGAGCCCACAACGGCCAGGCTCTAGCGTGGGGAATCGCGTTTTACATTGTGGTGGCGATCACCAGCGCCTTCTTGATCGGCCTTTGCATTTGGCCCCTGGGGCTGATCCTGCAGATCTACTGGGCGTACCGCGCCTATCAGGGGAACATGATCAACATCCCGGTAATCACCAATTTTGTGAAGAAGCAGGGGTGGGCCTAAGCTTGAAGAAGGCTGTACCGTCGAGTTGGCGAACCAGGGCCCGCGCGCGCGGGCCCTGGCGTTGCTGCCCTCCGGCTGGCCTCCGGTTTGCGGGCGTCCTGCCGGGTAGCTATACTGTTCCGGCTAGATCGCCGCGAACGTGGAAAGGCTCCAGGGCCCAGACGCGCGAGCAGGAAGTTCCCAAAAGCGCTCCCCGGGCGCCCCGCTTGCTGGGGCGCTGGCCGCTGTCGCCTTGTGCGGAGTGGACAGGGGCCTTGCTTGCCCATGCCTGCCCCTCTACGCCAATCTGGTTCCGGGATTCTTCGGTCCAGTGGCCGCCTTGATCATGTTCCTGAGCCAAAGGAACCGCTCGAAGCATGTCGCCTGCCAAGCCTTGCAAGCGCTGGTTTTCCAACTCGTCGCTTGAGTTGGGGGAGGAGCTGTCGTGGCAGGAATCTGGCTCATGACCGTCATGGTTTCAACCTTCCGGGTCGGGGTCCTTTGCCTCTCGCTTGCGTGCCTGGACAGTCTCTGGCCGCTGCAGGCCCTCGCCCACGGGCTCCTTGGTGGGATTTGAATGTGGCCAGGGAAAGGATTCCCGCCCCTGGCTCACCGGCAGTTGGTTGAAGTCAACGGTTGCGAATTCGGGAACGGTCTGAGGGGCTCCGAGTGCTGAGACGGAAACGGTGGGTTATTCACGAGCCGCTCCCAGCGAGCGTGGCCTTAGGGCTGGCCCAACTACCTTCTGAGTTGGCCCAGGTACTATTTAATCGAGGGGTAACCACCCCCGAGAGGGCCGATCGTTTTCTGCGAGTGGAGCCACCGGCGAACAGCGACCCCATGCGGTTGAATGGTGTCGGAGCGGCAGTCGAACGTGTCCTCGGTTCGGTGAGATCCGCTGAAAAGATCGCAATCTACGGCGACTACGACACGGACGGAGTAACCGCGACCGTACTATTGGTGCGCTACCTTCGGGAATGCGGCGCCCTTGCCTTCCCCTACATCCCGAGTCGGTTTGAAGAAGGGTATGGCCTGAACACCGAGGCGCTCCGGAAACTGAAGGAGGAAGGGTACGGACTAGTGATCACGGTGGATTGCGGCGTCCGCTCGTTGGAGGAAGCGCAAGCGGCCAGCCAGATGGGCTTGGACTTGGTGATCACAGACCATCATGAGCCCCTGGCGGAGCTTCCGAGCGCGCTGGCGGTCATTGACCCGAAGATCCCTGACGATTCTTATCCCGACAAGGCGCTGGCGGGCGTGGGGGTCGCTTATAAGCTGGCGCAGGGGGTCGAGACGGAGCTCAGACGAAAGCCAGCGCGGCGAGCGCCCTCGCTCGAGGGGTACCTCGAACTCGTGGCTGTAGGGACCGTCGCCGATCTCGCGCCCTTGATAGGGGAGAATCGTTTCCTAGTCCATACCGGCCTGGTCAGCCTTAATGCGAGGGGGGGGCCTCGAAACCTTGGGCTCAGGAAGCTGATGGAAGCCGCCTCGCTCAAATCCGGGAGTGTCACGGCAGCGACGATTGGTTTTGTGCTCGGTCCCAGACTGAATTCCGCCGGTCGCGTCGAACATGCCATGACCGCCTACTCTCTGCTGGAGACCGACGCGCCGGAAGTCGCGACCCAACTCGCGGCGTTGCTGTCCAGCTGGAATCGGCGCAGACAGCAGATCACCCGGACGGTGACCTCTCATGCCCGAGACCAAATCCTCTCCTCGGCTTCGGGCGAGATGGGCCGGGAGCTTCCCTTTTTTGTTTTCGCCTGCGACTCGTCTTACAGCCCTGGGGTCATTGGTCTTGCGGCCTCTCGACTGAGTGAAGAATTGTATCGGCCCGTCGCCGTGGTGGCAGTTGACCTGCAAGATGGGCTGGCCAAAGGCTCCGCGCGGAGCATCCCAGAGTTTCATCTCACCCACGCGCTCGATGACTGTGAGGACCTGCTGATTCGTCATGGCGGGCACGCCGCCGCGGCCGGTTTCACCGTGCACCTGGAAGATCTTCCTGCGTTGCAGGCCCGGTTGGAGTCGCTGGCCCGGGCAGAACTTGCACTCCGGGTGCTTGAGCCGTCGCTGCAGGCTGATGTCGTTGTGAGTCTCCACAAACTCCCGGAACTGGCAAGTTGGCTGAAGCGATTGGAGCCGTGCGGGCAGGGAAATCCACATCCCGTTTTCGTCGCCCCCAGGGTTAGAGTGGTCTCCAAGAGGGCGGTGGGTAGCGATGGCAGCCACTTATCGCTTCGACTCGAGGAGGGGAACACCACCATCGATGCCATTGCCTTCGGGCGGGGATCGGATGCGATCCAACTGCCGGAAGTGGTAGCGGTCGCCTTCAGGTTAGAGGAAGACGATTTCTCAGGGGTGAACCGTCTGCGGCTGAATGTCCTGGATCTGGGGGAACCCGGACCGGCCTAACTCCCGCCTCGGGGCGGCGGGGGAGTCTAGTTCACGAACCGGTATTTGAGCAGAGTCCAGATGGCGGAGAAGGCGTCGCGCATTCCAATCTTCTTCCCTTCGCTGTATTCTCTTGGGTTGAAGGAGATGGGGACCTCGAACAGGCGTGCGCCGCGCTTTAGCAATTTGGCCGTGATCTCGGGCTCGAAATCGAAGCGGTTTGCACGCAGTCGCATCGACTGGACAGCGCTGGCCCGAAAGGCCTTATATCCAGTCTCCATGTCCGAAAGGATGCTGTTGTAGAGCAAATTCGTGGCGAAGGTCAGCAGTTTGTTGGCGAGCAAGTGCCAGAACATGGTAACGCGCCGAGGCGCACCCAGGAACCGGGACCCATACACGGCGTCCGCGATTCCGTCCTGGATCGGGCCGAGCAAGGTCGGGTAGTCCTTTGGGTTGTATTCTAGATCAGCGTCTTGGATGAGGACGACTTCGCCCGTCGCGGCCTGGATCCCCGCTCGGACCGCGGCCCCTTTTCCTCGGTTCTTGGCCTGGTAGATGGCGCGGACGTCGCCGCGAGCCTCGAGCTCGGCGACGACCTCGCGACTCCCGTCTGTGGAGCCGTCATCCACGACGATGATCTCCGCGGCAAGCCGGGTGGCGGCGACGCGGCGCACGATCTCGGCCAGGGTGGCTTTCTCATTGAAAACGGGAATGATCACGCTGAGTTGCATCGGCGAAAGTATACACGGGCGGCGAGCCCCGGGCAATTCCCGCCCATGCTATAATCGATCCGGCGGGCGCGTTTCTTCCCCTGAACCTGCCTCGAGGTGACAGTTGAGCATTCTTCCATACTCCGTCACTCGCGCGCAAGAGGCGACCATTGCGGCAGGAAGGTTCATCCCGCCTGCCATCACTCGAGTGGAGGACAGCGGCCTCTCGCCGCTCTGGCTACAGGACCTGGCCCTCAAGATCCTTTACTTCCAAGGCTACCTCACGGGAATCCGCATCGCCGAATTGATGACTCTCCCCTTCACGGGCGTGGTGGATCTAGTCCTCGAGGCCCTGAAGCGGGACAAGCTCATCGAGGTCAAGGCTCAGGTCGGCATCGGGGAAGGGGCCTACCAATACGCGATCACCGGTCAGGGGATGGTTCGGGCGCGCGAGGCCCTCGAGCGTAGCCAGTATGCCGGGCCCGCCCCGGTGCCCCTTTCCGAATACAACGTTGCCATTCGAAAGCAGGCCCGCGGCCGCCCAGTAGTCAATCCCCGGGTGATGCGGCAGGCGCTCTCTGCCCTGGTGCTCTCGGAACGGACGGTTTCGCGCATCGGGCCAGCCGTAAACTCGGGGATGTCGATTTTCCTCTATGGGCCGCCTGGCGACGGCAAAACGACCATCGCTCGCGCCATCGGCGAAATGATCCTGCGGGAGGACATGTACATTCCCTATGCCCTGGATCTTGAGGGCCACGTGGTTAAGCTGTATGACTCCGTGACTCATCAACTTGCACCCGAGGAGGATGTTCTGACGGGAGCGGGGGCTCCATCCGCGCGGCTCAATGTGCGCCGCGATCCACGCTGGGTGAGAATCCGTCGGCCCTTCATCATGGTCGGAGGGGAGCTGACCCTGGCCGGGCTAGACCTGGTCTTCAATGACGTGCAAAAGTTTTACGAGGCGCCATTTCAGGTGAAGGCGAATGGCGGCATCCTGTTGATCGACGACTTTGGACGGCAGCAGGTCCGCCCGCGGGATCTCCTGAACCGCTGGATCCTGCCGTTGGAGAACCGTATCGACTACTTGACGCTCCACACCGGGCAAAAGGTGGAAGTGCCGTTTGATGTCCTCGTGGTTTTCTCGACGAACTTGCCACCGAAAGATCTGGTGGACGAGGCCTTCCTGCGGAGGCTCCGGCACAAGATTCCGATAGGGGACCCGTCGTTCGAGGAGTACCGAGAGATTTTTCGAAGGGTCGCGACCCAGAAGGGTGTTGCCTACTCTGAGGAGGAACTGGCCTTCCTGCTGCAAGAGTACTACATCAAACCCAACCGAAAGCTGCGGGCTTCCCACCCGCGGGACCTGTGCGATCAGATCATGGACATCGCTCGCTACATGGGTGTGGAACCGGCCATGAGCCGAGATCTGATGGAACGTTCGGCCCAGTCGTTTTTTGTGGACATCTGAGTGAGGCAAGATCCCGCGGATTCAATTGCCGCCGAGACGGTCGCAAGTGGCAGGCCTCGAGCCTGCCACTTTTGTAACCCGAATGTGAGGCGCAGAACTCGCCTTGCCTCAGAGTCGGAGGCCCATGGCCGACATTCAACACCTGTAATCCAGTCCGCCCCGTCGTCATTGCTCATCGCGGGGCAAGCCGCCTGGCGCCCGAAAACACTCTCAGCGCGTTTCGGGAGGCTGCGCGGCTGGGGGTCCCTGCGATCGAGCTGGACGTGAAGCTCTCCAGGGACAGAGTACCCGTTATCATGGGCGCTGCTCCAGCCAGTCGAGAGGCTCCAGGGGTATGAGAGAGAAGGGGATTCCTCCAGCCGCCTGGCCTTGCAGGAAGAATTGAAATCCGTGCCGTTCAGCGCCGTCTGGGATGTCTGTTGAACCCGTAAAGGCGTTCCCGCGGGCATGGACTTTGTGGCCGAGATCAAAGTGTACGAGGAGCGCGAACTGGCCGGCAGGGAATGATCAGCCAGTCGGCAAACCGTAAGCCAACCCAGGCTTCTGACCGGCGGATGGGAAGGTTGTCCCAATTACCATCCTGGGGGAGATCCGGGAAGCGCCTGTGAGTGGCTTCCCGGTTCATTTTGTATCCGTCTTCGATAAGGATTGACTCCGGTCGAACCTCATCTCAACGGTCACCCTCGCAACCTGGCAACCGGGGGCAAGAACAACCTGGTCGCTTACCCCCTGCTCAGTGCAACTCATCGTTCAAACCGTATCCGCGGGAGTGGATCGAAAAAGCCCCCATCCCGTGCTGGAAGTAGTGCATTAACCGGCTGCTTTTGTCCCTATCAACCCGCTCGACCTGGAGGCAGGTCAGGGCAGCAGGTCGCCGAGCTGGTGCAAGACGTACGTTGGCTGGATGGAAGAGGCTGCCAGGGCAGACGCAAGGGTCGTGCCGGTCAGCATCAGCGCGGTGGACATACCGGCCGCCTGGCCCATATGCACGTCGGTCTCCAACCGGTCGCCGGTCATCAGGCAGTCGGCGGCCGGGAGGTTCATCAGGTTCAGAGCGGCTTCGATCATGTAATGGGATGGTTTGCCGACCACGGCTTCGACCCGTGTATTAGTACAGGCCTCGATGGCGGCAATGATGGCAGCACAGTCGGGCTCACCACCGCCGGGCACCGGGCAGTAACGGTCGGGGTTGGTGGCGAAGAAGCGCGCCCCGGCCCGGATGGCATCGAAGGCGATCTGCAGCTTGCGGTAAACAAAGGTGCGGTCGAAGCTGGCGATCACCGCCTCGACATGCTGCGCATCCTCGGCCAGCTCGAACCCGGCACGGCGCAGCTCGTCGCACAGGGGTTCCTCCCCGATGACGAATAAGCGGGCGCCCGGCATGCGGCTCCGCAGGAAGTCCACCAGCACCAGGGAGGAGGTCAGGATGTCCTCGACCGGGGTCGGCACGCCCAGGCGGGTCAGCTTGTCGGCAAAGTCGCTGCGCATGTGGGTCGGGTTGTTGGAAATGAAAATCGTACGGGAGCCGTGCCTCCGCAAGGCCGTCAGGGTCTCGCCCGCCGTGGGGAGCAGGGCTTCCCCAAGGTAGACCGTCCCGTCCAGGTCGAAGATATAACCGGCGAAGTAGCGTTCCGGAGTGGATAGCCTGTTCAACGCAGCTCCTGCCCGCCGGTGACGTTGATCGCCTGGCCGGTCATGTAGCTGGACTGGTCGGAGGCCAGGGAGACCACCACATTGCACACGTCGGCGTAGGTACAGCCGGGTTTCATCGGCACCTGGTCGGCGTAGGTCCGACGAACTCGCTCCTCGCTGATCCCCCCGGTTGGGGGCATACCGCTTGAACAAGGCATTCGGACCTTCGGGCCACAGCGGCGAGTCAAGCAGGTTGCCGGGGCAGATGGCGTTGACGCGCGCCTCCCGGACTGCATAGCGGGAAGATATCGCGGTGCATGAACCAATTCACGCATCATCACGGATGTCCAGGAGGAACTCTTATGCAATCAGCTTCCACCGATGGTTGCTCGGATAAGCTTGTATCCTTCCTTGTCGAAAGCCGATGCGACTGTGTCCTGGAGGGTTTTTCCAGGAGTCAACGCGACCATATAGCCGCCTCTGCCCCCTCCTGTGACTTTCGCCCCCAAAGCACCTTTTTCGAGGGCTACCTTGCAGAGATAGTCCAGGGTTTCGTGGGAAAACTGCATGTCCATCAGGATCTTATGATTATCCGACATGATCTTTCCCACGTGTGGCAAATCGCCAGCCTCCAGTGCCTTTTTCATTTCATAGGCCTGATCCGTGATGGTCTTGAGACGCGTTGCAAAAAGCTTCGGATCCGCCTTCTTTTGCTGCTCGGTGACCTCGTCCAAGAGCGCCGTGTTTGCCGTGATGCCGCTGTTGGCCAATACGATTTCAAAAGGTTTCGGAGTTTGGATCTTTTCGAAATGTTGTTGGCCGTTCTTTACTTGGAAAAGAAGAAGCCCGCCATAGGTTGAGGCCGTATTATCGACCCCACTCGCAACCCCATGGTAAGGGAATTCGCCCTGCCAGGCTGCCCGGTTGATCTCCTCAATCGGATAGCCCAAATTGAATTCTGCGTTCAATGCCCGCGCAAGCGAAACGCAACTGGCAGCGCTGGCTCCTACCCCGCTTCCAGCCAATAATGTTCCCCCAAAGGTAATCTTGATCGGGTTCTTCTTGATGTCAATGTTCATGACTTCGAGAATTCTGTCAATGGAGCGCGCCTGCTGTTCCTTCTTCTTTTCCTTATACCCCGGGACCTCGATCCGGTTGTCTTCCAGGACCCATCCGGTGCCCGTGATCCTTTCCACCGTTGCCACCGTTTCGAAGGGAATTGCCGAGACAATCGCCGGAACTTCTTCCAGAACAAATTGATCACCGATCAAGATGGTCTTTCCAAAACCTGTTCCCTTAGCCATTTGATTCTCCTTGGATGATTTTTTCCATTTCCTCGATCAGTTCTTCTTCTTTTCCGATGGCCACCGTAGTGGCAGCCGTCAGGCTGTGGCAGGCATCAGAAAATCCGCCGAGTCTATCTGTCGCCTCGGGAAGCAAGATATTGAGTCCCATTGCTCTTCCCGCCCTGATTTCCCCTTCCATGAAAGGAGAAACCCGCATGGAAATCTTCACCTCGTTGAACTTGATGGCGCCGAACCCCGGGATTTCATCGGGGATAATCTGAAATCCTGCGATGTATTTCTGGGGATCAATATGGTTTGTGTCCTTAATGACATCACAGAATGCCCCAATCATTTTTACGCCCATCGGGAAAAAGCGGTTTTGGACATGAAACCACTGGATGTGAGGCGCCTTTCTTAGTTCACCTGATTGAAGCCTTGTGATCTGTTCGTCAAATATCTTCGTCCGGATAGCCTTTAGCTGTTCCACCATGCGGCCCGACTCTGGTGAAACCCCTTCAAGGCAAACCCTAACCGCCATCTCCGGTCCTTTTTGGTAATAGCCTACCCCCCCCAGAATATCAAGATAGTCACCTAGTTCGATACAGGGTATTTGACCTTTTGAACTGGTCAACAGGTACTGCTCCCCGGTTTGCTGTTTCCTGATCTCCATCAGGCCCTGTCGAACGGCTTCCTGGGCAACATCGCGGTTCTGGCTCACCAGGCGGCCGTCCACAAAAAAACCGTCTGCCACTGCGCCTACCGCTGCGATCTGAGCCATGTCCCGATTGACGGAATCGAGAGTCAGCGCAAAAAGATAGCATGTCGTCGAACCGGAAATATCTCGATCCCCTTTCAATCCGAAGAGATCAGGGTCAAGATTGAGGACTCTCGGATCGGTCGAGGCTTCAGCGACATGGTGATCCAGGATCAGCGTCAGATTTCTTCCCTTGTTCAATTCGGAAAGCATCGGCGCGATTCTGCCGGCAAAATCGGCAAAGATAAGAATGCTTCCCTCCTGTTCGTAAACCTTTCTCAGTACGGCGGGATATGGCTTTTCCAAACAGAAGCGCTGGACCTTGAATCCTTGCCTTTCCAATGCGCGGGTGAGTATGGCGCCGGAAGTAAGCCCATCGGCATCATTGTGGTGAAAGACCTGAACAGTCTTTTCAGGCCATTGCTTGAGTTGCCGAATGGCACCTTCCATTGCGTCAATTAAGGTATTCAGCATCTTTCTCCTTTACTCAATTCGCCACTAAAGAATCCTAATGGAACCGTGATCAAAATCAAGACATCTGAAATGACGTTAATCTTGGGCGTAATCCCAAAACGTAGCATAGAAAAGATATGAATTAGCAGGGTCGAGTCGTTTCCGACTGAAAAATCGAGGTGTTAAAGTTATCAAACGACAGCAGAAAGGCCAGAATGCCGCTGGCAAACAAGGCTGGTCTCAAAAGCGAAAAAGTAATCCTCCAGTTCGCCCGCTCTAGATGGCAGCCGCACCCGAATCTCGAATTTCAATTGAAAAGCGCTTTGGAAGGCGACCCGCTTGCGAAATTCACAGGATCATTGGCGCTCTCCACCCGATAAGCAGGGCCGATTTCATCGAACACAGTGCGCACATGTTTTGGACCTGTCTCGCGGTTTTCCAATACCAAATCCTTCGGCCCGACAAAAACCACTTCGCGCATGGTAAAGTTCCATAACTGCTCGAGGGAAACAAGGTTGCTTGATTCATATCGGAGGTAGTCATACTCTGCACGGTTGAGATTTGGACTTTTTCGCATTGCATTTCGTTTATAATTCGGTTATGAAACTTTCAGTAATTATCCCAAGCAGCCCCAAAAGACGCCCGGCGCTTGTCATCACTCAGGCTATCCAAGCCAGTCGCCAGCCGATCATCACTGAAGTCCAATGCATTCAATTGAACACCCAGGCAGCCATGCAGCGTTTCAGGCCGTTTGGCGGCCCAATCTTGTGCCCGATTCAACCGATGGTTTGCTTCCGACAAAATGTGAGTCAGCCAGCATTTTTCCTGGACTAATCCCTTACCAGTTGCCGTGCACCACAAAGTGCTCGTCGAGCCGTTCGGCGAGTCCTATCCGTTCCATCGTGATTGTCAAAACCGGAATGTCGTCCACTCGTTCTGTTGTTACAGGGAGCTCTTCGCTCATGCCGATAGCTTACCGCATTTCTCAAATCCGGTCATAATACGGGCGAACCCAAAGCTGAAGGAGGTGTTCGATCAGGTTCGCCGCCGCATCTGGATCAACGTAGAGCTTACGAACTATGCGACCCCGGCCGACGGCTGGAACGTCAGGTCGTCGACCTAATGCACCATATGAACATGAGCAGCCGCGTGCTCTTCTCTTCGTTCAACCCCCTCACGCTCCGAAGGGCGGGACGCCTGGCGCCTGAGGTTCCCTGCGCGATTCTGACCTGGCCCAGACAGTTCATCCCCCTGCGAAAGGCATGGCTTGCGCCCCTGGTGCGTCACGAAGCCCGGCACCCGGAGATCGCACAAGTCTCCGCAAAGATGGTGGCGATGTGCCATCGGGCAGGGCGGATCGTTAGTGTTTGGGTTGTCAACGCTCCCGAGGACATGGAGCGGATGGCGGCGTTGGGTGTGGACGGCATTTTCACGGACGTCCCAGATGTGGCGCTGTCCCTTCTCGCGAGAGGCTCCCGGGCGATGGGTCATGTTGCCGTCTGACTTGTTCCTGGCCGCCCGAGAGCGGGTTGCACCTCACGTGCTGACCACGCCTGCTTGGCGGGATCCGGACGGCCGGATGCACGTGAAATGGGAGAACCACCAAAGAACGGGTTCCTTTAAGCTTCGAGGGGCAGTCAACAAGGTTCTTGCCCTGTCGCCCGCTGACTTGGAACGAGGAATCGTGGCCGCTTCGGCGGGAAACCATGGGCAGGGCGTGGCCTATGCGGGTCGGCTCTGCGGCGCGAGGGTACGCGTCTTCGCCTCCGCGCAGGCCTCCCCACTCAAGTTGGAAGCGATGAGGGCGCTGGGCGCAGAGGTGATGCTGATTGAAGGGGACTACGGACGAGCAGAGTTGGCGGCGATCGATTGGGGTAGGGAGCACGGGGCGGTCTGGGTTTCGCCCTACAATGACCCGTTGGTGATTGCGGGTCAAGGCACCCTGGGACTGGAGATCCTTGCAGACTTTCAGAGTCTAGAGGTCGCCACAATAGTTGTTCCAGCAGGGGGAGGGGGATTGGCGGCGGGGATCGGGTGCGTCGTGAAGATGTTCCGACCGAAATGGAGAGTGATCGCCGTGCAGAGCCAGGCCTCGCCCTTTCTTCATCATTCCTACAAGGGCCTCGATCTTAAACAGATTCGGGAGCGGCCCAGCGTTGCCGACGGACTGGCGGGCCCGGTCGAGGAAGGCTCAATGACCGTCGAACTGGTCAGGGAGGTGGTGGACGAATTCCTGCTGCTTCGAGAAGAGGAGATTGAGCAGGATGTGGCGAGGGCATGGCAGGAATGGGGGGAGAAGGTGGAGGGCTCAGGAGCTGCGGGACTTGGCGGTGCCTATCGCCTCGGGGTCAAAGAACAGCCCGTGATCGCCGTGGTGACAGGCGGGAACATCGACCGGGATCTCCACGCGCGTTTGTGCACCCGCTGGGGCATCTCCGCGTCGGGGGCTGCCGATCTGCCCCCAGGGGTATACTCGCCCCAATGAGAGCGTATTTCCGCACCTGGGCAAGATTGCTGTACGCTCTTTTCGTGATCCCCCTGATTCTTTCCCCGATCGTTGTTTCGGCCTCCAGCCCGATTCCCGTTCCGCCTTCACCTCAGGACCAGGCTGCCAGCATTCTGAAGGGCCTGACCGCCCAGGAAAAGGTTGGCCAGCTGTTTCTGGTTACCTTCGACGGCGATTCGGCGGCGGCAGGGACGCCGATTTATGAGTTGATCACCCACTACCATGTGGGCGGGGTGGATCTGCGCGCCGGAAGCGGCAACTTCAAGCCCGGGACCGGTGAGGCTGGTGAGGTCCAGGCGCTTGCGAACTCTCTACAGCAAGCTGAGGGCGACGCCGCTCAATTTCCAATCCCGTTGGATTCCGAACGTAAGGTTGCTCAGAGTCCCGCCTTCATTCCCCTGTTCGTTGCTGCTCAGCAGGATGGCAATGGCTTCCCCGACAGCATTCTGACCACCGATCTTACGCAGTTGCCCTCCGAAATGGCGATCGGTGCCACTTGGGATCCGGCGCTGGCGAAGAATGCCGGAGAAGTGTCTGGAAAGGAGTTGGCGGCCCTCGGGATCAATCTGCTGCTTGGTCCGTCTCTCGATGTGCTGGAGCGACCGAATCCAGGGGCTCCCGGAGACTTGGGGGCGAGCGTGTTCGGAGGAGATCCTTTCTGGGTGGGTCGAATGGGAGCGGCGTATATCGAGGGAGTTCATGAGGGCAGCCACAATCAGGTCGCGGTCGTGGCGACGCATTTCCCGGGAATTGGCGGGAGCGACCGAGACCCTGAACAGGAAGTGGCCACGGTCCGCAAGGCTCTTGATCAGTTGGAGCAGATTGACCTCGCCCCTTTCTTCAGTGTGACCAATGGCAAGCCGGGTGGGGAGGACATCACCGATGGTCTCCTCGTTTCCCATCTGCGCTACCAGGGGCTGCAGGGCAACATTCGAGAGACCACGCGCCCAGTAAGCCTGGACCCGCAAGCTCTGGGTCAACTCTTGGCGCTCCCCCAGGTCTCCCCTTGGAGACAGGCTGGCGGGCTGACCGTGAGCGACTCTCTCGGAGCGGAGTCGGTTCGGCGGTTCTATGATCCCACGGAGATGAGTTTCCCGGGAAGGCAAGTCGCCCGCGACGCTTTGCTGGCCGGAAACGACATTCTGCTCCTGGCGGATTTCAAAGTCCCCGGGCTGCAGGATGAGACCGCCGCGATTGAGGACACGATCGGTTTCTTTGTGCAGAAGTACCAGGACGACACGGCTTTTGCCCAGCAAGTGGACCAGGCCGTCTTGCGGATTCTCACCCTCAAGTCCCGCCTATATCCGGAGTTCGCTCTCGGGGAGGTGGAACGGCCTCAGAGCCCCCTGGCGGATGTGGGAACCCAACAGCAGGTCGCGTTCGATATCGAGAAAGAGGCCTCAACGCTGCTCAGTCCCGCCGCCTCGCAGGGCGCAGGCGACCACGCTTTGGAGCTGCCGACCCCGGCTGATCACATCATTTTCCTTTCGGACTCTCAGATCTATCATCCCTGTACAGCTTGCAAGGCCACCACGCTGATCCCCTTTGATTCCTTACAGATGACGGTGGAGAGACTGTACGGCCCGAACGCCAGCGGTCAGATTGACCCGTCTCGGCTTCATTCCTACACGTTCGCCGACCTGGAAGCCTATCTGCGCGGAACCAAGAATCCGAATCTCGATACGGATTTGAATGCTTCCTCATGGGTCGTTGTGCTGATGCTGAGTCCGAGCCAGAGCTCTCCGGGCTCTCAGGCCCTGTCCGATCTCCTGTCGCAGCGGGCCGATTTGCTCCGGAATCGCAAATTGGTGGTGTTTTCGCTCGATGCGCCCTACTATCTCGATTCGACGGAAATCAGCAAGATCACCGCCTACTACTCACTGTACAGCAAAGCGCCGGCTGCCATCGAGGTCGCAGCACGAACGCTGTTTGGCGAACTCACGCCATCCGGCGCCTCCCCGGTCAGCATCGATGGGTTGGGGTACGACTTGGTGGTCGCTACCTCACCGGACCCGACCCAGATCATTCCACTGAGCGTGGTGAGCCCGAGTCAAGAGAAAGGGACTTCGACCCCAATCGCCACGGCCTCCCCCGCCAGTTTCAAGATGGGCGACACCTTGATCCTGCAAGCCGGCCCCATCCTCGATCACAACCACCACATCGTGCCGGACGGCTCGGTTGTGGCATTCAGCTTTGCCTATCCCGCGGAAAACATCCCTTCCCTAATGGTCGAAGCGACGACTCGCGATGGAATGGCAGGGGCCTCGCATCTGTTGGACCGAATCGGGGCTTTGGAGATGAGAGCCTCCAGCGAGCCGGCTTTGCTCTCAACCATCATTCACCTTCAGGTGGGGCAGAAGCCCGGTTTCGTCACGGCCATCGCCCCCACGCTGGAGCCGACCACGACACCGGAAGCTAGCCCTTCACCCCCAAGGGCCACGACCACCCCCATCCCGAGCCTCACCGCCAAGAGCTCCCAGGGAAACCAATTCCCCGTGCTGGTCACCACCCTGGTTCTCTTGGGGTTCCTGTCGGTTGGAGGGGTGTGGCTTTTGACCCGGCTTAGACCGAAGTCCTCGAGGCGTCGGTCGTTGCTGTGGCTAATCCTGGGTGGCCTGGCCGGCTACGATTCCGTCGCTCTTGGTCTACCGGGGAACTTCTGGGCCAAGGGATTGGGATTGGGCTGGGCGGGTGCCCTGATGACTTTCCTGGGGACCGCCCTCGCGTTTGGGTTGCTTTGCGCTGCGCCGCTCTTGCCCCGCCCACCTTCGGCCAGCAAGGCGCGGGACGAGCCCTGACAGTGTCTACCTCGGAAGGCATGCGGGGAGCCGGCTTTGGCAGAGCAAGGGCCAGGCCTGCTGTTTCGGGGAGCCGTCAGGCGATTCTAAGGGGCCAAAGCCCCATAGATTGCGATCAGGAGGAGCAGGCCAATCGCCCCAACCAGGATGCCGTCCCAAGCCTGAAGGTCTCGGCTCGCATGCCTCCAGAAGCGGTCCTTTGGCTGGGGGGCTGGAATCTCCTCGCCACGGAAGAGCGCCTCCCGAAAGGCCTCGATGTTCGCGGGTCGATCGTCGGGATGGAGCGCCATGCCCCACAGCAAGGCGTGTTCGACGCTGGCCGGGATGGCTGGGTTGAGGCGCCGCGGGGGGACGAGAGCTTCGGGGGATAAGAAGCGCTGCTTAGCCTCGGGAGGAGCCGAGTTGGTCAGCAAATGGTAG
The DNA here is from genome assembly GCA_049516595.1 of Anaerolineales bacterium. Taxonomy (GTDB): domain Bacteria; phylum Chloroflexota; class Anaerolineae; order Anaerolineales; family RBG-16-64-43; genus JBEKHT01. The sequence goes on from JBEKSY010000023.1 coordinate 50,285, forward strand.
AGGGTCGCGCTCACGGAGTAGATGTCGCTGCGCGCGTCTGTGTGCCCAGTGTCGGCTCCATATTGTTCCAGGGGGGTGTAGAGTGCGGTCCCTCGGCCCTGCACAACCGTGATGGTCATCTCGTCGGGCACGAGGAGCTTTACGAGACCAAAGTCGACCAGCTTCACAACCCCGATTGGGGTGACCTTGATGTTGCTGGGCTTGATATCGCGGTGGACGATGGGGGGATCCTGGCTGTGCATGTACTTCAGTGCGTCAATGAGTTGGCCGAACCAGCCGAGCACCTGCTCCACCGGAAGGCTTTCATTGTGGGCGCGTGCCTCCTCCATGAGGGTGCGCAGATCCTTGCCGGCCACGTAGTCCATGACCAAGTAGTCTCTTCCATTGGCGGAAAAGAAGTCAGAGACTTTGGGAAGATTTGGATGGTCGAGGCGGGCCAGGACGCTGGCCTCGCGGTAGAATTGTTCGCGCGATTGTTTGGTGATGGCGGCAGGCAGGGAGGGGTCGTGTTCGATTTCTTTCAGTGCGCATAGACGCCCGGTGAGACGCTCGTCTTCGGCTAGGTAGATAGCACCCATACCTCCGTGCCCAATGGTTTCACGGAGGCGGTATCGGTTCCGCAGGACGTGGTCGGCAGGCAGGGGTTTGGGCATGATCCCTTCTGACTTCTTTGCCCCTGGTCGCCCTGGTGCAACCCTGGATGGTGGGAGAGAGGGCCTGTTGATTACGCGCCTCGGCGTGGACCATTCCTCCCCAGGGGTCCAGACGTGTCAGCAGGCGTTTGCATTGCGATTATACAGCACGACTCTTGGCGAGTGGCCCGGATGGGGTGGGTCGCGGTTGCTTAGATCTGGCGCCTGAGTACAATCGGTGCCGCACGCTTGAGGGGAGTTCATGGGAAATCATGAGGAATTTCCCGTTCTGATCCTACAGTCGGGTCCTTCGGCGGGGGAGCGATTCCTTATTCCACCGGAAGGACTGCTCATTGGCCGGGGAAAGGAATGCGATGTCGTCATCTCGGACCGAAAGGTCTCGCGCCGTCATGCTCGGCTGATCCGAGACGGATCCGACACCCGGGTGGAGGATCTGGGCAGCAAGAACGGGACCTGGGTGAATGGCAACCCGGTCGAGGGGCGCCAGCCTCTTCGAGATGGGGACATCGTGCAGATTGCGCTGGCTGTCCAGGCGACCTATGTGGCCTCCGATGCGACGGTTCCCTTGACTTACGAGGAACGCCCACTCGAGAGAGGGATCTTGCGTATTGATCCCAGGGCACACCAAGTCTGGGTTCGCGAGACGGAGGTCGATCCACCGTTGTCAGTGCATCAGTACCGGTTGCTTGAGCTCCTTTACCTACGTAGTGGCGGGATCGTCACGCGGGAAGAAGTTGTGGAGAACGTCTGGCCTGGAGTGGATAGTGATGGGGTCTCCGAACAGGCGATTGATGCCTTGGTCCGCAGGCTGCGCGAACGGATCGGCGAAGTCGCTCCCGACCAAGAATTCATCTTGACGGTGCGGGGACATGGATTTCGGCTGCACAACGCTCCCTAGGAGAGATCGAGAGCGGTCCGATCGATAGCGAGCAAGATTGGAGGGATCCGACTGGTTCCGGGCTGTGGGCGATCGTCGAGGCTTGGGCTATAATCGGTCAAAGACGGGGCGTAGCGCAGTTCGGCTAGCGCACCTGCATGGGGTGCAGGGGGTCGGCGGTTCAAATCCGCCCGCCCCGACTTGGAGCGGCCCTCTGCGGAGACCGCTCTTTTTTTGTATCCGTCTGGGCCTGGCCCGGCCGGTCAGCGGACGCCGACATCCGCCATCCCTCTTACCCTTGAAGCAGCGGAGCGCCCAATGAAAGCCCTCATTCCTTCGGTCAAAGGGACGCGCGACTTCTTTCCTGAGCAGATGGCCATCCGTAATTGGCTCTATGGCCAGATGCGCCGAGTCTCGCAGTCATTTGGATATCAGGAATACGACGGACCCTTCCTGGAAACCCTGCAACTGTATGCGGCCAAATCGGGAGAGGAGCTGGTCAAGGAGCAGGCCTTCGTGTTCAAGGATCGCGGGGGCGATGATGTGGCTCTGCGTCCGGAGCTTACTCCTTCGCTGGCGAGGATGGTAGCCGAGCGACAGCACCAGCTTGGGATCCCCATCCGGTGGTGGTCCTTTGGGCCCTTTTGGAGGTACGAGCAACCGCAGAGAGGGCGCTCGCGAGAGTTCTTTCAATGGAATGTGGATCTGCTGGGAGTGAATTCGCCAGAGGCGGACGCCGAGCTGGTGGCGATGGCGGCGGAGTTCTTTCGCTCCCTCGGGCTCGCGCCCGGTCAGGTCCGAATTCAAGTCAACCATCGTGGGCTGATGGACTCGGAGTTGGAACACCTCGCGATTGGAGGAGAAGCCCGGGAAGACGTTTTTCGGCTCATCGACCGTCGGGATCGGATGGCCGCTGCCGAATGGCGCAGCTACGCCTCCGAACTGGGGATTCAGCAAAGTCAACTCGAGGGCCTCCTCCGCCTTCTCGAGGACCGTGAACTTTGGAGGAAATCGACCGAACTGGTGCGCCTGCTCGAAGCGGTGGTGGCCCTTGGAGCTGCGGATTACGTCGAGTTTGATCCTGGGGTAGTACGGGGGCTGGACTACTACACGGGCACAGTATTTGAGGCGCGGGATTTGGCCAGAGAATTCCGCGCCATCCTCGGGGGAGGGCGATACGATGACCTGGTAGGAGAGGTGGGGGGGACGAAGCTCCCGGGGG